>NZ_JAAKSL010000001.1:0-738535 GCF_049173895.1 Aeromonas sp. 602200
GGGTGGAGCAGCTCGGTAGCTCGTCGGGCTCATAACCCGAAGGTCGTCGGTTCAAATCCGGCCCCCGCAACCAACTTTTCGTCAGCCTGCGATTGTGTAAACAGTCGAAAGCAGACAAACGCCATCAAGCTACTGCTCGGCTTGAGGGTGACAATTCGGACGCGGGGTGGAGCAGCTCGGTAGCTCGTCGGGCTCATAACCCGAAGGTCGTCGGTTCAAATCCGGCCCCCGCAACCAACTTCCTGATAGTTTTCTTCTTTTCCCCCTCATTACATTGAATATATCTCCATCGGGTATGCAACCGATGGCGATTAATGCTGTTTCCTGCGCTTTTTCAAGACCATAACTGGTCGTCTCGACCATTTGTTAGGTATCATCAGATATCTCTTCATGGATGAGGCACGCGCCTGTGATCACTCCTTTTACCTATCTTCCTCCTGCTATTGAAAGCCGGGATGCCACGCTGACCGAGACCCTTTCACAGGGCTTGCCATTGCAACTGCTGCTGATCGCCGAAGAGCAAAAGGAGGTATTGCTGTCGCTACCGGCCCTGTCGGGGATCAACACCCAGTTGGCGCTTGGGCAAAAAGCACCTTTCACCCTGATGCATGGTTCCACCCTGTTGCTGGTCATATTGGTGACCGGCAATGTGACGCGGGATCACCGTCTTTATAAGCAGGTCAGAGGTTGGATAGCCCCGCTCTCCGGGCTCAAGGTAGAGCGGCTCGGGCTGCATCTGGAGGGGTTCTCCCCCTCAGAGCGGGTGATGCTGGCTGAATTGATGTTGTCGGCTCTGTTGGCCGCCAATCTACCGTTGCCGACCAGCAAAAGCCGTAGCGAAAGTGGCTGGAACTATCAGCATGTGTCGGTCTCTCCTGCTGTAGTGCTGGATCTCGCTCGTATCTACAGCGAAGCAGGGGGCAATGGGCTGGCTCGTCATTTGGCGGTGTTACCCGCCTCGGAGCTGACTGCGGCCAGCTATCGCGAGTTCGTCAGCCAGCTGGCTCAGGATGAAGGTTGGCAGTGCCATCACTACGATCAGGCGCAGCTGGCCGAGCTGGGAGCGGGGGCTTTTTTGGCGGTAGCCCGCGGTTCGGAAGATAATCAGGGGGCCATGGTCAAGCTCAGCTACTACCCGTCCAAGCCGGTACGCCGCATTGCGTTGGTGGGCAAGGGGATCTGCCATGACTCAGGTGGCTATAACCTCAAGGTTTCCGGCAGCATGTATGGCATGCATCTCGATATGGGGGGCAGTGCGGTGGCGTTGGGTACCCTTTATGCCATCAGTCGGGCTCAGCTGCCCTATGAGGTTCACTGCTGGTTGGCGATTGCCGAGAATCATATCGGTCCCCAGGCTTATCGTCCGGGTGAAGTGGTGACAGCGATGAATGGTCTCACCATCGAAGTGGTGGATACCGATGCGGAGGGACGAATGGTGCTGGCCGATACTCTGACGATGGCGGCGCAGGATACCCCGGATCTGCTGATCGATTATGCGACTCTGACCGGCGCTTGCAAGCGGGCACTGGGCAGTCGCTATAGCGGCGTCTTTACCAATCGCCACGAATGGCTGGCATCGCTGGTCAAGCTGGGTCAGCACAGCGGTGAACGAGTCTGGCCCTTTCCGCTCGATGAGGATTACGATGAAAATATCGAGAGCGAGTGGGCCGATCTGTTGCAGTGTGCACCAGGCAGTTCGCCGGATCACATTGATGCGGCTCGTTTCCTCGCCCACTTCGTGCCCGAGCAGACCCCCTGGCTGCACTTCGACCTGAGCGGTTTTCGCAACAAGGGGGGCAATGGGGTGGTCTCCAGCGAAGTGACCGGCTTTGGTGTGCGGCTCACGCTGGATCTGCTGGCTGGCCCACTCGGTCGAGTGGGGCACTCAGCTTCCGAATAATCTGACTGATAAAAGGATTTCTGTGAAACAACCAAGCTATGACTGGGTGCTGTTCGATCTGGATGAAACCCTGCTCGATTTCCCGGTCGCCGAGGCACTGGTGCAAACTCTGCAGATCTATGGTGTGGAGGCCGATGACGCCAGCATGGCGCAGTACCATGCTATCAACCATGAGCTCTGGCAGCAGTACAACGATGGCGAGATCGATGCGACAGTGCTGCAGCAGACCCGCTTCTCCCTCTTTGCCCAGCAAGTTGCCGCCGACCCCATGGCGATGAACAATACCTTTCTGGAGCAAATCATTGCCCTTAGCATGCCCCTCGAAGGGGTGGTCGAGACCCTGCAGCAATTGCGCAGCAAGGTGCGGATGGGGATCATCACCAATGGTTTCAGCGTCCCCCAACGTGGCAGACTTGGAAAACTGGGCTGGAGCGAGTGGTTCGAGCCCCTGGTGATCTCTGACGAGATCCGGGTGACCAAGCCGGCGCCGGCTATTTTCCAGCACACCCTCTCCCTGATGGGGAAGCCGGATCCGGCCAGAGTGCTAATGGTGGGGGACAATCCGAAAACTGATATTGCCGGGGCTGCGTCACAGGGATTGGCCACCTGCTGGTATAACCCGAGGCGGCACTCGGGGGAATGCGATGCGACCCACGAGATCCACCACTTCGCCCACCTTGCCGACATTGTGCTGGGACGCTGACAGGCAGGAGTAATCCATCACGTTATCGGTGACCAAAACGTCCTGGCAAGTTGCAACCAGGGCTGTTTGAGACAGGATTGGGTTTGCTTGAGACAGTAAGGGGAGCTGATGCTCCCCTTACTTATGAGTGTTTTCCTGTGAATGCAGGGATCTGAACTGGTAGCGATCGAGGATCTGCTGATAGTCGGGACTCTGTTTCAATTGATCGATAGCCTGATTGATCCGCTGCAGTTGCGCTTCTGTGGTGCTCTCTTTGCTCAGCATCAGGTGAACCGGTGTCTGTTCGATATGCAGCAGAATATACAGCTTGTCCTGCACGCCATCCTTACCCTGCCACTCCTGCAGTCCGTGGGGGTCCAGAATAAACCCCTGGATCCGACCCCCTTGCAACATCTTCAGCAACTGATCCAGCCGCAGGCGCATCTGCAAACGGGGCTGCAGCTCGGGCCTTGCCATCAACTGGCGGAAGGTATTGCCGTAATCAAAGCCCTTGAGCACCCCGATATGGAAGTCAGGGGTGTTGATCAACTGCTCCAGGGTGGTGATCCCGCGCCAGCGTTCGGCATCTTGCCGACGGATGACGATGGCCGTCTCCTCTTCCCGATAGGGGTGGCTGAAGCGGGCATATTGCTGCCGCTCGGCGGTGATATTGGCTGACATGGCCAGTTGAACCGTGCCGAATTTCAGCTCGTGCAACACGCGAGCCCAGGGCATTTCACTGAATTTGGCCTGATAACCGGCCCGCAGGAAGATGGCGTTGAGCAGCTCCACATCCAGTCCGCGGAGCTGTTGCTGTTCATTGCGATAACTGAAGGGCTGCCAGTCGACCCAGCCCACGACCAATGACTCTTGTGCCGTAGCCTGGCAACACAAACACCATAACAACAAGAGTCTGTACACAACGCATACCCTCGAACAGGCTGATACGGTGAGTATTGGACAGGAACGACGGAGTAACCAGTGCTGAGGGTTGAGCGGATGCACAGATGTGCATCCATCACAGTTCGTGGGCGTGGAATCCCTTGCGGTAACGGGCTTCGCAGCGCGGGCAACGTTGCAGGGTCGGATCCTGTTCCAGCTGTTCGATGGAAAGCGGCTCTTCACAATCGGAGCAGAGGCCATAGAGGCCGAGATCCATCTGGCAGAGTGCCGCGTCGATCCGCTTGAGGCGGGCCACACTCTGCTCTACCTTCGGCAGATCCAGTCGGCTGGTCAGTTCCACCAGTTGATCCTGCTCGCAGTGATCGACCTGCTCGGCCCACTCGTCACGGCGGCAGGCTTTGAGCTGACCGATCAGCGTTTCTCGTACTTGGGCCCAGTCTGACAGCAGGCGATTACGCCAGACAGTCAACTGTGCTTGCGTCATTTCACACACATTATCCCCCACAGGACAGACGACAGATTCGGGGCAGTATAGGGATCCGATAACTCTATCAAGATGATATGCGTCAAGTTAAACGTGGTTAGCCGTGGCTTTTGGCTGCTTGCAGCAGGGCATCGCGGATGGGAGCCGTCTCTTTGAGCACCCGGATCTCCTGAAACAGCAGGTCCGCTTCGGGATATTCCCGCTTGAGATAGCTGAACCACTGCTTGATGCGGCTGGGGTAGTAGTCGGCTTTTTCGCTGGCCAGATCCTGCTCGGTATAGCTCACCATCAACTGCAGCACCTCGGCCCAGCTCATGTGCGGGCAGCCGGTTTTCATCACGTTGGCCAGATTGGGCAGGGAGATGGCGCCGCGCCCGACCATCAGGGCATCGCAACCCGAGACCCTGGCGCAGGCGAGGGCATCTTTGTGATCCCAAATCTCGCCGTTGGCGGTGACGGGGATGGGCAGGGCGCGGCGAATGGCATCCACATACTCCCAGTGGGCGGGGGCCTTGTAGCCTTCGCGCTTGGTGCGGGCATGAACGGCCAGCTCGTTGGCGCCCCCCTGGAAGACCGCCTGGGCGTTCTCCAGATAGAGATCCTTGTCGTCGTAACCGAGGCGAATTTTGGCGCTCACCGGCAGATGGGCAGGCACCGCCTCGCGCACCGCCTTGACGATGCGGTAGATGGTCTCGGGCTCTTTGAGCAGCACCGCACCGCCCTTGCTCTTGTTGACCGTAGGGGCGGGACAGCCGAAGTTGAGATCGACACCGGGGGAGCCCAGCTCGATGGCGCGCACGGCGTTCTCGGCCAGCCACTCGGGGTGTTGCCCCAGCAGTTGTACCCGCACCGGGGTACCTGCGCGGGTTTTGCCATCTTGCAGCAGTTCAGGGCAGAGGCGGTAGAACACCTTGGCGGGCAGCAGCTGATCGACGACCCGGATAAACTCGCTTACGCAGAGATCGTAATCATTGACGGAGGTGAGTACCTCCCGCATCAGGTGATCCAGTACCCCCTGCATGGGGGCCAAAATAACGCGCATAACGGCTTTCCGACGAGAGTGGCAAGAAAAAAGAGCGCAGATTGTAGTGGGGTTGCGGCCCGCTGTCAGCACCCGCTCAAACTCTGTTAGGCTAGAGGGAGATAAATCACGCAAGGAGAAGGAATGAAGCGTTGGTGTCTGATGGCGCTCGGGTGGCTGGCATTTGCCACCGGTATTGTGGGCATTGTGCTGCCGCTCTTGCCGACTACCCCCTTCATGTTGCTGGCTGCCGCTCTGTTTGCCCGCTCGTCGCCCCGTTTTCATCGCTGGCTGCTGACCCATCCCTGGTTTGGCCCGCCCATCGTGGATTGGCAGCAGTATCGCGGTATTCGTCGTCAGGCCAGACGGCGCGCCATTATCTTCATTTTGCTCACCTTTTCGGTGTCGCTGGCGGTAGTGCCACTGCTGTGGGTCAAGGGGCTGCTGGTTGTCATAATGGTGATCCTGCTCACCTGGTTAATGCGCCTGCCGGTGCTGGAGCCAGTTGCAATGGCGAAGTGAAGTCCCTAAGCTATTGCAGCAATAATGCTATGGAGTCGGCCTGTCATTTTTGCGTGACAGGCTTTTTTATTTCCCGCAGAAGGGAATTGAGAAAAAATGGCCACCCTTGGGTCAAAAAAATAAGCGGTCAACACATGAATCCGGAAACCCTGAAATTTATCGAAGCAAGCATCAAGACCATTCCCGACTATCCGAAGCCGGGCATTCTGTTTCGTGACATCACCAGCCTGATCGAGAACGCCGAGGCCTTCAAGGCCACCATCGATCTGCTGGCCAATCATTATCGTGATCAAGGGATCACCAAGATTGTTGGCACCGAAGCTCGCGGCTTCATCTTTGGCGCGCCGGTTGCCTATGCCATGGGGCTGGGCTTCGTACCGGTCCGCAAGCCGGGCAAGCTGCCGCGCGAAGTGATCGAGGAGTCCTATGCCCTCGAATACGGCACCGACACCCTGCAACTGCACACCGATGCCATCGTTCCCGGTGATAAGGTGCTGGTCGTGGACGATCTGCTGGCGACCGGCGGTACCGTTGATGCGACCGTCAAGCTGATCCGCCGTGCCGGTGGTGAAGTCGCCGATGCGGCCTTCATCATCTCCCTGCCGTCTCTGGGGGGCGATGCCCGCCTGACTGCTGCTGGCATCAAGGTAGTCTCACTGGTCGAGCTGGCCGGCGAGTAATGCCTCTTCGGCCCGATCCTCTGCATCGGGCCTGCGTTGAACCGGTGCCCTTGCGGGCATCGGTTTGAAAATCAAGCGATCCCTCCCGCTGTCACCGATAGCCGATACAGCCAGCCCGCCATTTGTGTTAGCATCCGGCCTCAATGCCCTGTCTTCCCTGCATGATGGATTTATGAGCTATCAGGTTCTGGCGCGTAAATGGCGCCCCCATACGTTTGAACAAGTGGTAGGCCAGCAACATGTGCTGACCGCCTTGACCAACGCCCTGGATCAGGGACGGCTGCATCACGCCTATCTGCTGAGCGGTACCCGCGGGGTCGGCAAGACCACCATCGCCCGTATTCTGGCCAAGAGCCTCAACTGCGAGCAGGGGATCAGCAGCCACCCGTGCAGCGTCTGCGATACCTGCCGCGAGATCGATCAGGGCAACTTTGTCGACCTGCTGGAGATTGACGCGGCCTCCCGCACCAAGGTGGAAGATACCCGTGAGCTGCTCGACAACGTGCAGTACCGCCCGGCCCGCGGCCGCTTCAAGGTCTACCTCATCGATGAAGTGCACATGTTGTCGCGCCACAGCTTCAACGCGTTGCTGAAAACCCTGGAAGAGCCGCCCCCCTATGTGAAGTTTCTGCTGGCCACCACGGATCCGCAGAAGCTGCCCATTACCATTCTCTCGCGCTGCCTGCAGTTTCATCTGAAGAGTCTGGATCAGACCCAGATCGCCAAGCAGCTCGAATGGGTGCTGGATCAGGAGGGGCAGCCCTTCGAGCCACGCGCCCTGCTGGCCCTGGCCAAAGCCGCCGACGGCAGTATGCGCGATGCACTAAGCCTGACCGATCAGGCGCTGGCCCACGGCAATGGTAGCGTGCGCCTCGACAGCGTGCTGGCGATGCTGGGCACGCTCGATCACCGCCATCTGCACCAGCTGCTGGAAGCCATTTTGCGGCAAGATGCGCCAGCGACCATGGCCAAGATCACCGAGATCGCCACCCTGGGCCCCGATTTTGATCAGCTCCACGCCGAGCTGGAAGGCTTGCTCCATCGCATCGCCATGGCGCAGCTGCTGCCTGCCAGTGTGCAGGAGCAGGGGGCGGATGCCGATTCCCTGCTGCAACTGGCCAAGGCGATGAGCCCGGAAGAGGTGCAGCTCTGCTACCAGATCGTGCTGGGTGGCCGTAAAGATCTGCCCTGGGCCCCCGATGGCCGCACCGCGCTGGAGATGACCTGCCTGCGGATGCTCGCCTTCTCGCCAAGGCGCGATGCCCTGCATCCGGCCAGCCTCACTGCATTGCCCCCGTCAATGACGAGCAGTGCGGCGAGCAGCGCCACTCCGGTAGCCTCCTTGCCGGGAAAGCGCCCGGCCGCTGAATCGGCCGCACTGGCACCGATCAGCGGCGCCGTGCCCGCACCGCTAGCCAGCCCTGTTGCCAGCACGCCTGTTGCTATCAGTGCAGTGCCCGCGGTTGATGTCTCCCTGCCTGCGATGACGGATGACATCGGCAACCCCGCCGACAGCGAGGAGGAGACCCAAGCCGCCGAGCTGTTCAGCCAGCAGGATGAGCTGCTGCGCGAAGCCGCAGGCATGGGGTATCAACCCGAGCCCGCGTTGACCCATGTGCAGCCCGATGTGTCTGCGCACTCGGTTGCACAGCCCGCAGATGCTGATGAACAAGCTTCTGCCGCAGCCTACGCGGACCATTCCCGTGGCGAGTCGCTGACTGCCAGCATCGAGCCCGCGTTCGAGCCGACAACCGCGCCGGTTAGCGCACCTGAAGCTGTTTCAGCGGTATCGAGCATGCAGAGCCTGCTTGGCAAGCGAAATATGCTGCGCAGTCGTCAGCGTGGTCAGGATGCCCCGGCGGTACCCGTGCCGCGCGCTGTGCCGGTTGCGCCAGCGCGCCCTGTCGCGCCCGCCGCTGCACCGGTCGTCACCCAACAACCTGCTCCGGTCAGCCAACCGGCCGGGCAGGGGATGGCGACGATGGGACACTATGATGATCTGCCACCGGTGGATCTCTATAACGACAGTTACGAGCCGCAGGGTGACAACGGGGAATACGAAGAGTACCTCAATCAGGGCTTTGCCGAGCAGACTCCGGTGATGAGCCACGCTCCCGTCACGGCACCGGCCCAGCCAACCGATCTGCCACCCTGGGATCTCGACGGGCAGCCGAGCTATCGACCCGGTGAACGCAGTGCTGCGGCGACTGCGGTGACGCCCGCCCCAGCGACCCAGCCGGTCGCACCCGTTGCGACTGCGGCGGTGGCTGCTGCCCCTGTGGTTCAGAATGAACCTGCCCAGCCGGTGATGGAGACCATCGACTGGAATGAGCTCGAAAGCGACAGCGAGCCGCAAGAGGGAGAGGCGACTCGCCTTATCCCCTCCTCGCTACTCAATGGCTGCGGCGACCCTTGGGCCGAGTTGATCGCTCACACTCAGGTGGGAGGGCGGCTGCGCCAGATGGCCATCAACTCGGTGATGACGCGGGAGGGGGACAAGGTGTTGCTGACCCTCAAGCCCGAGCAGCGCCATCTGGTGAGCGACAAGGCGCGCGCCGATCTGGCCGAGATCATCGGGCCTGCGCTGGGTCAACCGGTGCAGGTCGAGGTGACGCTCGGTGTGGTGCCTGACCAGGAGACCCCCCTCGAGATCGAGCATCGCCTCTATCTCGGGGTGCGCGAGCAGGTGACCCGGGATCTGGAGCAGGATCCCAACGTGCAGTTTTTAGTTCAGCGGTTTGGTGCCGTGCTCCATCACGAGAGCATCGAGCCCCTCAACCGCTAAATTCCGTGGCCGGGAGCTTGCTTCCGGTTGAAAAGCAGTTTGGCTGTCCCCATCTAGGACAGACAAGCCCACAGCCCGGCGCTGGATGCCGGATTTCAAGACGAGAGACGACATATGTTTGGTAAAGGTGGAATGGGGAACCTGATGAAACAGGCCCAACAGATGCAAGAGCGTATGCAGAAGGCGCAGGAGCAGCTGGCTCAGATGGAAGTGACCGGTGAAGCCGGTGCAGGCATGGTCAAGGTCACCATGACCGGTAGTCACAGCGTCCGTCGCATCGAGATCGACCCCTCCCTGATGGAAGATGACAAGGAGCTGCTGGAAGATCTGGTTGCCGCCGCTTGCAACGATGCCGTGCGCCGTGTGGAAGAGCAGAACAAGGCCAAGATGGGCGAGCTGACCGGTGGCATGCAACTGCCGCCAGGCTTCAAGATGCCCTTCTAAGGCGACTCTCCCCGCGCATTCTTGCTCCCTTGTCGCTGGCCATTCGGGTCACGGCAAGGGGGACGGCCGAGAGACCCAAAGACGCAGCGTTATTGCTCAGGCGATACGCTGCGTTTTTTTATGGGCGCCATGCTGGCGCGGGCGGGCTCTAACTGAGAGGTTGCCACAGCGAAGGCCGATTACGCCATGAAACGCAGCGCCTTGTATAGGCGGCACTATTTGTCGATACCCGCTATCGGATATCCCGGTTTGGCGTGGCCGGGCGGGAGCGGCATAATGGCGGCTTGCCGTATTGAGGAGATTGTATGAAATATATCGGAGCCCACGTCAGTGCGGCCGGCGGGGTGGAGAATACCATCGCCCGCGCCCAGGCCATCGGGGCCAACGCGTTTGCCCTCTTTACCAAGAATCAACGTCAGTGGCAGGCGGCCCCCTTGTCGGATGCCACCATTCGTGCCTTCAAGGCGGCCTGTGACAAGGCCGGTTTTCTGCCGGAGCAGATCTTGCCCCACGACAGTTACCTCATCAATCTGGGCCACCCGGATCCCGATGGTCTGGCCAAATCCCGCGATGCGTTTCTCGACGAGATGAAACGCTGCGAGCAACTGGGGCTCTGTTATCTGAACTTCCACCCCGGTAGCCATCTCAAGCAGATCCCAGAGGCGGCCAGCCTCAAGCTGGTGAGCGAGTCCATCAACTGGGCGCTGGAGCGCAGTGAAGGGGTGACGGCGGTGATTGAGAATACCGCAGGGCAAGGGACCAACCTCGGCTGGTCGTTCGAGCACCTAGCCACCATCATCGAGGGAGTGGAGGACAAGAGCCGGGTCGGGATCTGTTTCGATACCTGCCACGCCTTTGCCGCCGGCTACGATCTGCGCACTGCAGAGAGCTGCGCTGCTGTCTTTGCCGAGTTCGATCGCACGGTGGGTTTTCATTATCTCAAGGGGATGCATATCAACGGCGCCAAGTGCACCTTCGGCAGCCGGGTCGATCGCCACCACAGCTTGCGGGAGGGCAATCTGGGAGAGGCGGTATTCCACCACATCATGAATGATGAGCGCTTCGATCGCATTCCGCTGATCCTCGAGACCATAGACGAGTCTATTTGGGGCGAGGAGATCAGCTGGTTGCGCAGTCTGGCGAAGTGATACTCAGAAGCGGATCAAAGAGAGGGAGCCGTGGCTCCCTCTCTGCTTTTTCCGTTATTGGTGGGCGGACCAGCCAGCGGCGCTCCGATCGGGCGTTACTCTGCGCGGCTCACTTCGGCATTGTTCACCTGAGCCCGGCAGAAGTGGATAAAGTGGCGCAGGGAGGTGGAGTGGTACTTCTGCTTGTGCCAGATAAGGGAGAGCTGGCGCGGGAAGCGACGGGAGAGGGGCAGGGCGATCAGCCGCCCATCTGCCAGGCGATCCGAGGCTGCCAGCCGGGAGATAAAGGAGATGCCAAGCCCCTTCTCCACCGCCAGCATCACCGCCTCCAGGGTGTTGAGTTCAAGCCCTGGTTGCCAGCGGGGCAACTCGGGCTGGATCTGCTGGATAAATTGCTCGCGGCTGCCCGATTGTGCTTCACGCAATACCCAGGTTTCGCCCCCCAGACGGGAGAGGGAGAGCTCCTTCTTGTTGGCAAGCGGGTGACCGGGTGGGGCCACCACCAGCATCTCGTCCTGCAGCCAGGGTTCGGCGAGCAGGTCGGGGTGGTGGTTCTCCCCCTCGATCAGTGCCATATCCAGCTCGAAGTTGGCCAACGCATGGCAGAGCAGGTGAGTGTTGTTGATGGTCACCTTGGGGGGGAGCCCCAGCTCCTGTTTGCTGCTGGCGAGCAGGGTGGGGAGCAGGTAGTTGCCGATGGTCTGGCTGGCACCAAGGCGCAGTTGGCCGCTCGGCTCGGCATCGGGGCTGAACAGGTTCTCGATATCTTGCATCCGTGTCAGCAGCTCTTCGGCGGCCGGTTGCAGCAGGCGCCCCTCGTTGTTGAGCTGCAATCTGGGGTGAATGCGGTCAAACAACGGGGTGGAGAGCTGGCGCTCCAGCTCCTGTAGCGACTGGGAGACGGCCCCCTTGCTCAGGCAGAGCTCGTTGGCGGCAAGGCCAAGGTTTCCATAACGGGCAATGGTGGCGAACACTTTCAGCTGCTGCAGGGTCAGTTTCATCGTGTTTGGTTTTCCTGAATGATTGATTTAATTCATTTAGATATCTTAAACGATAAGGGACCATTATCCTATCGCCATAGTCATCAATAGAAAGGTGTCATCATGATCGCAAGAACCCGTAAATCACTGGCTGCCGCCCCAACCCCCATGGCGGGTCTGGCGCTGGGCATCGCCAGCCTTGGTTGGTGTTGGGAAAATGCCGGTCACTTCGATGGCCGGATGCAACTGCTGGGTGCTGCCATTGCGGCCGTGCTGCTAGTGATCCTGACCTTCAAGTTTCTGCTTCACCCCCGCCTGCTGTTGCTGGATCTCGCTCACCCCGTGGTGGGCAGTGTGGTACCGACCTATGCCATGGGCACCATGGTGGTCTCCAAAGCGCTCGGTATGATTGCGCCGCAAGCGGGCGAGGCCCTCTGGCTGTTTGCCGTGGCGGTTCATCTGCTGTTCCTGGCCACCTTTATCTGGCATCGCGCCAAAGAGTTTGAAATCCACCACATGGTGCCGAGCTGGTTCGTGCCGCCGGTGGGGATCATCGTGGCTGACGTCGCCTTCCCGGGTGGTCAGTTTGCCCCGCTGGCCAACGGTCTGCTCTGGTTCGGGATCATCTGCTACGGCTTGATGCTGCCGCTGATGCTCTACCGCCTGATCTTCAGCCATGAAGTGCCGGATGCCGCCAAACCGACCATTGCCATTCTGGCTGCCCCTGCCAGCCTCTCTCTGGCCGGTTACCTGACTGTCAGTCAGGAGCCGTCACTGCTGCTGGTGGCCGTGCTGTTGGGGATCGCCATCCTGATGACCGGCATCATCTATCTGGCCTTCATCAAACTGCTGCGTCTGCCCTTCTCGCCGGGTTATGCCGCCTTCACCTTCCCGCTGGTGATCGGTGCCACCGCTCTGTTCAAAGTGGCTCATCTGGTTGAAGGGTTTGCGCAAGGGAGTCACTACGTCGAGCAGATCAGACTGCTGGCTCACTTCGAGCTGGGGGTGGCTACCGTGATCGTCGGGTATGTGGCACTGCGTTACCTGATGTTTTTTCTGCCGCAGCGTAATACCGAAATGAATAACGGCATGGCTCGCCAAGGGGCTCACCGATAAACCTTGATGATGTGACATCGGGAAATGGATAAGCAGTGCGCTCCGAGAGCGACGGGATAAACGACCAGTCATACGATGGATGGACAAAGAGCCTCCACCCTGGTTGTGTAACGAGCAAAATGCCCCGCAGTGCGGGGCATTTTTTTATGGTTTTTTGATGTGGCGCCAGTGGCGGGCTATTTGACATGGATTTAACTGGTATTACCTGTCAGGACGACTACAATGCAGCACCACTTTTTCGCTCGACCCCGATACATGTCGTCCCAAGATCCCGTATTTGACTCCTCTTTTGAAGCCCGTTTTCTGCATCCCCGCTACTGGTTCAGCTGGCTGGCGCTCGGTGTGCTGATGCTGCTGGCCTTTGTGCCGGTGCGATTGCGCGACCGTTTGGCCGAAGCCTTGGCACCGCTGGTGTTTCGTATCTCGAAAAAACAGATCTATATCGCCAGAACCAATCTGGAGATCTGCTTCCCGGACAAGAGCCCGGAAGAGCGGGATGCCATTGCACTGACCTCGATCCGGGTCGGCCTCAAGAGTCTGTTGGGATTTGGCGAGTTCACCATGCGCAGTCAGCGTTATCTGATGAGCCGGATGCAGGTGATCGGTTGGGAGCATATCGAGGCGGAGCGGGCTGCCGGTCGTCCGGTGATCCTGGTGGTGCCCCATACCTGGCCGGTGGATGCCGCCGGTTACTGCTTCACCCAGCGCGGGGTGCCCATGTGCACCATGATGAAACGGGCACGCAATCCGGTGTTTGACTGGCACCTCAACCGTGCACGGGCCAAAAACGGTTGCCGCGTTTACGAGCGCAGCGCCGGGATCAAGGCGGTGATCAGAACCATCAAGAGTGGTCGCAGCTTCTTCTACCTGCCGGATCAGGATCACGGTCGCGAGAAGAGCATCTTTGCTCCCTTCTTCGGCCACCCCAAGGCGACCCTGCCAGCCTTGCCCCGTCTGGTTCAGGTCAGCGGCGCCAAGGCGGTGCCGCTGCTCGCCTGCTATGACGAAGCGAACCACTGTTACCGGCTTGAGATAGATGCCCCGTTTGACAACTATCCCACCGAGGATGTGATGGCCGATACCTGTCGGATGAACGATATGGTGCAACAGCAGCTGACGCGCCATCCGGGCCAGTACATGTGGTTCCTCAAGATCTTCGATACCCGTGAAGATCAGGAGGGGCCGGATGGCCTCTACGAGGCGGGGATCCAGCGGATCCGCAAGGGATTGTCGCCCCACGGCTGACCCTGAATTAAGATTGATTGAAATGGCCCCAGGTGGGCCATTTTTTATGATAACTAGTCTGATCTGTGCCTTGCAGGTCGATAGCAAGCCTCCTCAGGGTAGAAAAAAATGTCAGGATAATTACAATAACCGCTTGTTTTTGATGACTTGATGGTCGCCATGTCTGCGTTAGATCCGGTATTTGATACCTCATTTCATAGCCGCCTGCTGCATCCCAAATGGTGGGGCAGCTGGTTCGCACTGGGCCTGCTCTCCCTGCTGGCATTTACTCCTGCGAGGTTGCGGGATCGCTTTGCCGATCTGGTCTCACCGACCCTGCTGCGTTTTTCGAAAAAGCAGGCCTATATTGCCGATACCAACCTCAAGATCTGCTTTCCAACGCTGGATGCCGCCGCACGTCAGGCGCTGCTGCTCAAATCGATCCGGGTCGGGCTCAAGACCTTTATGGGCTTTGGCGAGCTCAGTTGGCGCAGCAAGGCGCGCCTGACCCGCCGCGTCAAGGTGAGCGGCTGGGAGCATGTGCAAGCGGAGCAAGCTGCGGGCCGTCCGGTGATCCTGGTGGTGCCTCATACCTGGGCGGTCGACATGATTGGCCGCTACTTCTCCATGATGGGCATCGAGATGTGCACCATGATGAAGAGCCCGAAAGATCAGGTTTTTGACTGGTACATCAACCGCGAGCGGGCCAAAGGGGGCAAGGTCTATGAGCGCAGTGTCGGTATCAAGCCGGCGATCAAGTCGATCCGCGCTGGCGCCAGTTTTTTTTATCTGCCGGATCAGGATCACGGCCGTGAGGCGAGCGTGTTTGTTCCCTTCTTCGGTCGTCCCAAAGCAACCCTGCCAGCGTTGCCCAAGCTGGTGAAACTGACTGGTGCCAGAGCCGTGCCCATCTTCGCCAGCTATGACGAGGATGAGGGATGCTATCTGCTGGAGATCGAGCCGCCGTTTGACCCTTATCCCACCGCCGATCTGCTGGCAGACGTCAACGCCATGAACCGGGTGGTGGAGATGCAGGTGGCGCGCCATCCCGAGCAGTACATGTGGTTTCTCAAGATCTTTGAAACCCTGGAGCATCAGGAGGGGGATGACGGACTCTATGAAGCGGGGATCCAGCGTATTCGTCAGGGCTTGCCGCCCGAACCTTGAAAATTGGCCCGCATGCGGGCCAATTTTGTTGGCAGAGGAGCCTTTCGTATTTGGTCTGTTGCGGGTGGTTTTTAAGGCGAACGGGTGGACAAAAACAGCGCAAACAGAGGATAACAGGGTGTCTTATGACAGGGAGAGGCAAGTGAGCGTGCGCGGAGCTATCTTCGAGAGCGGAAATAGGGTAAAAGGGCGGCCATGAAAATTCCAAATCGAATCCAACCCCTGGTGGATGACGGCCTGGTCGATGACGTCATCAGCCGGCTGATGAGCGGCAAAGAGGCCGACGTCTATGTGGTGCGCTGCGGCGACGAGATCCGCTGCGCCAAAGTCTATAAAGAAGCGTCCAAGCGCAGCTTCAAGCAGGCCGTGGTCTATCAGGAAGGCCGCAAGGTGCGCGGCAGTCGCGATGCTCGCGCCATGGAGAAGGGCTCCAAGTACGGCCGCAAACAGCATGAAGAGGTGTGGCAGAACACCGAGGTCGACGCCCTGTTCAAGCTGGCGGCGGCCGGTGTGCGGGTGCCGCAGCCCTATGTCTGCCTCGATGGCGTCCTCTTGATGGAACTTATCACCGATGAGGATGGCAATGTCGCGCCGCGCCTCAACGATGTGGCGCTTACCCCCGAGCAGGCGGTCATCGACCATGCCAAGGTGATCCGTTACGTGGTGAGGATGCTCTGCGCCGGTCTTATCCACGGCGATCTCTCCGAGTTCAATGTGCTGGTGGATGAACAGGGCCCCGTCATTATCGACCTGCCCCAGGTGGTGGATGCCGCCGCCAACAACCAGGCCAAGGCGATGCTGGAGCGGGACGTCAACAACATGCGCAACTACTACGGCATGTATGCCCCCGAGCTGCTCAAGACCCGCTACGCCCGGGAGATGTGGGCCCTGTATGAAGATGGCAAACTGACCCCCGACAGCGAGTTGACCGGCTTGTTCGAGGAGAGCCGCGAGCAGGTGGATCTCGATTCTGTATTGCACGAGATCGAGAGCGCCCAGGAGGAGGCACTGGCTCGTCAGGCCAGGATGAAGGCCGAAGAGGAAGACAGCTACTGATCTTGTTGGTGGCCGTGGTCAATGGAAAAAGAGCGCCTAGTGGTGCTCTTTTTTATTGTCTGCCGCACAGCCCTGGCCTCTTGGCCGGGGCCAGCCGGTAAAACCGGACCCAGCAGAGATCGCCGGTATGATAGCGGCGATCCAGCCATTGTCCATCTGCAGCTTCAATGACCTTGAGCGAGGCGGGATTTGTCTTGTCACAGCTGATGAGCACAGGTTCGCTGAGCACATGGCGCTGCACTCAACCGAGCAGGATGCGGGCGGCACCTTCACCCCGGCGGGTGGGATGGTCTCGTAATCGATATAGCCAAGCCACTGGTGGGTGGCTTGGCTTGTCGCCGTGGCGCAGGCGCAAGGTGGCGAGGAGCGCTTCCCCTTCGAGGGCAAAATAGGTGGTGGTCGGTAGGTAGCCCGGCGGCAGATGCAGGCCATTGGCATGGGCGAGCAACTCCTGCAGCCACTGAGTCGAGCCGAATTGCGCCACCTGATAGAGCGGCAACCCGGCGGCGCCACATTCGGCCTCGTAGCGGCGGTAGGCGGGGGCGTCGGTCAGCCGAGCGGCCCGGCACTCGATGAGGGGTTGCATCAGGTCTGGGTGGCCAGAGGCCACAGCGGCCAGGGTTCGCTGTGGTGTGGCTCCTGGATGCAGGCGCGCTGGCGGCCAGCCTGTTTGGCGGCATAGAGTGCCCGATCCGCGCGCGAATAGGCCTGCTCAAAGCTCTCGCCCTGCTGCAGCGAAGTGAGCCCTATGCTGAGGCTGATGGGGCCACCGGCCAGCGACCGAGTGGCGTCTGCGACCCGCTGCTGCAGGGTCTGGCAGCAGGCCGGCAGCGTTTGCGAAGTCTCCATCACCAGCAGCGCCAGCTCGTCGCCGCCAAGGCGCCCGGCTAGCCCCGCCGTCGGCAGGCTCTCCCGGATCACCCGTCCCACCGCCCGCAGCATGGCGTCGCCAGCGGGATGACCGTGGCGGTCATTGATCTGCTTGAAGTTGTCCAGATCGATCAGCAGCAGCTGGCCGGGGCTAGCCATCTCGCGGGCACGCAGGGCCACCTGGTGTTCGAAATAGTGTCTGCTGTCCAGTCCGGTCAGGGCATCCAGGTTGGCGCGCCGCTCCAGCTCGCGCTGGGTGGCGAGCAGCGCCTGCTGCTGACGGGTGTGCACCAGGCTCAGCAAAATGAAGCTGCGGGCAATGGTAAAGAGCAGGCTGAGCAGGATCACCGGGCCGAGCAGGGGATCGGTCAGGCTGGAGGCAGCCGACTCAGGCCACCACTGATGCTTGGCCATCCTGATCAGTTGCAGGGCCAGTTGCAGCGCAAGCAGCAAGATGGCAAAGCGCAGCACCCGGTAGGCGGGGGCCAACCGCTGATAGCGCCAGAGCTGCCACAGCAGCAGGCACATTTGCAGCGAGATGGCCCCGGATAGCACCACGATCCGGCTGTGTATGTCATCCTGCGGTAGCTGTGTGGCGGTGACAGCGAATAGCAGGAAGCCGGCGAGGGCAAGGAGCGGGCAGAGCCAGCCGAAACGGTCGGCCTCGCGCCGGAAGAAGTGGCGCAGCCCCCGCTCATAGAGTAGCGGGGTGGCGATGATCAGCAGATTGGTAAGCAGGATATTGGCAAGGGAGATCTCTCCCGTAAGGGGTCGCAGCAGCAGGCAGCCAAAGGCGGCGGCGATGGCCAGTTCGCTGGCCGACCAGTAGAGCAGGGAGCGCAGCTGTCGCTGGGTATGCCACAGGTAGGCGAAAATGGCCGCGACCCCTATGTGCGACAGGCTGACGAACAGCACCAGACTCAGCAACTGGGCCGAGGAAAACAGACTCTGCATCAAGGGTTTGGGCTCTTCCTGCCGGGAACGGCGCAGCGACCTCAGGGCCGGGTGACTGGGCCGGATCACAGCATGAATTGCGCCGTTGAGCAATGGTTCAAGTGATCCGGGCACGATCGCAGCAACAACCGCCACAAGAGGGCTGCTGACTCGATTAATCAGGGGCGGGGCATGACGCCGGAGCGTTTATGCTTCCCACACTCTTGGGTCAGTCAATAATGACCGGCAGCCGCATGACGTTGGCCTCCCGACCGAGGTGGGCCAGCAGGCGGCGCACATCGTCGAGGCGGATGATCAGAGTAGCGGTGTTGACCAGCGGATGGCACTGCACCTGTTCGGCCTGCCAGATGGCCTCGTCCACCACCAGCTCTACCGCTTTTTCCCTGTCGCGCACCATGGCGAGCAGGGTCACCGAGCCCGGGGTAAGGCCGAGCACCGCATCGAGCCGCTCGGGGGAGCCAAAGCTCAGCCGCTTGACGCCGAGCATGACCGCCAGCTCCTTGAGATCGACCCGGCGCTCCTCCGGACTCACCACCAGAAACAGCCGCTCGCTTTTCGGATCGCGCAAAAAGAGGTTCTTGGTCTTGGCTGCGGGCAGGTCGGGCAGCAACTTGCTCGCCTCCTCACAGGTAAACACTGGGGGATGGTCAAAGCGCTGGTAGGGGATAGCCAGCTGATCCAGCAGGGAATAGATTGCCACATAGACTCCTTTTGTCGGCGAAGAGTGGTCAGAACGGGATGGGCGGGAATAACGACCGGATCGAGCTTACCAGTTTGACCCCCGCCTCGCAGCCAGCGTGACGATTGCGAGCAGGCACTGTATGAACGTACAATAGTCCCATTCTCGGACAGCCCCTTTACGCTTCATGACTGCAACCCAGCCCACCGTACCCGCCACTCCGCCGCTCGACGGTTTTATCCTGACCCGCCACGGTCGGGACGTGCGCGGCCGCAACGGGCAGGCAGCCACCACCGAAATCGTGATGTGGCTCTGGAGCGCGCAGGGGCCGGTACGGGTGGTGGTGCCGGGACAGGAGCCGGTGTTCTTCCTGCCGCAGAGCCATATGGCAGAAGCCGCCGAGCTGTTCAAGGGGGCCGGGGTGAGCGGGCGGTTTCGCCGCCTGCCAATGCACACCTTCGACGGTCGCCCTGTGGTGGGCTGCTATTTCGCCACCCTGAGCGCCTTTCACCGCGCCATCGAGCTGCTGCTTATTCGCGGGCTGGAGCACTTTGAGGCGGATATCCGGCTGCCGGAGCGGTTTCTGATGGAGCGTTTCATCACAGCTGGTGTGCGTTTCGATGGCCGGGCGGTGAAGAAGGGAGGCAAGCAGGGCTACTGGGAGGTCAACGAGGCGCGCTGCGCGCCGCAGGCGGTGACGCCAACCCTCTCCTGGGTGTCCCTCGACGTGGAGTGCGCCATGGACGGTGCCCTCTTCTCGGTCGGCCTTTACAGCGAACAGGATGCGCGGGTCATCATGATCGGCACCTCGGAGGCGGATGCTGAGAGCTGGGGCACCCAGGTCCAGTGGGTAGAGGACGAGAGCGCCCTGCTGAGTGCGCTGGAGAGCTGGTTCAGCCAGCATGACCCCGATCTGGTGATTGGCTGGAACGTGGTCAATTTTGACTTTCGCCTGCTGCTGCGCCGCGCCGAGCTTAACAAGCGGCGGCTGCGGCTCGGGCGGGGTCGTGAGCTCTGCTTCTGGCGCTCGTCACGGGGCGATCCCCAGACCGGCAACGTCATCATTCCCGGGCGCATGGTGCTCGACGGCATCGATACCCTGAAAAGCGCCACCTGGCAGTTTGCCAGCTACAGCCTGGATGCGGTGGCGAGCGAACTGCTTGGCCGTGGCAAGGATATCGAGGATGTGGCCAATCGGGGGGAGAAGATCACCGAGCTGTTCCACTCCGACAAGGAGGCGCTGGCTCGCTACAACCTGGAAGATTGCAAGCTGGTGTGGGAGATCTTCGACTACTGCCACCTCATCCCTTTTGCCATCGAGCGCGCCTCCCTCACTGGTCTTGAGCTGGACAGAGTAGGGGGCTCGGTGGCGGCCTTTACCAACCTCTATCTGCCGCGGCTCCATCGTGGCGGCTACGTGGCCCCCAATTTGCCGGCCGACGGTGGGCTGGCGAGCCCCGGCGGCTATGTGATGGACTCCAAACCCGGTCTCTATCGCCATGTGCTGGTGCTCGATTTCAAGAGCCTCTATCCCAGCATCATCCGCACCTTCTGCATCGATCCCATGGGACTCATCGAGGGGTTGCAACACCCCGACCACGCCATTCTAGGTTTTCGCGGCGCCATGTTCTCCCGCGAGCGGCACTTTTTGCCGGATCTCATCGCCACCCTGTGGGCGGCGAGGGACAGAGCCAAGGCTGCCAGCAACAAGGCACTCTCCCAGGCCATCAAGATCATCATGAACTCCTTCTACGGGGTGCTGGGGTCGGGGGGCTGCCGTTTCTATGATCCGCGACTTGCCTCGTCAATTACCTTGCGTGGTCACAGCATCATGCAGCAGACCCGCGAGTGGATTGAGGCGAAGGGGTTCGAGGTGATCTATGGTGACACCGACTCCACTTTTGTCCATCTGGGGCGCGAGACCAGCCCGGATGAGGCGGACGAGATTGGCCAGCGACTGGCGCAAATGATCAACGATAACTGGGCTGCACTGATCAGGCGAGAGTTCGACCTGCCGAGTTATCTCGAGATCCAGTACGAGACCCACTATCGCCGCTTTCTGATGCCCACCATCCGCGGGCTGGAGAAGGGCAGCAAGAAGCGCTATGCGGGGCTGGTTGGCAAGGCCAGTGAGGGGAGTGAACAGCTGGTGTTCAAGGGGCTCGAATCGGTGCGCACCGACTGGACCATGCTGGCCAAGCAGTTTCAGACCCGCCTCTACGAGCTGGTGTTTCACGATGAAGATCCCAGCGGCTATGTGCGCACCATGGTGGATGAGACCCGCGCCGGTCGTCACGACGATCTGCTTATCTACCGCAAACGGCTGCGCCAGAAGCTCGAAGAGTATCAGAAGAATGTGCCGCCCCATGTGCGTGCGGCGCGGCTGGCCGATGAGGAGAACCTGCGCCGCGGGCTGCCCCAGCGCTATCAGCATCGGGGCGCCATCGCCTATCTGATGACCCTCAATGGCCCCGAGCCGCTGGAGTACCGGCGCAGCGCCATCGATTACGAGCACTATATCGACAAGCAGTTGCGGCCCATTGCCGATGCCATCCTGCCCTTTATCGGCGAGTCGTTCGACCGGATCTGTGGTCAGCAGCTGGATCTTTTCTGATTGGTGCAAGTTGGCACTTTACTTCCCATGAATACTGGATAAAAATACAGTTATAAATCATGGAGAAGTTTCCTATGCGTCTTGAAATCATCATCGACAGAAAACATCAGATCCCGACCTCGACCATGGAGGCGCTGCGTCAGGAGCTGCTCAAGCAGCTTGGCGAAAAATTTCCCGACATCCATGTGCGGGTCGCGCCGGGCAGTACCATGGCCCTGACCGTCAGCCGTGCCAGCAAGGAAGACAAAGAGCTGGCCGAAGCTATGGTGCAGGAGGTGTGGGAGAACGCCGACAGCTGGATGCCGGAAGAGAACGTCGCATCCTGATCCCCATGGTCAGTGGATAATTCTGGGCGGTGGATAAATGGGCTGCGGATAAACGGGCATGCCTGCTAATGCACTGCTGATACCCATACAACAAAAAACGCAGCCAGGTGGCTGCGTTTTTTGTTGGTGGTGAGTCGCAGTGGCTTGTCTGGCTCTGGGTTGAGCCATGCCGTTACAGTCCCGCCCAGCTTTTCAGGCTCTGCTGCTGCACCCGGCGGTTGGCTTCGCGGATCTCCCCTTTGGCGCGCAGGTCGGCCAGCGCAATGGGCAGTGCGGCGCGGATCTCGGCACTGCTCATTCCGGCTTTGAGGGCCGGGTGATAGGCCATCTTGAGCAGCACATAGTCCAGCCCGGTCAAAAAGCTGTCGATGCTGTTGTCATTGAAGATGGAGGGAAACACCTTGTCCGAGTCGTTGGGCAGACCCATCACCTGGGTGAACTCCTCCACCACGCAGTCGAGAAAACGCCCCTTGGCTCTGCTGTAGTCTACCGGAATGATGATGGTGGCACGGCTGATCTCGTGTTTCGCATTGGTTGCGAAGTTGGCAAGGCAGAGCCCCTCCTTGAGCGCCATCTTGACCGATGGATCCCCCCCCATGGTGCGGTTGGCCCAGCTCTTCATCTTGCTGTAGTCGGTCATGATGAGGGTGAGGTTGGGCTTTGCGGTCACCATGCTGATGGGGTGGCCGGTGATGCGGGCCAGATGGGCCGCCTGTACCTTCACTACGTCGGCCTGCAGCGGCTTGTCACCCGATTCGTTGATAAGTTGCAGCCGGATCGGCTGCTGCCAGCGGGCAAAACGGGTCTGCCTGGCTTCGCCATACTCCCGCTCCATGGCGATGGCCATAAAGCTCTCGACCAGATAGCTGTCGCTCTGCCAGCGCTCATCGGCCAGGGCGCTGTGGCCCGCGAGCAGAAGCAGCAGCGCCAGCAGCCCGCGTGACGCGCGGCGGGGATAGGCAGCGCAGCCCAAGTTGGCCATTACCAAAGTGGCAATAAAGCGGGTGGCACCAAAGGGGATGGCGGCAAATGACATGTTTCCTCCCTGAAACGGTTGTCAGCCTAGCGGTTGGCCTTGTCGATATCACGCCAGGTGAGCCAGAGTCTGAGATCAAACTCCAGTTGATGATAGTCGGGCTCCATGTGCTGGCAGAGCTGGTAGAAGCTCTTGTTGTGATCCTTCTCTTTGATATGGGCCAGCTCGTGCACCACGATCATTTTCAGGAACGGGGGCGGCGCCTCCTTGAACAGGGCGGCGATGCGGATCTCGTTCTTGGCCTTGAGCTTGCTGCCCTGTACCCGGCTGACGTAGGTGTGCAGGCCGAGGGCATCCTTGATCACGTTGATCTTGCCATCGAACACCACCTTTGACAGGGGCGCCGAGCTCTTGAGGTAGCGGTTCTTCAGCTCCATGGTGTAGGCAAGCAGCGCCTTGTCGCTCTGGATCTGGTGGCTTTCCGGATAGCGTTTGGCCAGCATCTCCCCCAGCTTGCCCGCCGCAATCAGCTGCTGTACCTGTGCCTTGAGGGGGTCTGGATAGCCGCCCAGATAAGTCAGTTCCGCCATGGTGTCACTCGTTACATCAAAAAGAGCGTCATTGTAGTTATCTCGGGCGGGCTTGCCTACTGCGGGCCGCCGCTGCAAGGCGATCTGGCGCAATAAAAAGGGCGGCCATTGCAACAATGGCCGCCCTGCGGGGCGTATTGACGATCAGCGTCGGCGATAGAGACCCGGATCCACCTCTTCGTAGTGGCTGGTCAGGTATTGATAAAAGGCGAGATGGGAAGGGGAGCTCGGCTTTTTCAGCTCCTCGCTCACCCGATCCGGCTTGGCGATGATGAACTTCGGATTCTGGCGCTGGATATCGGCCAGCACCCGCTCGCGCACGTCATAGGGCGGATTGACGTTGGCAAAGAAGAGATAGGCGGACGCTGGCTGGCGATCGGTCCAGAGATAATATTGCGGCTGGATGCCATCGACCCAGATCTTGTCGCTCGGGACTGTCTCGGCCTTGATGCGATCGACCCGTACCTGCGCCGCCGGATTGAAGGGGCGACCCTTGAGGGTCCCTTCCCAGGCGTTGTTGATCATCAGCAGCAGCATGGCCAGCGTCGCCAGCCAGGGGGTGGCACTGCGCACATCCCAGGCTCGCCAGAGGGGGATGAGGATCAGCACCGGCAGCGCCCACAGCAGGCTGGTGCCGAGCACCTCGTTGACCCGCTCGAGGGACCACTCCTTGGTGCTCCAGCCAAAACCGAGCTGCTGGGCCAGCAGCCAGCTGGCGGTGAGCACCACCAGCGAGATGCAGAGCAGCCCGATGGCATCTGCCTGCTGTTCGCTGCGATCCAGCAATACCGCCAGCGGCAGCACTGCCAGTTGCAGATAGAGCACGTCGTAGTGATCGAACACATGGCCGGAGACCGAGTTGGCGATCAGGGTAAACAGCACCCCAAACAGGGTTGCCAGCAGGGCGGGCAGATACCACTCCTGACGGCGGCTCAGCATCAGAATGATGAAGGCGGGCAGCAGCATCACAAGGCCGGTGCGCAGCAGGCCGACGGCGCCCACCATGGGGGAGAAGCCATTGCCGTAGCTCCCTTCGAAGAAGATGTCGAAGGCGTAGTATTTGAAGGCCGCCAGCAGATCATGCTGCTGGAAGTAGGCGTAAAGCGGGCCGCCAATCAGCGCCAGCCCCAGCAGGCTGGAGATGAGCAGCAAGATGGCATCACGCCACTTCTCATGCAGACACCAGTGGCAGAACAGCACCAGATACCAGGCTCCCCAGAAGGCGCCGTTGTTGGTGCGCATCCAGGCGACGATGGCGAAGGTGAGGGCCGCCACCAGCGCCGGCCACCAGCGAAATCCCTTGTCCAGCAGCAGGGTGATGAAGGCCCACTGGGCGATGAGGGCGAGGTGGAAGGTCCAGTCCTCAGTCATGTTGCCGTAGTAGTAACGGGTGCCGTAGAGAGCCAGCACCGCCAGCATGGCGCCAAGGCGCGCCTTGAACGAGAGTCCGAGCTGGGCAAAGGCCTGCCAGCTGGCCAGCAATCCGAGCCAGCAGAGCACCCACTCCAGTGTCCAGATCCCGACAAATCCCCCCATTCGATAGCCCAGTGCGTCGAGAGCGAAGATCATCGGCCCCTTGATGTCGATCATGTCGCGATAGAGCACCCCCCCTTCGCTCCACATCTTGCCCATCACCGCGAACAGCGAGGCATCAAACCCCGGCGCCATGGCGTGGAAGAGCGGGTTGCGCAGACAGAAGAGCAGCGCCAGCAAGGCGGTCAGCAGCACAATGGCTGGCTTGATACCCGGGTTGACGCGAGGGGGAGTGAAACGGATGGAGTGATTCATGAAGTCGCCTGTTCCTGCAGCTGGTCTTGAAAGCGGGCCTATCTTGCCGAGCTAGTGAGTGCGATGCAATGGGGCAGGCCCGTGTGGGGAAAATATTCTCGAAAAAGCCCGGTTCTTGCAGGGAACCGGGCGCTGGCTGCGGCAATATTGGCCGTCAGGGGGATGTGGCGAAGCCAGCCATTCCCCCTCTGCATCAATGGATGTACTCAAGCAGGGGGGGCTGCGCTTCCAGTGTCGGCAGGTGACGGGCCCAGCGGATAAAAGCGTCGGCCAGGGTGATGCCGAGCTCCTGATTGTGCTGGGTCAGGGTGCGCGCCAGTGCGGTGTAACCCTCCTTGCCGGAGGCGGTATAGGCGCTCGACACCCCGCGATAGACCTGTGCGGCATTGACCGCTTGCCACTGGCCGGGGGCGGCTTCCCACTCCAGTCGGGTGATGCGCTGGCCCTTGGGCCGATCGGCCTGATAGGTGAATCGCACCCCTGCGGTGTAGGGGAAGCTGCCGTTGCCATTGCCGACCACGCCGTTGTTGGTGGCGTTGTCGATGGCATTCTCCAGCGCCTCCGCCAACTCGTGACCGTGCACCCGATAGAGGGTGAGGGGAATGGCAAACGGCAGCAGGCGACCGGCGATATCCGCTTCGCTCAGGGGGCCCGGCTCCAGCGAGCAGCGCACGCCGCCAGCATTGTGCAGGGCAAAGTCCACCTCGCCTACCTGTTCACGGGCAGCGGTCAGCATGGCGCGGGCCACCAGCGGGGCGAGCTGGCTGCCGTGCGGCAGGGTGGCATCCGGCAGCCGCTGATGGGGCAGTGGCGCCGCCAGTCGGGTGACGATGCGCTGGCTCATGGTTTCAATCTCAGGCCGATAGCGTTTGGCCAGATGTTTTTCAAGCTGTGCATCCGGCTCGCAGAAGGTGAGCCCGGCGGGTGGGGTGGAGGCAAATGGCCAGGGCTGCCAGGGGAGCCACTCCAGCTGCCCCTGACTCTGCACGACGCGGCCCGCCTCATCGAAGGTGAGCTCGCAGACACCGAGGCAGAGGGCGCTGTGGCCAGCGTGCAAAATAGCCACCCCGTTGTTCATCAGCGGATAACTGCCTTCGCTTGGCAGACCCAGCGGCGCGAGATCGCCGAGCAGGCTATGGGTATGGCCGCCGATGATGAGGCTGAGCTCGGGGAAGCGCTCGGCCAGCAGCTTGTCCTGATCCAGCCCGAGGTGGCTCAGCAGCACGATATGCTGGATCCCTTCGCGCTTGATCTCCTGCAACACCCTGGTGAGGGTGTCGGCGACCGCGTGGAAACGGGTGTGGGGATCCGGGTTGGCGATGGCAGCCATCTGGGCGAGGGTGATGCCGAGCAGCGCAAAGGGAACCCCGTCGATCATCTGACGATGCCAGGGCTGATGGGCGTCGTAGAGATGGGGAATATCCCACAGCCCAAGCGGCGTGTCGGCAGGCTCCTGACTGTTATCCAGATTGGCGGCCAGCACCGGAAAATCGAGCTGGCGCAAGAACTCCACCAGCGGGCCGTTGCCCAGATCGAACTCATGGTTGCCAAGTACCATGGCATCGGGGGCCAGCATGGCGAGCAGGTCGGCGTTGGCGCGCCCTTTGAAGCGGTTGAAATAGAGCGAGCCCTGAAAGGAGTCGCCACCGTGCAGAAACAGAAAACGCTGGCCGGCAGCTGCGGCTTTTGCACGCAGTTGGGTCAGTCGGGTCAGGATCCGGGCATAACCGCCGCACTGGGTGCGCCACTGGCCTTCACCGATAGGGGAGAAGCTCATGGGCGCGCCATCGAAGTGGGAGTGGCAATCACTGAAATGGGCAAGTTGAACCGTAATACTCATCTCGGTCCTCCTTAGGGGGAAAATGAGCACCGAGTCTACTGCAAAGGGGGGGGAGGATACCAGCCCGGCAGGGTGCCGGGCTGGTCAGCGATCAGGCGGGTACCATGATCTGGGTGGCGACGATCACCACCAGCAGGCCGACGGCGACCGGCATACTGGTGCGCTTGACCACCTCAAACGGCGAGAGCTTGCCCATCCCCGCACAGGCGACCACCACCCCGGAGACCGGCGAAATGGTGCGACCCAGGTTGGAGGCTTGCAGCATCGGGATCACCAGATAGGCCGGGTTGATGCCAAGGCTGCTGGCCAGGTTGGGGATCAGCTCCACGAAGGCGTAGAAGGGGGCATTGCCCGAGCCGGTGGTGAAGGCGGCCAGGGTGGTGATCACCACCAGTGACAGCATCATGATCAGGCCGCCGGAACCGAGATCCTGCGCGTGAGCAAGCAGGGTGTCGATAAAGCCGATGGTCATCAGACCCTGGGCGAAGACGCCAGCACCGACCAGCAGCATGACCACACCGGCAAAGGCATCAGCCATGTTGCGCCAGCAGACCTGCAGACCGTCCAGCAGCTCCTTGCCATTGCGGATCCGCACGAGCTCCAGCAGGCTGGCCAGCACCATGCACATGACGATGATGGTGACGATATCCAGCTGCGGACCCCATTTGCCGTCAAATACCAGCACCCCGATGATGGGGGTAAAGGGCAGGATGGCGTAGAAGGCAGGCGCAGTCGTCACCAGGTCACCCGGGGCGACCGGCTCGTTGTGCTCACCGGATTTTTGATCAAGGTAGCGCTGCCAGAAGAAGTGGGTCACCGCCATACAGGCGATCGCCACCAGCGAGATGGGCAGGGTCAGCTTGAAGGCAAAATCCAGCAGCGGCATGTTGGCTGCCTGGGCGGCCATCACCACGTCCCCTGAGGTCGGTGACAGAATGATAGCGGCTGGCGAGGCGCACACGGCCGCAGCCGCGCCACGGGAGATCCCCATGTTGACCATCAGCGGGAACAGGGTGGCCATCAACAGCACGCCGAGGCCGGTAGCGGAGCTGACCGCCAGCGACATGGCGCAGGCCACCAGATAGGCAGCCACCAGCAGGATATAGGGGGACTTGATGATGCCGAGCGGTTTGCTGGCCAGCTTGACCAGAATGGTGTTGGCGCCGATATGGCTCATGTAGCCGGCGAAGCCGCACAGCACCATGATCAGCATCCCCAGTCCACCGCCACGGTCATTGAGCAGGAAGCGGACGTATTCGAAGATATCGGTTGCGATATAGCCGGTGCTGACCACTTTGCTCGGCAGTACCGGCTTGCCCATCATGGCGGTGATGACCAGCAGCAGCAAGCCGCCGCTCAGCAGCACCCCGGTCGCGGAGTATCCTTTGAAAATGGCACGGCCCACCACCAGGGTGACCAGGGTGCCAACAATGAGTTCCAGCATATGTTGCCTTCTGATTGGATGAGAGTGGAAGGAGTCTATTCCGATAGGGGTAGAGTGGCGACTGGAAACAGGATGTTGTGTGAGCTAAATCAACGTTTAACCCCATGAACAGAATTAAAGAAAGGTAAAGGTACTTTACCCAGCGGGTTTGGCTACCTACCCTTGCCAGCCTTGGTTGTCTTTTGAGGCTTTTATATGGTAATTGGTGATTTTTCAGGCATTAAACGCTCTCTTTTCCTGCTCGCGATGCTATTTTCACCTACTTGCGTGTTTGCGGTAACCAATGACGGTTTTCATCAAACCGGTCCTCATCAGGCGGTCGCCATGCGGCGTCTCATGGCTCCTCACTCTTACGGCGTACTGGTGGCTGCCGAGGGGAACAGACCCCGTTTTGCCGCGCTGGCATCCAAAACCACCGAAGCAAACTGCCTGGCCCGTCATGCCATCCGGGTAGATGGGGTCGCGTTGCTGGTCACCCCGAGATTTTATGCCAAAGAGGGAAAACGGGGACTTTGCGAGCTGTGGCTCAATGAGGGGGCAGATCAGGACTTTTTTGCCAACCGTCTTAAAAATGATCATTTCATTCAGATAGATGGTCATGACATCAATGTGAAAAACTATCACCTCGACTGGCAGCGCATCAGTCGTCCTGCTCAATAAAAATACAGTTTCATCCTTGTGCCATACTTTGCTCACGCAACCTGTGAGCTTGCTCTGATTTCTGGGCTCATCATTGTATTGCGCCGCCTCTTGGTCACACATAGGCTATACCCGTCATCTGTGTGGCGGTGGGTTTCACCAAGGTTGGTACTCCGCCCGTGCAATCAAGGAAGGTAGTCTGGCATGGTCAGCAAGGTTTATGGAGTAGTGGGGAGCGTGCTATTGCTGTTGCCCCTGATGAGTCAGGCTCAGCCGAGCCGGCCGCAAGTGGTGCCAGAGTCCCGCATCAATGTCCGTTTTTATGAGGTAAGTGCTGCCCAGCCAGATCAACTGGCACGCGCCATTGCTCAGAGTGCCCCCAAGGTGAATGGCAAGCCTGTGCTCGGCAAGGCGAGTTATCAGGTGGACTGGCAGCTGGAAACCGACCAGTTGCCGGGGCGCTGCCAGCTCAAACGGGTAACGGTAACGACTCATGCCACTGTATTGTTGCCCCGCTGGCGTCAGAGTTCGGAGGGGAGTGACCCTGCTCGCCAGCGCTGGGGTCGGCTGCTCTCCAGCATGTTTGACTATGAATCCCGTTTCAAAGAGATGGTGCTGCAAGGCGGAAATCAGGTGGGTGGCGCTATTGCTGGGCTACCCGGACATGCAGATTGCCAGGCGTTGCGGTATGCCGCGTGGGCTGCTGGCAGTGGCGAATTGAACAAGGTGAAGGCACGGGTAGACGATTTCCAGCGTCAGACGGGTTATGGCGAACAGCTCGGGGTGCATTGGCCCAAGTGAGCGCTATAGAGGGTCCGATATCCTGCCAACACGCCTCTTTATCGAATGATTTGATAAATAGAATGGCCGCCCGATGAGCGGCCATTCTATTTGTTTGCAGAGTCCGGTTTAGACCAGAGCTTTGCCCTTGAGCAGCTTGCGTACCCAATAACGGGCTGGGTGGAGCGCTTCCAGCAGATCGGCGGCCAGCGGCAAGGGATCGCCGCAGATCTCGCTGGCGAGCTGCTCACCACAGAGCGGGGCCGAGCAGAGGCCCCGCGAGCCGAGCGCCCCCAGCACATAGAGGCCGGGGTGAAGGGGGAGCGGCTGGGCGTTGTGCTGATCATGCTGCAGCTGCGCATAGTGATCCGCCAGACCTTGCAGTCTGGCCACTGGCCCCACCACCGGCAGGTGATCCCGGCTGGCACAACGCACCCCTACGCGCGCCTCGTTGCCGCTCACATCCACTTCGGCGTGCCAGGTTTGCTCCGGCAGGCAGGCTTGCAACCGCACCTGATTCTGGATTTGCTCCTCGGCTCGAAACGCAAGGTCTGTTTGGTTGCGGCCATAACTGGCGCCGATGCAGTGGTGATCGTTGTGCATTGGCGTGAGGTAGCCATCGTAGCAGAGCACGGTCTTGAGCTGACGCAAGCTGGCTGTGGTCGGCACATGGCTCACCTGACCGCGCACCGGATAGAGCGGCAGCTCGGCAAAGGGGATCAATGCTGGCAACTGGTGACCGGCGGCGACCACCAGATTGGGGGCCTGCCAGTGGCGGCCATCCTGGCTTTCTACTTGCCAGCCATCGGCCTGCTCGGCAATGGCGCTTACTTGGGTGTGGTACTCCACCTGCAGCAGACCACTGGTTTGTGCTTCTTTGATTGCAGCGCGGGTGAGATCCGCAGGGCAGAGCCAGCCCCCCAGCGGGTAACTGACGCCGCTGTGGCCGCAGGGCAGGCCAACCACCTGCTCTACCTCTGCTGTAGAGAGGGGATGCATCAGTTCGGCCGGGAAGGGGCCCTGGTTCATTTTCGCCAGCTTGGCTGCCGATTTGTCGTCATAGCCGAGCTGGGTCACTCCACATAATTCGAAAGCGATAGGATGGCGTTCGGCCAACGCCAGCAGCCGTTGGCGGGCATAGCCAAAAGCGAGCGAATAGAAGCGTGACAGCGCATCGTGCTCGCCGTTAAGCAGTGGATAGAGGGCACCCTGGCGGTTGCCCGAGGCGCCGGTGGCCGGTTCGCCATCTGCGCACAGCAACGTCACCTTGCGACCCCGCTCCACCAGAGAGAGCGCCGTCATGGCCGAGGCGATGCCGCCGCCGATGATCACTACCTCGCCAGCGCGTCCGGCAGGACGGGCATACCAAGGGGCTATGGTCTGCTGCGGCTGCTTGTCGGTGCGATCCCCCACCAGCATCTCCCGCTTACTACCGTGGCCCTTCACCTTCTTCATGGCAAAACCGGCGGCAATCAGGCCACGACGGACAAAACCGGCACAGGTAAAGGTGGCGATGGAGCAATCTGGACGGGCGAGGCGCGCGAGACCGTCAAACAGCTCCTGTGTCCACATTTCCGGGTTTTTGGCCGGGGAGAAACCATCCAGATACCAGGCATCCACCAGCCCCTCTGCCCGGTGCGGTACCAGCGGCAGCATATCCTTGATGTCGCCAAACCAGAGATCTAGGCGAATGCGGCCGCCCGCAAAATGCAGGCGGTGGCAACCGGAAAGCGGCAGCGGCCATTGGGCGATAAGATCCTGACTCAAGTGGCCAAGTTCAGGCCAGGCAGCCAGCGCTTTGCGCAGATCGTCCCGGGTCAGGGGGTATTTCTCGAAACTGATGAAGTGCAGACGGGAGCCGTTGCCGGATTGAGGCGCCTGTTCCAGGAAGGCTTGCATTGTCGCCAGAAAGTTAAGGCCTGTGCCGAAACCTGTTTCACCTATCACGAAACTGTCACTATCGTGGTGCGAAAATCGCGCAGGCAGCCGGTTTTGCTGCAAAAAGACGTAGCGGGTTTCACCTAGACCGTTATCATTGGAAAAGTACACATCCCCGAAGTCACTGGAGACAGGAGTTCCCGCTTCATTCCAGTCCAATCGGGCATGATGTAAGGATGTTTGACTCACGTTTTCCTCGGCTCGCGTCACAAAATCGCGGGCATTCTACGTGAAAGCAGACCAGTTTGGCAGCCGAAAGCGGGTAGACTTGGCGCCAGTTTTTCCAGACGAGATGAATTAATGAGAAGAGCAGTGATCACCGGTATCGGCGTCATCTCCAGTATCGGCAACAACAAGGAAGAAGTGCTGGCCTCCCTGAAAGCAGGTAAATCCGGCATCACCTATTCCGAGCAGTTCGAGCAGCACAATCTGCGCAGCCGTGTCTGGGGTAACATCAAACTCGATCCGTCTGAACTGATCGACCGTAAAGTCATGCGTTTCATGGGCGACGCTGCGGCCTACGCCTATCTCTCCATGCAGCAGGCCATTGAAGATGCCGGTCTGGCGGAAGATCAGGTCTCCAACGAGCGTACCGGCCTGGTGGTCGGTTCAGGTGGTGCCTCCGGCAAGAACACTTCGGAATCTGTGGACATCGCCCGCGAGAAAGGGGTCAAGCGTGTGGGCCCTTACATGGTGCCGCGCACTATGTCCTCCACAACCTCTGCTTGCCTGGCGACCCCGTTCCAGATCAAGGGTGTCAATTACTCCATCAGTTCAGCTTGCGCCACCTCTGCTCACTGCATCGGTCACGCGCTTGAGCTGATCCAGCTTGGCAAACAGGATGTGGTCTTCGCCGGTGGCGGTGAAGAGCTGGACTGGTCCTCTACCATCCAGTTTGACGCCATGGGGGCCCTCTCCACCAAGTACAACGACATGCCGGAAAAAGCCTCCCGTACCTATGATGCGAATCGCGATGGTTTCGTTATCTCCGGTGGCGGCGGCATCCTAGTGATCGAAGAGCTGGAACATGCGCTGGCCCGTGGTGCTCACATCTATGCCGAGCTGACCGGTTACGGTGCTACCTCCGATGGCTATGACATGGTCGCGCCGAGCGGCGAAGGCGCGGTGCGTTGCATGAAGATGGCAATGCAGGGGGTTGGCAAGGTTGATTACATCAACACCCACGGTACCTCCACCCCGGTTGGCGATACCAAGGAGCTGGAAGCCATCCAGACTCTGTTTGGTGCCAACGGTCCCAAGATCTCTGCCACCAAGGCGATGACCGGCCATGCGCTCGGCGCTGCCGGCGTGCACGAGGCTGTCTACTCACTGCTGATGATGGAGCACGGCTTTATCGCTCCCAGCATCAACATCGAGACTCTGGACGAGAAGGCCGAAGGTCTGCCCATCGTGCGCGAGTACGAAGAGGCCGAGCTCAACACCGTCATGTCCAACAGCTTCGGCTTTGGCGGTACCAACGCCTCCCTGGTGTTCAGCAGGTTCAAAGCATGATTATCCGGTTGATATGAAAAAAGCGCCTCAGGGCGCTTTTTTTGTTTCCGTGATCTGCCATCACTCATTGCAGAGCAGAGCAGAGCAGAGCAGAGCAGAGCAGAGCGTCAACCATTGTAGGATAGGGGGCAGAGTTCAGCGCTGATGGTTGGTGTCAGGTGAGATCACACCAATAAGCCTGCTCCGCATCTTGGGAGAAAGGCAGATAGCAAGAAGGGAGCCTGAGGCTCCCTTCTTTGTTAGCGGTAATTTGATGGTTACTGGTTAGAACCAGAAGCCGATAATAAAGGAGCCTGCCAGCGTCAGCATCACGTTGGCCACCGCATAGGTACCTGCGTAGCCAAGCGCCGGAATGGAGCTGTTGGCGGCCTCGTTGACCACATCCATGGCGGGGGCGCAGGTACGGGCACCAGTGATGGCGCCGAGCAGCAGCGCCGGGTTCATTTTCAATACCCAGACCCCGAACAGATAACCGACAAGCACCGGCAGGGTAGTGACCAACATGCCGGAGAAGAGCACTACGGCACCCACTTCGCTCAGGTGATCCAGAATGCCGCCACCCGCCTTGAGGCCGGTGCTCACCATAAAGACCGCAAGACCGAGATCCTTGGCCAGTCGCAGGGCTCCGGGCGGTACGTAACCCACGGTGGGGTGGTTGGCCCGCAGATACCCCATCAGAATACCAGCCAACAGCAGACCGACGGCGTTGCCGAGGCCAAATTCAATCTGGCCGAACACAAGCGAGACGGAGCCGATCAGCAAGCCGAGCACGAAGAAGGTGGTGAAAGCCACTAGATCTGTGGTCTGGCTGTGGATACTGATAAAGCCGATCTTGTTGGCCAGCAGTTTGACCCGCTGTTTCTCGCCGCTGATCTGCAGCACATCGCCTTTTTGCAACATGATGTTGCGATCGAACGGCATCTCGATTTGGGAGCGTACCACCCGGTTGAGGAAGCACCCCTTCTCGGTGAGGTTGAGCTCCACCAGGTGGCGGCCGACCACGGCGTCGTTTTTCACCACTATCTCTTCGGTGACGATCTGCAGGTCGAGCAGGTTGCGATCAAATACCTCTTTACCGTTGCGGTAGTTGACGTCCAGTTTCTCGTGGCTCTCGGGATAGCCCACCAGGGCGATCTCGTCCCCTTCCTGAATGACGGCATCGCCATCGGGACTGGCGAGAATGCCGTTGCGGCGGATCCGCTCAACATAGCAGCCGGTATGGGGGTAGATGCCGGTCTCCCGCAGGGTACGGCCACCGATCCAGGCTGCCAGTTCGGGGCCAACCCGATAGGCGCGGATGATGGGTAGATAGGTCTTGCGACTGTCGCTGTCGGAGAGACCCCGCTCACGGGCGATTTTTTGCGCTTCAGTATTGAGATCGAGTCGTGCCAGTGACGGGAGATAGCGCACCACCAGCATCAGACCAACCAGACCCACCAGATAGGTCAGGGCGTAGCCGATGCCCATGTTATCGAGTACCGCCTGCATATCGGTTTGATGGGGCAGGTTGAGCAGACCACTGCGCAGGGCATCCTGTGCACCCACCAGCGCCGGGGTCGATGTGAGGGAACCCGCCAGGATCCCCGCCGCCATGCCCGGCCCCAGATTGAAGAACTTGGCCAGCCCCACTGTCAGCAGCAGAGCTGTCAGCAAGATCACCAGAGTCAGGGTGATGTAGTGGATGCCATCGCGCAGGAAGACGCTGAAGAAGTGGGGGCCAGCCTCAATCCCCACACAGAAGATGAAGAGCATAAAGCCGACGTTTTCTGTGGTGGCAGTAAACTCGAAGCCCATCTGGCCAAACAGCAGGGCGGTAAACAGCACACCTATGGTGTTGCCAATCTGGAAGTTGCCAATCCGCACTTTGCCAAGCAGCAGGCCGAAGGCCAATACCACGAAGAGCAGCAGGGAGTCGCTTTGATGCAGCAGTGTCACAAAATCTATAGTCATGCCCGGAAAAACCGAGGAAAAAAGTGGGGCCGATATTGTGCCGTATCTATCACTAATAAAGAAGCATAAGGGGGATTAATCGGAAGTTATCGGACGCTATTTAATGAGCAGGCGGCGGGATAAGGGGAGCATCGGAAAAAATCAGGTGATTTTTGCTCTCCTTCCCGTTGTCAATTAGTGAAACATGCTGGTTGCAGCCGGGCTTGCACTCTCATGGGTGAGATTTTAGATTCTGCTGTCTAGCGCTTCGCCACAGATCGGTTTCAGCAGATTCAACCTGGGGCTCTCTTGGTCGTAAAAGAGTCAAATGACGAGATACTAGCGTCATTCCCATATGGGGAAAGGGCTGGCAAAAAGATATCTCCGGAAAGTGCCAATAGAGCCTGTTAATCAACAGTTACAGAGGGTGGGACAAAACAGAATAAAATCAGGTTAGCCTGTAAAATGGTCTCCTGTTGCAGGGGATAACAGGCAATCCCGCGTCCTGACAGGGCTTGCTGCACTTACCCACAGAATCTGTGGATAACCCTGTTTATGAAACTTGTTCATCGCCCTGAAAGCCGCGCCAGTACTGGGATGCAAGGGCTGTTCAAAAAATACCGGAAGAAAAATGTTTGTATAAAAATCAAATAGTTAGATGCGGCAGGAGAAAACTCTGTCGAGCCGGAACGGGTCACAAAAGGGAGCGTCAGCAGCAAGAAGTATCTTGTGCATTAAAATTGGCAGGAGAGGGCACTAAAGTGGATAACTTGCACCGAGATGGTGAGGAATTTGGCTCCCCCGACTGGACTTGAACCAGTGACATACGGATTAACAGTCCGCCGTTCTACCGACTGAACTACGGGGGAACATCAGGCAAGGAGGAGCATCATACAGAAGGTGTCCTGGGTGGTCAAGCCATTCGCGGGATGATGGCACGGGTGTACCGCTGCCAAACCCTCGGTTACACTGCTCCTCTGCTGTTTTGTGTCGGGAGTGTTCATGAGCAAATTGTTCAAGTTAGCCAGCCAGTTTCAACCCGCCGGGGATCAGCCCGCGGCGATTGCCCAACTGCTGGATGGCATCGAGTCGGGGCTGGCTCATCAGACCCTGCTAGGGGTGACTGGTTCGGGCAAGACCTTCACCATGGCCAACGTCATCGCCACCTTGAACCGCCCGACCATGATCCTGGCTCCCAACAAGACCCTGGCCGCCCAGCTCTATGGTGAAATGAAGGAGTTCTTCCCCGACAACGCGGTGGAGTATTTCGTCTCCTACTACGACTATTACCAGCCCGAAGCCTATGTGCCGACCACCGACACCTTTATAGAGAAGGATGCCTCCATCAACGATCACATCGAGCAGATGCGATTGTCGGCCACCAAGGCGTTGCTGGAGCGGCGCGACGTGGTGATCGTTGCTTCGGTGTCAGCCATCTATGGTCTGGGGGATCCCCAAGCTTATCTGAGCATGATGCTGCATCTCAAAGTGGGGGATGTGATCAACCAGCGGGATATCCTGCGCCGTCTCGCCGAGCTGCAGTACACCCGTAACGACATGGCGTTTCAACGTGGTACTTTCCGGGTGCGCGGTGAAGTGATCGACATCTACCCTGCCGAATCGGACAAGCTGGCGCTGCGGGTAGAACTCTTTGATGAAGAGGTGGAGCGGCTCTCCCAGTTCGATCCCCTGACCGGCGCTATCGAGCAGACGGTAGTGCGCTACACAATCTACCCCAAGACCCACTACGCCACCCCGCGCGAGACCATTCTGGGGGCTATCGAGCATATCAAGGAGGAGCTGCGCAGTCGCCGCGAGCAACTGTTGTCCCTCAACAAGCTGGTTGAAGAGCAGCGCATCAGCCAGCGTACCCAGTTCGACATGGAGATGATGCAGGAGCTGGGTTACTGCTCCGGCATCGAGAACTACAGCCGCTACCTTTCCGGCCGTGCGCCGGGGGAGCCGCCGCCCACCCTGTTTGACTACCTGCCGGGGGACGGTCTGCTCATCATCGACGAGTCTCACGTCACGGTGCCGCAGATTGGCGCCATGTTCAAAGGGGACCGCTCCCGCAAGGAGACCCTGGTGGAGTACGGCTTCCGGCTCCCCTCGGCGCTCGACAACCGGCCGCTCAAGTTCGACGAATTTGAAGCGCTGATGCCGCAGACGGTGTTTGTCTCGGCGACCCCGGGCCCCTACGAGCTGGAGAAGTCCGGCGGCGATGTGGTGCAGCAGGTGGTGCGTCCAACCGGCCTGCTCGATCCGGAGATCGAGGTGCGTCCGGTGACCACTCAGGTGGACGATCTCCTCTCCGAGATCCGCAAGCGGGTCGCCGTCGAGGATCGGGTGCTGGTTACTACCTTGACCAAGCGGATGGCGGAAGACTTGACCGAGTATCTGGCGGAGCACGACGTCAAGGTGCGCTACCTCCACTCCGATATCGATACGGTCGAGCGGGTGGAGATCATTCGCGATCTGCGCCTCGGCAAGTTCGATGTGCTGGTGGGCATCAACCTGCTGCGGGAAGGTCTCGACATGCCGGAAGTGTCGCTGGTGGCAATTCTGGATGCGGATAAAGAGGGCTTCCTGCGCTCCACTCGCTCGCTGATCCAGACCATCGGCCGGGCGGCGCGTAACCTCAACGGCAAGGTCATTCTCTACGGCGATACCATCACCAACTCGATGAAGGTCGCCATTGAGGAGACCGAGCGGCGCCGCGCCTTGCAGCATGCCCATAACCTCAAGCATGGCATCACCCCCAAAGGGCTCAACAAGTCCATTGGCGATGTGATGGACATGGGAGGCAGCCGCACGGCAGGCAAACCTGGCAAGGGGATGCGCAAGGCGGCCGAGCCGCAAGGGGAATACCATGTCCGCTCAGCCAGCGAGATTGCCAAAGAGATCAAGCGGATGGAGGAGCAGATGTTCCAGCATGCCCGGGATCTGGAGTTCGAACAGGCGGCGGCACTGCGGGATCAGATCCAGCGGTTGCGCAGCGAGTTGATCGAATCATGAGCCGCAAACGCTGGCTGATTTGGCAACGACTGCGTCGTCTCTATCAGGGCTTTCGCCATCCCGGTACCCCCTGGTGGGCGAGGGGGCTGGTGATCCTTATCCTGCTCTATGGCATCAGTCCGGTGGATCTTATCCCTGACGTGGTGCCCTTGCTGGGCTGGTTCGATGATGTGACCCTGCTGCTGGTGTTGCTATGGGGCTGGGAGCGTTGTTTGCCCCCCGCAGTGCGCAGCGATCTGGAACAGGCCTCCTAGTTCACCTTTTCAACAACATACTCGGCTTCTCTCTTTGTGCTCCCACCCTCGAAGGAAGCGGAAAAACGGATTCATTTGATGATGGGCGCTGCGGGGCAAAAAAGAGGCTGCCCCGGTGATTGTCGCCCGGATGGCATTGGCGTAGACTCCACGCCGTTCACTTTATGGGTATGGAAAAAATGGATCTGATCCTCTTTGCAATCGACTTTATCCTGCACGTTGACGTGCATTTGAAAGAGCTGTTCGAGAACTATGGCGTCTGGGTTTACGCCATCCTGTTTCTGATCATCTTCTGTGAAACAGGGTTGGTAGTGACGCCGTTCCTGCCGGGTGACTCCCTGCTGTTTGCCGCCGGTGCGCTTACCGTGGGCAGTGTGCTGGACGTCCACACTCTGGCGGCCGTGCTGATCATCGCAGCTGTGCTGGGCAACGTGGTCAACTACACCATTGGTCACTTCTTCGGCGAGCAGCTGTTCCGTAACCCGGACTCCAAAATCTTCCGCCGGGATTATCTGGAGAAGACCCACGCTTTCTATGCCAAGCATGGCGGCAAGACCATCATCATCACCCGCTTCCTGCCTATCGTGCGCACCTTTGCGCCGTTCGTTGCAGGGATGGGGGCCATGACCTATCCGCGCTTCCTAGCGTTCAACCTGGTTGGCGGCCTGCTGTGGGTACTCTCCTTCGTCTATGCCGGCCACTTCTTTGGCAATCTGCCGGTGGTGCGTCACAACTTTACCCTGCTGATCTTCGGCATCATCGGTATTTCCCTGTTGCCCATGGTAATTGGCGCGGTCAAGGCCAAGATGAGCACTGCCAGGGCGTAACCAGAAATACGGTCAGCCAGAACGAGAAAGGGGGGAGCCATAATGGCTCCCCCCTTTTATCTCCACACGGTCATGATGATCAGTTGCAGCAACGCCCTTTCACCAGATTGCCGATGGCCACTACGGTGAAGACCAACAGGTAAGCGGCGAAGATGACGACCAGCCACTGGGGCATGGAGTAACCGAAGAACTGCCAGGTGATCTGGGCACAATCCCCTTCCGGCATAAAGAGCCAGGGGAGCCACTGATCGAGCGGAGCCCAGCTCGGGAAGTCGGCAAACGGGCTGCAGACGTTGAACGGGGAGGGGTTGACCTGATAGTCCACATGCTTGAGGGCCAGCTGGAAGCCGCGGAAGGCACTGTAGCCCCATAGCAACATGGCACTCCAGCGAACATACCACTTATCCGGCGCCACCATGCCGAGCAGACCGGCGGCCAGCACCCCCAGGGTCGCCAACCGTTCGTAAACACACATCACGCACGGGGAGAGGCCCAGCACATGCTGGAAGAAGAGGGCGCACAACTCGAGGAACAGGGCTGATGCTGCCAACAGACCCCAAGCCAGCCGATGGGCGGCGATACGGCGGAGAAACTCGATCATCTCATTGATCTCTCAGAAAAAACAGTGGCTGAATTAGAGCAGAGCGGAACCGAAAAGAAAAGGACCCTGAAAGGGCCCTCGGGTTCCGTTGCAGTGGATTAATGCAGCGCCGGCTGTACCGCTGGCAGCGCACTCTCCATCACCAGCCATCCATGCTGATAGAACCACTCGGTGGCAGGACCAAGCAGCAATTCGACAGAGAAAAAGCCGATCAGCCCCAGCACCAGGGTGTAGGGCAGCGCCATCCAGACCATGCGGCCATAGGAGAGACGCAGCAGCGGCGCCAATGCCGAAGTGAGCATAAACAGGAAGGCGGCCTGACCATTGGGAGTGGCGACCGACGGCAGGTTGGTACCTGTGTTGATGGCTACCGCCAGCAGATCGAACTGGGCGCGGTCGATGGCACCATTAAGCATGGCCGTCTTCACCTCATTGATGTAGACAGTGCCGACAAAGACGTTGTCACTGACCATGGAGAGCACCCCGTTGGCCAGATAGAAGAGGGCCAGCTGGTTCTCCGGTTTGGCAGCCAGTACCAGCTGGATCACCGGCTTGAACAGCTGCTGATCGATGATGACGGCGACCACGCTGAAGAAGACTGCCAGCAGGGCGGTGAAGGGGAGTGCCTCCTGGAAGGCTTTACCCAGCGAGTGCTCCTCGGTGATCCCGGTCAGGGAGGTGGCCAGCACGATAACCGAGAGGCCAATCAGGCCAACGGCTGCCAGGTGCATGGCCAGGCCGACGATCAGCCAGACCGCAATCAACGCCTGAACGATCAGCTTGGCCTTGTCTTGCGGGCTGCGTTTTGCCTCTTCGTAGCGATTGTACTCCTCCATGATGGCACGCACCGTGTCCGGCAGGCGGGCACCATAGCCAAACCAGCGGAACTGCTCTACCAGCACGCAGGTCAGCAGACCGCAGATAAAGACGGGGACGGTGACGGGTGACATACGAATGGCAAATTCGGCGAAGTTCCAGCTGGCTTGCTCGCCGATGATGAGGTTTTGCGGCTCGCCCACCAGGGTGCAGACACCACCCAGCGCGGTACCGATGGCGGCATGCATCATCAGGCTGCGCAGGAAGGCGCGAAAATCATCGAGATCCTGGCGATTGCGCTCAGCCACTTCCTTATCGTCGGTATGGTCATGGCTGTGACCAAACTCCTTGCCGGAAGAGACCTTGTGATAGATGGCATAGAAACCGGTAGCAACGCTGATCACCACGGCAATGACCGTCAGTGCATCGAGAAAAGCTGACAGGAAGGCGGAGACCAGACAGAAGGAGAGGGAGAGCAGGATCTTGGAGCGAACGCCGATCAGCAGCTTGGTGAAGACATAAAGCAGCAACTGCTTCATGAAATAGATGCCTGCCACCATGAACACCAGCAGCAGCAGCACTTCGATATTGGCGACCAGCTCGTGCTTGACCTGATCGGCGGAGGTCATGCCGATCAACACGGCTTCGATCGCGAGCAGGCCACCCGGTTGCAGGGGGTAGCACTTGAGGGCCATGGCCAGGGTGAAGATAAACTCAACGACCAGTAACCAGCCCGCAATGAAAGGATCAAGGTAGAAAGCGACCGGATTGATCGCCAGAAATAGCAAGATGGCGCTTTTATACCACTGTGGTGCATTGCCCAAGAAGTTCTTGGCGAATGCCTGCCCTAGGCTTATTGGCATGATAATGGGTCTCAACTTTGTTGTTAGGATCTGCTTCTATGCAGTCAAGGATGATTCGACCTGTGCCTCCGGATGTTGGCCTTTATCTGTCTGATTCCTCGTGATTTTAATCAAAAAGCGTGACGATTATAAATGATAGCCGATGGATCTCTGCCCATGTGTCTGTTTTATAACCACCTTGTCGGGGTTGGCTGGCTCCCCTGCGGCGATTAGATACATATTCCCAACACTATATTTGCCATATGTGAGCAGAGGACTGACCTTATGCTTGCCAGCCATCATCGCTTTGATATCATTCGTCAGCCTTTTTACGCATTACAACAGAGTCAATTCATGGTTATAAAAGCGCAGAGCCCAGCTGGGTTTGCCGAGGAATACATCATCGAGTCCATCTGGAACAATCGCTTTCCTCCCGGATCTATTCTGCCCGCCGAGCGTGAATTATCCGAGTTGATCGGGGTGACCCGGACTACCTTGCGCGAAGTGCTGCAGCGACTGGCCCGTGATGGCTGGTTGACCATACAACATGGCAAGCCGACCAAGGTGAACAATTTCTGGGAAACCTCCGGCCTCAATATTCTGGAGACGTTGGCTCGTCTGGATCAGGACAAGGTACCTGATCTGATAGCTCAGCTGCTCTCCGCCCGTACCCATATCTGCACCATCTTTATCCGCGGGGCGATCCGTCACAATCCGGAACAGGCCGCCGAGATCCTGCGTGGCGCCGATGGGGTCGAGAACAACGCCCAGGCTTATGCCGAGTTCGATTATCGCCTGCACCACCAGCTGGCGTTTGCTTCCGGCAATCCGATCTACGCTTTGATCCTGAACGGTTTCAAAGGGTTGTACAGCAGGGTCGGCAGCTACTACTTCTCCGACAAGCAGGCTCGCGAGACCGCAGATGCCTACTACAAGACCCTGCTCAATCTGGCGGAGACCAAGAACCACGAAGCCGTGTTCATGACGGTGCGTCAGTACGGTATCGAGTCCGGCAAGCTCTGGACCCGCCTGCGTCAGGACATGCCAAGCGATCTGTGCGACAACTGATCCCTTGTCTGTGCTGTCCAGGAAACGCGCCATCCGGCGCGTTTTTTTATTCTGCCGTGTTTGTGTCTATCCTAGATTGGTGATGGTAATTGCTTGAACTGCATGGATATTTGGCCAAAAAGCTTGATCCAGCGCAAATGAACCCTGCATTTATCACTTTGGTGGCATAGGACCCAACCGCTGATTGAGGTCAAATGGAGGCATCAAGAGCGGAGCCAATATCCGCCAGAAGGAACACACCTTTCACCGGATGAAGGACACAACAATGAGTCTTCTTGAACACACCATCTGGACAGTACTGGGATACGGGGCCATGCCCTTTATCTTTCTGAGCGGATTCGTGGCGGTGGCAGTGACCTGTTGCATGCTGCTGAACGCGTTCGGGGTACAGTCCGCCGAGAAGTGAGTCGCTTCTCATGCCGCCAAATGCCAGTCTTCGGACTGGCATTTGTTTTTTGTGTCTTTTAAAGCACTTATCCCGGCAGTGAAGGGGAAATCTTTGGTCAGTATGGTCGAACCTGCCGCCGATTTTGATTACACTGGCGCCCGTATTTCCCACTCACCCTTCTCTTATCAGGTGTTCAAGGTTTTCTATGGCTCTCAAGGCAACTGTATTCAAGGCCCAGATCAGTTTGTCTGATATGGATCGCAATCTGTATCAGGACTTCTCCCTCACGCTGGCACGCCACCCCTCCGAAACCGATGAGCGGATGATGATCCGGCTGGCGGCTTTTGCCTGGCACGCCGCCGAGCGACTGGAATTCACCAAGGGATTGAGCGCCGATGATGAACCCGAGCTCTGGTGCAAGAACTACTCGGACGAAATAGAGCTCTGGATCGAGTTGGGCCAACCCGATGAAAAACGGCTGAAAAAAGCCTGCAACCGCGCCCGTCAGGTGGTGCTCTATCTCTACGGCGGTCGTGGCACCAGCGTCTGGTGGAAGCAGAACCAGGGCAAGCTGAGCCAGCATGACAACCTCAGCATCATCGAACTCTCCGACAGCCAGACTTTACCGCTGACCGCTATGGTCGAGCGCACCATGCAGCTCACCTGCACTATCTCCGATGGTCAGCTCTGGGTCAGTAACGGCGCACTGGAAGTGACGCTAGATCCGGTGGTGCTGATGGGCAAACCGGCCCGCGAACTGTAACGGACGCAGCCCATGTTCAGCGCCTTGCTCAATATCGTCATCCCGGTGTTCGGTGTGGTCGGTCTCGGCGCACTCTACGGGCGATTGCGACCGGGGGCCGCTCTCGGTTACGTCAATCGGGCCAATATTGAGCTGTTTACCCCGGCGCTGGTCTTCTCCGCGCTGGTCAAGTACCCGCTGGCGCTGGCGGAGCATCTGCCGCTGATTGCAGCGGGGGCGCTGGTTATCCTGTTACCCGGTCTGCTGCTCGCACTGATCAAACTCAAAGGGATTGAGCGGGCAGCGCTGATCTTGCCCGCCATGTTCCGAAATACCGGCAATCTCGGTATCCCCTTGATGGTGCTGGCGTTTGGCGAGCAGCAACTGGGGGCCATCGTGATCCTCTTTGTGCTCTCCAATCTGCTGCACTTTTCGGTCGGCATGTTTATCCTCTCGGCCAATACCTCCCGCTGGCTGTGGCTGCGCAGCCCTGTTCTGTGGGCCGCGCTGGCCGGTTTGCTGGTGGCCAACCTGCACATTACGCTGCCGGAATATGTGGTTACCACGGCCTCGCTGCTTGGCCAGATCTCGGTGCCCCTGATGCTCTTTGCGTTGGGTATTCGCCTGATGGAGGGGGAGCTCGATCACCTGGGCCTCGCGCTCAAGTGCAACCTGCTCTATCTGCTGGCGGGGGGATTGTCGCTGCTGCTGGCGATCTGGCTGTTGCCGCTCAAGACGGAGTGGATCCCGCTGTTGATGTTGTCGGTTTCCTTGCCCCCTGCGGTGTTGAATTACATGCTCTGCGAGCAGTATCACTGCCAGCCGGACAAGGTGGCCAGTATCGTGCTCGGCGGCAATGCCCTCTCTGTGCTGGTGATCCCGCTGGCGGTCTGGCTGGCACTTCATCTGCCCGGCTAAGCCAGATTGCATTGGTGCGACGGTGCGACTCACTGGCCAATTGCTTGATCGAACCGAGTCACAGTAGTTCGCATCTCATCCTTGCAGGGGAAAGTTAGCCTATCAGGATCAGCAAGCTTTTCCATGCCATCTCTGTCCATCATTGCCTCCGTGATACATCTGTCGTCCCCGTATCCGGCCCTGAGCCCCAGGGATAACGGCGACAGCTATAGTATGAAAAAGAGCTGACTGACACTGTTTAACCAATGCCAGTGAGGGAAACCGGATGGGCACAAGTGAGCAATCTGATCCTTTGGGGCAGGCAAAATCGCGCTATGACCCGGCATTGCCTACCGGTTATGACTGGCGCAGACACCGCCGTTTTATCCTCAGTGGCGGTGGTTACAAGGCAGAATGCAGCCGTCGCAACTGGTTTTTGGAGTTGCTCAACCCTGTGCCCTATGTGGTAGTGCGCGACATAGCCATCGGCGGCATCGGTATTCTGGGGGCCATACGGTTGAAAGAGGGGGATGAGCTGGTGATTGCCATTCCCTCTGGCGAGATGCTGCGCGGTCTGGTCGTGAGATCCCAGCCAGACCCACTCTTTCCCAAACTCTATCGCACCGGTATTCGTCTGCATCGATATCCGACGGCCGAGCTGTTTGCCCGCTGGCAAAGTTACATTCAGCCGCAAGATAAAGCGGATTTCGACCATGAGTGCCAAGTCTTGAAACAGGTACGCGGCGCGTGAACCAAATGTCTTTTCAGAGGTTGTTTTCCCCACATTCAGCATGATCTGTCGATGGACTTTGCGGATCAGCAGGCTTGGCTGAGTGGTTTATCTCACTGCATGTGTTTTCATCTTTATGTTTTTATTGAATTTTATCTGTGCCTCTGAAGTCACAGAGGATGCGGATCATTTTCCCTTTTCGTGATCCCCCCCGAAGTAGTTCCCCCTGATATCCCTTAGTATCTGGCCAGCATGACTCCCTTTAGGGGGAGGATAACAAGAACAAAAAGGAATGATGGATGAGATCCGTGAGCAACCAGTGTCTGTTGATGCAGATCCAGCCGACCATCTTGCGCTTTGCCAAGATGCTGGCGAGTGTGCTGCAGCTTGAGGTCGAGATTGTGGATGCCGATATGGTTCGGGTGGCTGGCACCGGGCCCTATGGCAAGTTCTTCGGACGTCAGCTGGAGGGCGACTCCCGCCTGCTGCGTTATGTGATTGATAATCAGCGGGAGAAGATCGTTACCCACACCAGCGATGATCCCGTGTGTGACGGTTGTACCTGCAAGGAGAGCTGCCGTGAGCGCGCCTTCCTCGGGGTGCCCATCATGGTGGACGAGCGCTGCATCGGGGTGATCAGTCTGGTGGCCTTCAGCGACGAGCAGCAGGCGCGCCTCAACAACAATCTGCAGGATGTGTGCGACTATGTGCGCCACATCTCCACCATCTTTGTGGCCAAGTTGCTCGATTCGCGCGGGCTGTCGGACGGGGTCAACAAGGTGTTCCTCAATCTGATGACCAACATGGATCAGGGCTGCCTGCTGCTCGATGACAAGAGTCAACTGCTCTACGCCAACGAGGCGGCGCTCCATCATCTGGGTTGCCAGCAGGAACAGCTGCAGGGGCGCGAAGTGGGGATCCGCCCGCTCACCTTCTCCCAACAGGGGCTGAGTGGTCATCTCCAGCACATCATCACCTTTGAAGGTCGTCAGGAGCTGATCATCGGCCAGCTACACCATGTGCAGGGGCAGCAGCTCTTTCTGATGGCGTTTCACCAGTCCCACTCCGGTCAGGTTCAGGAGCCGGATCCGGATGTGCGGATCGATCAGCTGATCGGCGAGAGCAAGCCGATGCGCACCCTCAAACGACTGCTGCATCGCATCGCCCAGAGTCCCTCCAGCGTGCTGATTTGCGGCGAGAGCGGCACCGGTAAAGAGGTGGTGGCCCGCGCCGTCCATCGCCTGAGTCCGCGGCAGGACAAGCCGTTCATCGCCATCAATTGTGCAGCCATTCCCGAACAACTGCTGGAGAGCGAGCTGTTTGGCTATGTGAAGGGATCGTTTACCGGCGCTTCCAGCGGTGGCAAGCAGGGCCTGATTCAGGCGGCCCATCAGGGCACCCTGTTCCTCGACGAGATTGGCGACATGCCGCTCACCATGCAGGCCAAGCTGCTGCGGGTGCTGGAGCTGCGGGAGGTGACCCCCATCGGGGCCAGCCGACCGGTGCCGGTGGATATTCGCATCATCGCCGCCACTCACCAGCATCTCGATCAATACATAGCCGAGGGGAAGTTTCGTGAAGATCTCTACTATCGCATCAACGTTATCCCCCTCAACCTGCCGCCGCTGCGGGAGCGGGAAGGGGACGTGGAGCTGCTGACCCACTACTTCCTCAACCTGCACACCAGCCGCATTGGCATTGTCTATCCCGGTCTGGCACCCGAGGTGATGGCGCTGCTCAAGGGGTATCGCTGGCCGGGCAACGTGCGCGAGCTCAGCAACCTCATCGAATATCTGGTCAACGTCAGCCAGGCGGGCGAGGTGATTGACGCCAGCCTGCTGCCCCCCAACATCATCCGCAATCAGGAGCCCCATCGCGTGGCGGCCCAGTCGATCCCGGTGACCAATCTGGATGCGGCGTTCAATGTACCTGCCACCGCTCCGCTCGCCGCCACACCGGAGAAGCTGCCTGAACCCGTTCCGGGTGAGAGCGGCCTTGAGAGCATGGAGAAACAGATGATAGAAGAGACCCTGCAGCGGCTTGGCAACAAGAAATTGGCCGCACAGGCGTTGGGGATAGGGATTGCCACCCTCTATCGCAAGATAAAGAAGTACGAGATTGCCGTGCAGAGCTGAGGCGCTGGCGGCATCGATCTGGCCCGTGTCGTTTATCGGATAGCACGGGTTTTTTATGGGAACAAGGTTCTGCGCCATTGCTCGGTCGGTGATGAACAGATTGGCGGGGTAGCTGCATGGCAGAATGCAAAAAGCCCGCTCGATGAGCGGGCTTTTTTAATCTGGTGCGTCCTAGTGGATTCGAACCACCGACCCCCACCATGTCAAGGTGATGCTCTAACCAGCTGAGCTAAGGACGCAGGGTGCGCAATGCGACTTTTATTTCTTTATGCAGAAGTGGTGGGTTTAATTGGATTCGAACCAACGACCCCTACCATGTCAAGGTAGTGCTCTAACCAACTGAGCTATAAACCCACATCTGCATTTCTTTCAAACTGAATGGTGCGTCCTAGTGGATTCGAACCACCGACCCCCACCATGTCAAGGTGATGCTCTAACCAGCTGAGCTAAGGACGCATAATCAGTGTTCTGTAATGGTGCGTCCTAGTGGATTCGAACCACCGACCCCCACCATGTCAAGGTGGTGCTCTAACCAGCTGAGCTAAGGACGCATCACAGAAAAGTGGTGGGTTTAATTGGATTCGAACCAACGACCCCTACCATGTCAAGGTAGTGCTCTAACCAACTGAGCTATAAACCCACTTTCTCTTACTTCACTACGCCAGCGCTGCTGACGTGGTCGGCATACTACCCATGCCCCCCAAGGCTGTCAACAGGCCATATGCACAAAGGAGACTGTTTGCCCAGTTCTTGCGCAGCCTGTTGATTTTGCAGGCGAGTTGTCGCTTGCCAAGCCCTGTTACTGAGATCGCGACAGGGTAGTGCAGGCTTCCGGAGTGGCAAAACGGCCATAGATGTAGCGCAATCTCGCCCCCAGCATCAGGGCCGCACTGGTGAGGCCGACGATAAAGCCGATCCAGAAGCCCTGTGGCCCCATCCGCGGTACCAGCCAGTCGGTCAGACCCAGGATCATGCCGGTGGGCAACCCCAGTCCCCAGTAGGCGACGATGGTGACGTAGAAGATCGCCTGGGTATCCTTGTAACCACGCAGTGCGGCGGCCGCGACCACCTGCACCGAGTCGGAGATCTGATAGATGGCGGCAAAGAACAGCAAGGTGGACGCAAGGGCGATCACCTGCAGATCATCGGTATAGATGGAGGAGATCTGCTCCCGTAGCAGCACGGTCACTGCAGCGGTGAATGCTGCGACACTCACGCCCAGCAGTAGACCAGTGCGGGCTGCGACCCGGGCGTGATGGGGTTGCCCTTCACCTATGCTGTGACCGACCCGGATGGTGACACCCACCCCGATGGAGAGGGGCAGCATAAACACCAGGCTGGAGAAGTTCAGTGCAATCTGGTGGCTCGCCACCGTTTCGGCGCCGAAGGGGGCCAGCATCAGGGCCACTACGGCAAACAGGGTCACCTCGCAGAAGATGGCCATGGCGATGGGGAAGCCCAAGCGAAACAGTCGCCAGATCCGGCTGCCGTTGGGGCGAGCCAGCTGGGAGAAGAGACGGATCTCGGTAAAGTGACGGGAGAGCTTCACATAGAGGATCATCGCCAGCAGCATGGCCCACAGCACGATGGCGGTGGCGACGCCGCAGCCGACCCCGCCGAGCTTGGGCATGCCGAAGTGACCGTGGATGAAGATGTAGTTGGCGGGAATATTGACCGCCAACCCGACAAAACCGATCACCATGGTAGGCATGGTGTGGGAGAGCCCCTCGCTGAAGTTGCGCAGCACCTGGAACATCACGAAGGCGGGCAGACCCCACAGGATGGCGTGCAGGTAGCCTGTGGTCTTGGCCGCCATCACAGGTTCCACATCCATGAGCTGCAGCGCCAGCGGGCTGTAGTAGAGCGCAACCATCGCCAGCGGGGTGACGATGAGCGCCAGCCAGAAGCCCTGCTGGACGGCCGGGCGGACTTGGTCCCGCTTACGGGCGCCGTTTAGCTGAGAGACGATAGGGGTGAGCGCCATGATGATCCCCTGCACCAGCAGGATCACCGGTAGCCAGAAGCTGGAGGCCACCGACACGGCGGCCAGATCGACCGCACTCACCTGTCCCGCCATCACGGTATCGACGAAGTTCATGGCGACCTGGGCCACTTGGGCGACCAGAATGGGGCTGGCTAGACGGACTAACTGCTTCGCCTCGGACCAATAACGTTGCACTGACACCTCCGAGTTGATCAGATAAGAGTAAATAAAGAGCGGAAATCGGGAAGAGCCTTTGCACTTTCGGACGAAAGTGCAAAGGGTGGGGGAGGCATTCTAGCCTGAAATTCAGCCATGACGAAATAGTTGCCACCCCGAGGGGCAGGATCAGGCGTCTTCGTGATCGCTGATCAGCAGGTTGGCGGCAGCATAGGCAGCCTGCTCGCGCAGCTCGGCGGGCACCCGTTCATCGGCGGCGACCGCGTTGAGGGCGCGGATAGTAGCGGCGATGGCGTTTGGCACATAGCCCTGCTCGCCGGAGCCAATCTGGTTATAGGCGATGCGGATCGCTTCACAACATTGATATACCTGCATTTCTTTTTCCTTGTTTACCCGGATGTGAACGGCGTCACTATAGCGATCGGGCGCAAGCTTGTCAGCCTGTACCCTTGTCTCACCCTCTGCCCGAGGTTAACCTGCCCTTTTTGCCGTAGCAGGAGACGAGAGATGTTCACTGGCATAGTGCAGGGGACCGCCGAACTGGTGGCCATCGAGGAGCAACCCAACTTCCGTACCCATGTGATCCGCATGCCAAGCCCGGCGTGGGGGGAAGGGCTGGCCCTCGGCGCCTCGGTCGCTCACAACGGCTGCTGTTTGACCGTCACCCGGGTCGAGGGGGATCTGGTCAGCTTCGATCTGATGCAGGAGACCCTGCGCCTCACCAACCTAGGCTTGTTGCAGGTGGGGAACAAGGTCAATGTGGAGCGGGCTGCCCGCTTTGGCGACGAGATCGGCGGTCATGCCATGTCTGGCCATATCATCGGCATGGCGGAGGTTACCTCGGTGATCGATACACCCAACAACCGTCAGGTGTGGTATCGCCTCGCCCCCGAGCTGATGAAATATGTGCTGACCAAGGGGTATATCGGCATCGACGGCATCAGCCTGACCATCGGTGAGGTGCGTGAGCGGGAGTTCTGCGTTCACCTGATCCCCGAGACCCTGGCTCGCACCAACCTGGGTTGGGTCAAGGCGGGTTGGCAGACCAATATCGAGATCGATCCCCAGACCCAGGCCATCGTCGATACCGTGGAGCGGGTGCTGGCGGCACGCGGGGGTCACTGAAAGGAAACGGCTCGGTGTCAATCACCTCATAAGCAAGGGCCTGCAGTGTGCAGGCCCTTGTTATTTACATGGCGAAAAAATCCACTCAACTTTCCATGACTCGCAGTCAAAACATCTGCTCGTCATCCGCATCCACAAATAACTGCAAACAGTCGCGGGCTTCGTCGCGGTGGAGGCGCAGGTGGATCGGATTGCAACAGGCCATGCAATCTTCGTAAAACTCCTGATCACCCTGGCTGGCATCCAGTTCGACCCGGGTATGGTGGCCACAGTGGGGGCAGACGATGCGCTTGCTGGTGTACTCGATCATGATAACCTCCTCGGGCCCTGAGGCCGCCTATCTACCCTGATTCTAGTCGGGCTGCAGGGGGTTAACCGCGAGCAAACGCACGTTTATGACAGAGATCAAGCCTGAGGGATGGCAAGGTGAAACCGGTTGGACTGGTCGTGTGCGAGAAGGGCAATCTGGTTGCGAATGACGGGTGAACAGAGGGGGATTGCCAACGGTTGTTTGGCAATCACAGGGGGCCAGCTGCCCCCTGCGAGTAGGAGATGGGGTGCGTAACGAGGCGTTACGCGACCCAGCTGGCCAAGGTGTCAGCATTGAGCTCGGCCAGCGAGCTGAGCTGGTAGTTGGCGATGGCCAAACGCGGGTCACCCACCAGCGCCGGATCCGGCACGATCAGCGCCTTCATCGAGGCCGCCTTGGCCGCCAGCAGGCCGGTAAAGCTGTCTTCGATGGCCAGACAATGAACCGGTTCTACCCCCAGCTTTTCGGCGGCGTGGATATAGACATCCGGGTGAGGTTTGCCGAAACGCTCGATTTCAGCGGAGTGGACCGCCATAAAGCGATCGCGAATGCCGAGTTTGCCGAGCACCGCTTCCACCATCGCAAAGGGTGAGGAGGTCGCCAGACCCACTTTCAGCCCGCGGGCCTCGATAAGGTCGAGCGCTTCCAGCACACCGGCTTTGGCCTGACCTTCGGAGAGGATCAGGGCGTTGACCTGATCCAGAATGCGCTGTACTACCTCTTTCTGAGTCGGGCCGCTCCACGGGCGCAGGCGATACCAGTGGGCAACCAGCTGATCGATGCGCACGCCGATGGTCGATTCACAATCCTCTTCCGTGTGGGGGTGACCCAGTTCGGAGAAAACGGCGATCTGGGCCCGTTGCCAAAAGGGTTCCGAGTCGATCAGAACACCATCCATATCGAAGATCACGGCAGCTAACATCTTGTACTCCTGACAAATTTGAAGAGGGGATTATAAGCCTGACGGGGAAATGCAAAAGGGGCATTGCCATGCCCCTTGCGCCCGATCACATCGGCAAACGTTTGTTTTGCTGTGGCAAAAAAGCTCTTAGAACAGCACTTCGACCTTGGCGGCCACGGCTTTGGCTTTCTCTACCGCATCCTGGCAATCCGCTGCGCGGGCCAGCGCCACGCCAAGACGGCGGCGACCTGCGATCTCCGGCTTGCCAAATAGCCGCAGCTGGGCGCCCGGCACCAGTGCCAACGCCTCACCAATCCCCTGATAGCGGATATTCTGGCTGTGCCCTTCGCGCAGTACCACGGCGGAGGCGCTCGGCCCGTACTGGGTGATGGTGCCGACCGGCAGCCCCAGAATGGCGCGCACATGCAGGGCGAACTCTGAGAGATCTTGCGAGATCAGGGTCACCATGCCGGTATCGTGGGGACGCGGCGAGACTTCGCTGAACCACACTTCATCGCCTTTTATAAAGAGCTCGACTCCGAACAGGCCGTAACCACCGAGGGCCTCGACCACCTTGGCCGCTACCTCTTTGGAGCGGGCCAGCGCCAGTTCGCTCATCGCCTGCGGCTGCCAGGATTCGCGGTAGTCGCCATCTTCCTGACGGTGGCCGATAGGCTCGCAGAAGTGAATGCCATCGACGGCGCGTACCGTGAGCAGGGTGATCTCGTACTCAAAGGGAACGAAGCCCTCGACGATCACCTTGCCACGGCCGGCGCGCCCACCCTCCTGGGCGTAGGTCCAGCTCTCATCGATCTTGGCGAGATCGCGCAAGACGCTTTGCCCCTTGCCGGACGAGCTCATCACAGGTTTCACCACGCAGGGCAGGCCGATGGTCTCGACGGCGGCGACAAACTCCTCCTTGCTCTGGGCAAAGCGGTAGGGGGAGGTGGGCAGGCCCAGGGTCTCGGCGGCGAGACGGCGGATCCCTTCCCGATTCATGGTGAGTTGAGTGGCGCGGGCGTTGGGTACTACCTTGACTCCCTCTTGCTCAAGGGCTGCCAGGGTATCGGTGGCAATCGCTTCAATCTCGGGGATGATGAGGTCGGGTTTAACCTCGGCGACCAGCTCGCGCAGGGCGTTGCCATCGAGCATATCCAGCACATGGGCTTTGTGAGCCACCTGCATGGCGGGGGCAGTGGGGTAGCGGTCGGCGGCGATCACTTCGATCCCGAACCGTTGCAACTCGATGGCGACCTCCTTGCCAAGTTCGCCGGAGCCCAGCAGCAAGGCACGAGTTGCGCCGGGGCGGGTTGCGGTTCCAAACATACGATCTCTCCTGATGTCGATGGTCATTGTTGATGATCGCTATCGCACGAATAGCGGACAAAAAAAGAGGCACGCATAGCGTACCTCAGGAAACGGGTTTGTGAGCGCGCTGCTCCAGATGGGTCAGCAAGGTAATGGCGCCAATGATGATGGCGGCGCCAAGCCACAGACGGCCGGGAGGAGCCCAGCCAAACACCAGCCAGCCCGCCAGCACGTTCATCGGCAGCTTGGCAAAATCGAAAGGCTGCACGAAAGAGGCCTCCGCCACGCTGTAAGCGCGAGCGATGGACATCTGGGCCAGTGCCGTCAGCACACCGGAGGCGGCTACCTGCAGCCATTGGCTCTCGCTTGGCCACTGCCACTCCGGCAGGGCCAGCATGATGTTGAACGGGGTACTGAAAATAAGCAGATACACCACTATGGTGTGGGATGATTCGTTGGCCGCCTGATAGCGCACCATCAGGGAGTAACCTGCCCAGAACAACGCCGCCGCCACCGGCAGCAGAGAGGCCCAGTTGAACTCGTCAGTCCAGGGGGCGAGGATCAGCATGGCGCCGGCAAAGCCCGCCAGGGTGGCCAGAATGCGGGTGCGGCTCACCTGCTCCTTGAGCAGCAGGGCGGAGCCCAGGGTGGCAAACAGCGGCGAGGTCATCAGCAGGGCGATCCCCTGCCAGATGGGGACGGGGTACGCCAGTGCCCAGAGCCAGAGCTGGATGCCGATCACTGCCAGCAATACCCGCAACAGGTGCAACCGGAACTGATTGGTCATCAGGGATTGGCGCAAGCCGTGGCGAACCAGCCAGGGCAGCAGGCAGATCAGGGCGATCAGGTATTGATGAAAAGCGACTTGGGTCGATGGGAGGCCAAGCTTGAAGCTGACATACTGGCTCAGGCTGTTGACGGCGGCGAAGCAGAGTCCTGCCACCATCATCCAGACTGCACCGGCCAGAGGAGAGTGCCTGCGCGAGGGTATCATGGGATCCGGGTCGCTGGAAAAAAGTGCGGCGGATCATAACGGCAATCGTTTGTTCTGCCAAGGGTTGAGGCGTGGCCGCGTGGCTGGCTGGCGAGGAAGTGGCCTTTCATCAAAAATTTTGAACAAGTTGAGCATCTATTTTCGCTATCAGCAAAGAAGCGCAATGTTTAGAGTGACCTCCATCGACAGCGCAGCTGTTCAACCGACAACCAAATGGAGTTTCACCATGGCCAATATCCTCGTTCTCAAATCCAGCATCCTGGGTCAATATTCCCAATCCAACGCCCTGATCGACGGCTTCCTGGCTGACCATCAGGATGATGTCGTCACCGTACGTGATCTGGCTGCCCTCAACCTGCCGGTGCTGGATGGCGAGCTGGCCTCCGGCCTGCGCGGTGGTGACAACCTCAATGAGCGTCAACTGGCGGTGATCGCCCAGTCCGACGAGCTGATCGCCGAACTCAAAGCGAGCGACTTGGTGGTGATTGCGGCCCCCATGTACAACTTCAACATCCCGACCCAGCTGAAGAACTGGATCGATCTGGTTGCCCGTGCCGGCGTCACCTTCCGCTATACCGAGACCGGTCCGGTCGGTCTGGTTGAAAATACCCGTGCGCTGGTGATCAGCCCCCGTGGCGGCATGCACGTCGGCAGTGCCACCGATCTGGTGACCCCCTACATGCGTACCGTGCTCGGTTTCATCGGTATCAAAGAGGTGGATTTCATCTACGCCGAGGGGATGGGTATGGGACCGGATGCCCAGAGCAAGGGGATGGAAGCGGCCAAAGCGCAGCTTGAGGCTCTGGCTATCTAAGGGCTCTCTCTATAAGGGCTATCTATCCCGTCAGGGGTTATCTCTCTCTAGGGGTTGCCCTGCCAGATACAAGAACGCAGCCATCAGGCTGCGTTTGTTTTTTGGCTAGATGTGATTGCGACAGACGTTACTGCTACAGAGAGTATCGCGGCAAGCGGTCGGTATAGACGTTCCGGCGGAGTCACTACTCCATCATAAAGCGGCGACAACCGCGCACCAGCAGCAATGCCACCGTGACCAGCAGGCCAAGCAAGAGGGTGGTCAGCCACTGTTCGGTACTTTGTGGCAAGTGGGGCGTGAAGAGGCTGATCATCAACAGGGTACAGAGCGTGATCAACAGGCTCTGTCGGGTCATCAATATCATGGGGTCATCCTTGGTTTGCTCACCTGAAACGATTTTAATGCCCTCTTGTGACAGGGTGATGTATCCGTGCATCACTCTGTTGGGGCTCTTCAGACCATATCAGGTTTTTACCGCAGAGCCAGCGCCATCACTGGCGCTGTGATCCCGATCCCGCTAGATCTCTTTATCTGAACTGTTTCTGCGCTGGCTGGTAGTGAAAATCACCGCTGGCGAGCCGCGCTTCCAGTGCCGTCTGATCGATCTCCTGCGCCTTGCAGAGATCATCCAGATCGTCATAGCGATCACGTAGCTGCATATTGACGACGCTCAGTAGCATGTTGATGTCCATGGTGGCGAACTTTTTCAAATCCATGATTATTTCTCCCGATCCAGTGATTGCAGCTGCTCGATGGCGGCGCTGACGCTGTGCAGATGCTGGCGGATCGCCTCGCGGGATTCGCTAGGCAGATAGTCGGTCAGGGTATGTTGCCAGCTGCCCGCTTCACTCTTGAGCTGCAGGAAGAGGGCGAGCCCGGCATTGGTGAGGGAGACCAGGCTGATGCGTTTGTCCTGTTCGCTGCTCTCGGTAAAGATGATCCCTTTTTCGACCAGACGGCGGATCTCGCGGGAGATGCGTACCTTGTCCATGCCGCTCGCCTCGACCAGCTCTTTCTGGCTGATGGGGTAGTTGGGGCCGAGCACCATCATCAGGCGCCATTGCGGCACGGTCAGCTGGTAACGCTGCTCATAAAACTGTTCGAAGGTATCCCGTAGCATCTCGGCGGCATGTACCAACTGATAGGGCGGGTAGTGAGCGAGTAACGCTATGATTTTTGACATATTACACCCTGCTGTGACGGCTGCATCAGATGCAGTTTCTTTTGATACTTTGACATTGATGATACGAAACTCAAGCTGATTTGTCTGACCCGGTTGCGATGAAATGTGCGGTGGCGCACGCCCTCAAGGAAAAACCGGGTCTGACCGACGGGATTTTAAGCCAACGCTGTTCAGCCTTTACGCAACCAGATGAGGGCGTTCTGCTTGAGCCAAGCCTCGCGAGTGTGGATAGCGTAGAGCGCGGCCTCGTCGCGGCTGCCCGCTTGCCAGCTTTGTGGCTCCTGTTTGGGCAGCTTGCGCTGACCCAGCAGGCAGGCCGGAATGTGCGGGTTGGCCTCGATGGCGACCAGCAGATGGGGCTTGGCTGCCTCGGCACCCTCGGTAGCAAAGACCATCAGTGCCTTGTTATAGAGCAACCAGCTGGAGGCTTCATCGAAGCGCACCAGCAGGGCGGCCAACGCCAGCCAATCACCTTGCAGTGCATAGAGGGTGGAGAGGTTGTAGCGGCAACCCAGCTCATCGGCCATGCAGATTGTCAGCAGCGCCAGATACTCCGCTTTGGCCTCGCCCAGCTTGCCAAGGCGCAACAGGCAGTCGGCGCGGCCGGCTCTGGCGGCCAGCAGAGGACGCAGCTCGGGGGCACTCCAGCCGTGGCCGGCGATTTGCTGCCAGAAGGCTTCATCAAAGAGCGGAGTGGCATCGGCGATGATCTTCTCGAACCAGCCGAGGCGGGCCTGATGATCGCGGCAGCTGTCGGCCAGCTCGAACCAGGTCTGCCACTGTTGGGCCTGCTCGCCATTGAGGGCCACATCAGCGTTGGGGGCGGCCTGATACTGGTCGAGGTTGAGCAACTGGTTGAGGGCGGTTTTCATATTCTGGCGCTGGCGTTTGCAGAACTCGACAAAGGGGAGTTCGCTGGCGGCGGCGCTATAGAGCATCTGGGCCATCTGCTTGTCGCGAAACAGGCTCAGCTCGGCGGCCAGACTGAAGCGGTACTGGGTGGTCGGGTCGTTCAAATCCTTCGGCTTGGGCCAGGTGGCAAAACCCATGCTGAAGCCATAACACCATTGACCGAGTGGGTGGCTCTGTTCGAACACCTGCTCGGGGTTATCGCTGGGCAGGCGGCATTGACTCGGCAGGGCCAGCTGGGCGTCGTCGGCCTGGGATTCCAGCTCGGCGATCAGGTGGTTGAGGGCTTCTGCGCTTTTTTCATCCAACTCGGCATCCTGTTCCAGCAGACCAGCCAGCGGGCGTTGCCAGTCAGGGCTTTCCGGCCCTACCAGACGAGCACAGAGAAAACCGTGCAGGGCTGGGTAGGTCATGTCCTGATCGCTGTGGCTCTGGATCCATTGATTAAGATGGCGGGTGCGAGTGGATGGGTTCATCGACAGTTCCTCTGGATTTGAACAGCCGCGAAGTCTACCTAAAAGTGGGGTTATTTGCAGCAAATGGCCGCCTGTTTGGCGATTTAATCACCATTGGCGGATAAGATAGGGGCGAAAGAGCGGCCAGTGGTGGCTTGGGGACTAGGCCGGATCACCGCTCTTGAGGTAACATGCGCGCCCATAGGGGCCATGATCAATTGGCCCATCCGGGTAATGAAAAAAGAGAGCACCATGATACAGATTGGCAAGATGAACACCCTTACCGTTGTTGAACTCGAAGACCGTGGCGCCTGGCTTGCGGCCGATGAGTACGGTGAACTGCTGCTGCCCAAGCGTCAACTGCCGGAAGGGGTGAAAGAGGGGGATAGCGTGCAGGTCTTCCTCTATCTGGATGCCGATTGCGAGCCGGTGATCACCACCGACAAGCCATTTGCCATGGTGGACGAATTTGCCGGTCTGAAAGTGGTCAATGCCAACAAGATTGGTGCCTTCCTCGACTGGGGCATGAAAAAGGATCTGTTTGTGCCTAGCCGCGAGCAGAACAAGCCGATGCAAGTGGGCCACGTTTATCTGGTGCGTCTGCAACTGGATAATGAAGGGCGCATGGTCGGCACCAGCCGCATCGAGCGTTTCCTGACCCCGGCCGGCAGCAATTTCAAGGTTGGTGACGAAGTGACCGCGCTGCCGGGGGAGCACTCGCCCCTTGGCATCAAGGTGATCGTCAACGGTCAGTATCCCGGCATGCTGTTCAAGAACGAAGTGTTTGGCCGGGTGATGACCGGTCGGCCGCAAACCGCCTGGGTCAAGCAGGTGCGCGAAGATGGCAAGCTCGATCTGACCCTGCAAAAGCCGGGTCTGGCGCGGGTTGATGATGCCGGTGAACGCATTCTGAGCCGGATGAAAAAGCAGGGCGGCAGTCTGGCGGTGGGTGACAAGAGCGAACCCGAGCTCATCTACAAGCTGTTCAGCATGAGCAAGGGCACCTTCAAGAAGGCGATCGGTGGCCTCTACAAGCAGGGCAAGATTGTTATCGAAGACAATGCCATCACTCTGGTGGCCACAGAGACCGACTCGGCCGTGGATAGCGAATAAGATGCCGAGTCCCTGTGTTGGTCTCTGCAAGGCGAAAGACGGGCTTTGCCTGGGTTGTGGCCGCACCCTGAGCGAGATCGGCTACTGGTCGGCGATGGATAGCAAGGCCCAGCTGGCGGTGATGGCCGAGTTGGATGGCTCGAAAAGCACCCACCGCTGCCCGGGTTGTGGCGAACCGGCCTATTGCGCCGTCTCTGCCGGTCAGGCCATTGCGCAGTGCTGGTGCAGCCAGTTACCGGTACTGCCGATGCAGGAGGCCAGCGCTTGCTGGTGCCGCCGCTGTCTGGCCAAGGCCATCGCGGCGCAGGATTAGCAGAGAACAGCAATAAGAGTGCACAGAAACAAGAAAGGCGCCGATGGCGCCTTTTTTATGCCTGCTGCTGGCGATGCCAGCGCACATGCACTTGATCTTCGGTCAACAGACGGGGCAGCAGGAAGGTGGCGAAGATCACCTCAAACTCATCCTGATGATCCAGCAAACCGACCCACACTTCGACCCAGCGCTCCATATCGACCGGCTCACCCAGCTCGGTCGACCAGTCGGCATTGGGCAGGGTTGCCTCCACGGCGCCACGCTGCTCAAACTCCAGGGTGATGTCGACTATTTGTTCGGGGGCCAGCATATCGGCGGCCTGCTCAAGAAACTGATCATAGGCCCATTCGACCAGCTGATCCGGGGTACGCTGTTCCATGAAATCACTCCAGATACATCGAGGTTCGCTACTGTAACAATTATTGACTGCGGCGGCCAGACCAGTACGCCGGGCGTGGCTGGCCTGTCCAAGTTGCCGTTGGGGGAGTATGGTTAAGGCGCGGATCAGCTGGCAGGGAGTAAGGGGATGAAGCAGCGGGGACGGCGGCAACAGATCAAGCGACGGCGCGAGGCCTGGTGGTGGCACTATCTGCCGCTTCACCGCGAGACGGTGGGCGGCCATCTGGGCCCACCGGAGAAACCCGATGAGCCCTGAGGATCAGTCGGCCTGATGCACCCGATTGAGGGTGATCTGGCCCAGTTGTCCCATCTGGCGGCGGATCCAGACCGAGCGCTTCTGCACGTAGGGTGACGGGGGCTTGACCCGATAGCGCCACGGATTGGGCAGGGCGGCGGCCAGCAGGGATGACTCGTAGCGGGTCAATCGGCTGGCCGGTTTGCCGAAGTAGGTGCGGGCGGCGGCTTCAGCGCCATAGATGCCGGGGCCGAACTCCACGATATTGAGATAGACCTCGAGAATGCGGGCCTTGTCCCAACCCAGCTCCATCAGCAGGGTAAACCAGGCCTCCAGCCCCTTGCGCAGGAAGCTGCGATCACTCCACATAAAGAGGTTCTTGGCGGTCTGCTGGCTGAGGGTGCTGGCGCCGCGCACCCGTTCGCTGTGCTGGTTGTGCTTGAGCGCCGCATTGATGGCATCCATATCAAAGCCGTTGTGGTCGGCAAAGCGCTGATCCTCGGCGGCGATGACCGCCAGTTGCAGCTCTTTGGAGATAGACTCCAGATCTACCCATTCATGGCGCACCTGGGTGATCTTGGCGGGCGGAAACAGGGCCCGCTCGACACGCCAGCTCCACATCGGCGGATCGATAAAACGCAGCAAGGCGACCGAGCCGACCGAGCAGAGCAGCCCGGCCAGCGCGATCTTGCCTGCCCACCTCAACACCCAGCGCCCAAACGATGCAGATGGGCGCTCAGGGGCCACAGAGTCAGGGCCAGACTCCCACTGATAGTGGCTGGGATCATCGGGATCCGGAATTATTGGGGCAGCCATTCGATGTGGCAGAACTTCTCGTCAACACGGCGGGAGAGCAGCATGCGGGCAAACAGGTGCTCATACTCTTGTTCTTCATTGCCAAGGCCTACCCAGATCTCGGCATAGTCGGTGTCGCTCACGGCAAAACCCACGTCCGCTTCCCAGTCATCGGCCGGGTCGGTTTCGGCCAGCAGGCCGCGGTCGTTGAACTCCTGATTGAAGCGGGCGATCTCCTGCTCCGGCAGGTTGTCAGAGGCCAGCTCCATAAAGAGTTCGAGGGCGGTATCGAGCAGTTCCTCGACGCTGTGCATTTCGTCATTCATAGACATAAGCGGTCTGTTCCAGAAAAGAGAAAAAGGTGCCGCGCAGATCACTGCCTGCGGGGCGGCGCTATTCTAGCGGTCGGCAGACCCCTTGGCGAGATGAGGCGAGCCGCTGTGACCTGTTTTTGTGCCAATAAAAAACCGGATCCAGTGACAGGATCCGGTCTTCATTGGGGGAAGGGGTCACGCATAGGGCGTCAGCTCATCCCTTCTTGTCATCGGCGAAGGTGATGTTGAGCTCCAGTACCGACAGCTCATCACTCTTCTGATCCAGTTGGACGGTTATCTTCTCCGGATCAATGTTGACGTATTTGCGGATCACATCGAGGATGTCCTGCTTGAGCTGGGGCAGGTAATCCGGCCCCCCTCTGGATGAACGCTCGTGAGCAACAATGATCTGCAACCGCTCTTTGGCCAGTTGTGCGGTGTTCTGTTTCTTGTTGGAACGAAAATAATCCAATAATGACATGTTTAACTCCCGAACAGTCGGCTAAAGAAGCCCTTCTTCTCTTCTTCCAGAAAACGAAATTCCTTGGCATCGCCCAGCAGGCGGGACACCGCATCTTCGTAGGCCTGACCGGCATCGGACTCCTTGTCCAGAATAACCGGTTCGCCGGAGTTGGAGGCGCGCAGCACCGCCTGGGACTCCGGGATCACCCCGAGCAGCGGGATGGCCAGGATCTCCTGCACATCCTGCACGCTCAGCATGTCGCCGCGGTTGACGCGGGTCGGGCAGTAGCGGGTCAGCAGCAGGTGCTCCTTGATGGGGTCTTCGCCACGCTCGGCGCGACGGGACTTGGAGGCCAGGATGCCAAGGATTCGGTCGGAGTCACGCACGGAAGAGACTTCCGGGTTGGTGGTGACGATCGCTTCATCGGCAAAATAGAGTGCCATCAGTGCGCCCGCCTCGATCCCCGCCGGGGAGTCGCAGACGATGTAATCGAACTTCATCTCCGCCAGTTGATCCAGGATCTTCTCGACCCCCTCACGGGTGAGGGCATCTTTGTCCCGGGTCTGGGAGGCGGGCAGGATAAACAGATTTTCAGAGCGTTTGTCTTTGATCAGCGCCTGATTGAGGTTTGCTTCCCCGTTGATGACGTTGACGAAGTCATACACCACGCGCCGCTCGCAGCCCATGATGAGATCCAGGTTTCTCAGACCGATGTCAAAGTCAATGACCACTGTCTTGTGACCACGCTGGGCTAAGCCGGTGCTCAGGGCCGCACTGGTTGTGGTCTTGCCAACGCCACCTTTACCCGATGTAACGACTATGATTCGCGCCATTCTCGCTTCCTTGTAACTCTATTTGATACGGTCTATTCGGAGTTGTTCGTTGTCCAGCCGGACGTGTACCGGTTGCTGGATCAGGCCTGCCGGCAATGCATCGCTCAGCTGGAATGTGCCCGCGATGGAGAGCAGCTCGGCCTGTAATTGCTGGCAATAGATCCGGGCCTGGGTGTTTCCCCGGGCACCGGCAATGGCTCTGCCACGCAGGGTGCCATAAATATGAATGCTGTCGTCGGCGAGCACTTCGGCTCCCGGACTGACGGACCCCAGCACCACCAGCGAGGTGCCGGCGGCGTAAATCTGCTGGCCGGAACGAACCGGTCCCACATGTACCTTGCTCGGGATCAAGGGGGCGGGTTCGGGCTCGGGAACCACCTCAGGGGCGGCTGGCACTGGGGCAGGCTCGGGTTCCGGTTCGCTCTTGCGACTCTTGCCCGAGGCCATCACAGCCAGTCCCACCGCCTTGGCGGCTGTCTTCATCTCTTCACTGCGCGCCCCCGTGATGCCGACCAGCACAAACTCTTCGGACTCCACCAGCTCCTTGAGCTGTTCGAAATCGGGAATATGTTCCAGTCGGGAAACATTGATCACCAGTGGCGCACAATTAAAAAAGTAGGGTGCCTGGGCCACTTTTTCGGCCAACAACTGACGTATCCGCTCAGGCTCGCCATCGCTGATATGCAACACAGAAATAGTGAAGGTGGTCCCTTTCAATTCGTTATCGCGCTCAACCATGAATCTTCCCCGAGGCAGAGATGCTAATCCGTTATTGTTATTCAATTCCTGATGTTATAGTTTGCCCCCATCAGAGGCAATAAACTCGTCGGATTATATCAATTTCCATGTTGTGTGCAGTCTATAAAAGTCGCAAAAAAGCCGAGACCTACCTTTTTGTTGAAAAAAGAGAGGATTTCTCCCGCGTTCCCGAGCCACTGCTGAGCGCATTCGGGCGTCCCGAGCTGGTGCTGATGACCAAGCTGGATCCGGCCAAGCCCTTGGGGTTGGCTGATGTCGGCAAGGTGATGGCCGCGCTGACCAACCAGGGGTTCTACCTGCAGGTGCCGCCGCCCCCTGAGAATTTGCTGGAGCAGCACAAGGCCAGCCTGAAAAAACCAGCCTGAATATCCAGCCCCGTTGTGTGTTCTGCCCAGCGGGGCTAATTCTTTGTGACTCTGCATGACGCATTCCGGCCCCGGAGAGGTGGCCTGCGATAATCCCGTGACAGGATCTGGCCAAATTAAACCCTCCCTTTGGTGATATTCACTTTTCGTTGTTTAAATAGAAAGTCAATCTGCTCCCAACACCATATCCTCAACCTTTGCTGGCGCTCACAAAAATAGCGAGTGGCGCGTACTCATATCCTCCATTTCAACGGTTATTGGCTCATTCATCGATTATTTTCAGCCTCTTCCTTGGGCGCTGTTTTGGCCTCCACTGCGTGATGAGTTGTCCATCAAAGGGCGCGTAAAGAGGGCGGTGATAACGGTGCTAAAACCAGTTTGCGCGATGCGCTGTGGCCAAAATGATGAGCTAACCCCCTGTTTGTGTACTTGATTGTTTGCCCTGATCACGAAAGTGCCACATAGGAGGCAATCAATGTGGCGGCGTGATAATCCGCAGGGTGAGCGGTAACCGCGTCTTGCCAAACAAGGGTATGACCAAAGGGGGGATATTGAGCTGAGGGGGCATCTCGATATCGATTAGTTGTGAAATTGTGGCTGGGGCAAGATAGCAGGTACAGGTTTCATGTAGGGGCGTAATGTCCCTCTCAATGCATTGAGAAGAGTTAATCAAGGTATGTAATTAGAGAGGTATGCAGACAATGCAATCCGCATTGCGGTGGCGTAGCAGGGTATATCAGCGACGCCCTACAGTGAAATGGTCGGTATGCCGGTATAAGTGCCTGGCATCCCATTCGGGCAATAAAAAAGGCGGGATATCCCGCCTTTGTTCAGATGAGGGTCGCAACCCCTATTTATTCGCAAGCAACCTGCATCACCTTGATGGCCAGACCACCACGGGAGGTTTCACGGTACTTGGAGTCCATGTCCTTGCCGGTGATGTACATGGTCTCGATCACCTTGTCCAGAGAGACGCGCGGCTTGGAGGTACGACGCAGGGCCATACGGGAGGCGTTGACTGCCTTCATGGCTGCGATGGCGTTACGCTCGATGCAAGGCACCTGTACCTGACCGGCAACCGGATCACAGGTCAGACCCAGGTTGTGTTCCATACCGATCTCGGCAGCTTCGCAGACGTGCTCCGGGCTACCGCCCATCAGCTCGGTCAGACCGGCAGCGGCCATGGAGCAGGAGACACCCACTTCACCCTGACAGCCCACTTCGGCGCCGGAGATGGAGGCGTTCATCTTATAGAGGATGCCGACGGCACCGGCAGCCAGATAGAAACGGGTGTACTCGTCACGGCCAACCGGCTGGATGAACTTGTCGTAGTAGGCCAGTACGGCCGGGATGATACCGGCAGCGCCGTTGGTCGGGGCAGTGACCACTCGGCCACCGGCAGCATTCTCTTCACTCACGGCCAGAGCGAACATGTTGACCCAGTCAACGATGTTCATCGGGTCGCTCGAGAGGTTCTCGTTGGTGTTGAGCTGACGGTAGAGCGGTGCGGCACGACGGGGTACACGCAGCGGGCCGGAGAGAACGCCTTCGGTACGGCAGCCGCGCTCGATACCTTCGCGCATGGTGTTCCAGATCTTGCCGAACTTCTTGTAGATCTCTTCCGGGGTGTTGAAGCACTTCTCGTTTTCCATCATCAGGGCAGAGATGGAGAGACCGGTCTGGCTGCAATGGGCAACCAGCTCGGCGGCGCTCTTGAACGGATAGCGTACGGACATGTCGCCGCTGTCAGCCTTGCCGAAGTTCTCTTCGTCAACGATGAAGCCACCACCGATGGAGTAATAGGTCTTGCTGTAAACCACTTCATCTTCGATCAGGGCAGTCAGCTTCATGCCGTTTTCGTGCAGCGGCAGGGCTTCGTCGTGGAATACCATGGCGTCACGCGGGAAGCTGACGGTGTGGCAGTGCAGGCCGATCGGCAGGCGCTCGGTCTGCTCAACACGGGAGATAAACTCGGGGATGGCATCGATATCGACATTTTCCGGCAGGTTGCCAGCCAGGCCCATGATGATGGCAGTGTCGGTATGGTGGCCTTTGCCAGTCCAGGAGAGGGAGCCGTAAACATCGACATTGATCCGGGTTACATCGCGGATCTTGCCGCCCGCGCGCAGCTCGTCAACAAACTGTTTGGCCGCTTTCATCGGGCCAACAGTGTGGGAAGAAGAGGGGCCTACACCGATTTTGAAGATATCAAAAACGCTGATCATGTCACTATTACCTCAGGGTAGAAGGGGGCGGCATGCCCACTCACAGAAATTTGGGAGATCCATGGAGCGCGCTTGTCAGCGCAGGTCACAGAACCAGATAACCGTAGTGTAACGGCTCTCGACCTAAAAAAAGTTGAAATAGATCTATTTTTGTTGAATCTGAGGCGCGAGTATAAAATTTATTTTTGTGCTTATCCATTTTGTTAAGCGTTTGCCCATAAAAATACCCGGCGATGCCGGGCATTTGGGAACCAAATGGAGTCATTTGCCGTTTTTTAACATTCGGTAATGTTAACGGCGAGGCCGCCACGGGCCGTCTCCTTGTATTTGGTCTTCATGTCGTTGCCGGTCTCCCACATGGTCTTGATCACCTTGTCGAGCGACACCTTGTGCTCGCCGGTGCCGCGCAGGGCGAGGCGGGCGGCATTGATCGCCTTGACCGCCCCCATGGCGTTGCGCTCGATGCAGGGCACCTGCACCAGTCCGCCTATGGGATCGCAGGTGAGGCCGAGATTGTGCTCCATGCCTATTTCGGCGGCGTTCTCCACCATGGCCGGGCTGCCACCCAGCAGTTCGGTCAGTGCGCCAGCCGCCATGGAGCAGGCGACACCCACTTCACCTTGACAGCCCACTTCGGCCCCGGAGAGGGAGGCGTTCTTCTTATATAAGATGCCGATGGCAGCCGCGGTGAGGAAGTAGCGGATCAGCGTCTCGTCATCCACCTTGTGCACGAAGCGATCGTAGTAGTGCAGCACGGCGGGGATGATGCCCGCAGCGCCATTGGTGGGGGCGGTGACCACCCGGCCACCGGCGGCGTTCTCCTCATTGACCGCCAGCGCAAAGAGATCGACCCACTCCATCACCATCAGCGGATCCTTGTTGAAGTTGGTCTCGCAGCTTAGCTGGCGGAACAGCCCCGGGGCGCGGCGCCGAACCTTGAGGCCGCCCGGCAGCACCCCTTCGCTTTTGCAGCCTCGCTCGACGCAGCCCTGCATCGCCTGCCAGATCTTGCGCAGCCCCGCTTTTATCTGCTCATCGCTGCGAAAGACCCGCTCATTGGCCAGGATCAGCCCCGAGATGGAGAGGCCGCTCTCCTGACAGTGGGTCAGCAGTTGGGCGCCGCTGTCGAACGGGTAGGGGACAGGGTGCTCGGCATCAGACTTGGCGGCCTCTTCCTTGGCGGTGGCAAAGTGGCTCTCTTCGATGATGAAGCCGCCCCCAATGGAGTAGTAGGTCTGGCTGAAGCGCAGGTTTTCCTCTTTATCAAAGGCGCGCAGAGTCATGCCATTGGTGTGGGCCGGCAGGGTTTTGCGACGGTTGAAGATGATGGCACCGGTGCGCGGAAAATGGCTTGGTTGCTCGCCTGCCAGCTGCAGGTTCTGCTCCTTTTCCACTCGAGCCAGAATGGCGGGAATCGCATCGATATCGACCGATTCCGGTTCAAAGCCCGATAACCCCAGAATGATTGCCTTGCCGGTACCGTGCCCTTTGCCGGTCTGGCCCAGCGAGCCGTAACACTCCACTTCGACCCGCGTGACCTCTGGCAGATGGCCTTGCAGCTTGAGCTGCTGGACGAAGGCATAAGAGGCACGCATGGGGCCGACGGTATGGGAAGAGGAGGGGCCAATTCCGATGGAAAACAGGTCAAACACGCTGATCATGACATCAATCCGGTGATGGTTTATGTCTGTTTATTCTAGGATTTTTGCCGTGGATGGAAAGCGGGGATGTGCGGTGCTGTGACATGGACACAGATAATGGGGCTGGGGGGACCAAGAAAGTTGAAGGGGCTGATCCCCTTCAACCGGCCTGATCAGTCGAGAAATTCGCACAGGTAGGCGGTGGGGGTTTTCACTTCCAGTTTGAAGGAGGAGTGACCGGCAACCAGGAAGGATTCACCCTGGCTGTAGGTGTGCCACTCATCTTCATCAGCCAGCTGGATGGTGAGGGCGCCCTTGATCACTGTCATCCGTTCGGGGGCGGCGGTGTTGAACAGGTAGTCACCGGCGTTCATCACCCCGACGGTTGATTTCTCGCCTTTTTGTTCGAAACCGATGGATTTTACATTTCCGTCGAAATACTCGTTAACTTTCAGCATCTTTACATCCCTGTGTGTACGTTTGTGCAGCCAAACTAGCACAATCTTTTGCCAGTTGTCATGGGGGATGAGGTAAAAATCGCCGAGACCGCTTTGAATCTTCACTTTTTCGCAAACTTATTAATAGCCAAGGTTAATGATTTGCTGATTTAAAACAGCAATTAAATGTGAGATAACACGCGCAAACAGGGGAATGGGCAGCCGCTCATTCCCCTGTTTGGTTAATTGCACTGGGAAAAGTGTGAATTTTGCTACATAAAGGAACATATTGTGTTAACTAAAGGACTCATTAAAAACATCGGCTTCCAGGTTGTGGTCGCCATGGTACTGGGCGCAGTGGTCGGCGCGTTCATGGGTGAACAAGCCACCGTGTTTGCACCGCTCGGTACCCTGTTTATCCAGCTGATCAAGATGCTGGTGATCCCGCTGGTGGCGGTTGCCATCCTTTCCGGCGCCGCCAATCTGGGCGCCAGCCCGGCTGCGGGCAAGATCGGTGCGGCTACGCTGGCTTTCTTCCTCGTGACCTCAGCGTTGGCCGTGTTGCTGGCACTGGTGATGGGGCAGATCTTCAAGCCGGGTGTCGGGGTCGATTTCGCTTCCGTTGCCTCCATGTTTGGCGGTGACTATGCCGATAAAGGGGCGTTGCCGGATGCAGTCGCCACCTTGCTTGGCATGATCCCCACCAACGTCTTCAACTCCCTCAACGAAGCGAACATCCTGCAGATCCTGGTGTTCTGCATGTTCCTCGGCATTGCGCTGGCCAAACAGCCGCGCGAGCGGGCCAAGCCACTGGTCGATGGGCTCAATACCCTGGTGGATGCCTTCGTCTGGATGATCAACAAGGTGATGATCATCGCGCCGCTCGGGGTGTTCGGTCTGATGGCGGAAGCCATCGGTACCTATGGCTTCGATGTGCTGACCCTGGTACTCAAGCTGTTCGTGGTCTATGTGGCTGCCATCCTCATCTTCGGCTTCGTGGTCTATCCGCTGCTGGTGATGATGTTCTCCAACACGCCGGTAATGAAGTACCTCTCTGCCATGAAGAAGCCGCAGATCGTGGCCTTCTCCACCGCCTCTTCCATGGCGACCCTGCCGGTCAATATGGAGACCTGCGAGCATGATCTGAAAGTGACCAACGCGACCGCCTCCTTCGTGTTGCCGCTGGGTGCCACTATCAACATGAGCGGCAACGCCATCTATTACGGTCTGGTCGCCATCTTCTTCGCGCAGGTTTACAACATCGATCTGAGCGTCGGTGCCTGGGCGGCCATCATTGTGACCTCCACTTTGGGGGCGATCGGTCAGGCCGGTGTGCCGGGCCCAAGCTTCCTGGTGGTTGCCGTGCTGCTGGCGGCCGGGATCCCCATTGAAGGGTTGCCGCTGCTGTTCGCGCTGGATCGTCTGTTCGACATGATCCGCACCTCCCTCAATATCACCGGCGATGCGGCCTGTGCTGTCATTGTTGACCGTTTCAGCCCGGAATATGACCCGCAGCGCTGGAACAAGGCATAATTGCTTTGAACTGGGCTGAGATATAACAGCCCTAAGCTGATACTGCGTAACGCGAGCCCCTGCCATGATGGCGGGGGCTTTTTTATATCTGCCGGACAAGTATCAGAGCAAAGGTGTGCACAAGAGATTACTGACGGATGTAGCTGTGTTGAATGGAGAGTACAGGAGGGGAAAACATCAGTTGTGGGCATGGGCCTTGTGACGGATAGCTGCCTGTGTGTCCGCCGGGGCAATGGGGTTGTCAAAGACAGGTAACAAAAAGGGGAGCCTTGCTCCCCTCGGATATGATCTGCTGCTGGTTCTACTCCATCAGGCCATATGGTTAAACCATCCTGGTTACACCCTTGTGGCGAAAGAAACAGCGTCAACGTGATGAAATCATATCTATGTTGACCATCTCGGCATTGTCACTGAAAAGCGCCAGTTGGTGGCGATTAAACAGACATGGCAAAGAGGGTCGGTCCGGATTGATGCCTCTCTATCCGGCTCAGAACTGTGACAGTGAGGGCAGAGAGACAGCAACCAGGGTGAAAAACACCGTGAAAACGGCAGTAACGACAAACTCTTTCATTTTTCTCTCCCTAAGTTGTTGGTTGATGTAGTCAAGATACCATAACAAGGGGGTAAAACAAGGTGTAAATTGATAAAATGGCCACTTTATGTTTTTGGTTGGTTGAGATGGCTGTTTTTGTCATATTGAGCTGATTTTATAACCTCATCTGGCGGGGTTAGCATTTAAGATTCTGTTTTTATGATTATTTCATTTAAATTCAATTGGTTGGTGAGCTGCTGGTTGGCTTGATGATGGGTTTTTTATGGATCCTTAGTGGCTTTTTATAAGTTTTCACCCTTGCAACAGTGTCATTGAAGCCATAAAAAGTGTGTAAGGCCATGCTTTGACGATTCCTGACGTAGATAGCCCATCCAAAAGAAGTCTATGGAGACAATCTGGTCGCCAGCCCTTGTCGTACAATCACTTTATCAGTCCGGAGTCTCCGCATTTTTACAGCAATAGACTGGGTTCATTGGGAGGAGAGCGGTGCATCGGGGGGATACAGAGTGGCAGCTGGCTGTTTTATCACCGCCAATTTTCCCGCCGGCCTCGGAATAGACATGGCCGCAGCAAGAGTGAGGAGCATAATCGGCTAGAGGCGTATTCTCTGGCTGGGCTGGGCTGGGCTGGGCTGGGCTGGGCGCGAGTAGCGATTTGCGTAGCCGGTGCATCTGCGTGAATCATGTGAGTGCAATACGAGAACTGCGCCGGAGCATGGTTGGGGAAGATATCTGAATCCCTTCTGCAAGATTGAGATATAAAAAGCGGCGTATGACGAGGAGGCTGAACAAACTGGTTTCAGGGGCGACAGAGCGCAGGTCAACGCAATCCGGTTCGCAGTGATAAAACATCCACGACAATATCGGAACTCTGTTCGTAGGATGAAGCCGGTTGCTGTGAGGAGGGGAAGGTTAATGATCAACCAGATGGCGCAAGGGTTGGTAATCAGGCAACCCGTATGGTGAGGGGTACACAGCGTGCCGATGCACCCGTTTTTGCAAGATATTAAAAAACCCTCCGATGGAGGGTTTTTGTCATCAACAGCCGGTAAAAAGCCGCGAGGCTTAGAACAGGGTGGTGGAGAGGTTGTACAGCTCCTGATCGAACGGACGCTTCATGTTCTCGATGCAGTCGATGATGTCGTGGTGTACCAGCTCGTTGCGCTGGATACCGACGCAGCGGCCACCGTGGCCGGCCAGCAGCTGCTCAACGGCGTAAGCACCCATACGGCTGGACATGATGCGGTCACGAGCAGTCGGGGCTCCGCCACGCTGGATATGACCCAGGATGGTGGCGCGGGTTTCACGACCGGTCAGGGCTTCGATGTCCTTGGCCAGCGCGTTCACGTCGGTAACGTGCTCGCAGATGGTGATGATGGCGTGTTTCTTGCCCTTGGCTTCGCCTTCCTTGATCTGCTTGAGCAGCTTCTCTTTGTCGAAGGCTACTTCCGGCACGATCACATACTCGGCACCACCGGCAACGGCGGCAGACATGGCCAGATCGCCACAGTGGCGGCCCATGATCTCGACCACGGAGATACGGTGGTGGGAGCTGCAGGTATCACGCAGACGGTCGATGGCGTCAACCACCACGTTCAGAGCGGTATCAAAACCGATGGTGAAGTCGGTACCGGCGATGTCGTTGTCGATGGTGCCCGGCAGGCCGATGCAGGGGAAACCCTCTTCGGTCAGCTTCTTGGCACCCATATAGGAGCCGTCACCACCTATGACGACCAGCGCATCGATACCGTGTTTTTTCAGATTTTCGATCGCTTCGGCGCGCACTGCGGGGTCTTTGAAAGCAGGGAAACGGGCGGAGCCGAGGAAAGTACCACCACGGTTCACCACGTCGGAGACGCTGTGACGCTCCAGCTTGACGATGCGATCCTGGTGCAGGCCGAGGTAGCCATCATAAATACCGTAAACTTCCAGGCCATGATGCAAACCGGCGCGAACCACGGCGCGAATGGCTGCGTTCATACCGGGTGCGTCGCCACCACTGGTCAAAACACCAATACGTTTGATTTGTTTGGTCATGAGTGCCTCTGGATCTGAGTTGTCAAATACGAATGTTTAAATAGACAAGCCACTTTTACTATATCGGCTTTCATATGGGATGCGGGGGCCACCATAGGAAAAGCGATACAAGAGAGGGGACGAGCCCCCCTCTTTGCCGTAATCAGCGATTACTTGGCTGCGCCAGCGATGATCTGGGAGAAGTCGTCCACTTTCAGGGACGCACCACCGACCAGGCCACCGTCGATGTCCGGCTGACCGAACAGGTCGGCTGCAGTGGCGCCAGTGACGGAACCGCCGTACAGGATCTGTACTTTGGCAGCAACAGCGGCATCAAAACCGGACAGGTACTGACGGATGTGAGCGTGAACGGACTGAGCGATCTCCGGAGTGGCAGTCTTGCCAGTACCGATGGCCCATACCGGCTCGTAAGCGATAACGGCGTTGTTGAAGGAGGCGATACCGCAACGGTCGATAACGGCTTTCAGCTGGGTCTCAACCACGTTCTTGGTCACGCCGGCTTCGAACTGCTCCAGAGTTTCCCCGATGCACAGAACCGGGATCAGGCCGCCTTTCTGGATGGCTTCGTACTTGGCTGCAACCACGTCGTCGGTCTCTGCGTGCAGGGTACGACGCTCGCTGTGGCCGACCAGAGAGTAGGTGCAACCAAAGGCTTTCAGCATGGAGGGGGCGTTTTCGCCGGTGAAGGCGCCAGACTCGTGTACGTCAGCGTTCTGGGCACCGTAGGCAATCTTGCTGCCAGCGGTCAGTTGCTCAACCAGACCCAAAAAGATAACCGGCGGGCAGACGGCGACTTGCACAGAAGGATGAGCGGCAGCAGCCGGGGTCAGTCCTTTGATCAGAGCTTCTACAGAAGCCTTGGTGCCGTTCAGTTTCCAGTTACCCATTACCAGGTGCTGTCTCATCTTGTATATCTCCTAGGCATTTGATTGCGCGACATTATATGAATTGAACCGAGCCCAAGATAGCTGACCCGGCGGCAAATGACGTAATTTTTTTTCGCTTTCCTGATCCAAATCAGGAATGAAACGCTTGATCGCTCATTCGTTAACCTGCCCCCGCAAGCGAGCCCACCATACCCCAATCCATTCGTGGATGGCAGCTTCGGAATACATCAGATAACGCCCTTTGGGTAAATAACTGTAGAGGGGCTGGGGTACCTGGCTCTGCTTGGCGGTGTAATCGGTGGGGGCCGGCACTGCATTGAGTCCCTGACCTTGATAGAGGGCCATGGCTCGTGGCAAATGAGTGGCCGAACTGACCAGCGCCACCTCTTTTCCCTTGAGGTGGCGGCTGATACTGACCGCCTCATCATGAGTGTCTTTGTTGTTTTCAAACAACGTCATCCGCGAACGGGGTATGCCGAGGCTCTCGGCCATCCGGGCATTGACCTCGGCATTGGAGAGGGTATCCCCCGACACATAGCCGGAGAAAACCAGCTCGGCTTCGGGATAGGCCTCGGCGAGGCGCACCCCTTCGAGAGTCCGTGCCAGCGAGATATTGTTCTGCCAACTGCGCATCGGCACCGCCGGGTCGCTGACATGACCATTGCCGAGCACCACGATGGCGTCGATGTTGGGATGCTGGCTCACCTCGAACGGCGGGAAGGTTTGCTCCAGCCCGCGGGCCAGTTCGTAGCTCACCGGCCGCATTCCCAGCAGGGCGACCAGCAGCAGCGACAGAGTCGCCAGCAGCTTGCCGGTTTTCTGAAAACGGGTGAACCAGAGCAGCAGCAGGGCGACCAGCAGCAAGGAGAGGGAGAAGGGGAGCGGCATCAACAGCTGACCAAGCCACTTTTTGAGCACAAACACGGCAGACACTTCCTTGAGTTTTCAGCAAATTCGGGATGTGACAGAATACCTCTCTTTTTTGGGATGGCCACAACCCTGTGGCGCTAATGTTGAGTTTCTCCTTGAAGCACGATCAGAGTTTTGACGGGCGCGCCGACAAGTTCGCCCGCAACATTTACGACTCCACCAAGGGGCGCATCCGCACCACCATTGTCTGGAGCGACATAGAAGCCTGCCTGGCCCGCCTTGGCAACCGACCGCTGCGCATCCTCGATGCGGGGGGCGGTTTTGGCTATTTCGCCCAGAAGCTGGCGGCCATGGGTCATCAGGTGGAGCTGTGCGATCTGTCAGTAGAAATGCTGGAACTGGCCCGCAGCCAGATCGCCGAGAAGGGGCTGGAAGACAAAATTCGTCTCATCCATTGCCCCATTCAGGATCTGAAGCAACACGTGACCGGGACCTTTGATCTGGTGCTCTGCCATGCGGTGCTGGAGTGGCTTGCCGAGCCGCGCCAGACCTTGCTGGGTCTGTTCCCTTTCGTCAATGCCGGGGGCATACTGTCGCTGCTTTTTTACAACCGTCATGGTTTGCTCTTCCAGAGCCTGGTGGTGGGCAATTTTGACTATGTGCGCCTTGGTCTTCGCAAGAAGCGCCAGACCGCGCTTACGCCCACCAATCCCCAGCTGCCGGAGCAGGTCTATGACTGGATTGGTCGCGGGGGGCTGCGCATCATCGGCAAGACCGGGGTGCGGGTGATCCACGACTATATGCGTCACAAGCAGGATCAGGTGGAGAAGTTCGACGATCTGCTGGCCATGGAGCAGCAATATTGCCGTCAGGAGCCTTTTGTCTCCCTCGGTCGCTATATCCATGTGATGGCCCAGAAGCCGGCCAGCTGATTGCTCGCGGTTCACGTCGATGTGAACCATGTTTTCGATGCTACCGGATGTAGCCGCGCGCACGATTTTGCGCCCAATACAACAACGAGATGACAACATCATGATGAGTACATCCCGTACCCTGCCCGAAATGGTGGGATGGGTCAGGCAGGAGGGGTTGGCGTTGAGCCTGCCCACCGATCGGCTGGCCTTTCTGATTGCAATCAAGACGCTATCCGAAGATGAGTCGGACCTGTCGGAAGCAGCACTGCACGACGCTTTTGGCTATGTCAGCAGCGCCTTCGGCCAGATGGACGAGACCCTCACCGGTCGCGCCAACAACGCCATCAACGATCTCATTCGCCAGCAGTTGCTGTCGCGTTTCAACACCGACATGGTGGCGGGGGAGAGCCTCTACCGCCTGTCTCGCCTGGGCGTGAGCATCGTCGACTTCTTTATGGATCAGCGTCAGGTTGACTCCATCAAGCTCTCCATTCTGCTCGAGCACCTGGCTTCCGAGCTCGACACCGCCCGCAAGGCGGCGCTCGAGACCAACACCCGCGAGCAGTGGGATGCCGAGGTGCTGCCGCGCCTCACCTTCTCGCTGGAAGAGACGCTGGGGCGCATCGATCTCACCCAGCGCGCCATGGATGAACAGCAGAATCAGGTCAAGAGCGAGATTGCGGCCCTGCTGACCCAGAACTGGGTCGATGCCATTCACAGCTGCGAAAAGCTGCTGCACGAGACCGGCCAGACCCTACGCGAGCTGCAGGATACCCTGGACGCTGCCGGCCACCGCCTGCAGGCTGGGCTGCTCAACATTCAGGAAGCGGCGCAGGGGCGCGACGATCTGTTCCACGTCGAGGAGCTGACTCACGCCTTGCAAGGGCGCCTTGACGTCATCACCAGCTGGGGTCAGCAGTGCATCGAGCTCTGGTCCCGCTACGACAGGCACGTCCACAAATTTATCCGCAACGCCATCGACATGGACAAGAACCGCGCCTTCAGCCAGCGGCTGCGCGAGTCCATCCGCAATTTCGAGCAGCACAACTGGCAGCTGCGGGTGGCCGAAGAGCCCCGTCTGCTGGAGCTGCGCGACGAAACCATCGCCATCCATGACGAGGAGGTGACCGGCGAGGTGCCCCTCGAGATGGAGTACGTCGAGATGGTGGACATCAACCAGGAGCTGGCCGAGCGTATCGAGCGCTATCTGGCCCGCTACCCCGAGCAGGGGCAGCAGCTGGACTTGGCCGATGTGCTGCGCGAATACCTGCTGGACTACCCGGCTCATGCCCACTTCGATGTGGCGCGTCTTCTGATCGACCAGGCCGTGCGCCTGGGCCATGCCAGCGGCGAGCGCGAACTGCATCGCCAACCCGCATGGAAACCCATTAACCAAGCTGGATCCAAGGTTCAGGCCTATGTCATTGATCAATTCTGAGTTTCCCTTGCCGCTGCGCCTCGCAGAGGCGATTGCCAACCCCTTGTTTCCGCGCATCGACACCGCCTTGCGCTCCGGCCGCCACATCAGTGCCGACGAGTTCGAGCAGCATTCGGCGCTGGTCGAATATCACAGCGAGCTGGAGATCTTCTACGGTCGCTATCAGGTGGAGCTGATCAAGGCGCCGGAAGGCTTCTTTTACCTGCGCCCGCGCCCGAGCTCCGACATCGGCACCACTGTGCTCTCCGAGCTCGATATGCTGGTGGGCAAGGTGCTCTGCTACCTCTACCTGAGTCCGGATCGTCTCGCCTCGGAAGGGGTATTCGCCATGGCTGAGCTGCAGGAAGAGGTGCTGAGCCTCGCCGACGAGAAGCAGCTGCTGCGGATGGTCAACAGCCGCTCCGGCGGTACCGATCTCGACAAGAAAAAGTTGCTCGAAAAGATCCGTACCTCCATGCGCCGTCTGCGCCGCCTTGGCATGATCACCGCTCTTGGCAATGGCGATAAATTTCGGGTCAACGAATCGGTGTTCCGTTTCGCCGCCGACGTGCGCTCCGATGAAGATCCGCGTGCCGTCCAGCTGCGGATGATCCAGGAGGGTGAAGCCATCTTCCACGACGACGAAATGCCGAGCAGCGACTCGCTCTTTGATGACATCGAGGCGGATCTCGATGAAGAACAACTGGATCTGGAGGTATAACCGGTGCGAGGCAAGTTCAAATCCCTGACCATGGTCAACTGGAACGGCTTCTTTGCCCGGACCTTCGATCTCGACCAACTGGTCACCACTCTTTCCGGCGGCAACGGCGCGGGCAAGTCCACCACCATGGCGGCCTTTATCGCAGCGCTCATCCCTGACCAGTCACTGCTCCATTTCCGCAATACCACGGAAGCGGGATCGAGCAGCGCCTCCCGTGACAAGGGGCTCTACGGCAAGCTGCAGCGCGGGCACTGCTATTCCCTGCTGGAAGTGATGAACAGCCGCGAACAGCGGATCTGGGTCGGCGTTCACCTCGAGCAGGTGGCCAACCGCGACAACAAGGTCAACATCACCCCGTTTGCGCTGGTGGATGTGCCGGAGAATCTGGCGCCGACCGATCTGCTGCTGGAGAAGCTCGATGGCGGCAAGGGGCGGGTACGCGCCTTTACCGACCTGAAAGGGGCGGCCGCCGAGCTGGGGGCGTTGAAAGTCGCCAAATTCAATACGGTGACCGACTATCACAACTTTATGTTCGAGTTCGGCATCACCCCGAAGAAGCTGCGTGATCAAAAAGATCGCGGCAAGTTCTATCGCCTGATCGAAGCCTCCCTCTACGGCGGCATCTCCTCGTCCATCAGCCGTTCCCTGCGCGAATACCTGCTGCCGGAGAACTCCGGGGTGCGCAAGGCGTTTGCAGACATGGAGGCGGCCATCTATGAAAACCGCCGCACGCTGGAGGCCATCAAGGAGACCCAGGGTCAGCGGGATCTGTTCAAGAACCTGATCACCGAGACCACCCACTATGTGGCCGCCGACTATGTGCGCAATGCCGCCGAGAAGAGCCGCCTCTCCGAGCTGGCCCTCAAGGCGCGCCAGGAGCTGGCCGACAAGCGCCGTATTCTGGCCGAAGAGAAGCAGCGCGCCATCTATCTGGCCGACGAGGTGGAGCAGCTCACCAACCGCGAAAAATTGCTGACCGACGAGCTGGAGTCTGCCTCCGAGCATCTGGCCAAGGTGATGGCGGCTGTCAGCTTGCAGAAGAAGATCGAAATGTATCGCGCCGATCTGGCGGATCTCTCTGACAAACTCGAACAGCAGCAGGCGGTAGTGGAAGAGATCCACAGCCAGCTGCTGGAAGTGGAAGAGCGCAAGGAGCTGGCGCAGGCAGAAGTCGACAGCCTCAAGACCCAGCTGGCCGACTACCAGCAGGCGCTCGATATCCAGCAGACCCGCGCCATCCAGTACCGTCAGGCGGTGCAGGCCCTCGATGCTGCCCGCGAGCAGTGCGAGTTGCCGGGGCTGACCGCCGAACAGGCGAGCGACACCCTGCATCAGTTCCGCGCAGCCGAGCAGAGCCTCACCAGCCGGGTGCTGGGGGCCGAGCAACAGCTGGCACTGGCCAAGGCGGCGGTGGCCGAGCACGAAGCGGCGTTGGCGCTGCTGCTCAGCATCGCCCCGGAGACAGTGCGCGAGGCCGCCTGGCCCACCGCGCAGGCGCTGCTCAAGCGTCATATCGAAGACAAGGCTCGCATTGCCCAGGGGCAGGGGCTGCGCGCCGCGCTGGCTCGCCTCGAGAAAGAGAGCGAAAGCCAGAAGAGTCTCTTCAAGCTGCGTGACGAGCTGCAGCAGGCCTCTGGCCAGCTGATTGCCAACAGCGATGAGCTGGAGATCTTCCTCGAAGCCCAGCGCACCCGTCAGGAGGAGCTCTCCGAGCAGCAGGCGGAGGTGAACCAACGCCGCGCCAGCCTCGAGCATCAGGGCACCCAGCTGGGTCGTGATATTGCGGAGCTGACCAAGCTGGCGCCGCGCTGGCTCAAATCCTTTGAAAAACTCGAGCAGCTGCGCGAGCAGAGCGGTCTGCCGCTCTCCACCGCTGAAGAGCTTTCGGCCGGTATGCAGACAGTGCTCGACAAGGAGCGCGAGTTCGAACAGGAGAGCAACCGCATCGCGGCGCAGAAACAGGCGCTGGAGCTGCAAATTCGCAACCTGCAGCTGGGGGCTGGTGAGGCAGATCCGCGGCTGGCTCGCATCGCCGAGCAGGTGGGGGGCGTGCTGCTCTCCGATGTCTATGACGATATCTCCATCGACGATGCCCCTTACTACTCCGCGCTCTACGGCCCGGCTCGCAGCGCCCTGGTGGTGCTCGACCTCGAAGGTGTCATCGAGCGGCTGAAAAAGCTGGAAGATTGCCCGGAAGATATTTACCTGATTCAGGGCAACCCCGACTCCTTTGACGAGGATCTGGTGGAAGCGGATGAGCTGGGGGACGCCGTGCTGGTGCGCACCAGCAAGCGTCAGGTGCGCTTCTCCCGCTACCCCGAGCTGCCGCTGTTTGGCCGTGCAGCCCGGGAAAAACGGATCGAGCAGCTCGACCTTGAGCGTGAAGGGCTGATCGAGGGTTACGCCAAGGCCGCCTTCGAGCAGCAGAAGTACCACCGTCTCTACGGTCACTTCCGCGACTTTATCGGCCAGCATCTGGATATCGCCTTCCGCCCCGACCCCGAAGCCGAAGTGCAGGCCAAACAGGCCGAGCTGCGCGCGCTGCAAGGTGCCATCGGTGAGTGCGACAAGCAGCTGAGTGATGCCAAAGCGGCCGCCGCCCAGCTGACCCGCCATATCCAGCTGGTGCAGGGGATGCTGCCCTTTGCCCACCTGTTTGCCGAGACTGATCTGGCGGCCCGCCTCGAGGCGGCTCACGCCGATGTGGAAGCCCTGAAACAGGCCGAAGCCTTTATCGCCAAACACGGCAAGTCGCTGGAGAAGCTGGAAACCATGGTGCAGGTACTGCGTCAGGATCCGCAGGATCTGGCCGCGCTGCAGGCTGCCTACGATGAGGTGAGCGACCTGCTGGCCGAGCAGAAGCGCCGTTGCTACGCCCTCGATCAGCTGGTGGCCCGTCTGCCGCACTTTGCCTATCAGGATGCGCAAGACCTGCTGGGCAAGGCCTCTGAAATGAGCGAGCGACTCAAAGAGAAGCTCAAGGCGGCCGAGCTTGCCGCCCGCACCGCCGGCGAGCAGCACAAGCAGATTGCCCAGCGTCACACCGAGGCGCTACAACTGCGCACGGCGCTTAACTCCAGCGTCGAGGCCAAGCGCCAGACCCTGACCGAGTTCGAGCAGGAGCTGGCGGCCATGGGGCTGACCCTCTCTGACGATATGGAAGAGAAGGCGCGTGCCCACAAGAAAGAGATTGAAGAGCTGCTGATCCGCACCCGTTCCCGTCGCACCAGCGCCGAGGCCCAGTTGCAGGTCACCAAGCGCGAGATCGAATCCCTTGGCGGTCGTCTCAAGCTGGAAGGCAAGGATTACTACAGCGCCCGTAAATCTCTGGTGGGGCACAAGGCGAGCTGGTCGCGGGTAGTGCGGCTGGCGCGGGAGACCGACGTCGAGAAGCGCCTCAACAAGCGTGAACTGGCTTATCTTGACAGCGACGAGCTGCGCTCCATGTCGGACAAGGCCCTCGGCGCCCTGCGGGTGGCTGTGGCCCACGACGAGGCCCTGCGCGATGCGCTGCGTCTCTCTGAGGGCAACCGTAGCACCGAACAGAAGGTCGCCTTCTACGTGCAGGTCTACCGCTACCTCAAAGATCGCATTCGCAACGACATCATCCGCTCCGATGATCCGGTGGAAGCGATCGAGGAGATGGAGATCGAGCTGGCCCGTCTGGCCGATGAGCTCAAGCAGCGGGAAACCCATCTGTCGCTCTCCTCCCACGAGGTGGCGGCCAAGATCACCAACATCATCCGCCGCGAGCAGAACCGCATCCGGGTGCTCAACCAGGGCTTGCAGAACATCGCCTTCGGTCTGGTGCGCGGGGTGCGTCTCAACGTCAATATCCGCGAGGCCCATACCCGTCTGCTGACGGCGCTGGCCGATCAAACCGCCATGCACAACGATCTGTTCGCCGACAAGGAGCTCAGCTTCTCCGAGGCGATGGCCAAGCTGTTCCAGCGCCTCAATCCGCAGATCGAGCAGGGGGATCGCAGCTATCAGGTGATGGGCGATGTGTTGCTCGACTATCGCAACTATCTGGAGCTGGAGATCGAGGTGCAGCGCGGCGCCGACGGCTGGCTGCGGGCCGAGAGCGGCGCGCTCTCCACCGGTGAGGCGATCGGTACCGGTCAGGCCATCCTCTTGATGGTGCTGATCAGCTGGGAGGAGGAGTCCCGCCGCCTGCGCGGCAAGGATATCGCCCCGTGCCGTCTGTTGTTCCTCGACGAAGCGGCCCGTCTGGATGGCAAATCCATCGCCACCCTGTTCGAGCTGTGCGAGCGGCAGGATATGCAGCTGCTTATCGCGGCGCCCGAGAACATCAGCCCCGAGAAGGGCACCACCTACAAGCTCATCCGCAAGGTGCAGGGCAAGCACGAGCATGTGCATGTGGTGGGCCTGCGTGGCTTCGGCTTTAGCGATGATAAGCTGATTGCCTGATAGGTAACGTATGAAAACGGGAGGCAGGCCTCCCGTTTTCAAAAGATTGAAGAGGGCTATTATGGTGATAGACAAAGATGTTGTTCTGCCAATTGTCACAGCCCTAGTCGGATTTCTGTCCGCTCAGTTCTATGCATTTATACAGGCTCGCATCAATAGAAATAGAATTAAAAATAATATGTTTCTTGAGCTTTCCGATATTGATGCTCAGTTAGAAAATGCACAATTAACTCTAGAGGGAAATATAAAGCATATCTGTAATAAAGAGTTTAGTGGTGCATTTCCAAGCAAGATAAGAGCTTGTGTTTTTAATGGTTTTTTTGTTGATGTCGCCATCCATCTTAATCGCTCCCAACGAGTATCATATCAAATCATTCATGGGTATTTGGATGATATTAATAATGAGTTGTCATATTTGGTTGGTGAAACTAGAGTTTTTAGAGATGAGGTTTTTAGTAACGGGGGAATAGAGCGAAGCAAGCTTAATATCTGGATGGATAGATATAGAACGATTTATACGAACATTTGCATGGCTCGTTGGCATATCAGACATCACATAGATAATAAAATAAATCCAGAGCTTCCTCTATCTGGTTGTGTTTATGATGAGTATCAGGTTTTTTGTAGGAATATTGATAAAACATTGAATGATTTCATACATGAAAGTATAGATAAATAATTTTCATGTTAGATGCTTTATTTAACAAGGATAATGTTATGCATAATAGAGTGGGCGAAATTCTAGTAATATCACTCTGTTTGCTACTTGTAGCCTGTAGCAGCCGTTATGACGAGCGTCACGGCGGTAGCTGGCGCGGCTATAGCGAGACCGGTTACGCCAGCTATTATGCCGACCGCTATCACGGTAAAAAGACCGCCAGCGGCGAGATCTATCGCAACAACCTCAATAGCGCCGCCCATATGGAATTGCCCTTTGGCTCCATGGTGCGGGTTACCAACCTCGCCAACGGCAAGAGTGTAGTGGTCAAGGTCAATGACCGCGGCGCCTTTAAAAGGGGGCGTATTATCGATCTCTCCAAATCAGCCTTTAGTGCCATCGGCAATATTCGTGACGGGATTATCAAAGTAAAGGTTGAAGTCCTTAGATAATTTTATTAGAAGGACATTGTTGTAAACGGCTTGCATGTATTATGTGAAAAGAGATTGGAAACTACTTTCCATTCTAAAAATGTGTTGTATTAGTTGCTCGATACGAAGAGTTCTATTTTCAACTTGAGTAAAATAAACATAGGTGCAGCTTTCATTTTTTTCATATTCTTCGAATGCTATTGGATGTGGGCATCCTTGTTCTGGATCAAAGTAATAGCAAGATAACCAATTAGGGTCCTTGGCTGAAACTGCGTTACCCACCCCAACATTGTTGTTGACTGACAACTTTAGCTCTTGGTTAACACACAGTTGGTTATTTTTGTCATGACAGCGCAGGCCATAATGTAGCCATGAATACACATTTATGTAGGTCCATATACTCTTGAAACTATCTTCATATATACAGTAGCGTATTCCAATGTTACGATGGTTTTTGCTTTTGAAAAAATATGCATGACAAATGTCATCTATATTACTTCCGCCATATATTTCAGGTTTCTTCCCTACAGAGATTAGTTTTGCATTCAGTTCGTTCCAAAACAATCTCATAATACGTTCTTGTGCATAAACGACCGCTTCAGATATCGATAAGGCAGCGAGCATTTTCTCAGTAGAACCAGCAATTTCGGTAGAGAGAGCAGGGATAAGGCTATTTTTATGAGTCAATTTTTCCACCAATGATAGATATTGATTAAGGGTTTGTTTTACTACTGACTCGTTAGGCGCCTGTGCTACGCATTTCTGAAGCCATGTTAAAATGTGTATATCAAAAGAAATACAATTGATATGTTCTATTGGTAGTTTTCCTAAACTATATAGTGATGGTTCTTTACCATTTAAAGTGAGATAAAATATTGATACCCTTTCATTATTTTTTGCACGAAAAAATAACTCATCATAATAGTCATTAAGTTGATTACATTGATCTCCAGCATCAATTTTCATTTCAATGCCGATCAGATGACTTTTGGTGCTGATGGTAAAATCTATCCTTCTTCCTGATCTAGTTAAATCCTCTCGTCGAACCTCTATGCTATGAGCATCGACATCCAAGTTGATTATTTCAAGAAGGGTCTTTACAGGAAAATAACCAAGATTGTGTGCACCTCTAGGATTTAATAGCTCATATATAAACCTTGAATGTGTACCGACCTCATCTTTTTCAATATTAAGGATGGAAAATAGATTGAAGTTTACACCATTATGAACGCTGGCCTTTTCATGTTCAACAATTGTTGAGTGTACTTTGTCAAGTAGACATTCTATCCTTGAGTTCAAGTATTCACCTGTGAGCACGGTAAGTGAAAGATAATATTATGTAGATACATTGTATACTTGCATAAATAATAAAAACTTGATCAACACGATGTTTATAAAACATTTGTATGTATAAATGTAACTGATGATACTCTGAACGAATTACCGTGTCGCCCTCTGAACCGTTTAACCAGAACGGCTGGAGCAGTGGACGCATGAGTGACAAGCATTAACTGAAAATGGTTGGCAGGACTATGTATATGGGGAGCAGGCAGAATGAAAGTGGCAAGATGGAATGTCAGGGCGCTGTTTAGCCGCAAGAGCAATGAGGTGCGGGGACGTTATGGGGTGAAGGACCTGCTGTTGCTGGGAACATTGTGGGTCGCACTTCCCGCATCAGCCGATGAAGAGCAGTTGCCGGCCGAATATCGCCCCTTTGTGCAGCAGTTGGTCGATGCGGCAGAAGCCCGGGATCATCAGGCCCTTGCCAACCAGATGAAGTATCCCTTCAAGCAGGAGTATCCCATTCCTGCCATCAAAACCCCGGCGGAGATGTTGACCCGTTTTGACGAGGTATTTGATGACGTCATTTTAACAAGCATCGCTACATCCCGGGTCGGGCAGGATTGGCAGACCATGGGCTGGCGCGGCATTATGCTGGGCAGTGGCGAGGTCTGGATGGATTTTGATGGCAAGGTGATCGGTATCAATCATCAGACGGCGCAGGCCGCCAAATTGAAAGCCGAGCTTATCGCCAGGCAGAAGAGCGATCTGCATCCCAGTGTGCGGGAGTACAAGAACCCCGCTTTGATGTGGCAGACCGAGAAATTTACCATCCGCATCGACGAGTTGGACGATGGCCATTATCGCTACGCCTCCTGGGCCAAGGGCAAGAAGCTCGCCGACAAGCCGGATCTGGTGCTGAAAAATGGCACCGTCAGGGTGGAGGGGACGGGGGGCAATCATACCTATCTCTTCACGAGCGGCCCCTATCGCTACGAGTGCGTCGTCACCATACTGGGTGAGCGAGGTGTGCCATCGGGTGAGCTGGTGGTCTATAAAGACGACGTCGAGATAGTGCATCAACCGGTGATCAAGGTGCTGTGACAGCAAATCCACATAAAGAGAGATCAAAGAGCGGCCAGGTGCCGCTCTTTTGCTTTCGAAAATAGAGAGATGAGCTGCGCTAGGTTTGTGGCACCCTGACCCCTTTATCGAGATAGAGGCTGCTGAAGTGGGCTCGGTGGGTGACAAACATCACCTGATGGCGGCTGCCGTCGGAGAGGATAATAAAATCCCCCGCCTGAGCGGGGCTTTGCAAGGTGATCTCCTGCTCGGGGGCGGTCAGGCGATCGACATCTTCCTTGAAGGTGAGGGTGTAAGAGTACATATGGCGCTCCACTGCTGGCTCATATCAAACACTCCGTTGAAGGTAGTTGCTGGCAAGGGGGCGCGCGGCGCCCGATTGGCGCTGTTAGACCAAATATCAGCGATGAGAACGTGCGTGGCTTCAGTCGGGTTGTTCTGCTGAGGTGCGCTTGAGGCGTTTACATCAAGGCCATTGGTATCAAAACGATGGTAAAGGGGCGAAAGGGGGATGAAAAAACCGCCTATTGGCGGTTTTTCTTATGCGGTGGGCCCTACTTCAGGGCCTTCTTCAGCTTCTTGATCTTGCCTTCATGCTTGGCAATTTTCTCAAGACGAGCGGCGATCTTCTTCTTGATCTCTTTCTTGCTTGCTTTGGCCATCGGTGGCGCTCCTTTGCAGTGGGGACACATCAAGTGTCAGTGTGGGTCTTCCCTTTGACGTCCCAGAGTGCCACAGGGCTCCTGTGTGAACCAGCATTCTGTTGCTTTAATAGCCAGTTCGCTATAACTGCAAGGGGCTGAGCCAGCGCAGCAGTTGCTGGCCAACCTGCGGGTTGGCGAGCAGGGCCATATGGCTGGTGCGATAGACAATCAGGGTATGGGCAGGAAGAAAAGCCAGCTGATGGCGCGCTTCGTTGTGCTGACCGAGGGCACTGCGTAGCGGCACCAGTCCATCGCCAATCAGCCGGTCGGCCAGCAGGCTGCGCTTGGCGGCAGTGGTCGCGGCGATGGCATAACAGTTGACGCTGCAGGGTAAGGGGAGTGGAACGCGGGGATCGCGCAAGGGCACGGCGGGGTCGGGTTGGGCCACTTCGTCGATCACCTTGCCGTGGCGCAGATCCTTGATGCCTGCACTGCGCAGCCGCGCCAGTCTGACGAAGGGTTCGCTGTAGGCGGTAGCGGGCAACAACTGTTCCAGCCAGTGACCTGCATGTTCGAGCGGTGCGCCGTGGTGTGGTGTGCCGAGAAATATCAGGTTGGCAAGGTGCGCAGGCCAGGTGAGCCCGGCCACGCCGGCATGGTGGCAGGCGCTGCGTGCAACCAGTCCCCCCATGCTATAGCCCATTATCGTTATCTCTTTGAGCTCTCCCGGCCAGTGGGCGAGCAACTGCTCCAGCAACAGAGCAAGTTGCTGCCCGTTTTGTGCGATGGGCAGGCCCGAGTTGTAGCGCAGGTAAAGAGGCTGATAGCCAAGCGCGTTGGCAAGTTGCTCCCCGTGATTGACCGGCTTGCCTTGATGCTCGGTCTGCCACTGTAGATCGTTCATGCAGAGGCCATGGATCATCAGCAGCACCCGTCCCTCGCGGGGTAGATCCTTTGGCATCGCTTGCCAATCGAGGGGCTTGCCCTGATAGCGCAGTGTCATGGGGGTGGCGAGGGCATTGTGGTGCTCGACCAGCTTGTCCCCCAACATGCCGTTGAGCGTGGCGATCAGGGCTGCACGTTTCGGGGTTTCGGGGATCTGGTGGGGCGGCGGTGTGGCTGGCAGGCTGCTGAGTAGTTGGTTGATACCGCTGCTTAGGGTGTTGGCGGTGCCATGTACCCCCTTGTAGACCAGCCCGGTGATCCCGGCTGTTTTTCCCTCATCCCGTCCCTTGAGCCCCATACCGCTCAGTACCGCCTGATGTACCGCTTCGGTGATCTCTACCGCGGCGGGCAGCGCCAGAGTCAGCAGGTGCGCCAGCTCGCGGATATCCGAAAGATGCCAGGAAGAGGATGGCAATGGGTCTGTGGCGTCGGTCATGGCAAGCCCTTGTGAAAGTGGGGGTCTCGTTGTCGTGTCGCGAAGAGCGCAACGTATCTCTATATCAAACCAGCTTGCGCCCTTTGTGGCGGGTTTACCAGTAACGGGCCATGCATGGCGGGGCTGATAAGAACCGCTTGCGAAGCCGGTCACGGTAATGACAGGGAAAATCACCTCTACTTCGTCATATGAAGCCACATGGAGAAGTGATGATGTCGCTGTTTGATGAGGTGCGGGTACAGGATTTGTGTGCACGGTTGCTCGATAGCCAGAACGGAAAGGGCTGCTCCCTTGAGAGTCGGCATGGCCGCGAGTTGAAGGATCTGTTGCAGGCAGTGGCGGGGATCAAGCCGGTTGGCCGAGGTGCTCATTATGCGTTGACCGACGCGGGGCGGACTTATCTGACCGGACAACTGGCACGGGCAGAGCACCCCGAACCGGACAAGGGTGAGCTGCTGCAACGTTTGGGAGTGAGTTTGCCTGCACGGCTCAATCAGGCCTGCTTTTATGCCCTCTGGCATGGGGACAGCAAGCATTCGCGATCAGCATCCCTTGCAGCGCCAATGCTTGCGGACTTGACGCTCACGCAAGATGAGGTGATCCGCATCCGCACCCTCGAGCCGCTCTCACTGGTCGATCGGCAAGGCCAGCAGCACGATATGACGGTAATGATGGCGCTGCTGGGAGAGTTGGCGTTGCCGGAGCGGACTCTGGGCATGCTGGCGGCCATCGGCTGGCAGGGGGAACGGGTCATTACGGTGGAGAACAAGGGGGCCTTTGTCGACTACCCGCTGCAACCCGGGCAACTGCTGCTCTTTGCTCCCGGTCGCAATACCTCCCTGGCCAAACAGCTGATCCCGCTGCTGCCTGCGGGCGTGCAGTGGGCACATTTCGGTGATCTCGATCAACGGGGTATCGATATTGCCGTCGAGCTGGCGCGCGAGCTAAATCGACCGGCCATGCTCTGGCTTCCCTGTGAGCTGCAACCTTATCTGGATCACTATGCCCGTCCGGTACGCACCTTTGCGACGGACAGTGGCAAGGTGCCCTGGCGTGTGACTAAGCAGGCTGATCAGGTCGATAGTCATGGCGCGTTGGCAGGCGTTCCCTGGCTCGATAAACTGATCACAGACGGGACTTGGCTGGAGCAGGAGGTATTGATTCTGGCGCCTCACTGGTGGAGCTGGTCATTGGAAGCGATGGGCAATCAGGTGTGAAACGGGGAGCCTGTGCTCTCCGTCATTTCGTGGTCAGCTGCTTACTTGGCGTTGATGGGCCCCTTGGTGCCGGCATCATTATCGACCCAGCCATCTTCACCCTTGATGCGGCGATCCCCCTGAATGGTGTAGATGACCATGCCATCCTTGAACACCAGCGCGCCATCGGATTTTTTGGCATTGACCTTCTTGTCGTTGACCCACACCTGATCCTTGCCATCGATGCGGATATTGGCCACGGTGGCGCCGGTTTGGGGGAAGGTGGCGATCCAGTTGCCCGTATAGGGGCTGCCGCTGGTTGCCGCGGCCGGAGCATTGCCAACACCGGCAGCCGCGTTCTCAGCCTTGGTTTTGTTGATATCGCAGCCATTGAGCTCGCTCACCTGAGTGCAACCCGAGCGCTCCAGCTTCTGCTCATAGCTCAGATTCAGACCGCCCTCCGCCGCAGGGGCAGCCGTGCCAAATCCCGCCTTGGCATTTTCCGCTTTGGTTTTGTGAATGTCACAGCCCTGCGCCTCGGTAACCTGGGTACAACCGGATCGCTCCAGTTGCTCGGCATATTTGGCGCTGATGGCGTAGGCAGGGGCGATCCCGAGCAGGGTCAGGGTGATGAGCAGAGCGGCATTCCTGGACATAGATAATCCCTCAAAGATGTAAGTCATGCAGGTTCTTCCGCGCAGTTGCGGCAGTGAACGTCGGGCTCTTCTGAGCATCCGAGACAGATGCGCAGCTGGCGTATTCACGTTAGCACCTTGGGCCAACCGCGCCCAGCGATGTGGCCGGAAGATAAGGCGAGAGGCGATACGGGAGTGCAGGGGAAGCGAGATAGCAGCAGTGTCAACGCTGGAGAGATCATTCCAAGAGAAAAGGTGTTGCGGGCATTATCATAATGATAACAACAGCCCCGTCGATATCATTTCAGCCCCTGAAACTGACCTTTGATGATAATTCTCACCGATGCCGAGATATCGCCTCTGATTATTATCACTCGGCTATTTTATGGCTTGGCTGATCCGCTCACCTTTTTATGGATTAAATCGCTGAAATAGCCGCTGATTTTGTGGGTGGCATCACACACTTTTGCCATTTATTAATATCTGCCTGCATTTTATTGGTTTGGCACGGTTATTGATTGCCTCATATCGACGCTAACCGACGCGCTCACCCACAACCGGGATGCTGGTGACATCGTGAGTGAAAGGGGAGCTATCCATATCTCATCCAATGATTGGGGCGAACGATGAAAGCAGTTAACGAATTAATCAAAGAGATCAGAGCACTCAAATCCAACCTGCATGAAAAAGATTTTCTGCTGACCTGGGAGCAAACTCCTCAGGAGCTGGAGCTGGTATTGAAACTGGCCGAATCCCTCAAGACCCTGCGCGCCGAAAATATCTGCACCAAACTGTTTAACAGCGGGCTCGGTATCTCGGTTTTCCGCGATAACTCCACCCGAACCCGCTTCTCTTACGCCTCTGCCCTGAACCTGCTCGGCCTGGCCCAGCAGGATCTGGATGAGGGCAAATCCCAGATCGCCCATGGCGAAACCGTCCGTGAAACCGCCAACATGATCTCGTTTTGCGCCGATGCCATCGGGATCCGTGACGACATGTTCCTCGGTGCCGGTAACGCCTATATGCGCGAAGTGGGCGCCGCACTGGATGAAGGGTTCGAGAAGGGAGTGCTGCCCCAGCGTCCGGCGCTGGTCAACCTGCAGTGCGACATTGATCACCCGACCCAGTCCATGGCTGATCTCGCCTGGTTGCAGGAGCACTTCGGCAGCCTGGAGAGCCTCAAGGGCAAGAAGATTGCGATGACCTGGGCCTACTCCCCCAGCTACGGCAAGCCGCTCTCCGTGCCCCAGGGCATCATTGGTCTGATGACCCGTTTCGGTATGGACGTGACCCTGGCCCACCCGGAAGGGTATGACCTGATCCCGGATGTGATCGAAGTGGCCAAAGAGAACGCCAAGGCCTCCGGCGGCAGCTTCCGTCAGGTCACCTCCATGGAAGAGGCTTTCAAGGATGCGGATATCGTCTATCCCAAGTCCTGGGCCCCCTACAAGGTGATGGAGCAGCGCACCGAGTTGCTGCGCGCCAATGATCACGCCTGCCTCAAAGAGCTGGAGAAACACTGCCTTGAGCAGAACGCCAAGCACAAGGATTGGCACTGCACTGAGGAGATGATGAAGCTCACCAAGGGGGGCGAGGCGCTCTATATGCACTGCCTACCGGCCGATATTTCCGGCGTCTCCTGCAAAGAGGGCGAAGTGACCGAAGGGGTATTCGAGAAATACCGTATCGCCACTTACAAAGAGGCGAGCTGGAAGCCCTATATTATCGCCGCCATGATCATGGCCCGTAAATTTTCCGCCCCGGCAGAAACTCTGGAAAATCTGATTAAAGAGGCGCAAAAGCGGGTGAAATAAATAACGGCAGGGCAGGGTGAATATTCATCCTGCCCATACTGTCGAATTCATTATTTCGAGTTTTCTCCCCGTGGTATCTGAATAACGGATCTCCCGGCGAGGCAGCTCTTTGTCAGGTAACGCCTAGTGAGGTAAGCATGTCCCAATTTTCGCTGAAGATGGATATTGCCGATAACCGCTTTTTTACCGCCGAGCCATCTCCGCTGTTTTCTCGCGCCGAAGCACAAAAGGCTCGCGCTTTTCATAAAAAACTGGCCGGTTATGAACCGACCCCATTGTGCGACCTGAAAGATCTGGCCGCCTATATCGGGGTGAAAAATATATTGGTCAAGGACGAGTCAAAGCGCTTTGGCCTCAACGCCTTCAAGATGCTGGGTGGCGTTTATGCCATCGCCAACTTGCTCTGTGAAAAGTACGGGGTGGCCATCGAGGATTTCTCCTTCGATCTCATCAAACGCACCATCAAGGAGCCGATGACATTCGCCACCACCACAGATGGCAACCACGGTCGTGGCGTTGCCTGGGCCGCCAAACAGGTGGGTCAGCATGCGGTGGTCTACATGCCCAAGGGCTCGGCCCAGGAGCGGGTTGACCACATCCTCAATCTCGGTGCCGAGTGCATCGTCACCGACATGAACTATGACGACACCGTGCGCCTAACCATGAAGATGGCCGAAGAGCGCGGCTGGCACATAGTGCAGGACACCGCCTGGGAGGGCTACACCAAGATCCCGACCTGGATCATGCAGGGTTACTCCACCCTGGCCGACGAAGCGGTCGAGCAGATGCAGGCCATGGGCATCAAGCAGCCGACCCACGTGTTGCTGCAGGCTGGCGTTGGTGCGCTGGCGGGCGGTGTGCTCGGTTATCTGGTGGACTGCTTCGGGGCGAAAAACCTGCACAGTATCGTGGTCGAACCGGATCAGGCCGACTGCATCTTCCGCTCCGGTGTGGCGGGGGAGATGGTCAACGTGGGGGGCGACATGCGCACCATCATGGCCGGTCTCGCCTGCGGTGAACCCAATCCGCTCGGCTGGCCGCTGCTCAGAAGCTGCACCACCCAGTTCATCTCCTGTCACGACAAGGTGTCGGCATTGGGCATGAGAGTGCTCGGCAACCCCCTTGGCAATGATCCACGCATCATCTCCGGTGAGTCCGGCTCGGTCGGTACCGGCGTGCTGGCGGCAGTACGTCACCACCCGGATCGCGCAGCGCTGATGGCGCGCCTCGGGCTAAGTCGCGACTCCGTGGTGCTGATCATCAACACCGAAGGGGACACCGATGTGACCCACTACCGGGAAGTGGTGTGGGAAGGCAAACATCCTGCCTGCGATTAACCCCGGCTGTGAGTAACCCCTGCGAGAGCAGAGAGACGAATTGAAGAACTGATCGCGCCTCGCCAACGGGGCGCGGTAACGGGCACAGGGCGCTGCCGACGAACAGGCCGCGCACTCTCAGTTGTTATGGAGAATCACAATGAGCAAGCAAATTCCGTTTGAAATGGTGTTGGAGAAGGCCTACCAGTACAAGGCCGAGATGAGTCAGTTCCTGCGCGACATGATCGCCATCCCGAGCGAGAGCTGCGATGAAGAGCGCGTCGTGCTGCGCATCAAGCAGGAGATGGAGAAGGTTGGCTTTGACAAGGTCGAGATCGACCCCATGGGCAACGTGCTGGGCTATATCGGCCACGGCCCGCACCTGATCGCCATGGATGCCCACATCGATACCGTGGGCGTCGGCAACATGGCCAACTGGAAGTTCGACCCCTATGAGGGGATGGAAGATCACGAGATCATTGGTGGTCGTGGCGCATCTGACCAAGAAGGCGGCATGGCCTCCATGGTCTATGCGGGCAAGATCATCAAGGATTTGGGGCTGGAAGATCAGTACACCCTGCTGGTGACCGGTACCGTACAGGAGGAGGATTGCGATGGCCTCTGCTGGCAGTACATCATCGAGCAGAGCAAGATCCGCCCCGAGTTTGTGGTCAGTACCGAACCCACCGACTGTCAGATCTACCGTGGCCAGCGTGGCCGCATGGAGATCCGCATCGATGTGCAGGGGGTCAGCTGCCACGGCTCCGCACCGGAGCGCGGTGACAACGCCATCTTCAAGATGGGCCCCATCCTTGGCGAGCTGCAGGAGCTGAGCCACAACCTCGGCAATGACGACTTCCTCGGCAAGGGCACCCTGACCGTCTCCGAGATCTTCTTCACCTCACCGAGCCGCTGCGCCGTGGCGGACAGCTGCGCCGTCTCCATCGACCGCCGCCTCACCTGGGGCGAGACCTGGCAAGGTGCGCTCGACGAGATCCGTGCCCTGCCTGCGGTGCAAGCCGCCGGTGCCGAGGTCTCCATGTACCAGTACGACCGTCCGGCCTATACCGGTCTGGTCTACCCGACCGAGTGCTACTTCCCGACCTGGAAGGTGGAAGAGGATCACATCACCGTCAAAACCCTCTCCAAGGCTTATCGCGAGCTGTTCAACAAGGAGCCGGTGGTGGACAAGTGGACCTTCTCGACCAACGGGGTCTCCATCATGGGTCGCCACGGTATTCCGGTGATCGGTTTTGGCCCGGGTAAAGAGCCGGAGGCCCACGCCCCGAACGAGAAGACCTGGAAAGAGCATCTGGTCAAGTGCGCCGCCATGTACGCCGTGATCCCCATGCTCTATCTGGCCGAGCTGGACAAGTAAGGGGTCTGCCGGGTGGTGACTGCCATCGCCGCCCGGCTGTCGCAAGTGTGGCAAGTGCCCCGTCTCCATTGAGGCGGGGCTTTGCTGTTTGAAGTGATGTTCGAGGTGGTGGGGATGAAACGGCTGATCAAAAACGGTGTGCTGGTCGATGCACAGGGTGAATATCGTCAGGATCTGCTGATCGATAACGGGGTGATCCGCGCGCGAGCCGCCGCTATCCAGCCCGATGGCGAGACCGACGTGATCGATGCCAGCGGCTGCTATGTGATGCCGGGTGGCATCGACGTCCACACCCACTTCAACATCGATGTGGGCATTGCCCGCAGTTGCGATGACTTTTTCAGCGGTACCCGTGCTGCCGCCTGTGGTGGCACCACCACTATCGTCGATCACATGGGATTTGGCCCGGCGGGGTGTAACCTGCATCACCAGCTGGCCCGCTATCACGACTATGCCGCCGATCAGGCGGTGGTCGATTACAGCTTTCACGGCGTTGTCCAGCATGTGGATGACGCCATCCTCCACGAGATGGCCGCCATGGTGCAGGAGGAGGGGATCAGCAGCTTCAAGCTCTATCTCACCTACCAGTACAAGCTCGGAGATCACGATGTGTTGCGCGCGCTGGCCCGCCTCAAGGAGGTGGGCGCGCTCGCCACCGTCCATCCCGAGAACGATGCTGCCATCGCGGCGCGCCGTGCGGCCCTGCTGGCCGCCGGTCACCATGAACCCTGGTATCACCCGCAAAGCCGCCCATTGGAGTGCGAGGCGGAGGCGATCGCCCGGATGATCAATCTGGCCGGACTTGCTGGCAATGCGCCACTCTATATCGTCCACCTCTCCAACGGCTTGGGGCTGGAGTATCTGAAACTGGCGCGTCGTCAGGGGCAGCCGGTCTGGGTGGAGACCTGCCCGCAATATCTGCTGCTCGATGAGCAGTGTTATTACAAGGAGAACGGGGTCGACTATCTGCTGAGCCCGCCGCTGCGCTCGCGCCGCGAGCAGGACAAGCTGTGGGTCGGCATCGCTGCTGGCGACATCGACACGGTGGCGACCGATCATTGCAACTTCTCCCACGCCCAGCGCGTGACCCTCTCGGGAGGCGATTTCAGCCGCTGCCCCAACGGCTTGCCCGGGGTCGAAAACCGGATGCTGCTGCTGTTTTCCCACGGGGTGCTGGGGGGGCGCATCTCGCCGTCCCGCTTCGTGGCCCTCACCAGCGCCAACCCGGCGCGCCTGTTTGGCCTCTGGCCGCGCAAGGGCAACCTGCAACCGGGGTCTGACGCTGATCTGGTGCTGATGGATCCCCACGGTGACACCCTGATTTCTCACCCACTGCTGCATGACAACGGCGACTACAGCCCCTACGAGGGGATGCACTGCCCGGGCCGGATCAGGATGACCCTCAGTCGTGGCGAGATAGTCGCTCGCGATGGCGAGTTCCTCGGGCGGCGTGGTCATGGCCGGTTTTTGGCCAGATCGCCCTTTGATCCGGCCTTGGCGCCGGATCTGCGCTCGCCTTGCCCCTTGGTGGCAGGCTGACAATTCGTTCGAAACACGCAAATCAGCAAGCTTATGTGAACAACGAAAGGTGGGCCGGTATTGCGCCGGCTTGTCCCATCACTGGAGATAACAAGATGAAACAGAGAATCGTACTGGCCCTTGGTGGCAATGCGCTGGGCAACAACCTGCCCGAGCAGATGAAGGCGGTGCAGAGCACGGCGGGCACCATTGCCGACCTGATCGCTCAGGGGCATGAAGTGGTGGTGACCCACGGCAACGGGCCGCAGGTGGGGATGATCCAGCAGGCGTTCGAAGTGGCGGCCCGCCACGAGCCAAAATCCCCCCATCTGCCGATGTCGGTCTGCGTGGCCCTGAGTCAGGGCTACATCGGTTATGACCTGCAAAATGCCCTGCGTGAAGCCCTGCTGGAACGCGGCATCCACAAGCCGGTCGCCACTCTGGTGACCCAGGTTGAGGTGGATAAAAACGATCCCGCCTTCCTTGACCCGAGCAAGCCCATCGGCGGCTTCTTCAGCAAGGAGGAGGCCGAGGCATTGATGGCCAAGGGCGAGCGGCTCAAAGAGGACGCTGGTCGTGGCTATCGCCGGGTGGTCGCATCCCCCAAACCCGTCGATATCATCGAGAAAGAGACCGTCTCTGCCATGCTGGCCGCCGGTCAGGTGGTGATAACCGTCGGTGGCGGCGGCATCCCGGTGCTGCGGGAGGGCAATCACCTGCGCGGTGCCAGTGCGGTGATCGACAAGGATTGGGCCAGTGCCAAGCTGGCGGAGCTTATCGACGCCGACATGCTGATCATCCTCACCGCGGTAGAGAAGGTGGCCATCAACTTCGGCAAGCCCGAGGTGCAGTGGCTCGATCAGCTGAGCGTCGGAGATGCCAACAGCTTTATCGCCCAGGGGCAGTTTGCCAAGGGCTCCATGCTGCCCAAGGTAGAAGCGGCGCTCTCGTTCGCTACCTCCATGCCGGGACGCAAATCCCTGATCACCTTGCTGGAGAAGGCCGCCGACGGCATTACCGGCAAGACGGGAACCCTTATCTGCCGCTAGGCGTTCCAGCTCGGGTTGAGTGTGATTGCGGGGGCCGACGGCCCCCTTGTTCATTTCGGGGCGACCATGGTCAGCGGAGGATGAGCGGCGTAAGATGGCCGCCTTCAAGCGCGGGCAAGACGCCGAGAGCAGACCCGGCGCAATGAGTGACAAGAGGTGAGTAACAAACAAATGAGCGGAAGGATCAATATGGCGGCGCTTGGGGGGCTTGTTCTGCTCACCGCCATCTGGAGTTACAGCTGGATCGTGATGAAGCAGGTGATGCTTTACGCGGGGGCCTTCGAGTTCACCGCCCTGCGCTGCCTGTGCGGATCTCTGGTTCTGCTGCTGGTGTTGGCCCTGCGCGGTCGCCGTTATCTCAAACCCACCCCGTTTCGCTATACCTTCGCCATCGCCCTGTTCCAGACCTGCGGCATGGTGGGGTTGGCTCAGTGGGCGCTGATCAGCGGCGGGGCGGGCAAGGTGGCTATTCTGAGCTACACCATGCCGTTCTGGGTGGTGATTTTCGCGGCGCTCTTTCTCGGCGAGCGGATGCGCAAGCTCCACTATCTGGCGGTCGGGGTAGCGGCCTGCGGGCTGCTGCTGGTGATCGAGCCCTGGCAGCTGCATCTCGATTCCATGAAGAGTGCGCTGCTGGGGATTGCCTCCGGCATCTGCTGGGGGATCAGTGCCATCATCGCCAAGCGGATGTATGCCCGCCACCCCGCGGTGGATCTGATGTCCCTCACCACCTGGCAGATGATCTACGCCACCATGGTGATGGCCGTGGTGGCGGCGCTGGTGCCGGAGCGACCCATCGACTGGCAGCCCTATGTGTTTGGCGCGCTCGCCTACAGCGCCATCTTCGCCACGGCACTGGCCTGGAGCCTCTGGCTGTTCGTGCTGAAAAAGCTGCCGGCCGGGATCGCCAGCCTCAGCACATTGGCGGTGCCGGTGAGCGGCGTGCTGCTCTCATGGTGGCTGCTTGGTGAAAATCCGGGGCCGGTGGAGGGGAGCGGCATCGCCCTTATCGTGCTGGCGCTTATCGTCATCAGCCGCAAGGGCAAGCGCTCTGTGGTGTCGGTGGCGGGGGAGACCCGTATCAAGCACGGTTGAGTGGTGACTGAGCTGCCAGTGGCACGATAAACGGCACTCAAAAGAGCCCGCGACAGGGGACCAGCCCCTAGTTACAATGGCGTGGTCTGACTGTGCTGGAGCACAGGTATCTGATTTATTGTGATTATTTCAACGAACCTAACGGCAAGGATGAGACCGTATGATGACGCTGGTGTGGTTGGCTGTAGGCCTGGTGTGTCTGGTGGTGGGGGCCGAATCTCTGGTGCGGGGCGCATCTCGCCTCGCCACCATGATGGGGATATCGCCACTGGTGGTGGGATTGACCATAGTGGCCTTTGGGACCAGTGCTCCCGAGCTGGCGGTGAGCATCCAGTCTGGCCTCGAGGGGCAGGCAGGGATAGCGGTGGGGAACGTGGTCGGCAGCAATATCTTCAACGTGCTGTTTATTTTAGGTATTTCGGCACTGATCGTACCGTTGACCGTCTCACAGCAACTGGTACGTCTCGACGTGCCCTTGATGATAGTGGTCTCTTTTCTGGTGTTGTTGCTGGGCTACGATGGCCGTATTGCGCCACTGGAAGGGGCGCTGCTGTTTGCCGGCATCATCGCCTACACCGTGTTTCTCTTTGTCCAGAGTCGACGGGAAAACAAAGCGGTGCAGGCGGAGTACGAGCAGGAGTTTGGTACCTGTGAAGCGAGTACGGCGGGCAACTGGTTGCGCAATCTGCTCTTTATTGCCGCAGGTCTGGGTCTGCTGATCCTCGGCTCCCGCCTGCTGGTTGGCAGTGCGGTTGAGATTGCCCACTACTTCGGGGTGAGCGATCTGATCATCGGCTTGACCATAGTGGCGGCCGGTACCTCCTTGCCCGAAGTGGTGACCTCCATCGTCGCAGCCCTGCGCGGGGAGCGGGATATCGCTGTGGGGAACGTGGTGGGCAGCAATATCTTCAATATCCTCTGCGTGCTGGGGCTCACCTCCATTGTCACTCCCGGTGGGCTTGAAGTGTCGGCCACCGCCCTTCAGTTCGATATTCCGGTAATGATTGCGGTGGCGCTTGCCTGCCTGCCCATCTTCTTTACCGGTTACACCATCGCCCGCTGGGAAGGGGCGCTGTTTCTGGCCTACTACATCGGCTACACCTGCTGGCTGATCCTCCACGCCACATCCAGTCCGCTGCAAGGTCAGTTCAGTGCAGCGCTAACCGGTTTTGTGTTGCCGCTCACCGCCATCACTCTGGTTGTGCTGGCGGTGCGAGCCTGGCGATTGCAACGAACCCGGTCGTGATGCAGGTTCTCCTGATGTAAAGGAGCTGAATCAACCGACAGGCCGAAAAAAGCCCCACCATCATGGTGGGGCTTTTGCTTGGTGCTGAACTTGGTGCTGAAGAGGGACGCGAAGAGCCGTTATCGGCGCTGGGCCAGATGCATCATGGCCTCCAGCACGGCGCCGCCGATGGCGCGTGCCTTGTCAGAGACGGTGGTGGCATCGGCCCGTTCGCCTCTGGGGTCGATGTCACCGATCTTGAAGCCGACGGTGACCTCGATGCCATCGCTGAGCAGACCTCGCACCATGCCGGAGAGGGGCGCGATAATGGGAGCATCCCCCACATGGGCGATCACATCCCCTTCCTGCACCAGATCGCCGAGCTTGATAATGCTTTTCATCACCCCGGGGACGGGGGCGCGCACCACCCGGCGGGCGGAGTGCCCCTCGATCACCCCGGGAATGCCGGTATTGGGCTGGGCGGGGCCCTGATAGATGACCCGCCCCAGATGGTGACCACGGTTGGTCTCGATCACCGCATCGCAGTCGCGCCCCGCCTCAAAGCCCGGGCCGAGGGCTACCGTAATGGGGGCCATCTCCTTGTGGGTGCCGAGGTTCTGCTTGGCGAGGATGGCATCCACCAGATAGCGGGGCTTGAACTCGGCGAGGGTGGCGCAGTCGGGGTCAACCAGCAGCGGAATGATGCCCCTATCCAGCTGCTCGAACGCTTGCTCAACGCTCTCGACCCGCTTGGCGCGCACACCCTCGACACTGGTTTCGCCATCAAACATCCCTTGAGCGAAGGCGACGGTGCGGCGGATCACCGTGGGCTTGTCGAGATCCAGCATCACCACCTTGAAGCCGGCATTGTGCAGGCGCAACGCGACGCCGGTGGCGATATCGCCGGAGCCACGCATCACCACCAGTTGATCCCGCTTGAGGCGCACGTCATCCTGCATTAGCCCACCCGATTTGCCGTTTTTCACTTGCAGCAGTTCGGCGAGGATGCTGATGGCGATCTCCTCGGGGGTTTCGGCACCTATGTTGTAGCCGATGGGGGCGTGCAGCCGCTGCAATTGCTCCTGACTCACCCCTTGCTGGCGCAGCGCCTGGGTGAAGGTCTGCACCTTGCGCTTGCTGGCGAGCAGCCCCAGATAGGCGAGGGGACGGCTGATGAGCCGATCCAGCGCCTCCTTGTCCTGATGGTTGGTGGCGATGATGACGAAGTTGGCGGGCTCGATGGCCAGTTTCTCGATCACCGCGCTGATGGTATCGGCCTGCACCAGATGGGTACCGGCGGGGAAGAGGTCAGGGTTGAGGCTCCCCTCGAAGCAATCCCCTACATGGACATCAAAGCCGAGCGGCGCCGCAGCATGGGCCACAGCCCGGTTGACGTGGCCGGCGCCGATCAGTACCAGACGGGGGCGCAGGCCGTAGACATCGATATAGACCGACATGGCGCCGCCACAGTCCGACCCCACCGCATGCTCGCCGTTGCGAGCCATCCGGCCATGGAAGATGCGCGGCTTGCGTTCGGCAATGGCGGCCATCGCTTCCTCGATCACCAGCCGTTCGATCATGCCGCCGCCGATGGTACCGAGGATCTGGCCATCGGCCATTACCAGCATCTGGGCCTGATGGCGCGGGGTGGAGCCGCGGCTCTCGATGATCTGGGCCATGGCAAACGGAGTGTTCTCCTGTTCCAGTCGGGCTGCGTGTGCAAACAGATTCATAAGGTACCTCTTCTTATCCTTAAACCATCATGGGCGAGGCGGCTGTGCCTCATCCAGAGCGAAGTAACCGAGTGCGTGGCGAATGGGCTGTGGCTCGCGAACCGCCCCCTGCCAGATGGCATAGATCTCGGGGTGGCAGCTATGCAGCTTTATCAATTCATCGAGCCACGACGCCTCATTTTGATAATCCCCATTGATAAACCAGATCCGGCGCGCCCTGGCCGGGGTGCCCTTGAACAGCCCCTCGGGGTGGGAGATCAGCTGGTTATACAGGGCCCAGTCGAGGGGGTCACCGGCCTCTATCCCGCACAGTGCCTGAAGCTGTGCCCAGCGGTGGATCTGCTGCGGGTCGGCCTTGGCCCCCACCATGGCGCCGCCCGTCAGGGCGATCACCCAATCACTGCTCTGGGGAATGCAAGGTTCGTGCAAAGCGGGCACTTTCAATAACTTGTGATGGGCGCCATCCGCCTCGACCAGGATAAGATCGAAGCGCTGCTGTCCCTTGATGAGATCAATCTGCTGGGGAGTAGGACCCGCCACCTTGCCGCTGGCCTGATCGATATGGCTGAAAAGGGCGACCAGCGCCGGGCCATCCGGTAGCGCCTGACAGCGGGTCAACTGGCGGACGGGATCGGCTTCCAGGATCAATTCCCGATAGTGTGACGGGGCAGGCAGAAACATCCGGGTGGTGGTGGTAATTAGCACCCTTTTACCCTGTTGATAAAAATATTCCGCCAGCCAGAACAGGGTGCTGGTTTTTCCACCGGCCCCGCAGAGGCTAATTAAGGTGGTATGGCTATCAATATTTTTGGTGAGCGAGTTTAATAGCGGATCTATATCTGGAAATGCGACAGCAACAACGTGTGGTAGCGACATAATGACGACCAAAATAAATATCGAAGGGAGTGGAAAACAACGTTGCCAGGAACAAGAGCATTGTGACTGTATAATAACGGCGGCGGGTTTATCTTCCCGAATGGGTACCTGGAAAATGATGCTACCTTATTGCCAGGGGACAATGCTTGATGCAAGTCTAAAAAATGCCCTGGTTTTTTGTCAGCGCGTTATTCTGGTGGTGGGCCATCGTGGCGAGGAACTTCAAGCGCGCTACGGATCACGGCCGGATATTGTTGTCGTCCACAACCCCGACTATCGGCAGGGGCTGGGCAGCTCCATCCGCTGCGCCCTGGCGGCCAGTGACGCTGACTACCTCTTTATCAGCCACGGGGATCTCCCCTGTATCCCGCGCGAGGTCTATCAACAGATCTGGCAGGCTCGGGGTTGTGAGGCTCTCTTTCCCACCTGGCAGGGGGAGGCGGGCCATCCGGTGTTGCTGCCCAAATCCCTTGCCCGCGAGCTGGCAGCGGCCCCGGTGCAGCCGTCGGTACGACGCTGGTTGCGAGGGCATCCGCACCGTATGGTGCCCGTTGACAGCCCCGCCATCCTGTTTGATGTGGATACCCCGGAGCGCTATCAGGCGCTGCTGGGTGGCATTCTTGAAAATGAGAGCGAGCCCACGAAATAACCCAGTTTAAAAAGATAACGGGGAGATAAATGGCGTATCAAAGTGATATTTCTCGCACTTGAACTGATAGAGCGAGCTCTTTTTGAACTGCTCATTAAGTAAATTCCAGAGTGATTGATAACTACTCGCAACACCCATAATGGTGGCATCGTAAATTCTCTCCATTAATTGGAGCTGTCTCACGCTTTTACCGTAAAAAATAGTTTTGTAACTGTAGTGGCCTGATTGTTGCTCTTCTCCTTGCCAAGGGGGAACACCCGTGCGGGATACCCCATTTATTCATGCTGCCAATGGGCAGAACAGCTGCAAGGAGATAGCCATGGGCGATATTATGCGACCCGTTCCGTTCAAGAACCTGCTGACCCGTATTTTTGCGGAATATAAAGAGAGTCAGAGCATTTTCGGTATTCCCGCCGCACAATTTTATCGCAAGCAGGACGAGCGCAAGATCAAGGTGTTCGGTGAAACCTGCGAGACCCCCATCGGCCCGGCAGCCGGCCCCCATACCCAGTTGGCCCAGAACATCGTCACCTCCTGGCTGACTGGCGGGCGCTTTATCGAGCTCAAGACGGTGCAGATCCTGGACCGTCTCGAACTGGAAAAGCCCTGCATCGATGCCGAGGATGAGTGCTTCAACACCGAGTGGTCTACCGAGTTCACCCTGCCCAAGGCGTTTGACGAGTATCTGAAGGCCTGGTTTGCCCTCTACCTGCTGGAGGAGGTGTTCGACCCGCGCCTCGACGGAGAGGCCAAGTCCTTCATCTTCAACATGAGCGTGGGGTACAACCTCGATGGCATCAAACAGCCACCGATGCAGCAGTTTATCCACAGCCTGATGGATGCAAGCCAAAGTCCGAAGTTTGCCGAGTACCAGCAGGTGCTGCGCGAGCTGGTAGCCGACGAGCAGTTTATCGCCGAGCTGGGACTGGGTTCCCGCCGCGATCGCCTGCAACAGCTGGTGGATCGCATCCCGGCCGAGCTGGTGCACGGTGTCACCCTCTCCACCATGCACGGCTGCCCGCCGAATGAGATTGAGGCCATCTGCCGCTACATGCTGGAAGAGAAGGGACTCAACACCTTCGTCAAACTGAACCCGACCCTGCTGGGCTACCCGCGGGTGCGCGAGATCCTCGATACCTGTGGCTTTGATTACATTGGTCTGAGCGAAGCGTCGTTCGATCACGACCTCAAGCTGGATCAGGCCAAGGCGATGCTGACCCGTCTGATGGCGCTCGGGGCCGAGAAGGGGCTCACCTTCGGGGTCAAGCTCACCAACACCCTGGGCACCATCAACCGCAAAGGGGCACTGCCGGGGGATGAGATGTACATGTCCGGCCGCGCGCTGTTCCCGCTCTCCATCAACGTGGCGGCTGTGCTGTCTCGCGCTTTCGATGGCAAGCTGCCCATCTCCTACTCGGGTGGCGCCAGCAAGTTCAATATCGCGGAGATCTTCGAGACCGGTATTCGTCCCATCACCATGGCTACCGACCTGCTCAAACCGGGCGGCTACCTGCGCCAGATTGAGTGCCTCAAAGAGATCGACGCTTCTGACAGCTGGGGCATGAGTCAGGTGGATGTGGCCAAGCTGGAGGCGCTTGCCGCCAAGGCCCTCACAATGGATTACACCCAGAAGGAGTGGAAGTCCGAGGATCGCATCGAAGTGGGTGGTGGCCTGCCGCTGACCGACTGCTACGTGGCGCCCTGCGTCACCGCCTGCGCCGTGCATCAGGATATCCCCGAGTACATTCGCCTGATGGGCGAGGGGGAGTATGTCGCAGCCCTTGAGCTGATTTATCAGCGCAACGCCCTGCCCGCTATCACCGGCCATATCTGCGATCACCAGTGCCAGTACAACTGCACCCGTCTCGACTACGACAGCCCGCTCAATATCCGTGAGCTCAAGAAGGTCGCGCTGGAGCGGGGCTGGGAAGGGTACAAGGCGCGTTGGCACAAACCGGCAGGCAGCGGTGACAAGCATCCGGTTGCGGTGATTGGTGCAGGCCCCGCCGGTCTCTCCGCCGGTTACTTCCTGGCCCGTGCCGGCCACCCTGTCACCGTGTTCGAGCGCGAAGCGGATGCCGGTGGCGTGGTCAAGCACATCATCCCCGAGTTCCGCATCCCGGCTGAGCTTATCCAGCACGATATCGACTTTGTCGCCGCTCACGGGGTCAAGTTCGAGTTTGGCTGCGATCCGGCGCTCACCGTCGACAAGCTGCACGCCCAGGGCTTTACCTATGTCTTCGTCGGCATCGGCGCTGACAAGAATGGTGGCATGCGTCTCGAAGGGGGTCATGATCGGGTCTACAAATCCTTCAACTTCCTGCGCAGCTTCAATCAGGGCAAACCGCTGCCGCTGGGCCGCCATGTGGCGGTGATCGGCGCCGGTAACACCGCCATGGACTGCGCCCGCGCTGCCCTCAAGGTGCCGGGTGTCAGCGATGTGACCGTTATCTACCGCCGCAGCGAAAAAGAGATGCCCGCCTATCGCGAGGAGTATCTGGAAGCGGTGGAGGATGGGGTGCGTTTCTGCTTCCTCACCAATCCGGAGCGCTTTGAGAAAGATGGCAAGCTCACTGTGCGGATGATGGCGCTGGGGGATCCTGACGAGCAGGGCCGCCGCCGTCCGGTGCCCACCGAGCAGACCGAAGTGATGCAGATGGATGCCCTGATCACCGCCATCGGCGAGCAGCCTGACTGCGAGGTGCTCAAAGCCATGGGCATTCCCTTGGGCAGCGATGGCTGGCCCGAGGTGGACAGCCAGACCGGCGAAACCAGCCGTCGCAACGTCTTCCTTATCGGTGACGTGCAGAGCGGCCCGTCCTCCATCGTCGGTGCCATCGGTGGCGCCCGCCGCGCCGCGGATCTGGTGCTATCTCGCGAGCATATCGCCAGCCAGCAGAGTGAAGTGACCATCCAGCCGTCGGGCAAGGATGAGATCTACCGCCGCAAGGGGAGCATCGCTGTCACCCTGGTCGACAAGAACGAGCGTGATGCCTTCGTGGCGCAAGAGGCGCACCGTTGCCTCGAGTGCAACTACCTCTGCAGCAAGTGCGTGGATGTCTGCCCCAACCGGGCCAACATCGCCATCTCGGTACCGGGCTTCAAAGACCAGTTCCAGACCCTGCACCTGGATGCCTACTGCAACGAATGTGGCAACTGCGCCCAGTTCTGCCCGTGGCAGGGCAAGCCCTATCAGGACAAGGTCACCATCTTCAGCCTGCCCGAGGATTTCGACAACAGCCGCAACCCCGGTTTCTATCTGGCTGACGGTGGTGAACTGCGGGTGCGTCAGGATGGCGAGACCTATCGCCTGACCATAGACGCCCAGAGCCGGATCAAGGATGCGCCAGCGGCCCTTGGCGACATGTGCCGCATCATCAGCCATGTCCATGCTCATCACCACTACCTGCTGGGGGCCGTCGAGGCCTGAACGAACAACGAATAAGCGAAGGAGCAAACCATGTTTATTCTGAAGAACGTCACCGCTGTCCAGCTGGAGCCGACCCGGGTGCTGGAAGGGGTGGATATCGCCATCGAAGGCACCCTTATCAAAGCAGTGGGGCCCAATCTGCGGGCCCTCTACCCGGAGGCCAACTATCGGGAGATGGGCGGCAGGCTGGTGATGCCGGGCATCGTCTGTGCCCACAACCACTTCTACTCCGGCCTGTCGCGGGGGATCATGGCCAATATCGCCCCTTGCCCGGATTTTATCTCCACCCTGAAAAACCTCTGGTGGCGGCTCGATCGGGCGCTCGATGAGGAGTCCCTCTACTACAGCGGCCTCATCTGCTCGCTGGAAGCGATCAAAAGCGGTTGCAGTGCGGTGATCGACCACCACGCCTCGCCCAACTTCATCAAGGGCTCGTTGAATGTATTGCGCAAAGGGTTTGTGGAGGTGGGCCTGCGCGGCATGACCTGCTTCGAAACCACGGATCGCAACGGCGGTCTCGCCGAGCTGCAGGCCGGGGTAGAGGAGAACATCCTGTTCGCCCAACAGATCGATGCGGCCAAGGCCAAAGGGAACGAACCCTATCTGGTGGAGGCTCATATCGGTGCCCACGCCCCCTTCACTGTCCCCGACGAGGGGCTGGCCATGCTGCGCGAAGCGGTGCAGGTCACCGGTCGCGGCCTGCATATCCATGTGGCGGAAGACCGCTACGACATGGCCCACGGCCACCACCACTATGGCAAGGAGCCCATCGCCCGGCTGGACGAGTTTGGCCTTATCGACAGCAAGTCGCTTGTCGCCCACGGTATCTACCTGAGCCCGGCCGACATTGAGCTGCTCAACAGCCGCGATGCCTTCCTGGTGCACAACGCCCGCTCCAACATGAACAACCATGTGGGCTACAACATGCACCTGCCGGAGTATCGCAATCTGGCGCTTGGCACCGATGGTATCGGCTCCGACATGCTCGAAGAACTCAAGTTCGCCTACTTCAAGCACAAGGATGCCGGTGGCGCCCTGTGGCCCGACAGCTTTGCCCGGTTCCTCTGGAACGGCAACACCCTGCTGGAGCGCAACTTCGGTGCCAAATTTGGCCGCCTGGAGCCGGGCTACAAGGCCGACCTCACCATTTGCGACTACGACGCACCGACCCCGCTGGCGCCGCGCAACCTCGGCGGCCATCTCGCCTTTGGTATGGGATCGAACAGCGTCAACAGCGTGATGGTGGAGGGGCGCATGGTCTATCAGGATCGCGAGTTCCCGTTCGATGTCGCGCCCATTTACGAGCAGGCCAGCAAGGTGGCGAGCCGCCTGTGGCAACGGATGGATCAGCTGGCCTAAGGCCACCTTCCACAGTTTTGGACCGGATTGCCCGCCCTGTGGATTTTCCCGGCGGCGGGCAGCAAGAGTAAGGACGACACATGATTGAGCAATTCTTCCGACCCGAGCAACTGGGTCAGGCTTTGGAACTCAAGGCCAGTTTCGGCAACGACGCCGTCTACATGGGAGGCGGCAGCAAGCTTAACGCCGCTCCGACTCGCACCGACAAGAAGGTCGCCATCTCGCTGGAGAGGCTGGGGCTTGACCAGATTGAGCAACAGCACGGCCAGCTCCATATCGGCGCCACCGTCACCCTGCAGACCCTGAAAGATGATCCCCGTACCCCAGCCGCCCTGTGCGAGGCGCTGGGGTTTGTCTACTCCCGCCATCTGCGCAATCAGGCCACCCTCGGCGGCGAAATTGCTTGCCAGCAGCAGGACTCCCCGCTGTTGCCGGTACTGCTGGTACTCGAAGCCGTGGTAGTGCTGGAGAACAACCTGCTGCAACCCATCGACGCCTATCTGGCGGGGCAGCGCAATGCCCTGGTGCTCGGAGTTGTGCTGCCGGAGCCTGAACTGCGCTGCGCCACCCGCCGCATCAGCCGCAACGCCGATGGCTTGGCGGTAATGACCGCCGCGGTAGCCCTCGACAGCATTGGCGAAATGCGGGTAGCCGTCGCTGGCGTTACTCCGCAGCCGATGCGCCTGCGGGATCTGGAGCGCCGCGAACTGCACGATGCCGCGCTGGAGGCCGCCGTAAGCGAGCTGATTGCGCCCCGTGAGGATCTGGCGGGAAGCGTGAGTTACAAGCGGTATATCACTGGTGTAGTGGTGGCAGATCTGCTGGTGGATTGCCAGCAGCAGGAGGTGCAAGCATGATGGAACTCAACTTTACCCTGAACGGTGCCCTGCGCACTGTCATCACCCCGGCTGGCGAGAATGCCCAGCGGGTGCTGTTCAACCAGTGCCGGATGCACTCGGTGCGCAACAGTGACGACGGCTTTGGCTTTGCCGGCTCCGACGCCATTCTCTTCAACGGCAAGGTGATCAACTCCTCCCTGCTGATCGCCGCCCAGCTGGATGGAGCAGAGGTGCGCACCGCCGAGTCGCTGGGCAGCTGGAACCAGCTCAGTCTGGTACAGCAGGCGATGGTAGATGTGGGCGTGGTGCAGTCGGGCTACAACGATCCGGCTGCGGCGCTCATCGTCACCGACCTGCTTGATCGCCATCCCGAACCGACCCGTGATCAAATCGATGACGCGCTCTCGGGCCTCTTTCACCGGGACGGCGGCTACCAGCAGTTCTATCAGGCCATCGAGCTTGCCAGTTCACGGATGAAGGATCCCGATTATCTGTGCCAGATTGCCCCCGAGTTTCGTGACGACCTGCGCCACATCGGCAAGAGCTGCCCCAAGGTTGACGCCGCCAAGATGGTACAGGCCAAACCCTGCTACGTGGAGGATCGGGTCACCGAGGATGCGCTGGTCATCAAGATGCTGCGCAGCCCCCATCCCCATGCGGTGATCACCAAACTCGACGTGAGCCGCGCCGAAGCCATGCCGGGGGTGGTGCACGTCATCACCCACCTCAACTGCCCGGATATTTACTACACCCCGGGTGGCCAGAGCGCGCCCGAGCCGTCACCGCTGGATCGCCGCATGTTTGGCCGCAAGCTGCGTCACGTCGGTGACCGGGTGGCCGCCGTGGTGGCCGAGAGCGAAGCCATCGCATTGGCCGCGCTCAAGCTCATCGAGGTCGAGTATCAAGTGCTGCCGGCGGTCATGAGCATTGACGAGGCGATGGCCCCCAATGCGCCGCTGGTGCACGACGAGCCCATCGTCTACATGGCCGGGGCACCTGCGGATCTGGAGCAGCAGAACGCCTGTTCGGTGCGTCGCGGTGACGAGCACATGATCATCAACTTCCCCATCGGTTCCCGTCCGCACGAGAACCTGGCCGCCAGCGTCCATGGCCAGATCGGTGACGTGGCCAAAGGCTTTGCCGAGGCGGACGAGATTGTCGAGCGCACCTACGAATCGACCCAGGCCCAGCAGTGCCCGACCGAGCCGCACATCTGCTTCACCTACATGGATGGCGATCGTCTGGTCATTCACGCCTCCACCCAGGTGCCGTGGCACGTGCGTCGTCAGGTGGCGCGCATCGTCGGCATGAAGCAGCATCAGGTGCATGTGATCAAGGAGCGGGTAGGGGGCGGCTTTGGCTCCAAGCAGGACATCCTGCTGGAAGAGGTGTGCGCCTGGGCGACCAAGGTCACCGGCCGTCCGGTCACCTTCCGCTACACCCGTGAAGAGGAGTTCATCAGCAACACCTCTCGCCACGTGGCCAAGGTAAAGGTGAAAGTGGGGGCCAAAAAAGATGGCACCATCACCGCCATCGACATGGATTTTCGCGCCAACACCGGCCCTTACGGCAACCACTCATTGACGGTGCCAAGCAACGGCCCGGCGCTCTCTTTGCCGCTCTATCCGTGCGACAACGTGCGCTTTACCGTCAACACCTACTACAGCAACATCTGTCCGACCGGGGCCTATCAGGGTTACGGCGCGCCCAAGGGCAACTTTGCCCTGACCATGGCGATTGCCGAACTTGCCGAGAAACTGGGCATCGATCAGCTCGACATGGTGGAGCACAACCGGGTGCATGAAGGGGACATCCTCAAGGTGCTGGGAGCCATCGGCGAGGGCAAGATGCCTACTTCGGTGCCCCATGCGGCCAGCTGCGCCCTCGAGCCCATCCTCAAACAGGGTCGCGAACTGATTGCCTGGGATAGCCCCAAACCCGCCGACGGGGATTGGCGCATCGGTCGTGGCGTCGCCATCATCATGCAAAAATCGGGGATCCCGGATATCGATCAGGCCAACTGCATGGTCAAGCTGGAATCTGACGGTACCTTTATCGTTCACTCCGGTGGCGCCGATATCGGCACCGGCCTCGATACCGTGGTGGCCAAGCTGACCGCCGAGGTGCTCGTTTGCCCGCTCAGCGATGTGCATGTGATCTCCGGCGACACCGACCATGCGCTATTCGACAAGGGAGCCTACGCCTCGTCCGGTACCTGCTTCTCCGGCAATGCGGCCAAGATGGCGGCCGAGAACCTCAAGGCGAAGATCCTGTTCCACGGCGCCGCCATGCTGGGCGAGCCGGTCGAAGACGTAGAGCTGGTTCACCCGGGCATAGTACGCGGCAAGCAGGGGGAGGTGAGCCTCGCCAAGCTGGCCCACAAGGCGGAGACCGGTACCGGCTTCGGCATTCTGGTGGGCACCGCCAGCTACATCACCTCTGAGCTCGCCTTCCCGTACGGGGCCAACTTTGCCGAGGTGGCGGTCAACGTCAGAACCGGCGAGATCCGGCTCGACAAGTTCTACGCCCTGCTCGACTGCGGTACCCCCATCAACCCGGAGCTGGCCCTCGGCCAGATCTACGGGGCGACCATGCGGGCCATCGGCCACACCATGACCGAAGAGATCTGCTACGACAGCAAGGGCATTCCGCTGACACGGGATCTGAAGAGCTATGGTGCGCCCAAGATTGGCGACATTCCGCGCGATTTTCGGGCCTTCCTGGTGCCGAGTGACGACAAGGTTGGCCCTTACGGCGCCAAGTCCATCTCGGAGATCGGGGTGAACGGCGCGGCGCCCGCCATCGCTACCGCCATTCATGACGCTTGCGGTGTCTGGCTGCGCAAGTGGCACTTCACGCCGGAGCAGATCCTGCGCGAACTGGGCAAGCTGGAGCAAAAAGTGTCGGCATAACAAAAGAAAAGGTGAGGGGCGGGCGCCAGCTCGCCCCCAGCGCCTGACGGCGGAATGAGTACTCCGCCTACATTCTGTGTGATGGGACAAACACGATGTCTAAAACAACACGCAAGCACTCGGATCTCATTTACGAGCTGGAAGACAAACCCCCGTTTTATCAAACCCTGATGGGTGCAGTGACCCATCTGCTGGCCATTTTTGTCCCCATGGTGACCCCGGCGCTGATCGTCGGTGGCGCCCTGGGTCTCTCCACCGAGATCACCGCCTATCTGGTCTCCATGGCGATGATCGCCTCCGGTATCGGCACCTGGCTGCAGGTGAACCGTTATGGCCCCATCGGTTCGGGGCTGCTCTCCATCCAGTCGGTCAACTTCTCCTTCGTGACCGTGATGATCGCGCTCGGCGGCGCCATGAAAAAAGATGGCATCCACGAGGAGCTGATCGTCTCGACTCTGCTTGGGGTCTCCTTTGTCGGTGCTTTTCTGGTGATGGGCTCCTCCTTTGTGCTGCCCTACCTCAAGCGGGTGATCACCCCGACCGTGAGCGGGGTAGTGGTGCTGATGATTGGTCTGAGTCTTATCAAGGTGGGGATCATCGACTTTGGCGGCGGCTTCTCCGCCATGAGCAGCGGCACTTTCGGCAAATACGAGCACATCGGGCTGGGGCTTTTGGTGCTCTGCGTCATTGTCGCCTTCAACTGCAGCCGAAGCCCGCTGCTGCGGATGAGCGGCATCGCCATCGGCCTGCTGGTAGGTTATGCGGTGGCCCTGATGCTCGGTATGGTGGATTTCTCCGCCCTTGAGGACCTGCCGCTTATTACTGTGCCGATCCCGTTCAAGTACGGTTTCACCTTCGATTTTCACGCCTTTATGCTGGCAGGCACCATCTATCTGTTGAGCGTGCTGGAGGCGGTGGGGGACATCACCGCCACCGCCATGGTCTCCCACCGGGATATTCAGGGCCCCGAGTTTCAAAAACGGCTCTCCGGCGGCGTGCTGGCTGACGGTCTGGTATCGGTGATCGCCTCTGCCCTCGGCTCTTTGCCACTCACCACCTTTGCCCAGAACAACGGCGTCATCCAGATGACCGGGGTGGCCTCACGCCATGTGGGCAAGTTTATCGCCGTCATTCTGGTGCTGCTGGGGCTCTTCCCGGTAGTGGGGCGCTTCTTTACCACCATACCGTCACCTGTGATGGGGGGCGCCATGGTCATCATGTTCTCGATGATCGCCATCGCCGGTGGTCGCATCATCATCAGCCACGGCTTCGATCGGCGGGAGACCCTGATTGTCGCCACTTCGCTGGGTCTTGGGCTCGGGGTTTCCTATGACCCGAACGTCTTCAAGGTGCTGCCGGCGGGTATCTACATGCTGGTGGAGAACCCCATCTGCGCCGGCGGCATCACCGCCATCATCATGAATCTGGTGCTGCCGCAAAGCCGCAAACGCAAGGCGGCCGTCAGGGATGCCGAGGCGGTGGAGGTGATCCAGCTGAGCGACAAGCCGGATGTGAGCTTTACCGCCCGCAGCGCGGGCCTGTCATCGGCCAGCAAGGGTGAGGGGTCACCAGAGCCAGTGCCCGGGCAGGCGGTGGCGCCACAAGTGGAACGGATCTGACGGTTAAACCGGCAAAAAACGTCAACAGAACAAGAAAAACAGGGAAACGGTTATGAAAAACGACAACTCTGTCAAAGCGGTACGCGGCAGCTTCTTCGATATCACCCGGGTGGTGGATCAGCCCGAGGAGATTGAGTCCAACGCCCGTCTTATCGAGGATGGTCTGCTGATCATTCGCAACGGTTGCATCGACTGGTTCGGTGAGTGGGAGGAGGGCTGTGATCGCATTCCGGCCGAGGTGCGGGTGCGCGATTATCGTGGCAAGATGATAGTGCCCGGCTTTGTCGACACCCATATTCACTATCCTCAGAGCGAGATGGTGGGGGCCTATGGCGAGCAACTGCTGGAGTGGCTCAACCGCCACACCTTCCCGGCCGAGCGGCGTTACAACGATCTCGAGTATGCCCGCGAGATGTCCACCTTCTTTATCAAGCAGCTGCTGCGCAACGGCACCACCACGGCGCTGGTGTTTGGCACCGTTCACCCCGAGTCGGTAGATGCCCTGTTCGAGGCAGCCAGCCGCATCAACATGCGGATGATCGCGGGCAAGGTGATGATGGATCGCAATGCGCCCGACTATCTGCTCGATACCGCCGAGAGCAGCTATGTGCAGAGCAAGCAGCTTATCGAGCGCTGGCACGGAAATGGTCGACTTCTATATGCCATCACACCAAGATTTGCACCCACTTCGACATCCGAGCAGCTGACGATGGCGCGGCGACTGCGCGAAGAGTTTCCCACCACCTATCTGCACACCCATCTGTGCGAGAACAAGGACGAGATCGCCTGGGTAAAATCCCTGTTCCCGGCGCATAAGGGTTATCTCGACGTCTATCACCAGCATGGGCTCACCGGCCACAACTGCGTCTTTGCCCACTGCGTCCATCTGGAAGAGCAGGAGTGGGATTGTCTGAAAGAGACCAACTCCACCATCGCGTTTTGTCCCACCTCCAACCTCTATCTCGGCAGCGGCCTGTTCAAGCTGCACAAGGCGTGGCGCAAGCAGGTGAAAGTGGGGATGGGCACCGACATCGGCGCCGGTACCACCTTCAATATGCTGCAGACCCTCAACGAGGCCTACAAGGTGATGCAGTTGCAGGGCGAGCGTCTTTCTGCCTATCAGGCTTTCTATCTGGCGACCCTGGGCGGCGCCCATTCGCTCGGGCTGGACGAGAAGATCGGCAGCTTTGCGGTAGGCAAGGAGGCGGACTTCGTGGTGCTCGACCCGGTCGCCACCCCGCTGCAACAGCTGCGCTACGACAACTCCACCACCTTGCGCGACAAGCTGTTCGTGCTGCTGACTTTGGGGGATGACAGAGCCATCTACCGTACCTATGTGGATGGTCAGCTGGTCCACGAACGGGGTTAGAGAGAATAAACCGGGCAGGGCAGCAAGAGCGCCGCTCTGCCACGAATACGGAGGCTGGCGTGCCCGCTCGGGGCGCCAGCACCGCGATACATCAGGGCGACCCCCTGATGACCAACCTGAAATGGCCCGGTTTTTTGATCAGCAAGGCAAACGTTTGATTGGTGCTGCCAGCCCTGGTCTCTGAGTTGCACCTTCCGTGTGCAATGGCAGATCCACAGATCCTGTCGCCATTTCGTGATGAAACATTCAGGCGCTTGTGAAGGAGTTGGGTATGACCCAAGCAAACAGCAGGACAAACAGCGTGGAAGGGCTGGCCAGTCAAGACACCGGCAAGACCGTATCACAACAGCAACCGCTCAACGCTCTCGATCGCTATTTCATGATCAGCGAGCGGGGCAGCAACGTCAGACAGGAGGTGCTGGCCGGCCTCACCACCTTTCTCGCCATGGTCTATTCGGTGATCGTGGTGCCCGGCCTGCTCGGCAAGGCAGGGTTTCCACCGGGCGCCGTCTTTGTTGCCACCTGTCTGGTGGCGGGGTGTGGCTCGCTGTTGATGGGGCTCTGGGCCAAGCTGCCGATGGCTATCGGCTGCGCCATCTCGCTCACCGCTTTTACCGCTTTCAGTCTGGTGCTGGGGCAGCAGATCCCCATTCCGGTGGCGCTGGGGGCCGTCTTCCTGATGGGGGTGCTGTTTACCGCCATCTCTGTGACCGGGGTGCGTAGCTGGATCCTCGACAACCTGCCGATGGGGATTGCCCATGGCACCGGCATCGGTATCGGCCTCTTCCTGTTGCTGATAGCGGCCAACGGGGTAGGGCTGGTCATCAAGAATCCGCTCGAGGGGCTGCCGGTAGCGCTGGGGGCCTTTACCTCGATGCCGGTCATCATGACCCTGCTTGGCCTCGCGGTGATCTTCGGGCTGGAGAAGCTCAAAGTCCCGGGCGGGATCCTGTTGGTGATCATCGCCATCTCCATCTTTGGCCTTATTTTTGACCCGGCGGTGAAGTATCAGGGATTGTTCGCTCTGCCGAGTCTCTCCGACGATCAGGGCAAGTCTCTCATCTTCAGCTTGGACATCATGGGCGCGCTCTCGCCGCTGGTGCTGCCCAGCGTGCTGGCACTGGTGATGACGGCGGTATTTGATGCCACAGGCACCATTCGCGCCGTGGCCGGGCAGGCCAATCTGCTGGATAAGGATGGCCACATCATCAACAGCGGCAAGGCGCTGAGTGCCGACTCGGTGAGCAGCATCTTCTCCGGTCTGGTGGGGGCATCCCCGGCCGCCGTCTATATCGAATCGGCGGCGGGCACGGCGGCGGGGGGCAAGACTGGCCTCACTGCCACCGTGGTGGGCGGCCTCTTCCTGCTGATGCTGTTCCTGGCGCCGCTCTCCTATCTGGTGCCTGCCTATGCCACCGCACCGGCGTTGATGTATGTGGGTCTCCTGATGCTGAGCAACGTCACCAAGCTCGATTTCAGTGACTTCGTCGGGGCCATGTCCGGTCTGTTGTGCGCGGTCTTTATCGTGCTCACCTGCAACATCGTCACCGGCATCATGCTGGGCTTTAGTGCGCTGGTGATTGGCCGCATCTGCTCCAAGGAGTGGCACAAGCTCAATACGGGCACTGTCATCATCGCCCTGGCGCTGGTGATTTTCTATGCTGGGGGGTGGGCTATTTAGGGATAACCCGCCCGTTTGGGGTCGCTCTGGCGGCCCCATTTTTATATCTGCGGCGCTCTGACCGTCAACGCTGGTTACCATGCCTTAGCCGCTAGTGCCATCGCGATACCATTTTGATAAATCCCCCTACCAGATTGATAGGCTCCCACCCTTGCTCTCCTCGCTCTGCCGATTTTTTCACCGCTGATGTGCCCCATTTGCTCAGGGGCTGCCCTTGGCTTGTCGCTTCGGGCCAACAAAAGCGGGCTAGATGGGATCCCCTTCACACTTCTCCCCATTCTCCTGACGATGGCGGGAAACAGGCGCATATCTTGCTGTTTTTTATGCCGGTTCCAGATTTTTCCATTCGAAAAAGGACTTGCATATGTCCATAGGATTACCGCTCAAGCGGGTGGATGCCGAGGCCAAGGTGACCGGCAGCGCCCGCTATACCGATGACAACATCATGCTCGGGATGCGCCACGCCAAGTATGTGCGCAGCAATATTGCCCACGGCAAGGTGCTCGCCATCGACGCGACCGAGGCGCTGGCCCTGCACGGGGTTGAAGCCGTGTTTACCCATGAAGATGTCCCTACCACCTGTTTTCGCACCGCCGGTCACGCTTGGTCCCTTGATGAGGCGAAACGGGATGTGAAAGACCGCCGTTTGCTCACCGACCATGTGCGTCACTTTGGTGATGGGGTCGCCATCGTGGTGGCGCGCGATCCGCTGGTGGCCGAAAAAGCGGCCGCGCTGGTCAAGGTGACTTACGAGCCGCTGCCGGTGATGACGGATGCCCACAGTGCGCTGGCCGAGGGGGCCTATCCCATTCATCCGAATGGCAACCTGCTGCGGCAAAGCCAGATCCGGGCGGGTGAGCCGGAACAGGCTATTGCCGCTGCGGATCTGCAGTTCAAGGGGCACTATCAGACGCCGGTGGTGCAGCACTGCCATCTGGAGACGGTGACCTGCTACGCCTACATGGATCAGCCGGACCACATCATAGTGGTCAGCAGTACCCAGATCCCCCAGATTGTGCGCAGCCGGGTGGCCAAATCCCTCGGTCTGCCCTGGTCGAGCGTGCGGGTGATCAAGCCCTACATGGGCGGCGGCTTTGGTAACAAGCAGGATGTGCTGGAAGAGCCGATGGCGGCATTTTTGAGCTACAAGCTTGGCGGCGTGCCGGTCAAGGTGACCTTGAGCCGAGAGGAGTGCTTCTTTGCCTCCCGCACCCGCCACGGCTTTGCCATCGACGGCACCCTCGGTATTAACCGGGATGGCACCCTCAGGGGGTATCAGCTGGACGTGCTCTCCAACACCGGCGGCTATGCCTCCCACGGCCACTCCATCGCCAGCGCCGGGGCCAACAAGATCAGCTACCTCTATCCGCGCAGCGCCTTTGGCTACGACGCCAAAACCTTCTACAGCAACCTGCCAACTGCCGGTGCCATGCGCGGTTACGGCGCCCCGCAGGTGGTGTTTGCCCTCGAATGCATGCTGGACGATGCCTGCGCCGAGTTGGGGCTCGACCCGCTCGAAGTGCGCATCGCCAACGTGGCGCGCGAGGGGGATGTCAATCAGGTTAACCAGAAGACCATCTACAGTGCGGGCTTGCCCGAGTGTCTGCGCCGGGGTGGCGAGCAGTTCCAGTGGGATCGGCTCAAGGCCGAGTGCTTGGCGCAGGATCCGGCAAGCCGGGTGCGGCGCGGCATCGGGGTGGCCTGTTTCAGCTACGGCTCCAACACCTATCCGGTGGGGGTCGAAATTGCTGGTGCCCGCATGCTGCTCAATCAGGATGGCACCGTCAATCTGCAGATCGGCGCCACCGAGATAGGGCAGGGATCGGATACCGTCTTTGCCCAGATGGCAGCCCAGACGTTGGGCATTCCGTTTGAGCAGATCCGGGTCATTTCGACCCAGGATACCGACATTACCGCCTATGATCCGGGCTCGTTCGCCTCGCGCCAGAGTTATGTGGCGGCGCCTGCCATCCATCAGGCGGCGCTGCAACTGCGGGCCCGCATTTTGTCGCTGGCGGCCCAGCTCTGTCATCAGGATGTAGGATCCCTCACCCTGATCGACGGCTACGTGGTGCTGGCTGGCGCACCGGACAAGGTACTGATCAGCGTCGCCGAAGTGTCGGTCAACGCCTACTACCACCTCACTATCGGCGGTCAGATCACCTCCGAGGTCTCCCACAAGACCACCACCAACCCGCCGAGTTTCGGCTGTACCTTTGTCGATCTCAGCGTCGATATCGATCTCTGCAAGGTGACTATCAATCGCATCATTAACCTGCACGATGCGGGCAAGATCCTTAACCCGCAACTGGCGGAGGGACAGGTGCATGGCGGCATGGGGATGGGGATCGGCTGGTCGCTGTTCGAGGAGATGATCATCGATGCCAAGAGCGGCGTGGTGCGCAATCCCAACCTGCTCGACTACAAGTTCCCCACCATGCTGGATTTGCCGGAGCTTGAATGTGACTTCGTGCAGACCTATGAGCCCCAGTCGGTCTATGGCCACAAATCACTGGGGGAACCGCCCATCATCTCGCCGGGCCCCGCAATCCGTAACGCCATTCGAATGGCGACCGGGGTCGCCATCAACGAGTTGCCCATCACCCCCAAAACCCTGTTCCGGGAGTTTGTCGCGGCGGGTTTGATTGGCGAGGGATCAGGGGAGAAGCAACACCATGTTTGATATTGCCCGTTACTACAAGGCGCACAGCGTGGCCGAGGCGGTCGCCCTGCGCCAGGCCGACCCCGAGGCGCGTCTCCTGGCCGGTGGCACCGATGTGATGATCCAGCTCCATCACCTCAACACCGCCTATCGTCATATCGTCGATATTCACGACTTGCCCGAACTCAAAGGGGTGTGCGAGTTGCCTGATGGGTCGATCCGCATCGGCTCCGGCACCACCTTTACCGAGATCATCGAGAACGAACTGGTGCAGCGCCGCCTGCCGATGCTGGCCGAAGCGGCTGCCACCATCGCGGGGCCGCAGATCCGTAACGTCGCCACCTATGGCGGCAACATCTGCAACGGTGCCACCAGTGCAGACTCGGCGGCGCCCACTGTCGCGCTGGAGGCTGAGCTGGAAATCGCCGGGCCCAATGGTACGCGCCGCATCCCCATCGCCGGTTTTCACACCGGCCCCGGCAAGGTGGCGCTGCAACCGGCGGAAATTCTGGTGGCGTTTCACTTTGCCCCGGATACTCACCCCCAGGTGGGCTCCCACTACTTCAAATACGCCATGCGCGATGCCATGGACATCGCCACCATCGGCTGCGCCGCCTACTGCCAGATTGAGGATGGTCACTTCAAGCGCCTGCGGCTTGCTTACGGCGTGGCGGCACCGACGCCGGTGCGCACCCCTCACGCGGAAGCGGCGGCCGAAGGGCAACCGCTGACTCGCGCCACACTGGCAGCCATTGCCGAGGCTGTGGTAGCCGATGTGGCGCCACGATCCTCCTGGCGGGCGGAAAAGGAGTTTCGCCTGCACCTTATCAAAACCCTGGCGCAGCGGGTGGTCGCCTGCGCAGTCGAACGTGCCGGAGGGAAGATCCTATGATGCAACCGCAAAGCTGTCCCGCCGTGGAGATCCAGTGCGAGATCAACGGCAAGCCTTACTCCTATGCAGTGCCGCCCACCATGTCGCTGCTCCACTTCCTGCGCGGGCAGGGGCTTATCAGCGTGAAAGAGGGGTGCAGTGTCGGTGAGTGCGGCGCCTGTACCGTGCGGGTGAATGGCACGGCCATCGACAGCTGCCTCTATCTGGCGGTCTGGGCCGATGGCAAATCCATTCGTACCGTGGAGGGGGAGCGCAAAGGCAATGAGCTCTCTGATGTACAGCAGGCCTTTATCGATGAGGGGGCGGTGCAGTGCGGTTTTTGCACCCCGGGCCTTGTGATGGCGAGCGCCGCATTGCTCGACAAGACCGAGCGTCGTCCGCTGACCGATGCGGAGATCCGCCGCGGGCTATCGGGGAATCTGTGCCGCTGCACCGGGTATCAGAACGTGGTGCGGGCGGTCAAGAAGTGTTGCAAGGGGTAACTGACTGGGCGCAATGAGCCTGAGTGCTGTTGTTTGAAAAAGGAAACAAGCCTTCCCAAAAACACAGGCCCGCCTCGAAAGAGGCGGGCCTGCTGCTGAGTGGGGTCAGGAGACATCACACTTTTGGCTGGTCGATCACCAATTTGCCCTCCTTGACCGGAATGGTGGCGCCCGGGGCTTGCTTCATGCGGATCACCCCCTCCTGACCTGCGAGGCGATAGGTCACGTCATAACCTATGGTGTTGACGCTCGTATCCTGCACGGTCTTGCAGCGCTGCTCGGTGGTGGTGTAGGTATCGCCCGCCTGCATATTGCCCTGCACCTGATTACCGGCATAGCCACCCGCGACCGCCCCGGCTGCGGTGGCCACCTTCTTGCCGCTGCCACCGCCAAACTGGTGGCCGACCACGCCCCCCAGCGCCGCGCCAACCACGGTGCCGAGGATCTTGTGCTCATCCTGTACCGGCTTGCGATGGGTCACGGTGACGTTGCGACACTCCTGTCGGGGAGTCTTGATGGTCTCGGTGATCGGCTTGCTGGCGATCACCTCGGCAAAGGTGGGCTGGGGTGTAAAGAGGGAGCCGCTGGCCGCCGCCGAGAGTGCCAGGGCCGAGGCGATGCCAATACCGATACCTGCCATCATGGATCTGTTCATCTTGTTCTTCTCCTGCATACCCATACGGGCTCTTCCAATCTGGTGCCATCTTGTCACAACCGGCTGGCCGGACAAGGCGAGGGGGATGGGTCTGCGACAGGCGCTGGCAAGGTCAAAAAATAGCCACCATGAAAAAGTGTCTGACTTTGGCGACAACGGACTAAAAGTGACCAGTTTCCGGCGCATGGCGGGCTTTGCCAGTGTGATAAGGAGCAATTCGAGTCGCAATTTGCAAGGCGGGCGGTGAGCAGAATGCCAGAGTGGCAAAGTGCTGACGGGGGCAGGTCAAGGGAGGCCTTGAGCAAGGGCTCTGTTCGTTGAGATGGCCACGCAAGTGGTTGATAAATGGCTCCAGCCCCATCGGATGTTGGCCGATAAGAGATCACGGCAAGCATTTTGCTTTGATTGGGTGAAGCAGAGGGTGAACGGGCCGGCAGACAACTGCGTAAGACCTGATATGAAGATGTTCACCCGAGATCACCGGATCAACGAGGGGGAGATATGTCAATGTTACCCAGCTGGATCACCCCGGCCATCCAGGCCAACATCATCACGGTGCAGCAGGCCGAACGTCTGCTCTCATCCCTCTACCGGCCCCTGGCCGAGCAGGGAGAGGAGCTTCCCGCCGATATCGCCGACATCAGTCTTAAACTCTACTGCTTCCGCCAGCAGGGGCGGGTGCGTCACTAAGGCTGACAAAAGAACACCCCGTGCCAGGCTCGGGGTGTTGTCACTCATATATCACAGGCCTATCAGGCCAACATCACTTGCGCCACCAGCATCAGGGCGCCAAATCCCAGCACAAAGCCCACCATGGGCAGCACGAACTTGACCCACTTGTTGAACTGGATGCCGAGCATCTGCAGGGTGACCAGCACCAGTCCGGTGGGGGCCAGAAACAACATGGCGTATTGGCCCCAGTTGTAGGCCGATACCACGATATAACGGGGGATCATCACGGTATCTGCCAGCGGCGCCATGATGGGCATGGAGAGCACCGCGAGCCCGGAGGAGGAGGGCACCACCAGCCCCAGCAGGGTGAACACCAGCATCTGCGCCACCGCGAACACGGCGCCATGCATGCCGGAGACCAGATCGGAGGCGTAGGCCAGAATAGTGTCCGAGATCATCCCCTGATCCAGCACCAGATTGACCCCCCGTGCCAGCCCGATGATGAGCGAAACGGCCACCAGCTCCGACGCCCCCTGAGTAAAGGCCTCGACAGCCTCTTTCTCTTTGAGACCCGAGATAAAAATGATGATGATGGCGATGGTCAGGAAGGAGGCCGCCATCTGCGGGAACCACCAACCGGCCATGGAGACGCCCCACACCATCAGCGGGAAGGCGAGGATAAACAGGGTCAGAATGATCTTGCGGCGAAGGGTGAAGGGCACCCCTTCGTCCATAGAGCCCTTTTTGAGAAAACGGGCGCGAAAACTCTCTCTGTCCTCATAGGTGTAGGAGAAGGCTGGATTGGCCTTGATCTTCTTGCAGTACCAGTAGAGATAACCGATCACCACCAGGGTGCCCACCAGACAGCCGACGGCGCGAAAGATCAGCCCTTCGGTAAAGGGAATGCCGGCGGCATTGGAGGCGATCACCACCGAGAAGGGATTGATGGTGGAGAAGGTGGTGCCCATGGAGGCGGCGAGGAAGATGGCCCCTACGCAGACGATGGAGTCATAGCCGAGTGCCAGAAAGATGGGCACCAGTATGGGGTAGAAGGCGACCGCCTCTTCCTCCAGTCCGCAGGTGGTGCCTCCCAGCGCCATTACGAAGCAGACCAGCGCCACAAACAGGAATTCGTTGCCCCGGGTCTTGCGCGACAACGCCACCAGCCCTGCACTGAAGGCTCCTGTCTTGTTGATGACGCCGATCAGCCCCCCGAGCACCAGAATAAAGACGATGATATCCGCCCCCTCTATGGTGCCCTTGACCATGCTGACTGCCACGTCACCGAGCCCCTTGGGCGCTTGCTCCAGCCGTGCATAGGTGCCGGGAATGGCGATGGGCTTGCGGATGGTGCCGTTGGTAAATTGCTCCACCGCAATATTGATATTGAGTTTTGCCAGGGCATCCTGGGTTGCGGGAAGTCGGCTTATTTCCCCCTGTGGGCTATTGACCATCAGGCTTTCACTGGCCGGATTATAAGAGAGCTTGGCATAGGCGCCGGCCGGAATTATCCAGGTCAGCGCAATGGCCAGCAACATAATAAGAAACAGAATGGTAAATGCAGTAGGGAATTGTCTGCGTGGTGTGGTATTCGGCACGGCACACATAAAATGCTCCTTGATAAAGCAGGTTTGGGCTCGGCGGAATATCGGGTCGATAGGGTTTCTGCGTCATACATCCAAGGTACGCAAATTCACTGTATATTGCGTAGTGATTGGCGAGAAATCTGGCCTGATATTGAACATCCGGTAGATTATTTCACGTTGTAACCGTAACCCGTGTGCGGCTGGATGAACATGGTGCCATGCTCGCTTTATGGGATGGCTCACAAAATTTATTTTCCATGGATTTAACAGCTGATATGAAATAAAAGTTATTATGCAATAACTATTTCACTTTTCGCTTAACGTGGGTTGCCTTAAATAAATGCCATGAAAATAGTTCGTGCCGAGATGAATGAAATGACATATAAAGCAGCTTTGGCGGAATAATATTCCACTATCGTCATCTTTCGTTATTCGCCAAAAAAAAGCCTGTGAAAAAATGGCACGATTTCCCGTAACGCAATATTTTTTGCAACGAAAACAGAGGGCCCTGTTGGCAGAAGGCTGCCCCTGTCTAAGACGTTTTGCTAATACCTGCCGCTGCAGGCTAACTGTTAGGCTGTCATCCCCATAAGAGACCAGTGACGGGCAGGATGCCCATGTCGCTTGCTGATCTCTGAATCATCCCGAAACTGCCCGTTTTGTGCCACCTGTAAGGAAGGAATCCGATGACAGTGCAGAACATCTATGAGCGCGACCTTGCCAAAACCGCCGCCAATTTCGAGGCCCTGACCCCCATCAGCTTTTTGGGGCGGGCGGAGCGGGTCTATCCCGACTATCCGGCGCTGATCCACGGCTCGCTGCGCCAGAGCTGGGGCGAGACCGCCCGCCGTTGCCGCCAGTTGGCTTCGGCCCTGCGGCTTAGCGGTATCGGGGAGGGGGATACCGTCTCCATCGTTGCGCCCAATATCCCGGCGATGTTTGAAGCTCACTTCGGGGTGCCCATGAGCGGCGCCGTGCTCAACACCATCAATACCCGGCTCGATGCAGAGTCGATGGCCTTTATCTTCCAGCATGCCCAGAGCAAGGTGGTGCTGGTAGACAGGGAGTTTGGCGCCGTGGTGCGCAAGGCACTGGATCTGCTGGAGCGCCAACCGCTGGTCATCGCCATCGACGATCCCCTCTACCGGGAGGGGGCGCTTGTCAGTGAACTGACTTATGAGGCCTTTATTGCCACTGGTAACGGCGATGAGCCCGGCTGGCTGCCACAAGATGAGTGGCAGGCGATCTCCCTTAACTACACCTCCGGCACCACCGGCAACCCCAAGGGCGTGGTCTATCACCATCGCGGTGCCCACCTCAACGCCATCAACAATGTGCTCTCCTGGGAGCTGCCCAAACATCCCGTCTATCTCTGGACCTTGCCGATGTTTCACTGCAACGGCTGGTGCTTCCCCTGGACCCTGGCGGCCACCGCCGGGGTGAGCGTCTGCCTGCGTCATGTGCAGGCCGCCGCCATTTATGAGGCGCTGCACGAGCACAAGGTGAGCCACTTCTGCGCGGCGCCCATCGTGCTCAATATGCTCAACAATGCCGATCAGGCGCTCAAGCAGGGGCTGGATCACCCCATCAAGGTGATGACCGCCGGCGCTGCGCCCCCCGCCACCGTGATCGCCGGGATGGAGGCGATGGGGATCGCTGTGACCCACGTCTATGGCCTGACCGAAACCTATGGCCCCTGCGTGTTGTGCGAATCGCAAAGAAGCTGGCAGGGGCAGGATGCCACTGCGCTCTCCCGCCTCAAGGCACGGCAGGGCGTCGCGTCGCCCCTGCAGGGGGAGATGCGGGTCATCAATCCGGTCAGTGGCGAGCCGGTTGCCAAAGATGGCAAAACCATGGGGGAGATAGTGCTGCGGGGCAATGTAGTGATGAAGGGCTATCTCAAGAACCCGGCGGCCAGCGCCGAGGCGATGGCGGAGGGGTGGTTTCGCAGTGGCGATCTGGCGGTGTGGCACCCGGACGGTTATGTGGAGATCAAGGACAGATCCAAGGACATCATCATCTCCGGCGGTGAGAATATCTCCAGCCTGGAGGTGGAAGATGTGCTCTATCGTCATCCGGATGTAGACGAAGCGGCGGTGATCGCCATGCCGGACGAGAAGTGGGGGGAGGTGCCCTGCGCCTTCGTGAAACTGAAAGAGGGGCGAGAGACTACCCAGGCGGAGCTGATCGCCTTTTGCCGCGAGCAGATGGCCCACTTCAAGGCCCCCAAACGCATCATCTTCACCCCGCTGCCGAAGACCTCCACCGGCAAGGTGCAAAAATTTGTGCTGCGCAAACAACTGGGTTAGGTGCTAATCGAGCGTGAGTGAAAGCAGCGTGCAATAGGATGACTAAGCTGTCGGGATAAATGCAGCAAGGGAAGTGGGAGTGCCTGACTGGCCAGCCAGCTATCGTGCCTTGCACGCGACGCAGTTGCGGCCGCTCTGTTTGGCCTGATAGAGCATCTGATCGGCGCGCGCGTAGAGGCTCTCCATCTGCTCCCCCTTGCTATTTTCCACCAGCCCGGCGCTGATGGTGATAACCAGCTCATCCCCATCGGCAAGGGGTAGCGGGCTTTGCATCACCTGCTTGCGCAGCCGTTCGGCCAGTGATGCGGCGGCCGAGAGGGTGGTGTTGGGCAGCAAGATGGCAAACTCGTCACCGCCGATGCGGGCCAGCACATCTTCGCTGCGCAGCACCGATTGCATCACCCTGCCCAGATGGATCAGCGCCTGATCGCCCAGCGGGTGACCGTAGCGATCGTTGATGCATTTGAACTGATCCACATCCAGCACTATCAGCACCGAGGTGAGCTGGTGGCGCATGTTCATACTCAGGTTCTTTTCGCACACCTCGAAGAAGAAACGGCGGTTATAAAGTCCGGAGAGGCTGTCACGAACCGATTGATATTGCAGTTGTTCCTTGAGCTGGTGCAGCTCGGTGATATCGGAGGAGATACCGATCAGGGTGGGGGTACCATCAGCCAGCTTGAAGGGGACTTTGACAGACCAGTAGTAATGTTGCTTGCCTTCGGTATCGGTCAGTGACTCTTCACCGGCTTGCAGCTCACCCGTTTCGAACACCCGGTTGTCCAGCTGCCACAGCTGGTTGACTCCGTGTGGGGAGAACAGCTCATTATCGCTGCGGTTGATGATCTGTTCGGCGGGTAAACCGAGCAGGGCACACACCTTCTGATTGACGTAGAGAAAGCGGTGCTGGCTGTCCTTCATATAGATATGGGCATCCACGTTGGCCAGGATGATCTCCAGCAACTGATGCTGCTCGGCCATACGGGCCTCAATCAGCTTGTGTTCCGTGATATCGGTGGAGATGCCGCACAGACCGATCAGCGTGCCATCCCGGTCGTACATCGGCTTTTTCACGCTCCAGTAGACCCGTTTCTCTCCCGTGGGTTTGAGGTAGTTGATCTCCTCCCGGGCGATGGCGACCTGCTGCTCCAGCACCTGACGATCATTTCGTCTCAGATCTTCCGAGAAGTCGAGGTCAAAAAAGGCGCGATCATCCTTGCCTTGCAGTTCGGCCAGGGAACAACCAAAGAGATCCAGCACAGCCTGATTGGCATAGATATAACGGCCATCCAGATCCTTGGTAAAGAGGTAAGCCCCCATCTCGTTAAAGATGGATCTGAGGTGATCCAGCTCGTGCTGCAATCGGGTGGAGAAGGGTTCATCCTTCATGAAGTTGGCCATCCTTGGGTCGCTGTGATGGGTTGGCTGAACGCGAGGCCAACGTGCATCAACTGCTTTAAATTAAGCACTCTTCACGGCATATTTCTCATTTATTTCCGCAGGTTCTGCGTTATGTCACATGGTTGTAACCTCTTAGCAAATCAAAGGAAATCAGTTGAGTCCATGGTTGTTGAGATAGCTTGCCACCATGTATCGACCCCGTATCATCGGCTCTCGACAGAGAAGTTGAACAACAGCTAAATAAACCTCCCCGAGTGGCAAAAAGGGTAACGAACAGGTCTTTAGTCAAACTATTTCCTCGGTGTCCCTGATATCATCTCCAGCAACGCAATATGGAGAGATACGAGATGGTAGTGGCACCGTTTAATTGGAATGACGCAGTTCAGTGGGACGGGCCGGGGGCCATTGCGGGTTGCGAAGAGATCTTGAGTGCCGATCGGCTGGAACGTGCCCGCTATGCCGAGTTTCTGACCAACTACCTCGCCGCCGAAGGCAAGCAACGCAACTATGTGCTCAACCTTAATGCCGAGTGGGGGGCGGGAAAAACCTGGTTTATCAAGCGCTGGTATATGGAGCTGAAAGCGCACTATCCCACCGTCTATATCGATGCCTGGCAGCAGGACTTTTCCGATGATCCTTTATTGACTGTGATTTCATCGATTATCGACCAGTTAAAAATGATTGCGGGAAAAGAAAACCCGATTCCAGAAGGAATGCGTCAGCGGCTGCTTGGATTATTTAAGGTCGGCGGCAAACTGGCGCTGAAAGCGGCAATCAAAAAAGCCGGGTTGGAGGATGAGGATTTTTCTCTGGAAGGGGAGGAAGCCAATCAGCTGGTAGATGCCTTATGCAGTAATCAGAAAGAGCGTTATGAATCTATCCAATATCTTAAAAATGAGATCCGGCAATGGGTTGAGGGAGCTGTTGGTTTAAGTGAAGGAGAACTGGACTATCCCGCATTTATTTTGATAGATGAGCTTGATCGTTGTCGTCCTTCCTATGCTGTGGAAATGCTGGAGACTATCAAGCATATTTTTGATATTCCCAGGGTGGTATTTGTGCTGGCAACAGATACCGAGCAGTTGCAGCATTCAGTTAAAGCCATATATGGAGAAGGGTTTAACGCTCAACATTACCTAAGTAGATTTTTTCATAGAAGGTTCATTTTAAACTCAGATTCATTGAAGAATTTTATAGAAAATGAACTTGTATTACTCAGTGTTAATGTGGATGGCATATGGCCATGTTTTAAGAAAAACGCTTCACTAACTGATTTCGTTACGATGATGTTTGAGCATTTCTCGCTAAACCTGAGATTGACTACTCTTGTGTTGGATAGATTAAAAATAGTCTTATTAAGTTATTCAGATGAAAGAGAGTTAAATCTTCCGCTGTTACTTTTCTTGATCTCTTTGAATGAGGTCGATACTAACTTTTACAGTGATGTTGTAAATTTCAGACTTGATGTTGATGAATTTAAACTGAAGATCAACATGTATGGAATCAAATTACATACTTATATAATAACTGACGCTGAGTGTGTTGATGTTGAGCCCGATTATATCTCTAAAGGGGCTACAGATAAAAGATATATCTATGTTGATCACTTTTTGATTAATTCATATCATTGGATGCGCTCTATTAATCATGGGGAGATTGATATTAGGAAAATCATGGTTGATATTTTGACGGAGGAAGGTGAATATGGTTTTCAAGAAAATGATTGGGTAAGAATGATCTTGTCGGAATTAGAGGATGATATGTCTATATATAGAATTTTAGTTGAGCGTTCTTTTTATCTTAAATGAGTAAAGCCGGGATAACCCGGCTTTATTATCAGTTTATTTATTATGCCGCTTATAAAGCCGCTGAACGACATCCTGTAATCCCAGCCCTTCATTTTGTAGCAGTACGGTCAGGTGGTAGAGCAGATCGGCGGATTCGTTGATGAGCTCCTCTCGATCCTTGGCCATGGCGGCCAGCGCCACTTCGACACCTTCCTCACCTACCTTCTGGGCGATGCGCTTGGTCCCTTTGCCATAGAGGCTGGCGGTGTAGCTGGTGGCCGGATCGGCCCCTTTGCGGGCGGCCAGCACCTGTTCCAGCTCTGCCAGAAAACCGAGGGGCGGCAGCGGGTGACCATGGAAACAGGAGGTTGTCCCTTTGTGACAGGTGGGGCCGACGGGGTTGGCGGCAATCAGCAGGGAGTCCTGATCGCAATCGGTGCTGATGGCCACGAGTTGGAGCACATTGCCCGAGCTTTCACCCTTGGTCCAGAGCCGCTGTTTGCTGCGGCTAAAGAAGGTGACCTGACCTGTGGTCTGGGTCTTTTCCAGTGCCTCGCGGGTCATAAAGCCCTGCATCAGCACCTCGCCGCTGGCGGCATGCTGGACGATGGCAGGGATCATGCCGTCGCATTTTTCCCAGTCGAGCTGCTCGGCAAGAGGGCGCGCGCTGGCGGTTGTTTGTGTGTTATCTGAGAAGTTATTCACGGATGGCGACTCCTTCGGTTTTCAGCCAGCGTTTCAATTCGGGAATGGGGATAAGGCCCTTGTGGAACACAGAGGCGGCCAGCGCCCCATCCACATCGGCGAGGGTAAAGGCATCGCGAAAGTGTGCCATGGCACCGGCGCCGCCGGAGGCGATCAGCGGCACCTTGCAGACGCTGCGCACCAGCTTGAGCTGGTCGAGATCATAACCCTGACGCATGCCGTCCTGATTCATCACGTTCAGCACGATTTCGCCCGCGCCGCGCTTTTGCACCTCCTGTACCCAGTCGATGGTGTGCCAGGCGGTGGTGCGGGTGCGACTCTCGTCACCGGTAAACTGTTTGACCTGATAGTGGCCCGTCGCGGCATCGAAGTAGGAGTCAATGCCCACCACCACGCACTGCACGCCAAAGCGCTCGGCCAGTCGGCTGATAAGGGTCGGGTCGGCCAGCGCCGGAGAGTTGATGGAGACCTTGTCGGCACCAAATTCGAGGATCTGGCGGGCGTCTTCGACGCTTTTGATGCCACCGGCGACGCAGAAGGGGATATCGATCACCTCCGCCACCCGGCTCACCCAGCTCTTGTCTACCACCCGCGCATCGCTGGAGGCGGTGATGTCATAGAACACCAGCTCGTCAGCGCCCTCTTCTGCGTAGCGGCGCGCCAGCTCGACAATGCCGCCCATCACCTCGTGGTTGCGAAATTGCACCCCTTTGACCACCACGCCATCTTTCACGTCGAGGCAGGGGATAATGCGTCTTGCCAGCATCAGTTGCCTCCTGTGGTAACGGCCGCGGGGGCTTGCCAGCAGGCGATGGCGTCACCCACCGAGAACTTGCCCTCCAGCAGGGCACGGCCAAGGATGATCCCCTTGACGCCGGAGCCCTTGAGCGCCTCGATATCCGCGATGCCGCCAATACCGCCGGAGGCCTGAAAGGCGACGCTCGGGTAGCGGGCGCAGAGATCCCGATAGAGCTCGACGTTGGTGCCTGCCAGGGTGCCGTCACGGCTGATGTCGGTGCAGAGCACATGCTTGAGCCCGGCGGGGAGGAAGCGCTCGATCAGTGCCTCGATGGTCACGCCGCTATTCTCCTGCCAGCCGGCCACCGCGATATGGCGATTGCCCTGCTCATCGATATTGACGTCCAGCGCCAGCACGATCTGCTCGGGGCCATATTTCTCCATCCAGCTCGCTACCAGATCCGGGGATTTAACGGCGGTGGAGCCAATCACCACCCGGCTGGCACCGGCGGCCAGCAGATCAGCCACATCCTGTTCGGTGCGCACGCCTCCGCCGACCTGCACCGGCGCTTCGGTGGCCGACAGCAGTTGGGTCAGCAGGGGGAGCTGGCGCGCCTTGGCATCCTTGGCACCGTCCAGATCCACCAAATGGAGCTGCACCGCCCCCTGGGAGACATATTCATCGAAGCGGGCTTGCGGGCTGCTGCTGTATTCGGTCTTCTGGTCGTAGTCCCCCTGATAGAGGCGAACCACCTGACCGTTGATAAGGTCAATTGCGGGAATGATCATGCTAGTCACAGCTCCAGAAAATTTTGCAGCAAACGGGCACCGGCTGCGCCTGAGCGCTCCGGGTGGAATTGGGCGCCGAAGAAGTTGCTGTGATCTGCAACCCCACCGACGATGGCGGTAAACGGCTGGCCGTAGTCGCAGGTCGCCAGCGTCGCTTCGGTTACCTCCAGCGCATAGGAGTGGACGAAGTAGAAGTAGCTGCCGCTCGGGATCCCCTTGAGCAGAGGATGGGTCTCGTCATGCTCAATCTGGTTCCAGCCCATATGGGGCAGGCGCAGATTGCCGACTTCCATCAACCGGATCTTGCCCGGCACTATGCCGAGACAGTCGATGAGATCGCCTTCACTGCCATCGGCACTCATGCTCTCTTCGGAGGCCTCCGCCAGCATCTGCATGCCGAGGCAAAAGCCCAGCAGCGGCTGCTTGGCGGCGCGAATAAGGGGCACCAGCCCGCGCTCGTTGAGGTTCTTCATTGCGGCCACCGCGGTGCCGACGCCGGGCAGGATCAGCTTGTCCGCCTGCTCGATATCGGCTGCCTGGCTTGAGACCAGCGGCTGCACATCGAGGCGTTCGAACGCCATTCTGACTGATGCCAGATTGGCGCAGCCAGTATCGATAATGACCAGCTTCTGCTTGCTCACATCCATCACAGCACTCCCTTGCTGGAGGGAAGCTCGCTTCCTTCCACCCGAATAGCCTGACGCAGGGCGCGGCCAAAGCCTTTGAACAGTGCCTCTACCTGATGGTGGGTGTTGCCGCTACCCACCTTCATCTGCAATGTGATGGCCATGGCGTCTGACAGCGAGCGGAAGAAGTGGGGCACCATCTCGGTGGCCATCTCGCCCACGTTGTCGCGGCCAAAGCCGCTCGGGCAGTCAAACACGAAGTAGGGGCGACCGCTGAGATCCAGCGCGGTGCTCACCTCCAGCTCGGTCAGCGGGCGCGCATCGATCACTGCCTGCACCTCGTCCATCGCCAGCACAAAGCCGAAGCGGCCGATCCCGCGTTTGTTGCCAAGGGCCTGACGCAGCGCCTGACCCAGCGCTAGCCCCACATCCTCTACCGTGTGGTGATCGTCAATATGCAGATCGCCGCTGACGTTCAGCTTGAGCTGGAAACCGGCGTGGGTCGCTATCTGATCCAGCATGTGATCAAAGAAGCCGATACCGGTGGCGATCTGGTTGCCGCCGCTCTTGTCCAAGTCAACTGCTACCTGAATGCGGGTCTCCTTGGTGTTGCGCTCCACCGAGGCTACGCGCCCCTTGGACAACAGCTGATCACGGATGGCGAGCCAGTTGTGATCCTGCGGGTGGTAGCGAATGCCGCCAATGCCCATATTCTCGGCCAGCTGCAGATCGGTCTGGCGATCGCCAATCACGAAAGAGTTGGCAAAGTCGATGCGACCAGAGGCGAGGTACTCCTTCACCAGCCCGAGGTGGGGCTTGCGGCAGCTGCAGCCGTCGGTGGGAAAGTGGGGGCAGATCAGCACCTGTTCCCACTTCACCCCTTGCGATTCAAACAGGTGCATCATCAGGTCGTGGGGTGGCTGGAAGTTCTCCAGCGGCAGGCTGGCGGTGCCCAGTCCATCCTGATTGGTCACCATCATCAGCACGTAACCGGCGGCCTGCAACTCGCGCAGTACCGGAATGACCATGGGCTCGAAGCGCAGCTTGGCGAGGCTATCCACCTGCTTGTCCGTCACCGGCTCTTCAATCAGGGTGCCGTCGCGGTCGATAAACAAAAACGGGGTCTTCATCGCTACATCCTTGTCTTACAAAGTGGAAGAGGGCAGGTCACGCAATACCGCCAGCACGGCATCCATCTCGCCCTGATAGCCGATGGTGACGCGAATGCTGTTATCAAGGCCCGGCTTGGTCGAGAAATCCCGCAAGATGATGCCGGCGGCCTTCATGGCGGCAAAGACGGCGGCGCCATCCACAAAGCGCACCAGCACGAAGTTGCCCTTGTCCTCGAATACTTCCCTTACGCAGGCAAGCTTTGCCAGCTCTGCCTTGAAGGCGGCTTTTTGCTTGTTGAGCTCTACCACTCGCTCGCGCATCAGCTCCAGCCCCATGGGGGAGAGGGCTTGCACCGCGATCTGGGCGATGGGCTCGGGGATGGGATAGGGGGCGATCACCTTGGCCAGCATGGCGATCACCTCGGGGCTTGCCAGCGTAAAGCCGCAGCGGATCCCCGCCAGGGCAAAAGCCTTGGAGAGGGTGCGGGTCACCACCAGATTGGGGAAGCGGGCCAGCAGGTCCACCACGGACGCCTCGGGGCAGAACTCGATATAGGCCTCGTCCACCACCACGATGGCGCGATCCCGCGCCTTCTCCAGCAGGGCGATAAGGCCGTCGCGACCCACCAGATCCCCGGTGGGGTTGTTGGGGGAGCAGAGAAACACCAGTTTCACATCGCTGAGGCGATCGGCGATGGCGGGCCAGTCCGGTTGGCGGCTGGCGGTCAGTGGCTGCTCGACGATACCAACACCGCAGGTCTCGGCGCTGATGGCGTACATGCCGTAGGTGGGCGGGCAGATGAGGATCTGATCTTCACCCGCTTCGCAGAAGGTGCGAATAAGCAGCTCGATGGCCTCATCGGCGCCGCGGCTCACCAGCACCTGATCCGGATTGACCCCGGCGTAGGCGGCATAGCCATTCACCACCTCGGCCGGTTGGCACTCGGGGTAGCGGTTGAGGCGGCTTCCCTCGATGGTGAAGGGATAGGCCTGTGGCGCCTCGTTGGCGTTGAGCCAGACGTGGCCCTTGCCGCCGATGCGGCGGGCGGATTGATAAGGGGTGAGGGCCCGCACCACGCGGCGTGCCAGATTGGCAATGCTCATGACAAATCCTTCTGCTGTGCTGTTGGTTGGGGCGCGGCGGCCAGGGCGTTCAATCTGAGGGTGACGGCATTCTTGTGGCCATCGAGCCCTTCGGCCTGAGCAATGCGCTCGACGATGGGGCCAAGGCCGCGGATACCTTCGGCGCTCAGCTCCTGCACCGTGTAGCGGCGCTGATAATCGGCGAGACCAAGGCTGGAACAGGTGCGGGCATAGCCATAGGTAGGCAGAGTGTGGTTGGTGCCGCTGGCGTAATCGCCGACTGACTCGGGCGTCCATGCTCCCAGAAAGATGGAACCGGCGTTCTCGAGTTTATCCAGCAGATCACGCGGGGCGCGGGTCTGCACGATCAGGTGCTCCGGTGCGTAGGCGTTGGAGATGGCACACGCCTCGGCCAGATCGTCGCAGAGGATCACCAGACTGCTGCCGAGCGCCTGCGCGGCGATATCGCGGCGGCTCAACTTGGCCAGCTGGCTCTTGATTTCTCCTGCGATGGCATCGGCCAGCAGCGGCGAGGTGGTCACCAGCACCACCTGGCTGTCGGGGCCGTGCTCGGCCTGGGAGAGCAGATCCGCCGCCACGAAGGCGGGGTTGGCGCTCTCGTCGGCAATCACCAGCACCTCGGAGGGGCCGGCGGGCATGTCGATGGCGGCGCCGCGCCAGTCGCGGGATACCTGCCCCTTGGCTTCGGTCACATAGGCGTTGCCCGGGCCAAAGATCTTGTCCACCTTGGGAATGCTCTCGGTGCCGTAAGCCATGGCGGCGATGGCCTGGGCGCCGCCGATGGCGAACACCTTCTCGACGCCGCAGGCGCGGGCGGTAAACAGGATCTCGTCGCTGGCCGGAGACGGGGTGCAGAGCACCACTTCACGGCAACCTGCGATAGCAGCCGGAATGGCCAGCATCATCACGGTGGAGGGGAGCGGCGCGCTGCCACCCGGCACATAGAGGCCGACCCGGCTGATGGGCTGGGTACGCAGCTCGCACACCACCCCGGGCTGGGTTTCCACCCGTACCACAGGCTGCACTTGGGCGGCGTGGAAGGTGCGAATATTGGCAATCGCCGCTTCGATGGCGCTTTTGATGTCGTCATCCAGCCGCGCGCAGGCAGCTTCAATCTCATCTTCGCTGACGCGCAACCGCTCACGGGGGGCGCGCTCGAAGCGCAGGCTGAGCTCGCGCAGGGCCTCATCGCCACGGCTGCGTACCGCTGCGATGATCTCTTTGACCACGGCGCCGATATCGGCCTCGTCATTGAGGGCCGGTCGGGTCAGCACGTCGGCCTGCTGGGCAGGAGAGAGGGTCTTCCAGATCAGGGTCTGCATGATGTCCCTTCCTTATTCCATCATTTTTTCGATGGGCAGCACCAGAATGGAGCTGGCACCGAGGGCCTTGAGCTGCTCCATTGTCTCCCAGAACAGGGTCTCGCTGGAGACGACGTGCAGCGCCACCTGATTGGTGTCACCGGCCAGCTGCATGATGGTGGGGCGCTCGGCACCCGGCAGCAGATCGGTGATTGCATCGAGCTTGTCTTTGGGGGCGTGCAGCATGATGTACTTGCTCTCGCGGGCCTGCTGCATCCCCTGAATGCGGGGCAGCAGTTTGTCGATGAGCTTCTGCTTGGCATCGGACAAGGGGTTGGGGGCCTGTACCAGTACCGCCTTGGAGCGGTAGATCACCTCCACCTCTTTGAGGCCATTGGCTTCCAGGGTCGCGCCGGTGGAGACCAGATCGCAGATGGCATCGGCGAGACCCGCGCGGGGTGCCACTTCCACCGAGCCGCCCAGCATCACGCTCTTGAAGCCGAGACCCTTGTCGTCAAAGAAGCGCTTGAGCAGCCCGGGATAGGAGGTCGCGATGCGTTTGCCGGCAAGACTCGCTGGCCCTGTGTAGTTCACATCTTCTGGCACCGCCAGCGAGAGGCGGCAGCCACCAAAGTCCAGCTGCTTGAGGGTTTTGACCTCGAAGGGTAGTCCCTGTGAAGCGCGAATAAGCTGCACCTCTTCCAGCACGTTCTCGCCGATGATGCCAAGGTCAACCACCCCTTCCATCACCAGACCCGGGATGTCGTCATCGCGCACCCGCAAGATATCGATGGGCATGTTCTCGACATGGGCGATAAGGCGCTGCTCGCGCAGGTTGATTTTCAGGCCGCAGCTCTTGAACAGGGCTTGGGAGTCCTGGCTCAGACGACCGGACTTTTGCATGGCGATACGCAGACGTTGTGTTTCCATTGCTCGATTTCCTTCTAGTCAAAAACGAAAAAACCCTCGGAAGTGGGTGCTTCCGAGGGTTTATGAATCTTGCGGTCCTTTTGGAAGTCACCAGTTAAGTGTCTTCCAGCAGTCAACCTCCTGAAAGACTAGTCGGGATGATGATGGTGGTGATGAGTCTTCAGGGTGGTGAACATCATGTAATCAATCCTTTACAAAATAAGATGTCGTAATTGACGCCTGATTTAAACTACCTGCCTTGACAGAAAATGCAACCCGAAATTGTGATTTGATCGATTAAAGTTGAGAAAACGGTTTTCTGGTCGATAACTAGACAATAACCCCCGCAGGAGTTTGTATCATGCCCAGCCAGGACCTGTTGTTCCCCATTTTGCCCCGGGCACCTGCCGCGCCCGGTAGCGAAGAGATCAAGCGGGAAGTGAACCAGATCAGCAAGAAACATCAACTGCGCAAGACCGGCACTGACAACAGTGACTCCCAGCAGCGCCAGCAGGCTTATAACACGCCCGCCAAGCGTGATCAGCCAAAGGCGGAGGAGGACGATCACAAGCCGGATCCCGATCACCAGATCGATCTGTTCGTCTAGGCGCAGAATCAGTCCCGCTTTTGCCACACTTTTGGCATAATGGCCGCTTTTGCTGCGGGACGCCCTTTTGACCATCCAGACCCTGTTCAAGCCAGATGGCCCTCTGGCCAGCCATATCGACGGTTTCAAAGCCCGCGCTCCCCAACTGGAGATGGCCGAAGCGGTCGCGCGCGCCATCAAAAGTGGTGGCCGTCTGCTAGTGGAGGCGGGGACAGGTACCGGCAAGACCTACGCCTATCTGGTGCCTGCGCTGGAGTCCGGCAAACGGATCGTGATCAGCACCGGCTCCAAGAACCTGCAGGAGCAGCTCTTTTACCGGGACCTCCCGACCATCACAGGCGCGCTCTCCTATACCCCGCCGGTGGCCCTGCTCAAGGGGCGCAGTAACTATCTCTGCATCGAGCGGATGAACCGGCTCTTGAGCGAATCCCACCTGCAAAAACCGGAAGTGCTCAATGATCTGGTGAAGGTGAAATCCTGGTCGACCGCCACCGACAATGGCGACGTGGGGGATATTCCGGGGCTGCAGGAGAACGCCGAGATCCTGGCTCATGTCACCAGCACCAATGAAAACTGCCTCGGTCGCGATTGCCCCTATTACGACGACTGCCATCTGGTGGTCGCCCGTCGCCGCGCCATGGACGCCCAGGTAGTGGTGATCAACCATCACCTCTTCTTCGCCGATATGGCGGTGAAAGACACCGGATTTGGCGAGTTGGTGCCACAGGCGCAAGTCTATGTGTTTGACGAGGCACACCAGCTGCCGGAGATCGCCACCAACTACTTCGGCAAGTCGGTAGGCAGCCGCACCATTCAGGATTTGGCACAGGATATCCAGCTGGCCTATCGGGCCGAAGCCCACGACATGGCCCAGCTTGGCAAGGCGGCGGATCGGCTCGCTATCGCCAGTCAGGACTTGCGTCTCGCCTTCGGGGTGGATGGCGGTCGCGGTAATACCCGCGACATGCTGCGCCAGCCGCTTTGGGGGCAGGCTTTGGCTCGTCTCAACGATGCCATCGGGCTTTGCTACGAAGTGCTGAAACTGGCTCTCGGCCGTGGCGAGCAGCTGGATCACGCCTTCGAGCGAATCAGTGAACTGCGCACCCGCCTGGGTGAAGTGCTGGCGGTCAACCAGACCGGTTTCTCCTACTGGTACGACTGCTCACGGCTTCATTTCACCCTCAATCTGACGCCGCTGTCGGTGGCCGAGCGATTCAGTGCCGAGGTGCAAAGACCGGAAGTGGCCTGGGTCTTCACCTCCGCCACCCTGACGGTGGATATGCGTTTTGATCACTTCAAGGCCGAGCTGGGGCTGGCGGGCAGTGCTGAGCTTATTCTCGACAGCCCGTTCGACTATGGCGAGCAGGCGCGGCTCTGTGTGCCCCGTTATCTGCCGGAGCCCAACGCCTTTGGCCGCGGCGAGCTGCTGGCCAATTTGATGATCCCGCTGATCAACAAGACACCGGGCGGCTGCTTCTTCCTCTGCACCAGCCATCAGGTGATGCGTCAGGTGGCCGAGGTGCTGCGCCGGGAAATTGGTCGCACCGTCTTGCTGCAGGGGGAGGATAACAAGCAGCGGTTGCTCAAGGAGTTTGTCGAGAATGGCCGCGCCGTGCTGGTGGCGACCAGCAGTTTCTGGGAGGGGATCGACGTGAGAGGGGCGGCGTTGTCGTGTGTTATCATCGACAAACTGCCGTTTGCCAGCCCTGATGATCCGCTGCTCAAGGCGCGGGTGGATGATTGCAAACTCAAGGGGGGGGATCCCTTCGCCGAGCTGCAGTTGCCCAAGGCGGTGATTGCCCTCAAACAGGGGGTGGGACGGCTTATTCGTGATCGCAGTGATCACGGGGTGCTGGTGATCTGTGATCCACGAATGGTCAACAAACCTTACGGCGCCACCTTTATCAAGAGTCTGCCCGCCATCCCCCGTACCCGGGAGTTGGGAACGCTGGGGCGTTTTTTCGATCGCACTGAACGCGGTGAATAAGTGTGCCGCCAGCTAACAGATTTGAACAACGGGTGAGCGTATCTCGCTTGCCGGTTATGTAATTGACTGATTTTATAGAGATTGGAAAGCATGAACGAGTTGAAGATCCTGGCCGTTGATACCGCCACCGAAGCCTGCTCCGCCGCCTTGCTGGTGGGTGACAAGCTGTTCTCCCGCTGGGAGGAGGCGCCACGGGATCACACCCGAAAAATCCTGCCCATGGTTCAGGCTGTGTTAGAGGATGCCGGGATAAGTTTGAGTGACCTCGATGCCATTGCGTTCGGTCGCGGCCCGGGCTCCTTTACTGGCGTGCGGATCGGCATCAGTGTGGCGCAAGGTCTGGCGTTTGGTGCGGGTGTGCCGCTGATTGGCATCTCGACCTTGGCCGCTATGGCGCAAGGCGCCTATCGACTGGATGGCGCCGAGCAGGTGCTGACCGCCATCGATGCGCGGATGAACGAGGTATATTTCGGCCGCTATGAGCTCATTGATGGCCGCATGCAGCTGGTGGGGGACGAGGTGGTGAGTGAGCCCGCGGCGCTGGTTGATGCCCGTGGCAAGCTGACGGGCCCTGTGACCTGCGTCGGCACCGGTTTTGAAACCTATGGCGAGACCCTGAGTGGTCTGGCCGATGAGCTGGCGGTGAGCCAGGTGCGCTTCCCGGCGGCAGAGGACATGCTGCCGCTGGCCCGCGCCGCCTGGCTGGCGGGGGAGGCGGTGCCTGTGGAGCAGGCGACGCCGGTTTATTTGCGTGACAAGGTGACCTGGAAAAAACTGCCGGGTCGCGAATAAGGGCAGGAGCGCTGACGTCATGTCGCTCTTGCCGCTCATCAGCTGCAACACAAGCGGATGGCCCGACGGGCCACGCCGGCAACGGGAGAGTGACATGATGCGTAATACCAGAAGCGACATGATGAAACGCACAATGGTGGTCGGGGCGCTGGCCCTGCTGCTCGGGGCCTGCAGCTCGGTCCCCAAGGAGCTGGCTTATGAGCCCGAAAATCAGCTGGTGGCCTATCAGCCAGCCCTTGGCGGAATGGAGGGCAAACCGGCCCGCTGGAGCGGCGTTATCTCGGCGGTGCACAACAAGGCGGATCAGAGCGTTATTGAAGTAGTCTATCTGCCGCTTAAATCCAACGGCGTGCCGGAGCAGACCGAGCAGAGCCCGGGCCGTTTTCTGGCCATCATGAAGGGTTTTGTCGATCCGACCCTCTACGCCAAGGGGCGCAGCCTGACGGTGCTTGGCACCATAGGCCAACCGGTGGATAGCCAGATTGGCGAGCACAAGTACCGCTTCTCTGTGCTCAATGTGACGGGCAGCAAGCTGTGGCCGCCAGTCAAGGAGGTGGAGGTGCGCTATATGGACCCCTACTTCTACGACCCCTTCTATGATCCCTTCTGGCCAAGACGGCCGCTGCGTCGCTAAGGCTTGCCATGATCAAGAGCATCAAAAGCACTCTGCACGAACGTCCGCTGACCCTGGCAGATGGTCGGCAGGTGGCCCTGCTTGAGAATCAACTCGCGGATCAGGCTCAGCAGGGCAAACCCCTGCTGATTGCCCTGCACGGCTGGCTCGACAACAGTGCCAGCTTCTTGCCGCTGGCGCCGCATCTGGGTGATTTTCACCTCATCTGTGTCGATCTGCCGGGGCACGGTCATTCCGATCACAAAGCCACCCCTTATGTCTTTGTCGACTGGCTGGACGATCTCTACCAGATCGTGCAGGCGGCAGGGTGGTCGCGTTTCACTCTGCTCGGTCACTCCCTCGGGGCGCTGATCGCCTCCGCCTATGCCGGGGTGTTCCCCGAACAGGTGGAGCGGTTGATCATGCTGGAGGGGCTGGGGCCGCTGAGTCAGCCCGATGAGGAGGTACCTGCCCAGCTGCGACGTGCAATTTTAAACCGCAGCCGCACCCGGGAGCGCAGTGCCAACGGCTTTGCTTCCATCGATGAGGCTGTCGCCGCCCGTTGCAAAGTGGCGGATATCACGCCGCAGGCGGCGCATCTTATCTGTGAACGGCAGCTTGAGATGAGGGCAGGGCGCTGGCACTGGCGCAGCGACCCCCGCTTGCGGGATCTGTCGCCCCTGAGAATGAGCGAAGGACAAGCTCGGGCACTGATGGCGGCTATCCGTTGTCCTGTGCTGTTGATTCAGGGGGAGCAGGGCTTTGCTGCGCTTGAAGCCCAATGGCAGGCCCGTCAGGATGCCTTCCAGCAGATCGAACGGGTCATATTGGGTGGAAACCACCATTTTCATATGGAAAATTCGGTTGATACGGCCGTTTGTATCGTAAAGTTTTGTCAAGTTCGGTAGAATCGCCAGCTTTCAATAATTCCAGGTTTGTTTTCTCCCTCACATTTTTCTGTTGTTAATTTGCTGTTAATTGATGTTGCGCTGTGTAAATATGTGCGGCATTAGAGCATCAGCTTAAAACAACCGATTAAAATGGATGTGAACCGGGACGGAGGCAACACAGTGAGCGCACAGGTGCTAGTTATGCAGGAGAAGTTTGTGGAAAAAGTCTGGCTGAAACGTTATCCGGAAGGGGTCCCCGCCGAGATCAATCCAGACCAATACAGCTCCCTGGTCGAGATGTTCGAATCCTCGGTGACCCAGTTTGCCGATCAGCCCGCCTTCGTCAACATGGGCCAAACCATCACCTACCGCCGACTGGAAGAGCAGTCCCGCGCCTTTGCTGCCTATCTTCAAAACGAGCTGAAGCTGGAGAAAGGGGATCGGGTTGCGGTGATGATGCCTAACCTGCTGCAATACCCCATCGCCGTGTTCGGCATCCTGCGCGCCGGCATGATCGTGGTCAACGTCAACCCGCTCTATACCCCGCGCGAGCTGGAGCATCAGCTCAAAGATTCCGGTGCCAAGGCCATCGTCATCGTCTCCAACTTCGCCCATACCCTGGAAAAGGTGGTCTACGACACCCCGATCAAGCACGTTATCCTGACCCGGATGGGGGATAACCTGGGGCTGGCCAAGGGCACCTTGGTCAACTTCGTGGTCAAGTACGTCAAGAAGCTGGTGCCGAAATACAATCTGCCCCACGCTACCACCATGCGTCAGGCCCTCTCCAAGGGGCGTTTCCTGCAGTACATCAAGCCGGAGATCACCAACGACGATCTCGCCTTCCTGCAGTACACCGGTGGCACCACCGGCCTCTCCAAAGGGGCCATGCTGACTCATCGCAACATGATTGCCAACGTCGAGCAATGCCTCGGCGTCTACGGCCCCATGCTGGAGCGCGGCAAGGAGTTCGTGGTCACCGCGCTGCCGCTCTATCACGTCTTTGCCCTGACCGTGAACTGCCTGCTCTTTATGCGCATCGGTGGTTACAACCTGCTGATCAGCAACCCGCGCGACATTCCGGGTTTTGTCAAAGAGATCAAGAAGTATCCCTTCACCTGCATTACCGGGGTCAACACCCTGTTCAATGCGCTTGTCAACAACGAAGAGTTTCAGGGGATCGCCTTTGACAAGCTCAAGCTCACCATCGGCGGCGGCATGGCGGTGCAGCGCGCGGTTGCGGAGAAGTGGAAGACACTGACCGACACTCCGCTGCTGGAAGGCTATGGCCTGACCGAGTGTTCGCCACTGGTGAGCGTCTGCCCCTACGATCTGACCGATTACAACGGCTCCATCGGTCTGCCGGTCTGCTCTACCGAGATCCGGCTGGTGGATGACAACGGTCAGGTGATCCACGCCCTCGGCACCCCGGGCGAGATGCAGGTGCGCGGCCCGCAGGTGATGGTGGGCTACTGGCAACGTCCCGAGGCCACTGCCGAAGTGATGCAGGATGGCTGGCTCTGTACCGGTGATATCGCCGTGTGCGACGAGCAGGGCTTCTTCAAGATCGTCGATCGCAAGAAGGACATGATCCTGGTCTCCGGTTTCAACGTCTATCCCAACGAGATCGAAGATGTGGTGGCGCTCCATCCGAAAGTGCTGGAAGTAGCCGCAGTCGGCGTGCCGCACAAGGTCTCCGGCGAGCTGGTGAAGATCTTTGTGGTCAAGAAAGATCCAAAGCTGCAGGAGGACGAGATTATTGCCCACTGCCGCAAACATCTGACTGCCTATAAGGTGCCGAAACTGGTAGAATTTCGTGACGAACTTCCCAAGACCAATGTGGGCAAGATCCTGCGCCGCGTACTGCGTGACGAGGAGATTGCCAAGCAGTAAGGCGCTGCACCGGCTTTCTGGTGTGTCGCAGTGATGCAAAACCGTGGGTCATCCCACGGTTTTTTCTTTTTGGCCCTGATCAACCGCGCAGGCACAGATGCAATATCAACTTATCACTCAGCAAGCCGAACTTGAGCAGTATCTCGCTTCTCTGGCCGACGTTCCCCTGGCTATCGATACTGAATTCGTTCGCACCCGCACCTATTATCCCCAGCTTGGCCTGTTTCAGATCTATGACGGCCAGCAACTGGCGCTGCTCGACCCGCTTACTCTCGATCTGGCACCGCTCTGGCAGCGGCTTGGCCGGGCAGGGCAGATCGCCATTTTGCACGCCTCCGGTGAAGATCTGGAGCTGATCCAGCATCAGGCCGGCCATCTGCCCAACCAGATGCACGATACCCAGCTGGCTGCCGCGTTCCTCGGTCACGGCGTATCGGTCGGTTTCGGCGCGCTGGTCAAGGAGTTCCTCGGCGTGGAGCTGGAGAAGGATCAGGCCCGTACCGACTGGCTGGCTCGCCCGCTGACCCCGCGCCAGCTTGAATATGCAGCGGCTGACGTCTTCTACCTGATACCGCTCTACGAAAAAGTGATGGCCAAACTGCGGGAAAGCGGCAAGTTTGCCTGGTTCGAGCAGGAGTGCCAGAACCACTCCGCCCGCAAGACCCAGGGTAGCGATCCCCGTCAGGCATATCTTGACATCGTCAACGCCTGGCAACTGGGTCGCCGCGAGCTCGCCATCCTGCGTGAGCTGGCCGCCTGGCGCCAGCAAGAGGCGGTGCGCCGGGATCTGGCCCTCAACTTCGTGGTCAAAGAGCTGCACCTGTTCAAGGTGGCAGAGCGTCGTCCTGCCTCCCTGCGGGATCTCAACGAGCTCGGCCTCTCGCCTATCGAGATCAAGATCCACGGCAAGCGGATGCTCGATATTGTCGCCAAGGCGCAGCAGAGCGAGCCTGACAGCTGGCCCGAGCCCATTCGTCGGCTGGTGGACTTCCCCCAGTACAAGGCCGAGCTCAAGCGCATCAAAGCCATGGTGGAAGAGAAGGCCAAGGCGAGCAATATTCCGCCCGAGCTGATTGCCAGCAAGAAGATCATTCACCAGTACTTCACCTGGAGCTGGCGGATGAACGACGAAGAGCGGGCTCGCAGCGACAAGCCGATGCTGCTGCAAGGGTGGCGTCATGAGCTGGTCGGTCACCTGCTGGCACAATAAGCCACCAGACGGTTGCACCCATAAATCAATCCTCACCCCCGGGTGGGGATTTTTATTGGGCGAAAGAGACAAATGGACATGCTGAAATGGGGAACGCAGGTGGAACGTGGCTGGTCGGATGGCAGGAATCGAGAATGAAAAAGAGAGCAGAGAAGGAAAGGCAGCGACTAACACCGCTGCCTTTTTTGATCACCAGATAGGCTGGGTCAGGTAGGGGTTGCTCACCTTCTCGCGGCCGAAGGTGGAGCTGGGGCCGTGGCCCGGGATAAAGACGATTTCGTCCCCCAGCGGCAGCAGGGTCTCGGTGATCGACTTAATCAGGGTCGCGTGATCGCCACGGGGGAAGTCGGTGCGGCCGATGCTGCCGGCAAACAGCACGTCACCAACCCAGGCGAGTTTTTCGGCTTGGGAGAGCAGCACGATATGGCCCGGGGTGTGGCCTGGGCAGAAGTAGACATCCAGCTCGCACTGGCCAAGCTGCACCTTGTCACCCTGCTCCAGCCAGCGATCCGGCGTGAAGGCGGGGGTATGGGCGAAGCCGAACATCTGGCTCTGCTGGGGCAGCATGTCGAGCCAGAAGGCGTCCTCCTTATGGGGGCCGGTAATGGCGACGCCGGTCTTTTCCCGCAGCTCGGCGGCGGCACCGACGTGATCCAGATGACCGTGGGTCAGCAGTATGTGGGTCAGGGTCAGGCCGCGCTTGGCGATGGCGGCCAGCAGTTTGGCCGCTTCGCCGCCCGGATCGATCAGGGCCGCCTGATGGGTCTCGTCACACCAGATGAGGGAGCAGTTCTGGGCGAACTGGGTGACCGGAATCACCTCGAATTTCAACATAGAGTTCCTCTCTTGGGATGGGTCAGCCGCGCAGCGCGCTGGCATGCTGCTCGGCGAAATAGTCGAGACAGGCCTGTTTGTCACCGCGGAATACGATGCGCTCCTGCTTGTTGCCAAGCTGATAGAGATACATGGGGTCGTAGTAGCGGGTCAGCAGCAACGTGATCCAGGCTAGATGCAGCCCGGTATCACCGCTCTTTTCCTGCTCGGTGAGGGCGGTCTGCATCAGGGCATCCAGCTCGCGGTGGGCCTGATCGCCAAGACGGCGCTTGAGGCGGGCCAACGCATCGGTGAGATAGGCGGCAAACAGCGGCCATCCCTCTTCTTGGCCATACATGGCTTGATAGCGCAGCCAGAGATCGTGCACGTAATCTTCGCGGATCTGCTCGGCCCGATCGCACTGCGGCACATCCACCACCACCAGCGGTGCCTGACTCATGGCCTCATGGAGGGAGAGGGGCAGGCAGCAGCGGCCGATCAGGCGACTCTCATCTTCGACCACGAAGGCATGCTCGCCCTGATGGCGGCGCTTGAGCAGCTCGATGGCCATGTTGTTTTCAAAATTGATGTTGCTGGGCTGGCCGCCGGGCAGCTGACCAAACGACGAGCCCCTGTGATGGGCGTGTCCTTCCAGATCGAGCGCTTGGGCCACGTGGTCCAGCATATGGGTCTTGCCGGAACCAGTCATGCCGGTCAGCACAGTCCAGCGGCACTCGGCAGAGGCCTTGTCCTGGGTGTCGATCAGGAAGCGGCGCAGCTCCTTGTAGCCACCGGCGACGCGGGGGCGAGTCACCCCGGCATCAGCCAGCCACTGTTGTACAGTTTGCGAGCGCAGGCCGCCGCGAAAGCAGTAGAGCAGGGCATCGGGCTGCTTGCGCAACTGCGCCAGCCAGCCTTCGATACGTTCGGCACGCACGGCTCCCCCCACCAGCTTGTGTCCAAGCTCAATGGCGGCGGCCTGACCCTGCTTCTTGAAGCAGGTCCCCACCTGGGCGCGCTCATCGTCTGTCATCAAGGGCAGGCTGGTCGAGCAGGGGAAGGCCCCCTCCTTGAACTCGATGGGGGCGCGCACATCAATCAAGGGCACATCGCCTAAAAAAATCTGGGCGTAGTCCGTGGCCAGTGGCAATTCACTCATTGGACAATCTCGATAAAGCGGGTGCCCTCAAGGGGCTTGATCTGGCCGATGGGCGAGAGTTCTAGCCCAGCTCCGCGCGCGATGGCGAGCAACTCGGCTTCGCTCTCTTTACCCACGGCAACCAGCAGGCCGCCGCTGGTTTGCGGATCGCACATGATGTTGCGGGTGCGATCGTCCATGGCATCCAGCTTGTGGCCGTAGGAGTCGTGGTTGCGCAGGGTACCGCCCGGTACGCAGCCCTCGGCGAGGTAGTAATCCACCTCATCCAGCAGCGGCAGCGCCTTGAAGTCGAGGCGGGCACTGACGCCAGATCCTTCACACATCTCCAGCAGATGGCCAGCCAGACCAAAACCGGTGACGTCGGTCATGGCGTGCACACCCGGCAGCTCGGCAAAACGCTGGCCAATCTTGTTGAGGGTGCACATGGCGTTGGGGGCCAGCTGCTCGTGTTCAGGCTTCAGCTTGCCCTTCTTCTGGGCTGTGGTGAGGATGCCGATACCAAGGGGCTTGGTCAGATAGAGGGTGTCACCCACCTTGGCGGTGTCGTTCTGCTTGATGGCATCCAGAGGCACGATACCGGTCACCGCAAGACCGAAGATGGGCTCGGGGGCATCGATGCTGTGGCCACCGGCCAGCGAAATGCCCGCTTCATGGCACACCTGACGGCCACCGTCGATCACCTGCTGGGCCACTTCCGGCGCCAGGGTATTGATGGGCCAGCCGAGGATGGCGATGGCAACGATGGGCTTGCCGCCCATGGCGTAGATATCGCTGATGGCGTTGGTGGCGGCGATGCGGCCAAAGGTGAAGGGGTCATCGACGATGGGCATGAAGAAGTCGGTGGTGGAGACAATGCCCTGACCGTTGCCGATATCGACCACGGCCGCGTCATCCTTGCTGCTGTTGCCAACGATCAGGGTCGGGTCGTTGAAGCCCGGGATCTGGCTCTTGAGAATGGTGTCGAGCACCTTGGGAGAGATTTTGCAGCCACAGCCAGCGCCGTGGCTGTATTGGGTCAGACGAATGGAAGACATACTTACCCCTTGTTTGTGCACCGTGTGCAGAGGCTCTGCGGGAGCCATCTTGGTCAATGCGCGGCCATCTACCGTCATGTAAAGAGCCGCAAAAATAGGTGGCCTTGGCTGCTTCTGGAAGCAGTGATGTCAGGCAGTCACGCAGGGCTGCCGGGTAGGACGGGGAAGAAGAGGCGACAGATGCGCCAACACAGCCCCGCCAAGGGCCACAGGACAGGGCATTATGCCATAAATGCCCCCTCCGGTTCGAACAGGAATTCACACAAAGCGAAGGGGATTGGCGGGTGGAAGTTAAGGGAGTAGAGCGCACGCTTGAGCCACTCAATTATCGGCAGGGGTGAAGAGAACTCGCGGACTTGCCCCGCTGAGGTCGGTTTAACCTCAGCGGGGCTATCAGTTGGCGAAAACGGGTTAGCCGGCTTGCTCCAGCACCGGCTGGCGAGCCTTGCCCCAGCGGCGCAGGCGCCGTTGCAGTGGCCGCTCCAGCAGGTTGTAGCTCAGCGCCGAGAGCCCGATCAGCACCGCCAGCATCAGCAAGGTTGTCACAGCCCCCAGCAGCGGGTTGGTCTGGCCATACCACCACTCGGTGAGCCCCGGCGACAGATAGTGGATGAGCTCGCAGCCGGTGAGCAGCACCAGCGCATGGAGCAGGTAGATGGAGTAGGAGAGGTCCCCCAGCCAGTTGGTGAAGCGGTTATCCAAAAGGCGCAGCAGCGGGCTCTGGCGCTCCCCCTGGGCGGCGGCAATCCAGATCAACAGCACGTAGGTGCTGATCAGCAGCAGGGTCAGCTGCGGCGTCATGGTGAACTGCATCAGCGCGAAGGGCAGCACAAAGGCGATCAAGAGCGGCAGATCATGCTGCATCATGGGCGAGCCTTTCGCGGCCTTCACCCTCGGCAGCAGCCAGAGGCCGAGCACAAACTCACTCACCCCGCGTCCCACCGCAAGCGCGCCGCTGGTGACATCCAGGGTGCCGCGACTGTGCACGATAAAGGCCAGCACCGTCAGCGCCAGCAGGGGGGCGAGATGGCTCCAGCGACTGCGGGTCACCGCCAGCGGGATCAGCAGCGGGAATAGCAGGTAGCTAATCCACTCTACGCTCAGGGACCAGGCGGCGAAGTTCCAGGTCAACCCGTGATCGGTCACCACCTGCAATAGCAGGAAGGCGCTTGGCAGCGCCTCGGCTGGCGTGAAGGGCGAACCGAAGGGCTGCATCCCTTCCCACTCCCACATCTTGAACAGGGGGCCAGCATAGAAGCCCACCCCGTGCTGTGCCTTGTAAAGCTCCCAGCCAACCAGCAGCAACAGGGTTACCAGGTAGAGGGGGTAGACGCGGGTCAGCCGCAGCCAGAGAAAGCGGCCATAGCCCACGGTGCGGGGCGTGCGGGTGAAAGCCTCCCCATAGACATGTGCCAGCACCACGCCGCTCAAAATAAAGAACAGATCGACCCAGAGGTAGCCATTCTCGATGAGTTGAGTGTGGCCTGCGATCGGCTCCATCCACTGGGGAAAGAGCAATAATCGGGCATGGAACAGCACCACCATCAGGGCAGCGATGCCCCGCAGCGGCGTTAACAGCGGCAATGATTGATTCATATCGGGATCCCTTGTGATGTTCAGCTTGGCCTGACATCTATTTTGTTGTTGTGCCGCCCATCAATCCTGACGGGACGGTTGCCCCGGCTCGGCTGCCGCAGGCGGGATCACACTACGGAAAAGAGAGTCATACGGGTGTGATTTAAATCATAAATGTGCAGTTATTGTGCAAAAAATTTAAACAGATAAAAACGTGGGACGCAGGCAGGGAAAGAGGAGGAGAGAGAACACCCATAAAGCAGAGAGGGTGGTCCACGGGGCGAGGGTCAGGTCTACAGGGGTTAAGAAGCAAAACAATCAGGCCCGCAAGGGGCCTGATTGATCACAAGGGGAGGGTAGTTGCCGATCAGCGGGCGCGTACCACCAGACCCTTGAGGTAGAAGCCTTCCGGATAGGCGGTACCGATGGGGTGATCGGAGGCCTGGGAGAGCAGCTCCAGGATCTGGGCATCGCGACCGGCGTCGAGCGCCGCATCAGCAACGATCTTCTGGAACAGGCTCTGCTCCATCAGGCCGGAGCAGGAGTAGGTCAAGAGCACGCCACCCGGCGCCAGCAGCTGGAACGCCAGCAAATTGATGTCCTTGTAGCCACGGCAGGCACCCAGCAGCTGGGCCTTGCTTTCGGCAAACTTGGGCGGGTCCAGCACGATGACATCGAACTTCTCGCCCTTCTCGCGATATTCACGCAGCAGCTTGAACACGTCGTGACGGACAAATTGGGTATTGCTGGTATCCAGCCCGTTCAGCTCGGCATTCTGGCGGGCAATATCCAGCGCATTCTGGGAGAGATCGACGTTGACCACTTCTTTGGCGCCGCCCTTGAGGGCATAAACGCCAAAACCGCCGGTGTAGCAGAAGCAGTTGAGCACCCGCTTGCCTTCGGTGTACTTGGCTGCAGCCTGACGGTTGTCACGCTGATCCAGATAGAAACCGGTTTTGTGGCCGTTGCGAATATCCACCAGGATCTTGACGCCGCCATTCTCCTCGATGACCACCGGCTCGTTCGGGGTCTCGCCATAGATAACGCCGGTGCGCTCTTTCAGCCCTTCCTTCTTGCGCACTGCTACATCGGAGCGCTCATAGATGCTGCACTCGGGGTAGAGGGTACGCAGCGCTTGCGTTATCAGCTCACGCTGGAACTCGGCACCAGCGGAGAGAATTTGGCACACCAGAAAATCGGCATAACGGTCGATGGTCAGACCCGGCAGGCCGTCGGATTCGGCGGCGCAGAGGCGATAACCGGTGAGGCCCTGACGCTTGATGAGCCCGTCACGGGACTCTTGCGCATATTTGAGGCGACGGATAAAGAAGTCGAGATCGACGGTCTCATCCTTGTCGAAGGTCCAGACCCGGGCACGGATCTGGGAGCTGCCTGACCAGGCGCCACGGGCGAGCCACTTGCCATCGTTGGCATAGATCTCGACGGTATCGCCGTCAATGGGGTTGCCCTGAACCCGCTCAATCCCCTTGGAGAAGATCCAGGGGTGGCGACGCAGCAGGGATTTTTCGCGGCCTTTGACGAGATAGATGGAAGCGCTCATGGATGTTTGCCGATGGTAGAAAGAAAAGGGGCCACATTCTATGTGGCCCGCAGGTAAAACTCAAACAACCCTGTGTAATGGATGGGGTTGCCCTGATCTGACACCTCATATGGTCAGAGCTTAATCCCCTTGAGTGCCTGGGCCAGTTCGCTGGCGGTGGCTTTCAGCCCCTGCGTGCCAGCTACCGAGGCGCTGGCGGATTCTTCCACCTGCGCCGCTTCATGGCGCACCTGATCCAGATTGTGGGTGATCTCGGCGGCGACCGAGCTCTGCTCTTCGCTGGAGGTGGCGATCTGGGTGCTCATCTCCAGCACCGCATCGCTGTGGTTGCTCAGCTTCTCGATATCGAGCCCCACCTCGCTGATGAGCTGCTGGCTGCTGGCGGCGCGCCCCACGGTTTTCTCCATGATCTCGTTCAGCGCCCCGGTACCGGTCTGAAGCTCTTCGATCATCTGCTGGATCTCCACCGTCGCCTGCTGGGTACGGCTGGCGAGGGTACGCACTTCATCCGCCACCACCGCAAAGCCGCGACCCTGCTCACCGGCCCGTGCCGCTTCGATGGCGGCGTTGAGGGCCAGCAAGTTGGTCTGCTGGGAGATGGCGTTGATGACGTTGACCACTTCGTTGATGCGGTTGGCGTTGTGGGTCAAGCGCTCAACCGCGCCGGAGGCATTGCCAATCTCGTCGGCCAGGGTACGGATCGCTTCGATGGTGCGGGCTACCCGGTTGGCGCCATTGGCCGCCTCTTCGCTCGACTGGCGGGTCTGTTGCAGGGTGTCGTTGGCATTGCGCGCTACTTCGCGGATCGCCGCCGACATCTGTTCCATGGCGGTGGCCAGTGAATCCATGTGCTGGCGCTGGGAACGCGCCATGCTCTCGCCTTCGCGGGCATGGTCACGAAACTCGTCGGCGGCCATGGTCAGCGCTTCGGCAGACTCCTCCACCAGTTTGACGATTTGGTGCTGGCGGTCGGTAAAGCGGTCGATGCTGCCCGCCAGGGTGGAGAACTCGTCGCGCACCGGAAAGAAGTTGAGTCGGAAGGTGAGATCCCCGTCCGCCACGGTTTGCAGCGCCTTGTTGGTGGAGTAGAGCGCACCGGAGACAAAGGTCATCATGTAGTGGATTACCAGTGCCATCAGGGCGGCCAGCGCGCCGATCAGGAGCAGGGTCGAGCCCTGACCCTCCCACATGGAGAGGTTGCCGGTGTCAAGATCACCGGTGACGTAGCCTGCCTGACCCGCTGGCGCGGTAAAGAGGTAGTGCTCTCCTTGTTGCTGCAACCCGCTGCTGCCTTGCCGGGTCAGACGCAGATCAGCAGGCAACACCAGAGTGGGCTGCTGGCTGACCAGCTGCGCCGTGCTCTCAACCCGTTGCTGCAACTGCGCTACCCGCAGGGAGATCTCCTGCTGATGGCTGGCCGCCAGCATATACCAGCTGAGAAAGGCGATGATGAAGAGAGGTAACCAGAACGCGATATGGAATTTTTCACTGATGGTGAGGTGAATGAGATAGCGGTCAACCCACCGGAATTTAACTTCTTTCATAATGGAGCTGCATCCTGCAGAGATAGAGTGTCGGGCACATTATCGTCTCGGGAATTTTTTTCTTAAGCGGAAGGTGTGAGAAATGGGAGAGCAATCGTTTGTCATTCGGGTGTGGGGGCAGGTGCAGGGGGTGGGATTTCGCTATTTCACCCGTGAGCGGGCGCTGCAACTGGGTTTGCGGGGCCATGCCTACAACCTGGAGGATGGCTCGGTGGAGATCCTCATCAGCGGCCCCGCGCAGGGGGTGCAGATGATGCTGGGTTGGCTGGAGCATGGCCCGCGCACCGCCAGGGTGACCCGGATGGAGTATGAAGAGGCGCTGCCGCCCACCGGCCAGGGCTTTCACACCAACTGAAGGGGCGGGGACGAGATGGACGCTGACAAGGAAAGTCTGTTGCTGACTCAGGCAACAAGCTGGGTCGCCCGTTATCAGGAGGCGGCGCGAGCGGTGCGCGAAGAGGCCAGCGAACCGGCCGTGCATGGCTACCGTATCGCGGCGCGCCGCTTGCTGGCACTGCTCGCCCTGTGGCGACCACTCGCCTATCATCCCGAGCTGGAGCGGCGTCTGCTGCGCTCGGTCGGGCGGCTTTCGGCGCTGCGGGATGCTCAGGTCTACGCCGAGCGTTTTGGCAAGCCGCCTGCCAGCACGGGCAATACCCACAAATCGGCCTGTCGCGTGCCCCTGTTGTCGAGGCGACTGGCCCGCTGGCTTGCAGCGGTGGCGCAGGTGCCGGATGCGCGGGCATTGGCATCGCTCTATCAGCAGCATCTGGCCCTGCGCCTTGATGAGGCGCAGGGCGCTCTCGATGAACCTATTCCCTGCGTTGGAAAATCTGCCAGCTCCCGTCAGCAACAGTTGCGCCGCTGGCATTGGCTGCGCCTCGAGATCAAGCAGGCCCGTTATGGCGTGGAACTGTTGCTGGATCTGGGGAGTGGAGATCCCGGCTGGTTGAGCACCCTGACTCACTGGCAGGAGCGACTCGGCCAGTTGCAGGATTGGCGACAATGGCGGCGGAGGTTGCGAGCAGAGCAGGGGAACACCCAGAAGCAGACGAAACTGCGGCAGCAGTTGAAGGGGAAGATCACCACCCGTTTGCGTCAACTGGACTGCCAGCAGGCGGAGCTGGTGGCGCTCAAACTGGCGATGCAGGCAGGCCACAACATGAATGACATGCCAAGTCGGCTGGTCAGGTATTCAGAACAAAATGTATCGCCCGCGAATCCCTGTTGTGGATAGCTCCGAGACCGCAATCTGCGAAAGTCATCCGCGACCAGCATCTACAAAAACTATCCAGGTCAAACAGGTGAGACAAAAAAGAGAGGCCGTTTGGCCTCTCTTCTCTATCTGGTTGTGGTCGCAGTCAGCGATACGCTTACTTGACGCGCATACCCGGCTGGGCGCCTTCCTGCGGCTCCAGGATCCAGAGATCCTTGCCGCCCGGGCCTGCAGCCAGCACCATGCCTTCGGACATGCCGAAACGCATCTTGCGCGGCGCCAGGTTGGCCACCATCACGGTCAGCTTGCCTTCCAGATCTTCCGGGTTGTAGGCGGACTTGATACCGGCAAACACCTGACGGGTTTCGCCGCCGATATCCAGTTGCAGCTTGAGCAGCTTCTCGGCTTCCGGTACCGCTTCGGCCTTCTTGATCAGCGCTACGCGCAGGTCAATCTTGGCAAAGTCGTCATAGGTGATGGTTTCGCTGATGGGGTCATCAGCCAGCGGACCGGTCACTTTCGGTGCCTGCTCCTTGGCCAGGTCTTCCTTGGATGCCTCGATCATGGCTTCAATCTTCGCAGGTTCGATGCGGGAGAAGAGGGCCTTGAACGGCTCAACGGTGTGATCGACCAGCGGCATTTCGATGCCATCCCAGCTGAGGGTTTCAGCCAGGAAGGCTTCGGCACGCTCGGCCAGCAGCGGCATGACGGGCTTGAGGTAGGCCATCAGCACACGGAACAGGTTGATGCCGACGGAGCAAACAGCTTGCAGCTCGGCATCAGCGCCTTCCTGCTTGGCGATAACCCAGGGCGCCTTGTCGTCCACGTAGCGGTTGGCCTTGTCGGCCATCGCCATGATTTCGCGGATGGCGCGGCTGAACTCGCGGCTCTCATAGGCTTCCGCAATAGCGGTACGGGCGTTGGCGAATTCGGCGTAGAGTTCGGGCTCGGCGCAAGTGGCAGCCAGCTTGCCGCCAAAACGCTTGGCAATAAAACCGGCGTTGCGGGAGGCGAGGTTAACCAGCTTGTTAACCACGTCGGCGTTGACGCGCTGCACGAAATCTTCGAGGTTCAGGTCCAGATCATCGATGCGGCTGTTGAGCTTGGCGGCGTAGTAGTAACGCAGGCACTCCGGATCCAGGTGGTTCAGGTAGGTAGATGCCTTGATAAAGGTGCCCTTGGACTTGGACATCTTGGCGCCGTTGACGGTCACATAGCCGTGTACGTTGACCTTGGTCGGCTTGCGAAAGTTGGCACCTTCCAGCATGGACGGCCAGAACAGGCAGTGGAAGTAGGCGATGTCCTTGCCGATGAAGTGGTAGAGCTCGGCGTCGGAGTCGACTTTCCAGTAGCTGTCAAAGTCGATGTCGCCACGCTTGTTGCACAGGTTCTTGAAAGAGGCCATGTAACCGATGGGGGCATCCAGCCAGACGTAGAAGTACTTGCCCGGGGCGCCGGGGATTTCAAAACCGAAGTAGGGGGCGTCACGGGTGATGTCCCACTGCTGCAGGCCGCTTTCGAACCACTCTTGCATCTTGTTGGCCATCTCTTCCTGAATGGCGCCGGAGCCGCGCACCCATTCTGAGAGCCATTTTTCAAACTGCGGCAGGTCGAAGAAGAAGTGCTCGGAGTCCTTCATCACCGGAGTCGCACCGGAGACGGCAGATTTCGGATCGATAAGCTCAGTCGGGCTGTAGGTGGCGCCGCAGCTGTCACAGTTGTCGCCATACTGCTCCGGAGACTTGCACTTGGGGCAGGTACCCTTGACGAAACGGTCCGGCAGGAACATCGATTTTTCCGGATCAAACAGCTGGGAGATGGTGCGGCTCTTGATAAAACCACCATTTTTCAGGCGGCCGTAGATCAACTCCGCCAGCTCGCGGTTTTCGTCGCTGTGGGTGGAGTGATAGTTGTCAAAGCTGATGTTGAACCCGGCGAAATCGGCCTGGTGCTCTTTGGAGACCGCCGCAATCATCTCTTCCGGGGTGATCCCCATCTGCTGTGCCTTGAGCATGATCGGGGTGCCGTGGGCATCATCGGCACAGATAAAGTGCACCTGATGACCGCGCATTCGCTGATAACGAACCCAGATATCGGCCTGGATATGTTCCAGCATGTGGCCAAGATGGATGGAGCCATTGGCATAGGGGAGGGCGCAGGTTACCAGCATTTTACGAGGATCAGTTGCCATATTACGTTCTTGATGTGCTTGTTGGGATGATAGAGTGCCGTGCATGTTACCCGAATTGGGGGTAGCCTGCCTAGGGTTGTGGCTATGCCAACCTTGGCAGCACCTGCTGTTACGATGGCAGGCAAGCCACTGATTTGTGTGCGGTAACCGTTCACCTCAAGATAATGACAAGATAATGAGGAGTTAATGGTGATTGATTCAGTAAAACAGATCCTCGCCGAATTTAAGCCAGCTGGCTGGCACAAGGATCTGGTGGATGCCGGATTTGTTCGCGAGATCATCAATCAGGGTCAGGGGCTTACTATCCGGCTGGTATTGCCGTTTGCCGGTCTCTCGCTGCTCGATCAGCTCAAAGAGAACTACGATGCCAGGCTGCGTAGCGCCACCGGTGCCGCCCGTATTAACTGGGCACTGGAGATTGACGTCGCCAGCATGCCGAGGGCGCAGGGCCTCAATGCCGTGCAGGGCATTCGCAACATCATCGTGGTTGCTTCCGGCAAGGGGGGGGTGGGCAAATCCACCACCGCGGTCAATCTGGCGCTGGCCCTGCAAAAAGAGGGGGCGCGGGTCGCTATTCTCGATGCCGATATCTATGGCCCCTCCATTCCCACCATGATGGGCACCCTCAAGGAGCGTCCCGTCAGTCATGATGGCAAGCTGATGGAGCCGGTGATGGCCTGCGGCCTCAAGAGCAACAGCATCGGCTATCTGGTCTCCGAGCAGGATGCCACCATCTGGCGTGGCCCCATGGCTAGCAAGGCGCTGGCGCAGATCCTCCATGAGACCCGCTGGGGCGAGGTGGATTATCTGGTGGTAGACATGCCGCCGGGCACTGGCGATATCCAGCTCACTATGGCTCAGCAGGTGCCGACTTCAGCGGCGGTGATCGTCACCACCCCGCAGGATGTGGCGCTGGCCGATGCCCGCAAGGGGATCGCCATGTTCCACAAGGTCAATGTGCCGGTGCTCGGTATTATCGAGAACATGAGCTACCACGTCTGCAGTGCCTGTGGTCATCATGAGCCGCTGTTTGGTACCGGTGGCGGCCAGAAGATGGCAGAGCAGTATCAAGTGGCACTGCTTGGTCAATTACCGCTGCACATCGATATCCGCCAACACATGGATGATGGCTGCCCGACGGTGTTCGGCGCACCGGAAGGGAGCCTGGCTCAGGCCTATTTGAAGCTGGCGCGCAGGGTTGGGGCTGAACTCTTTTTCAGCGCAAAACCGATTGCGACCCCCCTCTATGCCATGGCGCTGGATGAATAATCGGCGGTCGGTCACTTGAAAGGGAATTGAGGGTGGGCATGACCCACCCTTTTTTATATAATGGATCGGTTTAAACCATCCCCACTGCTCTTCTCTTTTAGGTATTTGTCATGTCTGATACTCAACATTCGTGTGTGATCATCGGTATTGCGGGCGCATCTGCGTCTGGCAAAAGTCTTATAGCCCAGACCATTTATGAAGAGCTGGTGGCCGAACTGGGCGCAGGTCAGATTGGTGTGATCACCGAAGATTGCTACTACCGTGATCAGACCCACCTGACCATGGAAGAGCGGGTCAAGACCAACTATGACCACCCCAATGCCCTGGATCATGACTTGCTGGTACAGCACCTGAGCCAACTGGTCAAAGGTGACGCGGTTGCCATTCCCCAGTACTCCTACACCGAACACACCCGGATGAGCGAAGTGACCCCGTTTGCGCCGCGCCGGGTTATCATCTTGGAAGGGATCCTGCTGCTGACCGACAGCCGTCTGCGGGATCTGATGGATGCCTCCATCTTTATGGATACCCCGCTCGATATCTGCCTGCTGCGCCGTCTGGTGCGTGATGTTCAGGAGCGTGGCCGTACCATGGACTCCGTGCTCAAGCAGTATCAGAAGACGGTGCGTCCGATGTTCCTGCAGTTTATCGAGCCGTCCAAACAGTATGCCGATGTGATCGTGCCCCGTGGTGGCAAGAACCGCATCGCCATCGACATGCTCAAGGCGCGTATTCGCCACATGTTGATTGGTTAAGATGAAACAAGCCGGGTGATGCCCGGCTTTTTTAAAAGCACAATTTGTCAGGAGAGTCGCCCAATGCGTCTGTGTGATACCGATATTGAACGCCATCTGGATGAAGGCAAGATCGTCATTGAGCCACGGCCCGGGGTAGAGCGGATCAGTGGTGTCAGTGTCGATGTGCTGCTGGGTAACGAGTTTCGGGTGTTTCGCGATCATACCGCGCCCTATATCGACCTGAGCGGCCCGAGCAGCGAGATGGCCGATGCCATCGATCGGGTGATGAGTGACGAGATCCACATCCCCGATGGCGAAGCCTTCTACCTTCACCCGGGTCAGCTGGCGCTGGCGGTGACCTACGAATCCGTCACCCTGCCTGCCGATATCGTTGGCTGGCTGGATGGCCGCTCTTCACTGGCGCGCCTGGGTTTGATGGTGCACGTGACCGCGCACCGCATCGATCCGGGTTGGTCCGGTCGCATCGTGCTGGAGTTCTACAACGGCGGCAAGCTGCCGCTGGCGCTGCGCCCGAAGATGAAGATCGGCGCCTTGAACTTCGAGATGCTTTCCGGCGTCGCGGCCCGTCCCTACAACAAGCGGGAAAATGCCAAGTACAAGAGCCAGCAGGGCGCCGTCGCCAGCCGCATCAATCAGGACTGATAACTGGCAACACAGCAACGATTCAAGGGAGCACAAGGTGCTCCCTTTTTGCATCTGGAATCAAACGGATATGGGATTGATGGTGCTGGTCGGATGAGATTGGTGGGGTAGGGGCGTTTTATCACCAATTTTGCCTGTTTTTATGTCATAAAAACGTCATAAAAATGAAATCATTGGCTTAATTGTCAGCTAATTTTGCCATTTCCTGCAATCATTGATGGCTTTAATTAATCGATGGCAAGCCGCATGAGGACTGGCTCTAGGATATTTTTTTCCAAAAAGCTCTTTTTTTTTATGGCTGAAATATTTCAATGGTGGCTATGGTGTTGGCCGCCATCTGGCATAATCCGCCGCAACTCATAAACAGGCTTTTTTTTATGTTTGAAATGTTTAGTGGTTTGGGTTTGTGGTGGTCAATCGGTTTGGTATTGGCCGTTTTTTTTGTGCTTGCCTATGAATTTATCAACGGCTTTCACGATACCGCCAACGCGGTAGCAACGGTTATCTATACCAAGGCGATGCCGGCTCACCTGGCGGTTGTCGCATCGGGGATCTTCAACTTTTTTGGCGTCATGTTCGGCGGTCTGGGGGTGGCTTATGCCATTGTCCATCTGTTGCCCATCGACCTGCTGCTTGGGATGGACTCCACCCAAGGGTTGATCATGGTCTTCTCCTTGCTGTTTTCCGCCATCGTGTGGAACCTGGGCACCTGGTTCTTCGGGATCCCGGCCTCCAGTTCACATACCTTGATCGGTTCCATTCTGGGGGTAGGCGGCGCCTATGCCTGGATCACCCATAAACCGGTGACAGAAGGGATCAACGTGGGCAAAGCGATCGACATCATGCTTTCCCTCATCATCTCTCCCACCATAGGTTTCATCATCGCGGCGCTGCTGCTGCTGGCAATGAAACGCATCTGGACCAGCAACAAGATCCACAAAACACCGGAAGAGCGTCAGCTGGTGGATGGCAAGAAGCACCCGCCGTTTTGGGCGCGTCTGACCCTGGTGGCATCGGCCATGGGCGTCAGCTTCGTGCACGGCTCCAACGATGGCCAGAAGGGTATCGGTCTGGTGATGCTGGTGCTGATCTGCATGGCACCCGCCTATTTCGCGCTGGACATGAACAGCCGCTCTTATGACCTGGATCGGACCCAGGATGCCAACCAGCGCATCATGGAGATCTACCAGCGCAACCAGTCCGCCCTCTCTGGTGTCATCAACTTCTCTGCACCGGCAACGGCTCAGGAAGAGCTGATGACTCACTGCTCCGCCGATGGCGTGCTGCAGGCGATGGCCACCCTGGATGCCCGTCTGGGGGCTGTGCGTACTTATGATCAGATGAGCCTGACCGACCGTCGCGAAGTGCGTCGTCTGCTGCTCTGTATCGATGACACTGCCCGCAAGGTTGCCAAGCTGCCGCTGCCCGCCAAGGAGCTGACCGACCTGGCCAAATGGCGCAAGGATCTGACCGCGACCGCTGAATACGCACCGACCTGGGTGATCGTCTCCATCGCACTGGCGCTCGGTTGTGGCACCATGGTGGGCTGGCGTCGTATCGTCCATACCGTGGGAGAGAAGATCGGCACCACCGGCATGACCTACAGCCAGGGCATTGCGGCCCAGATCACGGCTGCAACCTCCATCGGGGTCGCCAGTCTGACCGGTATGCCGGTGTCCACCACCCACATCCTCTCTTCTGCGGTGGCGGGTACCATGGTAGCCAACAAATCCGGCCTGCAGAGCCAGACCATCAAGACCATTCTGATGGCCTGGGTGCTGACCCTGCCGCTGACCATGTTGCTCTCCGGTGGCCTGTTCATCGTCAGCCACCATCTGTTTGGCTAAATGCCAATACCATATTCGATAAAGGGCCTGCGGGCCCTTTTTTGTGTTTCCTGTCCTCTCCTGAATATGGTTTACACCTTTCCCCCCAATAAATGAACAGTCCTATGGGATAAGGTGTGAAACGGACACCGCGCGATGACTCGCTGACGTTTAAACTGGCGTTGGTCGAACAGATTGAAAAAGGCGAGCTCAGCTGCCTGCAAGCACAAGCCCGATATGGCATTCAGGGCAATTCGACCATTCTGGTGTGGTTTGCGTAAACATGGTTGGCAAGATTGGAGCCTGAGGTATCTGTACCCGCCGGCAATAGCATCACCATGCCTGACCCCGACAAACAGACGCACCAACAATGTATCAAAGAGCTCGAGCAGCTGGCGCTGATAAGCCTGAAGGCCCAAGTCGTCGATGTGCTGAAGAACGACTAGGCGTTTCCATCGTAAAAAAGCGACCCGATAAGTCCTCTCGCAGCGGCAGGTCGAGAGACTGACCATTGTCAGGGCTTGCCTGTTTCTGGGAATAAGCCGGCAGGCTTTCTACAAGCGCAATCGGGTTGCGGACGGACATCTAAGCTCAGGGGCTGCAGGTGGTGCGATTTGTGCGTCAGGTTCGGCTGCGACAACTGCAGGTCGGCACTAGCAAGCTGCATTATCTGCTTCAGGGTCAGGATGATGCCTAGTTCAAGGTCGGGCGGGACAGGCTGTTTCGGATATTGGCCGAGTACCGCTACTGGTGCAGCCCAGTCTAGGGTTTCCTCGTCGCGCAGTAATGCCGATTAATCCCTGTTTGTATTGTGTATGCACTGAGCGATGCTTTGCTGTTATATGCCAACAGACTAGAAATCGAATATCATTTTTAACGAGTCGGAAGATAGAATGAAAATCTTGAGCCGGTTTAGCAAACCTTTACGACACAGACACAGTTTGCTGTCGCCAAGCTCCCGGTTCAAACAGAGGAGGGAGTCATGAGCCAGTCTGTGGCTTGGTCAATGCCATGCGGCGTATCGGTAGCGGATTTGTTTGTCCATATCCGAGGTATTACTGACCGGAGTCGGGTGTTCAAGAGGATATTTGCATTAGGTTCCTCATCCAAACTCCTTATCGATGAAGCTCGAGCAATCTATGTCATGAAGATAAAAAAAGAGCCACACAATGGTGTGGCTCTCGATTTAGTCGTTACCGGTGGATATCAGGGGCGACCGGCCGGGCAGGTGGCCACGTTGACGGCGGCAGTGCTGCCACCATGACGACCTGATGTGCTCACTTCGTTGCGTACCAGCGGCGGGTAGTTAACCGGCTCACGAGCAGGCAGGGCAGGGGCTTCGGCAGGGGTTGCCATCGGCGCGGATGCTTTGCGGGCACGAGCCAGCAGGCCAGCACCGTGAGCTACCTGTTTGGTCACGACCAGAGTCTCTTCCACCGCAGCGACAGGAGCCGGGGCTTCGACAACAGCAACTGGCATTTCGACTGCAGCCGGTGCAGCTTCCACGACAGGAGTGCTGACAGCCGGGGCTTCTTCAACAACTGAAGCCGTTTCAACGACTTCAGTGGCAGCCATGTCGACAGCCGGAGCGGCTACAACGGCAACTTCCGGCTCTACTGCAAGCATAACGTCTGCGACAGCTGCAACAACCGGGCTAGCGGCCACATCGGCTTGAGTTGCTTCAACCTGGGCAGCAGCCTGCTCGGCCGCTTCTTCAGCAACGGCTTCGACAACCACATGCTCGGTCAGTGCCGCAGAGGCTTGCAGAGCAGCAGCGACAGCTTCAGCGCTCGGGATGGTAACAACAGGCACTACCGGCTCTTCAACCTGCGCTTTGGCAATATCTGCCTGGGCGGCGGTAGTCAGAGTAGGCTCGGCTTGTTGCTCTTCATCACGCTGGCTACGTGCTTCTTCATTAATACGCTTGCGACGTTGGCCTTCGATGCGCTGGCTGCGCGGAGTACGGCGTGAACGGCGCTGGCCTTCACTCTGCTCTTCCTGCTCGTTACCCACGGTAGCATCGATCACTTCAGCTTGCGTTGGTACTTCGTCAACCGGCAGGGCAGGGGTGTCAGCAGCGGCGACATCGACGCGGATCTGCTTGCGCAGTTGGCGACGTTCGCGGCGCTCGGCCACTTTCTGCTCTTTTTCCTGACGTGGCTGGGCGGCAGTTGCATCGACGGTATCTACCGCTTCAACAACGACTTCGGCGCGCGGCTCACGGGGCGCACGAGGTTCACGGGCCGGACGTGGTGCACGTTCCTGGCGCGGTTCGCGAGGCTCTCGCTCCTGACGGGGTTCACGTTCCATGCGCTGTTCGCTGCGCACTTCGCCACGAGCTTCACGCTCCTGACGAGGCTCGCGCTCTTTGCGGGGACGGCGATTGCGGTTTTCACCGGCTTCGCGGTTGCCACCTTCACGCTTCTCGCCAGCTTCCGCATTGTTGCGGTTGCCACGATTGTCATCACGACGAGGACGCTGACCACGGCCACGGCCTTCTTCGCGCTGGTGACGTTGACCTTCATCCTTGCGTGCTTCACGAGCTGCTGGTTTCTCGGCGGGCGCTTTCACGTCGGCAGGGGCTGCATCGCTGCTGAACAGGCCGGTAATGCCTTTGATCAGCTTGCTGAAGAAGCCGACTTCGGCAGGGGCCGCAGCAACGGGAGCCGCCGGCTGTTGCGGTGCAACAGGGGCCGGTTGTGCCGGTTGGGCAAAGCCTTGCAGCAGCGGTTGCTCACGCTCGATCACCTGAGCTTGCTTCGGTTGGTAGACCGGCTTGGCAATCTCGGTTTTCAGCTCGTAGCTGGCCGCTTCCGGGATCTCGTTCTGACGAATGCGAGTCACTTCGTAGTGCGGGGTTTCCAGATGCTGGTTCGGAATGATGTAAACACGCACATCATTGCGCTGCTCCAGACTGGCGATAGCTGCGCGCTTCTCGTTAAGCAGATAGGCGGCAACATCCACCGGCACTTGGCCGTGAACCTGCTCGGTGTTGTCCTTCATCGCCTCTTCTTCGATGAGACGCAGGATGGACAGGGCGAGGGATTCGTTGTCACGGATCACGCCTTGGCCCTGGCAACGGGGGCAGATATGGCTGCTGGACTCGTTGAGAGAGGGGCGCAGACGCTGGCGAGACATCTCCAGCAGACCGAAACGGGAGATCCGACCCAGTTGGATGCGGGCACGATCCTGATGAACCGCTTCACGCAGACGGTTTTCCACTTCGCGCTGATGGCGAACAGGGGTCATGTCGATGAAGTCGATTACGATCAGTCCCCCTAAGTCGCGCAGACGCAATTGACGGGCAATTTCATCGGCCGCTTCCAGGTTGGTTTGCAGCGCAGTCTCTTCGATATCGCCGCCCTTGGTGGCGCGGGAGGAGTTGATATCGATGGAGGTCAGTGCTTCGGTCGGATCGATAACGATGCTGCCACCGGAGGGGAGGCGCACTTCACGCTGGAAGGCTGATTCGATCTGGCTCTCAATCTGGAAGTGATTGAACAGGGCAACTTCACCCTTGTACAGCTTCACGCGGTTGAGGAAATCGGGACGTACCAGCTCGATATGGGCCTTGGCACGTTCAAAAATCACCGGATTGTCGATCAGGATCTCGCCCACATCGCGACGCAGATAGTCACGGATGGCACGCACGATGACGTTGCTTTCCTGGTGGATCAGCACCGGTGCCGCGCGCTCTTGGGAGGCCTTGTGGATGGAGTCCCAGTGATTGAGCAGGACGTTCAGATCCCACTCCAGCTCTTCCGGAGACTTGCCCACACCGGCGGTGCGCACGATCAAGCCCATGCCTTCCGGCACGGTCAATCCACTCAGGGCTTCTTTCAGTTCAGTCCGCTCATCACCCTCGATGCGGCGGGAGATACCACCGGCACGGGGGTTGTTGGGCATCAGTACTAGGTAGCTACCTGCCAGGCTGATAAAGGTGGTGAGGGCTGCACCCTTGGTGCCACGCTCTTCCTTGTCGATCTGGACGATAACTTCCTGACCTTCGCGGACCACTTCTTTGATGTTGGGACGACCCTGATAGGAGTAACCGGAGGGGAAGTAATTGCGGGCGATCTCCTTCAACGGCAGGAAACCGTGGCGCTCGGCGCCGTAGTCGACAAAAGCAGCTTCAAGGCTGGGTTCTACGCGGGTGATCTTACCCTTGTAAATGTTCGCTTTCTTCTGCTCGTGTCCCGGACTTTCAATATCCAAATCGTAGAGCTGTTGTCCGTCAACCAGCGCTACGCGCAACTCCTCTTCTTGAGTTGCGTTGATAAGCATTCTTTTCATTGAGTTCTCATTATTGTGTCATTTTGATTTCCTCCATCTGGGTCCTGCCAGCGCCGGCCTCGGGTCTTCAGCATACTGGAGCAACCTCCCGGTTGGGGTATGCATGAGGCGCAAACTAAGGGCGCTCTGGTCATCACTTCTCGAGAAGGAATGAATAAGGATGCCGAAATGGAGACAAATAAACGGTGATGTTTGTGTTCTCCATGCGTTGTACCTCGCACCCGGGAACCGTCATGTTCTTGTATACACGGTGTTTCGGGATTGGGTGGCATACTTTTTGGCCACTTAGTACAAGGCTTGAACACAATGACAAAACCTTGTTTATTATCCCATTTAAACCTCTTTTATAGCAAGGCGCCATTTTTCAACAAACCAGCAGCCAAGGGGCGCTGGCAGTGGTAAAATCCGCGCCATGACACAGATACATCAACAAGTGCAGCTGCTCACCATCGAAGCTGAGCATGACGGGCAGCGCATCGACAATTTTCTCAAGACTCAGCTAAAGGGCGTCCCCAAGAGCCTGATCTATCGCATCCTTCGCAAAGGTGAAGTGCGAGTAAACAAAAAGCGCATCAAACCGGAGTACAAACTCTGCGCAGGTGACGAGGTGCGGGTTCCTCCCGTTCGCGTCGCTGAAAAAAATGAGCTGCCATCCGCCAACCTCGGGGTTATCCAGCGTCTGGAAAGCCAGATCCTGTTCGAAGACGATGCCATGATCGTGCTGAACAAGCCCTCCGGCATGGCCGTACATGGCGGCAGCGGGCTGAGCTTTGGTGTGATTGAAGGGCTGCGCGCCCTGCGGCCGGAAGCCCGTTTCCTCGAGCTGGTTCATCGACTGGATCGTGACACCTCTGGTGTATTGCTGGTTGCCAAAAAACGCAGCGCCCTGCGCAGCCTGCATGAACAGTTGCGGGTCAAGACCATGCGCAAGCAGTATCTGGCGCTAGTTCGCGGCAAATGGCAGGCCCACGTCAAGGTGGTCAATGCACCTCTGCGCAAAAACGATCTGCAGTCTGGCGAGCGGGTAGTGCGGGTCAGCGCCGATGGCAAGCCATCGGAAACACGGTTCCGCATCGTGCGTCAATTTGCCGAAGCGACTCTGGTCGAGTGCAGCCCCATCACCGGTCGTACCCACCAGATCCGCGTGCATACCCTGCATGCCGGTCATCCGATCGCCTGTGACGATAAGTACGGTGAAGCGGCGTTTGACGAGAAAATGCGCAGCCAAGGGCTGAAACGGCTCTTTTTGCATGCCTGGAAGCTCAGCTTCACCCATCCGGCCGATGGTCGCGAGATGCAGGTAGAAGCGCCGCTGGCACCTGAACTCGACAACTTCCTCAACGGCTTGCCACGCTGATGCAGGATATCCGGCTCGCCATTTTCGATTGGGACGGTACCCTGATGGATTCGGTGGGCCGGATTGTGACCTGTGTACAAGGTGCCGCCAGAGATTGTGAGCTGGCGGTTCCTGCTCCAGCCCAGATCCGGCAGATCATCGGATTGAGCCTCGATGTCGCCATGTCCCGCTTGTTCCCCTTATGCAGTGGCAGTGGCGCCACCAGCGGTGAGCGCCAGATTGCCATACTCATCGATCGCTATCGTCATCACTATCTGCACGATGCCACCCCCAGCCCGTTGTTTTCCGGGGTAGGGGAGTTGCTGCATGACTGGCAGTCACGAGGGCTGCAACTGGCCGTCGCTACCGGCAAATCACGCCGCGGGCTGGATCGGGTATTGGATGAAACCGGGCTACGCCCGTTGTTTGTAACCAGTCGCGGGGCCGATGAGGCTCGCTCCAAGCCTGATCCGCTGATGCTTGAGCAGATCCTGGACGAGCTGGGGCTGTCACCCCGGCAGGCGGTAATGATCGGCGACTCTGTTCACGATATGGCGATGGCCGAGGCGATCGCCATGCCGCGTATTGGTGTCACCTGGGGGGTGGATAGCCGCGATGCCCTCAGTCGTTACGGGCCAGTGGCTGTGGTGGATTCTATGGCGGCTCTTCGCGGGCTGTTATAGACGCCTCTCTTTAAGAGACATCGATCTGATTGATAACAGAAGCCCGGTCTATTGACCGGGCTTTTTATATCCTCGATCTAGCTTATCTATTCGTCCGCGATCAGGGCAGGGCAATACCGTGGCGCTCCAGCAGCTCGATCAGGCCGATCAGCGGCAGACCGATCAAGGCGTTAGGATCGCGCCCCTCCAGCCCCTTGAACAGCACGATCCCCATCCCTTCGCATTTGAAACTTCCCGCACAATCGAGGGGCAGTTCAGCCTCTACATAGCGGCGAATGGCGGATTCGTCGAGATCGCGAAAGTGGACCGTAAATGGTTCAATCAATTGATGAATCTCATTGGTTGCAGCGTTAAGTACGCACAGCCCGGTGTAAAAGGTGACGCTGCGACCTTGAGCCGCCATCAGCTGGGCGATGGCATTGTCGATGGTGCCCGGTTTGCCGAGGATGTGATTATTGCAGACACACACCTGATCAGATCCGATGATCAAGCCGTGATCACGATGTTGGGCGACAGCATCAGCCTTGGCACGAGCCAGTCTGACCACCAGCGTCTCGGCGGATTCGCCAGCCAGTGGTCGCTCATCCACATCGGGGGCGGCACATTCAAAGGGGAGACCGAGCTTCTCCAGCAGGGTTTTGCGATAGCGAGAAGTTGAGGCGAGGATCAGATTCTGTGGCATAATCAGGTACCGATGAAAGCGAGTACCGGCATTCTAGGGACTTGTGACGTTAAAATCATCGGCGGTAAGGACTTTTTCCTTTGACTATCAGTTGTTGGACCTATATTATTCGCGCCCTATGCAAAAGGTGAAGTTGCCCGTTAAGGTTGATCCAGTCCGTAGTGCCTTGAAGCTGCTCGATTACATCGGGATAGTGGAAAAGTCGCAGATGCCCAGGCTGGAGGAATCAACCGCTGGCTTGCAGAGTGATATCGATGTATCACTGCACTTTGGCAAAGATGTCCAGAAGTTGACCGTTATGAAAGGCACTGCCCATGCCAAGGTTGACCTGGTTTGCCAACGTTGCGGAGAGACATTCGAACACCTCTGCGAAGCTGAATTTATCTACACTCCGCTGTTCGAAAGAACAAACGAGGAAGAACTGCCGGAAGCTTATGAGCCCATTGAGTTGGACGAAAACGGCGAGATAGATCTTCATCAAATCCTGGAGGATGAGCTCATCCTCTCGTTGCCTCAAGTCGCAATGCATTCTCTGGATGCATGCCCGAGAGGAAACATGGAGATGACCTGGGGTGAAATCGAACCTGCTGATGAGCGGCCGAATCCCTTTGCAGTTCTTGAAGAGCTTAAACGTAAGTGAATTTAGGAGTTAGCCTACAATGGCCGTACAACAGAACCGTAAAACCCGTGCCAAGCGTGGCATGCGTCGTTCCCACGATGCGCTGACCACCGCTGCCCTGACTGTTGATCAGACCAGTGGCGAAATTCATCGTCGTCACCACGTGACTGCCGATGGTTTCTACCGCGGTAAAAAGGTAATCGCTTAAGGATTGCCTTTGTCTACGCAAACTGTCGCGCTAGACATCATGGGGGGAGATATTGGCCCCTCTGAAACAGTGCCTGCCGCCGTGCAGGCACTGTCTCTTTTACCCCAGCTAAAACTGATCCTGGTCGGCGACCAGCACCAGACCTCTTCTCTGCTGCAGCAACATGGCTTGCTGAATCATCCCCGCGTTCGTTTCGTACATGCATCCCAGGTGGTTGGCATGGGCGATAAACCGATCGTGGCGCTGCGTACTCTGAAAGACTCCTCCATGCGGCTGGTACTCAATCTGGTGAAAGCCGGTGAGGCCGATGCCTGCGTCAGTGCCGGCAATACCGGTGCGTTGATGGCGATGGCCAAGTGCGTGCTCAAATCCCTACCCGGGGTAGATAGACCCGCCCTCATCAAGGCGTTGCCAACATTGAGTGGCAAACGTACCGTGATGCTGGATCTCGGCGCCAACGTCAGTTGCGATGCGGATACTTTGCTGCAGTTTGCGGTGATGGGCTCTGTCGTGGCCGAAAAGGTAGAAGGCATAGCATTACCTCGTGTTGCCTTGCTCAACATCGGCGAGGAGGAGATCAAGGGTAACGATCTGGTGCGCCACAGCGCCGAATTGTTGCGTCAGTGCCACGCACTCAATTATGTCGGGTTCGTCGAAGGGGATCGCATCTTCAGCGGCGACAGCGACGTGATCGTCTGCGACGGTTTTGTCGGCAATGTCGCCCTCAAAACGGCCGAGGGGGTGGTGCGGATGATGGCCCAGCTGGCCGGATATCCCCGCAAGAAACGCACTTTTCTTGGCCGGATCGCCGGATTTATGTTCAAACGGCGTTTTTCTTACCTGAACCCCGACCAGTATAACGGAGCAAGTCTGTTAGGATTGCGCGGCATTGTGGTAAAAAGTCATGGGCGGGCCGAACGGCGCGCTCTGTGTAATGCGATCCTGCTGGCCGCACAAGAGGCCAAACATCAACTTCCACTGCAAATAGCAGATCGCCTTGAAGCTGTCTTCTCTGACAGGGATCTATAAGAACTCTATGCATAGCAAAATTCTGGGTACTGGCAGCTACCTGCCGAGTTCAGTGCGTACCAACGCCGATCTCGAGCAGATGGTTGAGACCAGTGATGAGTGGATCGTGGAACGCACCGGTATCCGTGAGCGCCGTATTGCCGGGGCTGACGAGACCGTTGCCACCCTCTCTTACCAGGCCGCTCTGCGCGCCCTGGATGCAGCCGGTTTGACCGCTGCCGATCTCGATATGATAGTGCTGGCCACCACCAGTGCTGAAAATGCCTTCCCGGCTGCCGCCTGCGAGCTGCAGGGGCTGCTCGGTGTTCCGGGCATTCCTGCCTTTGACGTGGCTGCAGCCTGCGCAGGTTTCACCTACGCACTCTCCATTGCCGATCAGTTCGTCAAATCTGGCGCTGCCCGCCATGTGCTGGTCGTCGGGGCCGATGTGCTCTCCCGCATGTGCGATCCGCAAGATCGCGGCACCATCATCCTGTTTGGTGATGGGGCAGGGGCTGTGATTGTCGGTGCCAGCGAGACGCCGGGTATCCTCTCTACCCATCTTCATGCCGATGGCCGTTATGGCGAACTGCTCAAGCTGCCTCATCCCCGTCGCGGCATGCCGGGTGCCGAGCTCGAAGCCTATATGTATATGAAGGGCAACGATGTGTTCAAAGTGGCGGTCACCCGTCTGAGCGAGATCGTAACCGAAACGTTGGCCGCTGCTGGCATCGAGCCGAGCGAGCTGGACTGGCTGGTGCCGCATCAAGCCAACTTCCGCATCATCAGCGCCACAGCCAAGAAGTTGGGTATGAGCCTCGATAAAGTGGTGCTGACCCTCGACAAGCACGGCAACACTTCTGCTGCGTCCGTCCCTGTCGCCTTCGATGAAGGGGTGCGGGATGGCCGGATCAAACCGGGTCAGCTGGTACTGCTGGAAGCCTTTGGTGGCGGTTTCGCCTGGGGCTCTGCGCTGGTTCGCCTCTGATCTTCGGCGGGATGGTGTCTCCATCATCCCGTCACCGATTTCATTTTTGTCTTATCTAAAAGGAATCAATGATGACCCAATTTGCCATTGCCTTCCCGGGACAAGGTTCCCAGTCCGTTGGCATGCTGGCCGAGCTGGCCGAACAACATGCCGTGATCAAGGAGACCTTCGCCGAAGCGAGTCAGGTGCTGGGTTATGACCTGTTTGCCCTGGTGATGGATGGTCCGGTTGAAGATCTGAACAAAACCTGGCGCACCCAGCCAGCGCTGCTGACTGCCTCTGTCGCCCTGTGGCGCCTGTGGCAACAGCAGGGTGGGGCAACGCCTGCCATGATGGCGGGTCACAGCCTGGGTGAGTACTCTGCGCTGGTTTGCAGCGGCGCACTCGATTTTGCCGATGCGGTCAAACTGGTCGAGCTGCGCGGTCTGGCCATGCAGGAAGCGGTACCCGAAGGCACCGGGGCCATGGCGGCCATCATCGGTCTGGATAACGAATCCATCGCCGCCAACTGCGAAAAAGCGGCACAAGGGCAGGTGGTCTCTCCGGTCAACTTCAACTCCCCGGGCCAGGTGGTTATCGCCGGCCACAAAGAGGCCGTTGAGCGCGCCAACGTGCTGATGAAAGAGTCGGGCGCCAAGCGTGCGCTGCCGCTGCCGGTCTCCGTGCCGTCTCACTGCGCGCTGATGAAACCTGCCGCAGAAAAACTGGCAGCTGCGCTGGACGGGATCGAGATCAAGGTTCCAACCATCGCGGTCATCAATAATGTCGACGTATCCTGTGAACAGGATCCGGTCGCCATCAAGCAAGCACTGGTTCGTCAGCTGTTCAGCCCGGTTCGTTGGACCGAGACTGTCGAGCGGATGGCCAATGAGGGGGTTACCCTCGAGATCGAGATGGGACCGGGCAAAGTGTTGACCGGGCTCGCCAAGCGTATCGACAAGCGCGTGGAAGGTATTCACGCCAACGATGCCGCCTCTTTCGAGCAGGCGCTGGCCCAGATCAAGTAAACAGGAGCAAGTGATGAGCTTTACCGATAAGGTTGTGTTGGTGACCGGTGCCAGTCGTGGCATCGGCCGTGCGATTGCCGAAACATTCGTGGCCCGTGGCGCGAAAGTGGTCGGTACGGCGACCAGCGAGAGCGGTGCCGAGGCGATCAGCGCCTATCTGGGCGAGAATGGTTGCGGCATGGCACTGAACGTGACCAGCCAGGAATCCATCGAAGCCGTCTTCGCTGCCATCAAGGCGCGCTTTGGCGAGATCGACATCCTGATCAACAACGCGGGGATCACCCGTGACAACCTGTTGATGCGGATGAAAGATGACGAGTGGAACGAGATCATCGATACCAATCTGACCTCGCTTTATCGTCTGAGCAAACCGGTGTTGCGTGCCATGATGAAGAAACGTCACGGTCGCATCATCAGCATTGGCTCCGTGGTGGGAACCATGGGCAATGCCGGTCAGGTCAACTATGCTGCCGCCAAGGCCGGTCTGGTTGGTTTTACCAAATCGTTGGCGCGGGAAGTGGCATCCCGTGGTATCACAGTGAACGCGGTTGCTCCCGGTTTCATCGAAACCGACATGACCCGTGCCCTGAATGACGATCAACGTGCCGGCATCATGAGTCAGGTGCCTGCCGCCCGTTTGGGTGATCCAAAAGAAATTGCCGCAGCTGTGGTATTCTTGGCTTCTGATGAAGCAGCCTATATCACCGGCGAAACCCTGCATGTTAATGGCGGGATGTACATGGTGTAATCAATTTGTCGTAAGATCTGTTCAAATTTGCGATAGTACGCCGAAGTTTGGCACATTTCGTGGTTTGACCAGCGGCAAGCTACTTGCAAACTCACGTCAATTGAATAAACTACCCCAACCAGACGCAAATAGCGTATTTTTAAAGGAAAATTCAGGTCATGAGCAACATCGAAGAACGCGTAAAGAAAATCATCATCGAACAACTGGGTGTTAAAGAGGAAGACGTTAAGAACGCTGCCTCCTTCGTCGACGACCTGGGCGCTGACTCTTTGGATACCGTTGAACTGGTAATGGCGCTGGAAGAAGAATTCGATACCGAAATTCCTGATGAAGAAGCCGAGAAGATCACCACTGTTCAAGCGGCTATCGACTACATCACCGCTAATCAGGAATAAGTTCCTGTTCTGAAAGAAGCGGCCCAAGGGCCGCTTCTTTTGTATTTGTTCCTTTTCAAAACACCTCTCGGAGACTACCTCAGTGTCAAAACGCAGAGTCGTGGTGACCGGCTTGGGGATGCTTTCCCCGGTGGGTAACACTGCCGAATCCAGCTGGCAAGCACTGCTCAACGGGCAGAGCGGCATTTCCCTTATCGAACACTTTGATGCCAGCGAGTTTGCAACCCGCTTCGCAGGTCTGGTCAAGGATTTCGATCCCGAGCAGTACGGTATCAACCGTAAAGACGCTCGCAAGATGGATCTCTTCATTCAATACGGCATCGCGGCCGGTATGCAGGCGCTGGATGATTCCGGCCTGACCATCAATGAAGAGAATGCCGAACGTGTCGGCGTGGCGATTGGCTCCGGTATCGGCGGTCTGGGTCTGATTGAACAGAACCACGAAAGCTTGGTCAACGGCGGCCCACGCAAGATCAGTCCCTTCTTCGTTCCGTCCACCATCATCAATATGGTGTCCGGTCATCTTTCCATCATGAAAGGTCTGCAAGGGCCGAACATCGCCGTGACTACCGCCTGTACCACAGGTACCCATGCCATCGGCATGGCTGGCCGGATGATCGCTTACGGTGATGCCGACGTGATGGTCGCCGGCGGTGCCGAGAAAGCCTCCACCGCGATGGGGATGGGTGGCTTCGCTGCCGCCAAGGCACTCTCCAACCGCAACGACGAGCCGCAAAAAGCGAGCCGTCCGTGGGATAAAGATCGCGATGGTTTCGTGCTGGGTGACGGTGCCGGTGTCCTGGTACTGGAAGAGTACGAACACGCCAAGGCCCGTGGTGCCAAGATCTACGCCGAGCTGGTCGGTTTTGGCATGAGCGGTGACGCGTACCACATGACTGCGCCTCCTGCAGATGGCAACGGTGGCGCTCGTGCCATGAAAAATGCCATCAAGGATGCCGGCATTGCCCCCGAGCAGATTGGTTACATCAACGCGCACGGCACCTCCACCCCGCTGGGTGATGTGGCCGAGCTGCGTGGCATGAAGTCGGTGTTTGGTGAACACGCCAAATCCCTGATGGTCAGCTCCACCAAGTCGATGACCGGTCACCTGTTGGGCGCTGCCGGTGCCATCGAGGCGATCATCACTGTGTTGGCCCTGCGTGATCAGGTGGCTCCGCCCACCATCAACCTGGACAACCCGGATGATGAGTGCGATCTGGATCTGGTACCCCATGTGGCCAAACCAGGTAGCTTCGAGTACGCCCTTTCCAACTCGTTTGGTTTTGGCGGCACCAATGGCTCACTGATCTTCAAACGCGTATAATTTGCCGCAGGGCAAAGACACAGGCCCGATACTGCCGGTATCGGGCCTTTTTTATCGGAGGGATCCCTTTGCTTATCAATGGCATGAAGCTTGATACGATCTCGGCCCATGATCGGGGGTTGGCCTATGGTGACGGTCATTTCACCACCATGGCGGTCAGGGAGGGTCGCGTGTTGCAGTGGCCTGCCCATCTGGCACGGTTGCAGCTGGCCAACAACCGGCTGGGATTGGTTGAACCGGACTGGGATCTCTTGACCCGGGAGGTTGAAGAGATGGTGGCCGACCAGCCACAATGCGTGGCCAAGGTGATCCTGACCCGCGGCGAGGGGGGGCGGGGCTATGACGGCAGCGGATGTCAGCACACAACCCGGATTGTCAGTCTGGCGCCATTTCCCACTCACTATGGCCAGTGGCAACAGGAGGGGATCGAGATGGTGGTGTGCCGCCAGCGGATCGGCGATGCCCCCATGCTGGCTGGGCTTAAAACCTTGAATCGTCTGGAGCAGGTATTGCTAAAAAGCGAACTTGTCAGCCGGAATGCAGTCGAAGGGATAGTACTTAACAGTCGCGGTTATCTGATTGAAGGGGTCAGTGCCAATCTGTTTTGGCGTCGGGGCAAGACGGTGTTTACGCCCGATCTCGCCCGCGGTGGTGTCGATGGCATCATGCGCCGCCAGGTGATGGCGATGTTGAAACAGATGAGTATTGAGTTGCGTGTGGTAGAGGCTCCGCTGGAGTCACTATGGCAGGCTGAAGAGGTGTGGCTCACCAATACCCTGATGGGGGTCGTGCCGGTCAATTGCATCGAGGATATTCACTATCCCCCAGCGGTATTGAGTCGCCGTTTACAGGAGCGTTTGGTCATTGAAGTTTAATCGGCTTTACACCCTGCTCGCGGGGGCGGCACTGACGGTAGCCGCTGCCGGGGGCTATGTACATTACAAATGGCAACAGGTAGAGACGCTCACCAACAAGGGGCCGACCCGGCTCTTTACGGTGGAGAAGGGCGCCCATGCGGCGCGTCTCATCGCCGAACTTGGGGAGGGGGAAACCAGCCCCTGGGCGGTGCGGCTCTGGCTGCGCAGCCATCCCGAACTGGTGGCCATCAAATCGGGTACCTATGAAATCAAGGAAGGGGCCCCTCTCAAGGAGACCCTTTCTCTGTTCGCATCGGGCAAGGAGTTTCACTTCAGCCTCACCTTCGTCGAAGGTTCCCGTTTCGAGGATTGGCAGAAGCAGCTCTCCAGCGCCCCATACCTTGAGCGGTTGACCGTTGAGCAATCCGAAGCCGACTTGGCGCAAGAGCTCGGCATCGAGAATGGCAAGCTGGAGGGGTGGTTCCTGCCGGAAACGTACGCTTATACCACCCATGCCAGCGATCTCTCGATCTTGCGCCGCGCCCATCAGGATATGGAGACCTTCCTGCAGCAGAGCTGGGAAAAACGTCAGGCTAACCTGCCTTACAAGACCCCCTATGAGGCGTTGATCATGGCCTCCATTATCGAGAAAGAGACCGGCCAGCCGGACGAGCGGGCGCAGATCGCCTCCGTATTCGTCAACCGTCTGCGTCTGGGCATGAAGTTGCAGACTGATCCCACCGTCATTTACGGGGTGAAGGATCGCTACGACGGCAACATTCGCCGCAGTGATCTGACCGACAAGAATCCCTACAACACTTATGTGATCGACGGTCTGCCGCCCACGCCCATCGCCATGCCGGGCAAGGCCTCCATCGAAGCTGCGCTTAACCCCAAGTCGACCGATTATCTCTACTTTGTCGCCAAGGGGGGCGGTGCCCACTATTTCTCCAAGACCCTCGATGAACACAATCGGGCGGTTCGTGAATACATATTGAAGAAACCCTAATGTCTAAATTTATTGTGATCGAAGGATTGGAAGGGGCAGGGAAGAGCTCGGCCGTTCGTTATGTGACCGACTATCTGCAGCGTCACGGCATCAACCGGATCGAGTGCACCCGCGAGCCGGGTGGTACGCCACTGGCCGAGCGGATGCGGGCCATTGTCAAAGAGGTGCACGACGAGCGCCTCACCATCGAGGCGGAACTGCTGCTGATGTACGCCTCCCGGGTACAACTGGTGGAGACCCGCATCAAACCCGCACTGGCCGACGGTGTCTGGGTGGTGGGGGATCGCCACGATCTATCCTCCCAGGCCTATCAGGGTGGCGGCCGTGGTATCGATGCCCAGCTTATCGGAGCCATCAAGCAGGCAGTGCTCGGCAACTTCAAGCCGGATCTCACCCTCTATCTCGATATCGATCCCGCCCTTGGCTTGCAGCGCGCCCGCCATCGCGGCGAGCTGGATCGCATCGAACTGGAGCAGCTCAGCTTCTTCGAGCGTACCCGGGCGCGCTATCTCGAACTGGCCGCCAAGGATGACTCCATTGTGGTGATCGATGCGGCGCAAACGCCGGAACAGGTCAAAACGTCCATTGAGCTTGCATTGGATCACTATCTGTCGAACGAGCCGCTATGTATCCCTGGCTGATCCCCGACTGGCATGCTCTGAGCCAGACGGCCCAGTCCGGTCGTCTCGGCCACGCCTGGTTGTTGCTCGGCGATCCCGGTCTTGGCAAGGAGCAACTGGCCGAGCGGCTGGCACGTTTACACCTTTGCCAGCAACCGGATCGTGGAGAGCCGTGCGGTCAGTGCCACTCCTGCCAGCTGTTTGACAAGGGCAACCACCCGGATCTCGGCACCATAACGCGCGACAGCAAGACCATCGGGGTCGAGGCCATTCGCGAGATCTGCACCCGGCTGCAGGGCTCTGCCCAGCTCGGCCGTGGCAAGGTGGTGATCATTCCTGATGCGGAGCGGATGACCGAATCGGCGGCAAATGCCCTGCTGAAAACCCTGGAAGAGCCGGCCGGCGACAGCTTGCTGTTGCTGATTGCCTCCCAGGTTTCCCGGTTGCTTCCCACCATTCTCAGTCGCTGTCACAAACATGTCTGTCAATTGCCTGCGGAAGGGGAAACAGTACGCTGGTTGGCCGAGCAGGGTCATCAGGCCACTCTGGCTCAGGTGCGGATCTGTCAGGGGGCCCCGCTGCGGGTACTCGACTATATCGAGCAGCAACAGGACGGGACTCGCCGCGAACTGCTGGAACAGTTTGTCGCCCTGAGTCAAAGTCCGGTCAAGGCGACGGCATTGTGCAGCCAGCTTGGTCAGGAGACGCAGGTCAGGTTGCACTGGTTGCAGCTCTTCTTGTGTGATGCCCTGAAAACCCAGGCTGGATGCGGTCACCATCAGCTGGCGATGCCGGACTTGGCAATCTTGAGCCAGCGGTTGGCGGAGCAGCACTCCAGCGAAAAACTGCTGGAGGCAGAACAAGATCTGGTAGCCCTGAAAGCGGCATGCCAGCCGGGCCAGCTCTCCAATCCCACCATCCATCTGATGAACTGGCTCAGTCGCTGGTTATAAGTACCGACAAGCAGAAAGGTTTTATATGTTACTCGTTGATTCCCACTGTCATCTTGATCGCCTCAGCTATGGCAGCAAGCAGACCAGCATGGCTGATGTACTGGCAAAGGCCGCGAAACTGGACGTGGGATATTTTCTCTGTGTCAGTGTAACTCAGGCACAGTTCCCGACCATGCTTGAGGCGATCGCCCCCTATCCCCAGGTATTTGCCTCTTGCGGGGTACACCCGCTCAATCAGGAACCCGGTGTCGATGCCGAGTTGCTGCTCAAGCAAGCTGCCGATCCACGTGTGGTGGCCATCGGTGAGACCGGTCTCGATTACTTTTACTCGCCCGAGAACAAGGACGTTCAGCAAGCCTCTTTCCGCGAACATATCCGGGTTGCTCGCGCGCTGAACAAGCCGCTGATCATCCATACCCGCGATGCTCAACAAGATACCTTGCAGATCATGCGTGAAGAGGGCGCGGATCAGGTTGGCGGTGTGCTGCACTGTTTCACCGAGTCTCTCGAGATGGCGCAAGCCGCAATGGCGATGGGGTTCTATATCTCAATCTCCGGGATCGCCACCTTCAAAAATGCGTCTGCCCTGCAAGAGGTGGTCAAGGCTCTGCCCCTCGACAGATTGCTGGTCGAGACCGACTCGCCCTATCTTGCCCCCGTGCCGCATCGGGGGAGGGAGAACGAGCCCGCCTTTGTGCGAGACGTTGCGCAGTTTATTGCCGATCTGCGTCATATTCCGCTTAATGAATTGGCAGAAGCCACTAGCCGGAATTTCTTTGAACTATTCAAACTGGCGAAAAAATAACACAGAAGCCCCGTTGCTCGGGGCTTTTTATATTTCAAATACCAAGCTGATTACCCACCTGAATATCAACACCGAGCTGTGTTATCTCTCACTTTTTCCTGCCAATTTTACTTTTTCGTTTCTGCCAAACTGGGTTGAATGATATTCCTATGTTTCCTTTATTCAGCGTGGTTAAAGGGCATTAAAACAAGATGTTCTAAGTATCGATAATATTCATTATCGATACTTGATGTATAGGGAAGATCCTGTAAGATCCTCTCAAACTTCATATGAATCATAGAGTTCCGTGGCATTTCCAACCTTGTCCAATCCGGCTCATCAGTCACTGCAGACTGTGTTCGATGCGCAACTAAATAGCCGGGCACGCCGCTTTTTGCGCAGTGCAAAAGCGGATTCCACCCTCAATGCCTATCAGGCGGATACCCGTATTTTTGTCTTCTGGTGCCAATTGCACAGGCTGGATCCGCTGCAAACCACCCATCACGACATCATGAACTTTCTGGCAGATCAGGCCGACGGCGTATTGGCCGACTGGGTATGGCTGGATAAAGAGGAGGGGAAGGGTGAGCTGCGTAACGGTGAACCTCGTAAACCGGCAACCCTGGTGCGGCGGCTTGCCGGGATCCGTTATGCCTTCAAGCAGAAAGGGATTCATCCCATGCCCACCGAGCATCCCGAAATCAAGGAGATGATGCGCGGTATTGTCAGATTGGGAGATAACCGCAAGCGCAAAACTGGCGCCCTGACGTTACAGCCATTGACCCAGGTACTCGATGGCATTGACACCCATGATCTGGCGGGCTTGCGCGATCACACCCTGCTACTGCTGATGTTCAGTGGCGCCTTGCGCCGCTCGGAAGCAGCCCGAATTGAGGTGAGCGATCTCGATTTTGTGGGGCAGGGGATCCGTCTTCGTCTCAAACCGAGCAAGCATCAGCTGCATGAAACCGAGATAGCCTTGATCCCGGGCAAGCACTATTGTCCGGTATCGGCACTGCAAAACTGGTTGCGCAAAAGCCGGATCAGCGAGGGTCCGCTATTTCGGCGGATGAACCGCTGGGGACAATTGATGGCCGAACCACTCGGCCCCCAGGGCATCAATCTGATGATCAAGCGCCGAACCGGCCAAACCATTGACGATCTTTACGTCAGTGGCCATAGCCTGCGCCGTGGATTTATCACCTCGGCGGTGACTGCCGGCAAGCCGATGAACAAGATCATCGAGGTGACGCGCCACAAGGATATGCGAACCCTGCAGGAGTACTTCGATGACGCCCATAAATTCTCCGATCATGCCCTTGATGGCTTGCTTTGACTTCACTGCGTCACTTCATTTTTTATGTTAAATGATATCTTGTTGATCTGATGATATATTTGCCGTGCAGCCAGCAGCCTAAAGGGGAAGGGCATCTTCCAATGGATAATGGCATGTGATGAGAGATAACAAACTCGGAAACGTAATATCGCAAGGACATATGAGCCAAGAAATGACAGTGCGTGAAGAGCAAGAGGCGGGGCCCCAAAACAATGCCGAGCGGCAGCGCCAACATGTAAAACGCAAGCAGGAGACCCATACCCGGCTGCAATGCTGGATCAGCAATCGCCACGCCGAACGATTGGCCACACTGGGTATCCATCTCGAAGACAGTCAGGCATCACTCATCGAGCAGGCGATCGATCTGCTCTACCAACATGAGCTGGGTAGAGAACCTCCGTTTGAAAACAGAGTCGCCACACAGGTCGAAGAGACCGTTGCATAGACACAAGAGTGAAGTAACAGCGATACGTGAAGAGATAAAAAAAGCCAGGTACGAATTCCTTGTACCTGGCATAGGGGAATTGGCTCCTTGCAGAGCCGTGCGCTAACTGGTGTTCGGATTGCCTTAAGCTTAGACAAGGCTCAAGGCTTTTCAAGATCCGAAGAAAAGTTCAACCAGAGTGTGGGTATTTCAGACTCGTTCAAGTGCTGATGCACCGAACGGCCCACTAGGCATTGAACAGATTGTTGTCACGCACCAGCTCGCGGGGGAGGGCATTCTTGACCCGACTCCCCACCCATTTCCCCATGCCCAGGGTATGCCCCTGATAGCGGACGATTACCTCGCCAGTGCCCGCATCCTGTTCTGGCCAAACATCCCGCCCCATCATGAATTCCCGCGCATTGGCGCTATCAAGCTCAACCACGCCCTTGCTCGCTTTATCGCCATAGGCCAGTGCCCACTCATGAGTGAGGCGATAACCTTTCTTGAAGGTCTCGGCCAACTTGATGCCGATGCGATCGAAGCGCAGCTTGCCCTGCACCTGATCAAACAGCTGGGGGAAGAGCCAGATCTCGTCATTGCGGCCAAACAGTTGACCCTGCGGTGCCACCCCGAAGTTGGCTTCGATCTCGCGCAACATGGGTTCCGCCTCTTTGGCAGGAAGCGGCGCAAAAGGGAATTTACCCAGCTTGCCAGGCTTGAACATGGTGTTGGGCACCGAGTGATGCTTGCGCAATCTGGCGACGAAAAAGCCTTCACTATCGAAGATCTGGGGCCAAACGTGCAGGTATCCTTCGTATGTACAGGCCTGCTCTGCATGGGGGAACAGGTCTGCCAGCGAGTCAAAACTCAAGGCGTCGCCAAACTTGTCCAGCAGGGATTGGCAGACCGCCTGATTCTCCTGCTCACTCAAGGTGCAGGTGGAGTAGACCAGCACACCACCCGGTTTCAAGGCATGGAAGGCACTCTCAAGCAACCCTTGTTGCACCGCCGCAATCTCGTCGATGCTCTCGATGCTCCAGTTGCGCAGCGCATCTTCATCCTTGCGCACCGTACCTTCACCGGAGCAGGGGGCATCGAGCAGGATGGCATCGAAGGTCTCCGGCAACCACTGGCCAAATACCTTGGCATCAAAATGGGTCATACCTACATTGGTCACGCCGCAGCGCTGGATATTTGCGCTAAGCACTTTCAACCGGCTGCTGGAAAACTCGTTGGCAACCAGCATCCCCTGATTATTCATCAAGGCGGCTATCTGGGTGGTCTTGGAGCCGGGGGCCGCTGCAGCATCCAGCAACATGCCATCCGCTTTGATCTTGTCACTGGCAAAGAGTGCCGTCACCGGCAGCATGGAGCTCGATTCCTGAATGTAGAAGAGCCCGCTCAAGTGCTCGGCGGTATTGCCAAGGGGGACGGTTTCGTCGCTGCGGGTCAGCCAGAAGCCGGTATCACACCAGGGCACAGGATCGAGCTGCCAACCCAGTGGCTCCATCAGGGCGACGAAATCCGAGACGGCTATCTTCAAGGTATTGACCCGAATGCTGCGGCGCAGCGGACGTCGACAACTGGCCACAAAGTCTTCCATCGAGAGATGGGCCGGCATGATGGCCGCAATGTGGCGTAAAAAGTAATCGGGAAGGAAGGTGTTGTCGTGCACTGTGCCGTCTCATTGACCGAAAAAGAGGGGCGATATCCTACCACAAGGCTAAGAATATTCTGAATCTGAACCCTATCAACAGGTACCGGAATATAAAAAAGCCCGGCACTGTGCCGGGCTTGGATGAGATACAAAGGGAAGAGATCAGGGCTGGATACGCGGACTCCACTCCAGCCACTCTTTCTCGGCCTTGCCGTAGAGCGGATAGCTGTGGCCAGCCTTGACGGTTGGACCCATCTCTTTCTCCGGCGTATTGAAAGCAATGCCGCCGGCCAGCAGGCTCTGCACCGTCTCCACTTCGATGGTGCCGCCGGTCAGCCCGATATCCGCCTTGACCCCAGAGACATTCCAGAAACGGGAGTTGGCCCGCACCAGATGGGCATACTCCTGATCCAGGTTAACGTCGATCACCACCTCGCTACCATCCCGAGCCAGCGCCACCTTGGTGACACTGCCCACCACCATCTTGCGAAACAGCAGCGGGCTACCGACGCTCAGGCCATTGACGGAGGGGCTCTTGAGGGTCAGGGCTAGACCCAGAGGACCGGTCTGACTCAAAGGGAAACGATCTTTGCCAGCGCCTTTACCGGGTTGTGCTTCTACAAACGCCCCCTTGATCAGGGTATCGAGGTGAGCGACACCGCCCAGCCCCAGCTTGGCTTGCACCAGAGTAAAGCGGGCGCCGGACTGCAGGAAACGCTCGGCATAGTGGCCATCGAGTTCCGCCTTGAAGATCACCTGACCCAATGACGACTCCAGCTCGATCTCTTCAATTTTGCCGATATCGACACCGCGATAGCGGATCGGGCTGCCAATCCCGAGCCCCGGATTGCTCTCTGCCACCAGTGACAGCTGGCGCACCTTGGCCTTGGCTTGCTCCCTGGAATCGAACAGTTGATGACTGCTGCGGCCATTGGCTAACCGATCGAACTCGATGGCACCGCGCAGCAAGGTACCGAGGTTGCCCACCTTGACCTGCACCCCATCGACCCGCACCTTGGTGTCGATGGCCGGTTTTTTCCAGAACTGGGGTTGCTGGGCGAGGAGGGGAGCATAGACCCCATCAATCTCGAGTTCGATCTCGACCCCCTCTTTGGCGGCGCGTAGCTGTTTGACCTTGCCCGCTTCCAGCCCCAGATAGAGCACAGGCGAGCCAATGCCAATGCCATCGGCCTGATCTGCCTTGAGCAACCAGCGCTGGGGCTTGGCATCACGGGTGCCGAGCAGTGCCAGCTCCTGACTCGGGTAGAGACGGTTAATCCGCTCACCACTGCTGGCTTGTACCAGCTTGATCCCGCCCCCCAACCAGGCACTGGCCGGACTGGTTTCTACTTTGATGCCGCTCAGATCGGCATCGATCTGCAACGGGGCGGCGCGATAGAAGCGGGCACGGTTGAGCAGATGGCCATAGTTCGGCGCCATCACCAGCTCGACGCTGGCATTGCCGCGCGCATCCAGGGTGAGCTGGCTGATGCGGCCCACCTGCAATCCCTTGTACCAGACAGGGGCATCCTGATTGAGCCCCGCCAGATCGTCAGCCTGCAGCGTCACCTTGGTGCCGCTTTGGGGGGCGCGATCGGTCAGGGTCATCTTCTGTACCGGTTTGCCCGCTACATAGTCGAGGCGAATGGCCGGGCCGGAGAGCAGGCGATCTGCATGCTGCACGCCGGTCGCGGAGAGGGAGACGCTCTCCCACACCAGTTGACTCTTGTCGGTAATGCGATAAGCCTGCTCCGGGTTGATCAGCGCTGTGACCATCCGGCCTTTATCGGTAAGCCGAATGGGGTCGATACGACCGATCTCGATCCCCTCATAGAGGATGGGCATCCCCTCCTTGACCGGAAGATCGCCAGCCGCAATGTCGATACGCTCGCCACGCGCCGCTTCCGCAAGCCCTTTATAGAGGACGAAGGTCTGTCCCTTCTCAGGCTCCGGTGAATCTTTGGGGGAGTCAAAGGCGATACCGCCGCTCAGAATGGAAGTGAGGCTGCCAGCCTCAACGCTGACGCCAGCCAGACTGAAAGAGCCCTTGATACCGCTGATATTCCAGAAGCGGGTATCAGCTTTGACCAGATGTTCAAAACGCGGCTCGATCACCAGATCCAGAATGACGTTCTGGTTGTCCTGACCCAGGCGGGTATTGATGACGCTGCCCACCTCGATACCGCGGAAATAGAGCTTGGCGCCAATCCCCACCGAACCCAGCGAATCGGCGGTCAGGTGCAGCATCCGCCCCTGAGCCTGATAGCCGGGGGGAGGGCCCTCCAGTGCATCAAAGGTCTCCTCCAGCGGATTGCTTTCACGCCCCGGTTGCAGGTTGATGTAGTTGCCGGAGACCAGGGTATCGAGGCCGGAGATCTCGGTGAGCGACGCCTTGGGGCTCACCAGCCAGAAGTCGGATCCCTTGCGGATCAGCGGTCTGGCACGGCTGTCAATCTTGGCCATCACCGCAATCTTGCGGCCATCTTCAGCCAGCTCCAGCTCTTGCACCACGCCGATGGCCACCCCCTGATAACGAACCTGGGTTTTACCCGGCAAGATGCCGTTGCCCTGGGCAAAGTTGATCTGGATAAGCTGGCCACGGCTCAATACCTGCTGATAGAGAAAGCCACCCGCCAGCAGCAGGGCTATCAGGGGTAACAGCCAGACCGGCGATAACCAGCGACGCTTTTCAATGACGGGTTCAGCCCCGATCATAGTGACTCCTTATTGGCTGGATTAAACAGCACATCAGACAAAAACAGAGAAATCATCAACGGGCCGCCTTGTCCCATAGTAAACGGGTATCAAGCATGCGAGCCGACATCATGGTCAGCACTACCACACCGGCAAAGGCGGTGGCTCCGGGGCCTGCGCGGACACTCAGCAGCACACCCCGATCGACCAGTGCCACCATCAGCGAAATCACGAACAAGTCCAGCATTGACCAGCGACCGATAAAATCGATCACCCGATACATCACCAGCTGGCGCTTGCGCCGAACCGGCTTGGCCCGCTGCAACTGCCAGCAGATCCAGCCCAACCCCAATATCTTGCCCACGGGTACCAGTATGCTGGCGGTGAGAACTATGGTGGCAATCCCGCTCATTTTGCTGCGATAGAGCATCATGATACCGCTGAAGATGGTATCTGACTGCAGTAACCCCTTGTTGTAGAAATGGGTAATGGGCAACAGATTGGCAGGCAGCAACATGAAGGTGGCGAGTGCCAGCAAGCCCCACGACCAGGCGAGGGAGCGGGGAATGCGCACCTGTAATTTGCTGCTGCAACGGGGGCAGACTGCCCCGGCTTGATAACGCACCAGCAGACCGCAGGTATGGCAGCGGCAGAGCCCCATCTCACGGGCGCTGGTCATGTTCCGGCTCCTTTAACGGGATCCGCGCCCAGTAGGGGGCGGGGTCAAACAGGATCAGCAGAGTCATGTTGAGCAGCATCAGAATACCGAGGCTGAGCAACCCGCCACCGAGGCGTACATCGGCGATGTCGATCAGTTTGAACAGGGCAACCAGCAGGCTGACGATATAGACCTCCAGCATGGCCCAGTGGCGAAACACCTCGACCAGCTTCAAGGTGACGGGAAGAATGTGCCAACGTTTGGCCAGACCCGAAGCCAGCACAAAGATCCCCGCCAATAATCCCACCGGCGCCAACACGGCGCACCAGAGCACCAGGCTGGCTACCCACCATTCACCTTCGCCAAACAGCACCAAGATACCGCGCAGCAGGTCGGCGTCGGTGTTGACCCCAGCCAGCCGCAGATAGATCAGCGGTTCAAAAAAGGCAGAGGGCAGCAGCAGAAATCCGGTGATGGTCAGGGCCATCAACTGGGAGGGACGAAAGGCATAACGGCCATAGAGATGCTGGTGACAACGCGGGCAGTGGGCATGGCGACGCAGCGGCAGTGCTTTGCGCTGGATCAGCAAGTCGCACGCCGGACAGACAATCACGGAACCGGGCTCCATCATACAATTCAACCTGTTGAAGCAATTGGTGAAATTTACCTTAAAACCGGTTTCCTGTCTTGCCTGCGGCCGGAATGTTACGAAAGTATAATTGACGTTAACGTAAACGTGATATTAGATAGCCAGACTAGACAGGTGAAAGGAGTCATGATGTCCAGTTTGTCCCCCTCGGCAGGCCTGCGCTTTCGCACCGCCCTTGCCAATGAACATCCCCTGCAGATCGTCGGCACCATCAGTGCCTATATGGCGCTGATGGCCGAACGCAGCGGCTTTCAAGCTCTTTATCTCTCCGGCGCCGGAGTAGCCAATGCCTCCTACGGCTTGCCGGATCTCGGCATGACCTCCCTCAACGACGTGCTGATCGATGCCGAGCGGATCACCGCCGCAACCCGTGTGCCGCTACTGGTCGATATCGATACCGGCTGGGGGGGGGCGTTCAATATCGCCCGCACCATTCGCGCGTTCGAGCACGCCGGAGTGGCAGCCGTGCACATGGAAGATCAGGTGGCTCAGAAGCGTTGTGGTCATCGCCCCAACAAGGCGGTGGTCACGCTGGAGGAGATGTGCGATCGCATCAAGGCAGCGGTGGATGCCCGCGAGAATAGCGAGTTCGTCATCATGGCCCGCACCGATGCACTGGCGGTGGAGGGGATGGAATCTGCTCTTGAGCGCACCGCCGCCTATGTGGCCGCCGGGGCCGACATGATCTTCGCCGAGGCGGTGACCGAACTTGCCCAGTACGACCAGTTCAAGCAGGCGGCCAAAGTGCCGATCCTTGCCAACATGACCGAGTTCGGCAAAACCGAGCTGTTTGACAAGGAGCAGCTCGCCGCCCACGGGGTCGACATGGTGCTCTATCCCTTGAGTGCCAACCGCGCCGCCAATCAGGCCGCCCTCAACGTCTATCACCATATTCGCCAGGATGGCCATCAAAGGGCCGTCGTGGAGACCATGCAGACCCGGGAGTCACTCTACGACTTCCTCGGATATCACCACTACGAGCAGACACTGGATCGTCTGTTTACAGCCAAGGAATAGGAGGCAGCTTATGGGACAGCAAAAACCGTTGGGCGGGGCCGGTCTGCGCGGCCAAAGCGCAGGGGAGACCAGTATCTGCACCGTGGGCAAGAGTGGCACCGGTCTTACCTATCGCGGTTACGACATCAAGGAGCTGGCCGACAGCGCCCAGTTCGAGGAGGTCGCCTATCTGCTGCTCAAGGGGGAGTTGCCCGGTGAGCAGCAGCTTGACGCCTACAAGCGCGAGCTGCGTCGCCTGCGCACCTTGCCCCAGCCGCTGCTGGAGGTACTGGAGCGCATTCCCGCCGATGCCCACCCCATGGATGTGCTGCGCACCGGCTGCTCCATGCTCGGCGATCTGGAACCGGAAGATGGTTTCGAGCATGAGCATGAAGTGGCGGATCGGCTGCTGGCCGCCTTTCCGGGCATTCTGATCTACTGGTACAAGTTCAGCCATGAAGGTATTCGTATCGCCCTCGACAGCGACGAGGAGTGTATCGGTGGCCATTTCCTCGCACTGCTGCACCAGAAGGCGCCGAGCGAGCTGGAGCGCCGGGTGATGCATGTCTCCCTCATCCTCTACGCCGAGCATGAGTTCAACGCCTCCACCTTTGCGGCGCGGGTTTGCGCCTCGACGCTCTCTGACATGTTCTCCTGCATCACCGCCGCCATCGGTACCCTGCGCGGCCCGCTCCACGGCGGCGCCAACGAGGCGGCCATGGCGATGATCGAACATTGGCAAGATGAGACGCAGGCAAGGCGCGAACTGCTGGCCAAGCTGGCGGCCAAGGAGAAGATCATGGGCTTTGGCCACGCCATTTACCGCACTTCTGATCCGCGCAACGTCATCATCAAGGAGTGGTCGGCCAAACTTGCCGAGGCGGTGGGCGATGATCGCCTCTATCGCGTCTCCTGCGAGGCGGAGAAGGTGATGTGGGAAGAGAAAGAGCTCTTTCCCAACGCCGACTTCTTCCATGCCAGCGCCTATCACTACATGGGGATCCCAACCAAGCTGTTCACGCCTATCTTCGTCTGCTCACGGGTCACCGGCTGGTGCGCCCACGTGATGGAGCAGCGCGAGCACAACCGGATCATCCGTCCGAGCGCCGATTATGTCGGCCCGGCCCCCCGTCACTTTGTCTCTCTACAACAACGATAAGGAAGTCACGATGTCCGCCAACGTCGACGTCAACCACAGACCAGACCCCGATCAGGTGCTGGTCGATATTGCCGATTATGTCTGCAACCACCCAATTACCAGCCAGGCAGCCCTCGACACCGCCCGCTACTGCCTGATGGATACGCTCGGCTGTGGCCTCTTGGCCCTGCGCTTCCCCGAGTGCACCAAGCACCTTGGCCCCATCGTACCCGGTACTGTCGTGCCCCATGGTGCCCGAGTGCCCGGTACCCAGCTCTGCCTCGATCCGGTCAAGGCAGCCTGGGACATCGGTGCCATCATCCGCTGGCTGGATTACAACGACACCTGGCTGGCCGCCGAGTGGGGTCACCCCTCCGATAATCTGGGGGGCATTCTCGCCACTGCCGATTGGCTCTCCCGTACTCGCGTGGCAGAGGGCAAGGCACCGCTCACCATGGCTGATGTGCTGGTGGCCATGGTCAAAGCCCACGAAATTCAGGGGGTGCTGGCGCTGGAGAACTCCTTCAATCGGGTCGGTCTCGATCACGTGGTACTGGTCAAGGTCGCCAGTACCGCCGTGGTGACTCATATGCTTGGCGGCACCCGCGATCAGGTGATCGATGCGGTATCCCAGGCCTGGGTCGATGGCCAGAGCCTGCGGACCTACCGCCATGCCCCCAATGCGGGGTCACGCAAGAGCTGGGCGGCGGGGGATGCCACCTCCCGCGCTGTGCGCCTCGCCCTTATCACCATGAGCGGCGAGATGGGCTATCCCGGCGTACTGAGCGCGCCAAAATGGGGTTTCTACGATGTGCTGTTCAGGGGCAATCAGTTCGCCTTGCATCAGGGGTACGGCAGCTATGTGATGGAGAACGTACTGTTCAAGATCTCCTATCCCGCCGAGTTCCATGCCCAGACCGCGGTGGAGTGCGCCATGAAGCTGCATGGGCAGGTGAAGGGACGGCTGGAGGAGATCGACCGTATCGAGCTCACCACCCATGAGTCGGCCATTCGCATCATCAGCAAGGTCGGCGCCCTCAACAACCCGGCCGATCGAGATCACTGCCTGCAGTACATGGTGGCGGTGCCGCTTATCTTTGGTCGCCTCATCGCCGAGGATTACGAGGACGATGTCGCCGCCGATCCCCGCATCGACGCGCTACGCGGCAAGATGGTGGTGCAGGAGGACAAGCGTTACAGCCGCGAATATCTGGAGGCGGACAAGCGCTCCATTGCCAACGCCATCCAGATCTTCTTCAAGGACGGTACTCACACCGCCAAGGTGGAGGTGGAGTATCCGGTCGGCCATCGCCGCCGTCGGGAGGAGGGGATCCCGCTGCTGGTGGAGAAATTCCAGCACAATCTGGCCACCCGCTTCCCGGCCAAACGGGTCAGCGACATCCTTGCCCTCTGTCAGGATGGGCCGCGCCTTGCCGCCACCCCGGTACATGCCTTCATGGATCTGCTGGTGATCTGACCGGTCTTGTATTGGGCAACATATCGGCAAACAGTGATAAACGAAAAGCGGGCTCATAGGCCCGCTTTGTTATTCTGGCGGCTTATCCCTCGATAAGCCTTACCCCAGCGCACTGCTGTCGCCGTTAAAGAGCGCCGTCATGATGGCCGTCTCGCGACTGGCGATGGTTTCGAGAAATTCGTTGGCACGCCCCATCTGATGACACACCTGATAACCACGCTCGACAAAAGAAAAGAGCTCGCCAAGCCCCGCCAGATGGGCGGGCCCTGACACAAGCTTGAGGGTTGCCCCCAGCAGCGGCTTTCTCGCCAGTCTGTCCAGCGTCATGCCAAGCTCGCTCACCAGCGCAATCTGATGTTCTCGGCGCGCCTGCTCGCCTACGGCACGATAGGCGATGGTGTAATGGTCCGGCGTGATGGGATCAATGCCATCAATGCGCCGCAGCGCTACCACCATCAGATAGTCCAGCTCTTCGGAGAGAGCATCAAGCTCGATCGCTTGGGCCAGCACCTTGAGACCGGACTCCGGCAACAGCCGCTCGGCGGTCGGCATCACCCGCATCACGTCCGCATCGCGGCGGGCGCAATCCCCGGGGCCATAGAGATCGGTCAGGAAAAACTCGGCCGCCGGGCCGTAGCGGTCACTCTCCAGCAGATCACGATGGGTTTGCCCCAACCGGTCGGCCTGCCACTGGCGTAGCCGATCCCGATCCTGCTGATCTTCCGGGTGGGCACGCATCTGCTCGCGCAAGGCTGCAACCCGCTTGAGCTGGCGGTAGAGCCGACCCAGGGTGCTATCGTCGTCGTGGGCATGTTCTTGATGCGTCATCTACAGCTCTCTGGCCTTGGGCCCATTGATGGGGATTCGGTGATACGAAGATACAAGTGAATGAAAAACAAGCAGCTTTTGCTGACCGTTCCGTGACAAGTGTAGCGCGCACGGTGGAGGGAATAAATGCCATGCCCCGCTGATGGCCTGCATCCCTCTCGACTCTGTTAAGTGAGTCCCATTTATGTGAACCATCCTTTCATTTGTTGTGAACATGTGTTTAATATCAATAACTAACTTATGACCCAGAGTAACGACCATGTTCTTCAACTCGCTCGCTGGCAGCAGCGCACTCTCTACCATCCAGATCAGCCGTCAGCATCCGCTGGGACTGGCCGCCGCCCGGATCGCAGCCGAAGCCATCGCTGCGGACATGAGCGAGAGCTATCAACTCGATTGCGAATGGGCGGATGAAGAGGAGACCGAGCTACGCTTTCGCGGCTCAGGGGTACATGGCACTCTCACCCTGGACGAAGATACCCTGGAACTGGAAGTGCATCTTGGTTTGATGCTGTTGCCGGTACGCAGCGTGCTGGAGCAAGAGATCCTCGATTATGTCGACAATCGCTTACCTTGCCCCAAACATGTTTGAAACTCTTCGTTGCATTGGTTTTAAATAAACCAGCTGTAAACGATGGCTGTTTGAAATAAGTTGGCAAGCCATGTGGCTTGTCAGATTTATTATCCGGCGAGGTCTCGATTCTATTTTGTAAGTAATATTTCATCTTTATTTCATATTTCGAGTCGGCACTCATTAAAGTCATTCTGATTGCATCAAGTCTTCATCCGGATATGAGGACAGGAGCAATTTGCCGCCTCGGTAAATTCATTTTGTAGGGAAACAACCATGCCACTGAGTGAATTTATCTCCTGCGTCGATACCGCCTGGTTACGCATGGACAGACCCAACAACCTGATGCAGATCATCGGTGTCCTGATGTTTGAAGGAGAGCTTGATGAAGCGCGTCTGCGGGCCGGATTGCGCCATACCATTTCGGTGCAACCCCGCTTCCACCAGCGGGCCGTGCTGGAGGGGGGCTCCTACTACTGGCGTCATGATCCCGATTTCGATCTCGATCAGCACCTCAAGCGAGTGATCCTGCCGGGTGAAGCAGGCAAGCTGGAGCTGGAAAAGCTGGTGGCCGATCTCGCCTCGACGCCGCTCAACCACCAGCGCCCCCTGTGGGATATGCACCTGACCGACACTTCGCTGGGTGGGCAAGCGCTGGTGGTGCGCATTCACCACGCCATGGGAGACGGCTTCTCGCTGGTGCGGGCCATGCTGACCATGATGGATAACACCCCGGAAGGGGCGCCGCGACCACCGTCACCGGAGCCACTGGATGACAGCGATGACGAGGATGAGGAGGATTGCCACCAGGGCAGCCGTCTGGTGCGGGCCGGTCTCAAACTGACCGGTAGCCTCTGGTCCAAATATGTCGAAGTGGTCACCCATCCCACCAAGGCGGTGGATTACCTCAAGACCGGACGGGATGTGGCGAGCGAGCTGTGCAATATCGCCACCCTAGGTGATGATTCTCCCTGCCGCCTGCGTGGCAAGACCACCAGCACCAAGCGGGTGGCCTGGTCGGAGCAAATTGATCTGCCGGATATCAAGGCGGTGGGCAAGGTACTGGGCTGCTCGGTCAACGATCTGCTGATCGCTGCCACCGCAGGGGCGTTTCGCCACTACCTGCAGGAGAAGGGGGATGATGCCAACAAGGTCAAGATCCGCGCCCTGGTGCCAGTCAATATGCGTGCGCCGGATGATGAGGGCGCACTTGGCAACCGCTTCGGGCTGGTGGCCCTGGACTTGCCACTGGATGTTGAACACCCGTTGCAGCGGCTCTATACCGTGCGTGACCGGATGCAGGCGCTGCGCACCTCGCTGCAACCCGTGGTGGTGCTCAACCTGTTACATGCCCTTGGCATGGCCCCCAATGCGGTGCAGCAGCAGGCCGTCGAGCTGCTCACGGCCAAGGCCAGTGCAGTGATCACCAACGTGCCCGGCCCGCAGCAGACCCTCTATCTGGCCGGCGCAAGACTGCGTCAGCCGCTGTTCTGGGTGCCGCAATCGGGGGATATCGGCGTCGGCGTCTCCATCCTCTCTTACGATCACAAGGTGCAACTGGGCCTTATCACCGACAAGAAGCTGGTGCCGGACCCTGATCAGGTTGTCGACCGCTTCGCCGTGGAGTTCGAGCAACTGCTGTTGCTGGTGCTGATGGAGCCGGAGCTGTTGTTTGACCCCAACGGACTGGATGCGCTGCTCGGTTGATCGTGCATTTGATAGACCGGTGGCGGCGTAGCCAACCGGTCAGCTCCCATCATAAAAGAGGCCAACCCGTGGGTTGGCCTCTTGTTTTGCTACCTCTTAGTGGCAGGAGTGACGGTTAATCCTCCAGCTCTTCGCGCGCCGCCTCCACATCGAGGCGCTCCATGGCATCCATGGGTTCGCACTCGGCCGCTTCGGCATAGAGGGCTTCGGCGGCTTTCAGGCGGCTCTTGCCGTGCAGCATCACCTGAGCGTTGGCGTACTCCATGCGGGCGATAGCCGAGTCGGGGATCAGCGCCAGCGCCTCCTTGAAGTGACGCTCGGACTCCTCCTTCTTGGCGCCATAGGTGAGGCCGCCGATCATGGCCCCCAACTTGTCGACGATCTCCGCATGCCAGGCGCCAAAGGCGATATGGGCCTCGGCGTGATCTGGTGCCAGATCCAGCGCCTTCTCAAGGCTTGCCTTGATCTTGTCGCCAATGCCTTGCGAGAGGGCCTTGGAGATGGAGATCACCTGACTGTAGCGACCGAGTGCCAGCGCGTGGAAATACCAGGCGTTGGCGTTCTTGGGCTGGCGTTTTTGCAGCTTCTCGGCATGGCTGGCCGCCCGCTCGAAGGCGGCGCGCTTGGCATACTTGTCCTCCAGCAGGTAGCTGGCGTGGATCACCAGTGCCTTGTTTGCCACATTGAGCCCCGCCTCACCGGCCGCTTCACCAAGGGCGACGGCTCGGGCAAAATCCCCGGCATGATAGGCCCGCCAGGCATCCTGTACCTGCTCATCCTCGGGCCAGGGTTCGGCATCCCCCTGATGGAGACGATCCCAGTTGTCCGCCAGCTTCTGGCCGGCATACTCATAGGCCGCATCCGCGTAGGGGAAGGGGACAAATTCGAGTTGTGAAGTGGTCATGCTTGTTCTCCCTGTAGCATGTGAATCAAACCTTGTCGGTGTAGTGGTGGGCGAGGGCGCCCAAATGAGCGCGAGCATCGGCCCGCAAATAGGGTGCGACCAGCTGCATCACCTGAAAGACGCCGAGGGCAATATCGGCGTCCGCCTTGGGGTGCAGTGCCCGCTGATAAGAGATCCAGAATGTGCCCACCAGCGCCACATTGGCCGCCAGCGTGCGCATCTGTTGCGCCGTGCCCTCCATCAGCCCGACCGTTTGCAGATGGTTGCAAATGGCGATGGCAGTCTGCTCCTTGCGGCGCAGCAGGGCGGAAAAGCGGTGCTCTACCTGATGATAACCACTCATCAGGGTCGCGATATCGTAGTAGAGGAAACGGTACTGCCAGATGGCTTCAAACATCAGGTGGAGAAAGAGCCAGATATCTTCTGGCTCATCGGACGGGGTGCTGACCGCCTCCAGCAGGCGATCCATCTGCTGTTCAAATTCGCAGAACAGGGCGTTGACGATCTCCTCCTTGTTGTGGAAGTGGTAGTACAGATTGCCCTGGCTGATCTCCATCTCGGCCGCAATGGCCGAGGTGGTGACGCTGGGTTCCCCTTGTCGATTGAAGCAGGCGAGGGCAGTGGTCAGGATCCGCTCCCGGGTACGACGTTTGGGTTTGCGATCCATGCTACTCCTTTGGTGATGAACGACGCACGCCGTGGCGATAGCGTTTGGCAAGCCAGTGCTGCAGCTGCTCCAGCGACTTGTCGAGGGCGGCAACCGAGCCAATGCCGGGGGCCAGCAGGGTGCGATCTTCATCGGCCAGCGCGGCCAGATTGAGCTCGAGGCCATGCTTGGCCAGCACCGGCGCCAGCTCGTCACGGCGCTGCCAGAGATCGCGGCGGGTATGCTGGTAAGCGTGCTCGCAGAGGCGGCGGCGATCCCGATAACTGAACACATTGGTGAAGAACATCTCGCCATCGGCAGAAGAGGGCTCAAACAGCAGGGCGTCGGCGTCCGGATATTGGTGTTTGTAGCGATCCATCCCCACATGCATGCGGGAGTGGATGATGGCGCGAAAGGTCTGGGCCAGTACCACCGGCAGACCGCTGTCCACCAGATTGGTGGGCGCGCCGGCGGCCATGTCCGCATCATAGGGCACCAGCGGATTGATGCAGAACACCAGATCCGCCCCCTCTTCCAGCGCTACCGAAGCGTGCAGAGTCTTGATCAGCGCCCCGTCCACATAGTAACGCCCGTTAATCAATGAAGGGGGAAAGAGGCCGGGCAGGGCGGCCGACGCCTGTACCGCCGCCGAGATGGGCACGTCATCGAGCCCCGGGCTGCCGAAGGCGACCGGATGGCCGGTATCGAGTTCGGTAGCGACCACAAACAGTCGGCTGCGCAGCTGGCGGAAATCGTTGCTGCGGCCGGGACGAGAAAAAAACTGGGTCAGGGTGCGATCCACCCCGCGGTTGTCGAACAGTCCGGTCGGAATGGCCTTGGAGAGCCCCTGCAGCGATTCAAACAGGCTGCGTTTCCAGGGCGCCGCCAGATAGTAGGTCAGGCTCTGCCACGCCAGTGGTGGGATCGAGGTCAGACGGTCAGCGTATTCACGAAAGGCGGGGCGCAGCAAGGTGGCCGGGTCAAACATCTCCCCCGAATCATCGCTGAGCAGGATCCGCACCAGCTTAGCCGGCGAGATGCCGTTGGCCAGCGCCGATGCCACCACGGCCCCCGAACTGACGCCGACATAGATATCGGCATGGTCAAGGCGCAAGCCACTGATGCTGTCAGAGAGGGCAGCGCAGGCACCGATCTCGTAGATGCCGCCGAGGGGCCCGCCGCCAGCAAGGGCAATTGCGATGGTACTCATAGCGTCGCCTCCCTATCCATGACATTCACCATGACAAGACCGGCCCAGCGCAGGGCATGGGCCGGTATCAATCACCTTCCGTCACCGCGAGGGATCAGGGCAGAACGCTCTCGGCCTTGGCCTTCACCTCTTTGACTGCATCTTCTGCAGCGGAGAGAAGATCGGCGGCCTGCTCAACCACGGCCTCTTTAGCCTTGGCTACCGGTGCCTTCTTTACCGGAGGCTTGCGGGCCGCGGGCTTTTTGGCGGCAGCCGGTTTGGCTTCAGCGGCAGGGGCCTCCTCTTCCTGTGCATCCAGCAGTTGCTGGACCACATCGGTCAGCTCAGCCATGCGCTTGGAGAGCTTGTCGATATCCTTGCGGGTCGGAATGCCGAGGCTGGCCACAGCGCGGGCCACGCGATCTTCGAACACCTGCTCCAGACGGCCCCAGGTATTGGCGGTCTTGTCGGTCACCGCGGCAATCTTCTCATCTGCGCTCTGACGGGTTTTTGCCTGCAATGCTTCCCCTTCCTGCACCAGGGCTTCAAAGATCTTGCCGCCCTCTTCCTGCGCCTTGGCATAGGCACCCAGACCCGCCAACCAGATCTGCTGGGTGGACTCCTTGATGGTGGAGGTGAGTTGGTTGTCGGTCACTGACCCTGCCAGCGCTTTCAATTTCTTAGCCATGATCTTCTCCTTGAATAACGACTGTTAAATGTAATGGCGACAACGAAACTGCAATCGGGTTGTGGCATTACTGATTTTTCAACTTCAGTCTAGGGACAAAAAATAGAGGGTTCTACCTAATAACGGAACTGGCACACCACCGAAATTAGGGTTTGCTCACGAACCGACAATCAAATTGCGGATTCCCATATGAATCGTGATATATCTAACAACCTAGTAACACCCTAATCAGTAGCAGGATTCTCTTTATGAACTATTTCATTACTGGCGGTAGTGGTTTTATCGGGCGTCGATTGATCAAAAAGTTATTCCAACAGCATCCCGACTGTACCGTCTATTTTCTGATGCGCGCCTCTCATCAGGAAAAATTGCCAGAGCTGTTCTCATTCTGGAATGTGGATGAATCGCGCGCAGTCCCGGTTTTTGGGGACATGACGCAACCGCTGCTGGGGGTATCGGTCGAGATGCAGGAGCCGTTGATCGGCAAGATCGACCACTTCTTCCATCTGGCTGCCATTTATGATCTCAACGCCAAGGCCGGGATCCAGCAGCAGGTCAACACCGAAGGGACCCGTCAGGCTGTGCAACTTGCCGAGCGGCTAGGGGCAGGGCAGTTCCACCACTGCAGCTCCATCGCTGCAGCGGGCCTGTTCGACGGTCTGTTTCGCGAGGACATGTTCGATGAGGCCGAACACCTCGACATGCCTTACTTCCAGACCAAGCACGAAGCGGAAGGGATTGTGCGCAATGAGTGCACAGTTCCGTGGCGCGTCTACCGTCCTGGCATCGTCGTCGGTGACTCCAACACCGGCGAGATGGACAAGATCGACGGCCCTTACTACTTCTTCAAGACCATCCAGAAGCTGCGCCGTCTGCTGCCGCCCTGGATGCCAGCCATCGGGGTGGAAGGGGGCCGTATCAATATCGTGCCGGTCAACTTTGTGGTCGATGCCATGGTGCATATCGCCCATCAAGAGGGCGAGGAGAACAAAACCTTCCACCTGACCGACCCCAACCCGATGCGGGTTGGCGACATGCTGAGCACCTTCTCCCGCGCCGCCCATGCGCCGGAGCCTGCGATCCGCATCAACGCCTCTCTCTTTAATTTCATTCCCCGCCACCTGACCGCCATGCTGATGACCATGGCGCCAGTGCGCCGCATCCGCGATGCCGCCATCGCCGATCTGGGTCTGCCCAAGGATGTGTTCCGCCTTATCAGCTATCCCACCCGTTTCGACAGTCGCGAAACCCAGCGGGTACTGAAAGGGACAGGCATCGAAGTGCCGCCGCTGAACAGCTACGCCTGGCGGTTGTGGGATTACTGGGAGCGTCACCTCGACCCGGAGCTCTTCATCGATCGCTCCCTGCGTGGTCGGGTAGAAGGCAAGGTGGTGCTGGTGACCGGGGCCACCTCCGGCATTGGCCGAGCAACCGCGCGCAAGCTGGCGGGAGCGGGGGCCAACGTCGTTACCATCGCTCGCGACGAGCAGAAAATTGCCGAGACTAAAGCTGAGTTTGCCGAGCTGGGGCTGACCATCGAGATCTATCAGGGGGATCTCTCCAATCTGGCGCAGGCCGAGGAGATCACCGCTCGCATCGTGGCCGATCACGGTGGCGTCGATATTCTGGTCAACAATGCCGGCCGCTCCATCCGCCGCTCCATCGAGGACTCCTTCGATCGCTTCCACGATCTGGAGCGCACCATGCAGCTCAACTACTTTGGCGCGCTCAAGGTGATCATGGGGGTGCTGCCCACCATGATTGAGAAGAAAAAAGGGCACATCATCAACATCTCCTCCATCGGGGTGTTGACCAATGCGCCGCGCTTCTCCGCCTATGTTGCCTCCAAGTCGGCCCTCGATGCCTGGGTGCGGACTGCCGCCTCCGAGTTTGCCGACAAGGGGGTGAGCTTCTCCATCATCAATATGCCGCTGGTGAAAACGCCGATGGTCGCACCGACCAAGGTCTATGAGCAGGTACCGATGATGACGCCAGAAGAGGCGGCCGATCTGGTATGCGATACCATCATCAACAAGCACGTTCGTCTGGCCACTCGCCTCGGGGTATTTGGTCAGGTGGTTCACGCTCTGGCTCCGCGTGTCGCTCAGGTCATCATGAACACCAGCTTCCGCACCTTTGCCGATCCCAAGGATGGCGACAAATCCAAGGCCACCGCCGATCAGGTTGCCGTCTCGACCCTGATCAAGGGGATACACTTCTAACCGGGTGATGGGATAAAGAGATCAACAGGGACCTGAGCAATCAGGCCCCTGTTTTATTTGGAATAGCAGATGAAGAACGGTTAAGGAGGGTCAGACTCGGGACAGCAGATAAAGCAGCAGATCAGTCGTGCGGCGCGAGTAGAGCAGAGAGAGATGGCCAATGGCAGGCAACTCGATATCTTCCATTCCCGCCAAGCGTTGCCGCTCCTGCGGCATCACCACATTGTCGTGACTGGTGCGCACCGAGATGCCGGGTACGCAGAGAGGAACCGAGGCGAAACGCTGCAACCAGCCGGAACCGGGCTCCATCTCACGGGCATTGGCCCCAAGCCCAAGGGCGGCAAGCTGACTGCCCTGATGGGGGGTGGCCAGGGTGATCAGGCACTCTACCTTGTCACCACCATGGATAGCCAGATAGTCGCGGCAGACCAGCCCGCCCATACTGTGACCGACCAGCACCAGCTTGTCAGCCCCAGTTTGCGCGAGCACATCGTCAATTCGCTTGGCCAGTAGCGGCACCATCTCATCGATATGACCAAATGGTGGCATCAAGGTAATGGTGGCGACCACATGGCCTGCGGTCTCCAGTCGGGTGCGCTGGGTACGCCAGATCCCGCGACTGCAACCGTAACCATGCACCAGCAATACGGGGCGCTGGCACGGACGCAGCCGATCGGGTGCCATTAGCAAAGGCTCGAACGGTAGCAACAAGGTGAAGGTGTAAAGGTAGGCCAACATCTCCTGCGCCATCATCTTCACCCTGCGCCAGGGGCCGATAGCTGGGGAGGGGTAGAAACGGGTAAACAGCCAGCTGCTGAGCACCACCAGACAGCGCAATCCAAGCAGGGCAAACACGACAAACAGCAGGGTCAGTAACCAGGGGAGTCCCACGACCAAATGGGCGATACTCCCGAGGAGCAGCACCTCTACCATCAGCAGAATAAACAGGTGTCGTACGATCGTCATAAGGCCATGATCCGACCAGTCTGGCGTGGAAGTCAAATGACACTTTGAGACAGCTTGATCCAACGCGGCTTTTGTCGCTAAACCCCGGCGAACTCTTTTCCGGTGAGGTTATTTGCAATACTGTATATCCATACATATACTCTATCCATCATCACCAAGAGGAGGCCATCATGGCTGTCGAGATCAAATATGTGGTTGTTCGTGGGGGAGTGGAAAAAATGACCTTTGCCAGCAAAAAAGAGGCCGATGCCTATGACAAGCTGCTGGATACGGCCGATGAGTTGATGACCCTGTTGGCTGGCGCCCCGATCGAACTGGCACCAGAGCAGCAAGAGAGTCTGGCATTCTACCTGGCAGAGCAGCGCGATGTGCTGCAAACCCTGCTGCGCGGCGGTAAGGTTCAGGCAGGCACGAAAGAGGAAGAGGCCCCAGCAGCCAAGCGCAAGGAGAAGCCACTAAAGCAGGTGGCCTGATTGCCCAAGCCTGCTATTTCTCGGGATAAACAGCTCGCCACATTCACTTTATTTGCATTTAAAACCACTTTTACGGCTATTTACCCCGAGAATTTTTTAACAACGGTGCATATCCAATGCATAACTGATTAGCGTGCACCACTGAGCTCCATCAGCCAGATCTATGAGGAAATAATGAGCAAACAGTGGAGAGAACGTTATCCAGATCGCTCCCGGTTACCTTAATCAGCAACAACAAGAGGCAGTACCAATCCCAATAGAAGCCGCATTCATCTATCACGAGCACTTTTCTATCAACTCGGCTCACAGGCTCATATCGACTCATCTCAGCATCAACAAGCAACACCATGACTCAACAACCATTATCCTTGCCGCCAGCCATGCCGCTGTTTGACAGCCTTATCTATCTGGAAGCTGGCAATCCGCAGGTCAATCAGTACCTTGCCAACCTCAGCCTCAACGATGTGCCCGATGCAGGGCTAGTTTACGAACTGGCGGTCGATTGGCTGCTGGAGCAGCGCAACAGCGAAAACAACTACAAAACCTATCGCAGCGAACTGACCACTTTTTTACACTGGTGCTTTCGAGAGGCGGCCATCAGCCCGAAAGATCTCACTCGCCGCATCATGATCCGCTATCTCGACTACTGTCAGTCCCCCCCTGACGAGTTGATCGCCTACCGCAACGTAGCGCAATTTGTCCTCGACAAGGAGTGGGGAGAGCGGTTGCCCAATCCACAATGGCGACCGTTTCTCGGTAAGCGGGAGCTGGGCCGCACCTTGCCCTATCGTCTTAGCGAGCAGGCGATGAAGACCAAACTGGCCATCCTGTCGGCCTTCTTCCAGTTCCTGATCCAGGAGGAGTACATGGACAGGAATCCCGCTCTGCTACTGCAGCGGGTCAAACGGCCGCAACAGCAGGAGGCCGATGATCAGGTGCAGGCCTTCAGCGAGTTGCAGTGGTCATACGTGATGCAAGCTGCCGATACCCTTGCCAACGACCATCCGGAGCAGCATGAGCGCAGCCGTTTTCTCACCATTCTGATGTACGCCTGCTATCTGCGGATCTCTGAGGTTGCTGCCCGGCCGGGCTTTACACCAGTGATGGGGCAGTTCAGGCGGGATCGCAAAACCGGCGTCTGGGGCTACTTTATTCCGCAAAGCAAAGGGGGTAAACGGCGTACCGTGGCGGTATCCCAAGCGCTGTTGGCGGCACTCGAACGCTACCGCCGTTTCCTCGGTCTCTCTCCCTTGCCGACACCGGATGAACAGACGCCACTGTTCGTTCGTCATAAAGCGGCAGCCCACGGCCGCGAGCAGGGGGAGATCAACGCCAACCTCGGCATTCGCCAGTTACGGGATTTGATCATGGTGATCATCGGTAAAGGGGCAGAATTGGCAGAGCAGGATGGATTTGCCCAGGATGCAGCCGAAATGCGGCAACTATCTCCCCATGCGATCCGCCATACCGGGATCACCCATGACATCAATCTGCACGGGCGGCCGCTCTCCCACGTACAGGCCGATGCAGGACATGACAGCATCGACACCACTTCGAAATACCTGCACACCAGCAACAGTGAACGACATGAGAGCGCGCAACAAAAACCGCTAGACAGATTGAGCCAACAAACGAGAGATAATCGTTCAAAGGGCGGGTGAGCATCGTGACCTAAAAAAGTGATTCATTAAGGTCTCATTCAAGCTGGTGCCGTTATTTTGTACTTCTCTGGATAGCAACCGGTTCAGGGAACAGCAGGGCTGTTAAGAACGAGCAGGTAGCCATCCGCGGGATCAATATTTATTCCGTATCAGAGAGAAAAATAACCAAATCGCTTGCTCAAACATCGAGACAACCCCCTATGCCGATAGACATTATCAAGAAGACCTACAAGATTGTCGGACAAGGCGATCTGATGGCGCAATTTACCCTTATCCCCTCAGGCACGTTGAATATCTGGTTTCCCGAAACAGGATTGCAGATGGAGGCACCCTGTAGCCAACTTCGTTTTGAAAATGACACCCTGCTCTATACCAACGGCATGCACTACAGCCAGGCGAGAGCATTCTGGTCGTTAACACTTCACTCTGTCGATATGAATGAACTGAAGAGGTTAATCATGGATATGTGCAGCAATGTCCACATATCCCATCCGCGAACGCCCATACCCAAACGCAAACATTGGCTAATAGCCTGATCAGCCGGAATGAAAGAACAAGACCCGTCTCGCAAAAGGCGGGTCTTTTTCATTCTCTCTGTGGAGTGCATTGAGGTCTAAAAAGGTGATTTGATGACTTATACGAATGGTCATCGTCGTGGGCTACCGAAAACTCTCAGGAGCCAGACGCCACCTAACGTAAATATATGAATGGTTACGTTAAATTCACCATTATAAAATTCACGGAAACCAAGAGGGAAGGGAGCGCTTATTGCATCAAGGGCATTGATGATCCGGCACTGTTGTAAGTGTGAACTATTCAATACGGGAAATTTGCATTTTTAGCATTTTGAGTAAGGGCAGGGGATCTGTCACCCATTAAGGCGACTACTTTAACCAGGTCAAGACAGCCTCTAATAGTGGACTCTTGTCTCAAGATGGGACATTTGTGGTTTCAGAATATCGACTAAGGGGAGGGGACATGGTCCCAAGACATGTTCGGGTACAGCTAAATGAGCAGTTGGTGAACTAGCCAATTCTATTGCCAACGCTATGGCACCAAGCACGATGCATTGCCTGCTTTAGGTGAGGTTCTTCTGCATTTGGCTGCAAGGTATCAAGATGGTTCTTCATCATGGATCGCATTGACCGGAGTTGTGTCGCCGTAGTGGTTAAATTCACTCAATGTTATCTCTCACAGAGATGCCGATAAATGGGGTTATCGGCATAATTTGTAAAGACTCTGTTATTTTTGACCTTCAACATGTCTCACCCAGAAATGACCGAGATCATCAGCGTCCTGCAAACCGGCAGCGCCTGGCCTGTGGATGTGGTGCGGCGCATCAGCCCAGGGGAAATGTCCGACGAGCTCCATGCTGCACGCCGCGAGGTCGCGCCAATCGATCATGCCTGAGCCATCCAACCCGGTGAGCAATGTTTAGGGCTGGCCTATAGCACTAGCGTTCACCGACAGGCCACGGGCGCGGGCCTCCCGCAGGCAGCGCTGCCAAAAGTACCTGCCACTGGGCGAATCCCATTTAACCTGGTAACGACTGGATAGCCAACAAATCGCCTCCAGCGGCAGATGGGCAAAATCCTGTTGATGGGTGTACCAAAAGGCCCGCCAGTCGTGGATAACCGCCACACGGTTGACCAACTGCCAGCGGCAGATCCACAACGGGGTGTCCTTATGAATCAACACCAACGCACCGGCCAACGGGAACACGTCGAACCACAGCAACTGGTGGTCATCGGGCACACTGATATCTAGCTGCCGAAACCGATGGCGCCGCAGTGGTGTCAACAGATCGACACCGGCGGTTAATGCATCCAGCAAGAGTCGATCCTGTGGGCGACGGCTGTGTTTCATCGGAAATAACTCCAAAACGTAGAAACCCATCACTGCGCATAATGCATATTATGTTAAATATAGTATCTTGTTTCCTGTCACCGCTTATTGAACTGTGTATAATGGCAACAATTGATCCTATCTTCGACCGGATGTCTTAAGTGGCTGAATTAACATCAGAACAATTAAAACCCGCTTTTGCGATTGAACAGTTCCCCAGGCTTTGTGAGCTTGAGCCCATCCCCTTTGCCGCTCTGCAACCCAGAGCAATCTCCGGTATCAAACGTCTGGCCAGTTTTGATGGTGATTGCCCGGTTATGCTGCTCAACGGTTTCCCCGGTGCCGATTATGAAGATGTGTGCCGCACTCTGATTGCCGACTCCAATGGTAAGGATGGCGATCTGTTCGACCTCTGCTATACCGAGAATCTCAACAACCCGTTCAAACCTATCTGGCTGCGACTGCAACCCGGTACTGGCGTTGAGTTTTGCGAAATGGTTGGCGAGCTACTCAAGTTGCTTAGCCACCATCTCGATGCCGAGCGAATCGTAACCCGCATCATGCGCAAGCAAAACAACGATCCAAAGATCGATGACTTTCTCTCGGATCTGGCGGCCCATGTGGCATTGGGACTGGAGTTTCAGCATCCGGTGCTGATCAACCTGCTTATTCATCACGAAGAGCAGGAAGCACCGGTAATTTACGGTCGTGATCTCAACTGGGATACCCTGTTTGGTTCCATCAACTATCAGACAGAACAGGGTTCTGTCTACGCGAATCAGCACTTGCTGGAACCAGGTTTGCTACGTCAGGCCAATGGTGGCTACCTTATTCTTCAACTGGATGAGCTGCTCGACCAGCCTCATCTTTGGTTTAAGCTCAAAAATGCCATGCAAAAAGGCGAGCTGGACTGGAACGCCTATCAGGAAGGCAAGACACTAACCCCCTTCTTTGCACCTGAAGCGACCCCCATCAAGCTCAAGCTGATCCTGGTGGGTGACCGACTCGACGTGGCTGAGTTCCAGATGCTGGATCGCGATATGTCCGAGCGCATCTTCCTGCGCGCGGATCTGGTTTCAGAGGTGAATATTGAAGAGGATCTGCAGGAATTTCTGCAGTACCTGGCCTGGCTGCGCCAGCGCTGGAACCTGCTGGACTTCACGCCAGCCGCCCTCGCCGCCCTTTGTCGTCATGCCAGCCGCCTCTGTGACCATCAGGAGTGGTTGTCGCTCTCCGAAGTGCAACTCTCCGCCATCATGCGGATGGCTGACAGTCTGGCCCGGGAGCTGGAATCTGATGTGGTCACCGACGAGCATATTCGCGGCGCACTGGAAGAGCAGGATTACCGCCTCAACTATCTGGTTGAGCAGTCCGATCAGGGGGTTATCGACGGCCAGATCCTGCTGCAAACCGATGGCGAAGAGATTGGCCAGATCAACGGCCTGTCTGTCATTCAGGTCTCCGGTCACCCTTATGACTTCGGCGAGCCGGTGCGCCTCACTGCTACCGTACACCTTGGTGATGGCGATGTGGCGGATATCGAGCGCAAAGCTGAGCTGGCCGGTCATATCCACGCCAAGGCGATGATGATTATCCACGGCTATCTCTCCAACAAATTTGGCGCAGAGAACCCCTCCCCCCTGTCGGCCAATCTGGTGTTTGAGCAGTCTTACCACGAAATTGATGGCGACAGTGCCTCACTGACCGGCTTGTGTGCCCTGCTCTCTGCCCTCGCCCGCCAGCCTATCTATCAGCACTTTGCCGTGACCGGCGCGGTCGATCAGTTTGGCAATGTGCAGGCCGTTGGTGGTGTAAACGAGAAGATTGAAGGCTTCTTCCGGGTATGCAAGATCCACGGACTTACCGGCAAACAAGGGATTATTCTGCCAGGCACCAATGTGCAGCAGTTAAACCTTTCTGATGAAGTGATCGCAGCGGTCGAAGCAGGCCAGTTCCACATCCATCCGGTGGACCATGTTGAAGAGGCCATCGAGCTACTGACCGGTTGTGTGGCCGGTGAGCCTGATATGCCTGACACCTTGTTTGGCCGTATTCAGGAGCGTCTGGATGAACTGAACGGCACCACAGCAAAAGCCGGGCTACTACGCTCGCTGCTGGAGCGCTGGTTGGGCCGTTAATGAAGTGATCGGAGTTGTTTAGCTAACAACTGTACGCTAGATTGACGCAGCTTTATTCATTTGAAGGAAACTCAGTGTGACCGTAGACAATCCAACCATGGAAGCCCGCCTTTCCCTGTGCGAACAGGGCAAGAACTCTTTTACCCGTGAGGAGCTGCTGGCTTGCAGCCGTGGCGAACTGTTTGGTGAGGGTAACAGTCAGCTGCCCGCCCCCAACATGTTGATGATGGATCGCATCGTCAAGATTAACGACCACGGCGGCGAGCACGGCAAGGGAGAGATCCTCGCAGAGCTCGACATTACCCCTGATCTCTGGTTCTTCGATTGTCACTTCCCCGGCGATCCCGTGATGCCTGGCTGTCTCGGTCTGGACGCCATGTGGCAGCTGGTTGGCTTCTTCCTAGGCTGGAAAGGCGGTCCTGGCAAGGGTCGTGCTCTGGGCGTGGGTGAAGTGAAATTCACCGGCCAGATCCTGCCGACCGCCAAGAAAGTGACCTACAAGATCACCTTCAAGCGGGTCATCAACCGCAAGCTGGTGATGGGAATTGCTGATGGTGTGGTCGAAGTCGACGGCCGTCCGATCTACAGCGCCACCGACCTGAAAGTGGGCCTCTTCAAAGATACCACCGCATTCTGATCTCTCTGATTGGTGGTAAAACAGCATTAACGCAAAGGGGCCACAACGGCCCCTTTCCTTTTGTAATGAGTGATGAAGTACCTGCTACTTCATGAAGAGGCCTGAGCCCCGCCCTTCCATGGCGTCACGCCAACCACCAAGCCAATGCCCACGGGCATCCAGGCATTGATACGGACACGCTTCTTTCTGTTTGCCGACCACGCCAGCCTGATAACCACGAGCACGAGCTCTTTCCAGACGGTCCCGCTTCTGTCTCTTCATCATCTACGACCCTCTTCGTGGAACAAAAAAAGCGACCAAATTCTCATCGGTCGCTTTCATCTTTACTCCTGCGAGCGCACTCGGTCAAACAAAAACTTCCACCCTAACCGGGCTATGTGACACAAGGCACTGAACTGGATTAAGTTTTAATTACAGGGAACTTACTCCTGATTTTTGAGTCCTTCCAGCTCTTCCCAACGAGCAAATGCCTCCTCCAGCGCCGTCTCGGCTGCACTCAATTCGGCCAGTTTGGGCTGGGTCTGCTCGCTTGGCAGGGAGAAGAAACCGGGCTGGTTGATCTCGCTTTGCAGCGCATCGAGTTCGGCTTCCAACTGCTCAAGACGCGCCGGCAGACCATCCAGTTCAAGCTGTAGCTTGTAGGAGAGTTTTTTGCCTTTCTTCGGCGCTTCGCTCACTGTGGCTACCGGCTCGGGAGCCTTCACAGGCGTGCTCTTGGCCTGTTGCTGAGCACGCTGCTGCTCGCGGGTCGCAATCATGTCGGCATAGCCGCCCACGTAGTCGCTGATGCGGCCATCCCCCTCAAACAGCCAGCAACCGGTTACCGTATTGTCGATGAAGCGACGATCGTGACTGACCAGCAGCAGAGTGCCTGGATAGTCCGCCAGCAGCTCTTCCAGCAGCTCCAGAGTCTCGACGTCGAGGTCGTTGGTCGGTTCGTCGAGGATCAGCAGGTTGCTGGGTTTAAGGAACAGCTTGGCCAGCAGCAAACGGTTTTTCTCACCGCCAGAAAGCGCCTTGACCGGCGTTCTGGCCCTCTTGGGTTCAAACAGGAAGTCCTGTAGATAGCCGAGGATATGGCGGGAGCGACCGCGCACCATCACTTCCTGCTTGCCCTCCCCGACGTTGTCCACCACCGTCTGCTCGGGATCGAGCTGTTCGCGGTACTGATCGAAGTAGGCCACTTCCAGATTGGTACCCTGACGCACCGAACCACGAGTGGCATCTAGCTGACCCAGCAGCAGCTTGATCAGGGTCGACTTGCCGCAACCGTTGGGGCCGACCAGCGCAATCTTGTCCCCACGCAGCACCTGCAGATCCAGCCCCTCGAACAGGGTGCGATCACCAAAGTCGAGTCCCAACCCTTCAGCTTCAAATACCAGCTTGCCGGAGCGGCTCGCCTCGTCGAGTTGCAGCTTGGCTTTGCCCTGCAGTTCGCGACGCTGGGTACGCTCCATGCGCATCGCCTTGAGGGCGCGCACTCGCCCCTCGTTACGGGTACGGCGCGCCTTGATCCCCTGGCGTACCCACACCTCCTCCTGCGCCAGCTTGCGATCGAACTCAGCATTTTTCAGCTCTTCGACCCGCAGCCACTCCTCTTTGCCCTGCTGGTACTCGTCATAGTTGCCGGGCCAGGAGGTGATCACGCCGCGATCCAGATCGATGATCCGGGTCGCCAGCTTGTGGATGAACTCACGGTCGTGGGAGATGAAAACGATGGCGCCACGGAAATCCTTGAGGAACTCTTCCAGCCAGTTGATGGCCTCGATATCCAGGTGGTTGGTCGGCTCATCGAGCAGCAGCAGATCGGGATCGCATGCCAGTGCACGGGCCAGCGCTACCTTGCGCAGCCAGCCACCGGAGAGACTGTCGAGGGTCACGTCAGGATCAAGACCAAGCAGGGTCAGCACCTGATTGATGCGGGTCTCGTACTGCCAGCCATTCTGATAATCGAGCTGCTCCTGCAGCTGGCTCATCTTGCGAATGTTGGCATCGGACGGGTCACTCGCCAGCGCCATGGAGACGTGGTGATACTGCTTGAGCAGCTCACCGACTCCGGCCAGCCCTTCGGCGGCGTAATCAAACACGGTGAGCTCGCTCGAGGTGGGCGGATCCTGCTCAAGACGAGTCACTTTCAAGTCCTGCTGCAACACCAGACGGCCATCATCGAGGGGCAATTCACCGGCAATTACCTTCATCAGGGTGGACTTGCCCGCCCCGTTGCGGCCCACCAGACAGAGGCGCTCGCCTCGCTCTATGGTCAGCTCGGCCTTGTCGAGCAACGGAAAATCACTGAACGACAGACACGCGCCGTGCAATGTTAAAAGAGCCATGTTCGTTCCTTATCTCATATGAAAAAACGGGCAACAGACTGGGTCTGCTCCCGTTTCATCGTCAAATCACAAATCAACCCTGACGAGCGAGCCAGCCTTTGAGCTCCACCAGCGTGAAGGGCCAGCCCAGCTCGCGGCCAGCCTCGTCCCGCAGCACCGGAATACGCACCCGATAGGCCTCAAGCCAGCTGGCATCGTCCATGATGTCGCAGCGGCGGGTCACATCGCTTGCCCCCGCCTCCTCCACCAGCGCCCAAGCTTGCTCACACAGGTGGCAACCGTCGGTGTGAAACAGGGTCAGCATCAAGCCTCAGCCTCCGCATGGGTGATGATCCAGCAGTTGTGGATGTGCTGGTTGCGCTCGAAATCCTTGGGCCGGGTCTTGCCGGTGATGTTCTGCGCTTTGAGACCGATGGCCTCGAGACCGGCCAGATCCATCTTGAAGTGGCGCTTGTTGTTGGAGAACACCAAGGTGCCACCAGCAGCCAGCAAACGCTTCAGGTGCTGCATGAGCAGCAGGTGATCGCGCTGCACATCGAAGCTCTCATCCATCCGCTTGGAGTTGGAGAAGGTGGGCGGATCGATGAAGATGAGGTCGTACTGCTCGTCCGCTTCAGACAGCCACTTCAGGCAGTCAGCCTGCACGAACTTGTGCTGACGGCCCACCAGCGAGTTGAGGCGCATGTTGTCCTGTGCCCAGTTGAGGTAAGTGCGCGACATATCCACTGTGGTGGTCTCGCTGGCACCGCCAAGACCCGCGTGCACGGTGGCACTGCCGGTGTAGGCAAAGAGGTTCAGGAAGCGCTTGCCCTTGGCCATCTGACCCAGCATGCGGCGGGTCTGACGATGGTCGAGGAACAGACCGGTATCGAGGTAGTCGTAGAGGTTGACCCACAGACGGGCACCATACTCCTGCACTTCCATCCGGTGCTGCTCTTCGGATAGCTTCTGGTACTGCTGCTTGCCCTCCTGACGCTCGCGTACTTTCAGGATCACCTTCTCGCCGTCCATCCCGGTCACCTTGATGGCGGCTTGCACCATGTCGAGCAGACGCTGACGGGTCTTCTGGGCAGGAATATCCTTGGGCGCCGCGTACTCCTGCACCACCAGATAGTCCTGATAACGGTCGATGGCGGCGTTGTACTCAGGCAGGTCGGCGTCGTAGAGACGGTAGCAGTCGAGATTCTCTTTCTTGGCCCACTTCTCGAGCGCCTTCAGATTCTTGCGCAGACGGTTGGCAAAGTCCTGTGCCACCTCTTTTTGCGAGGCCACGGAGTCCAGTGCGATTTGATAATTGCGCAGCTGACACTCGAGGGCGCCGTTGAACAGGCGATATTGTTTGTCGGCGCGCAGGCGCAGACAGCTGAGCAGCTCGGGCGATGCAGAAAGAATGGAGACTTTCCAACCCTGGAAGCTGCGACGCAGGGCATCGCCGAGGGCCTGATGCACTTCCAGCAGGGCCGGGAACTCGCCAAGACGCTCGCCATAAGGCGGGTTGGAGATCAGCATACCGACCTGGCGGGCCTCCCCTTGACCTTCTTCCCCTTCAACAGGGGCAGGCATCGGCAGCGGGTTTTCCAGCTTGGTGACATCGGCCTGCTTGAAGGTGATGAGATGGGCCACACCGGCCGCTTTGGCATTGTCGCGAGCTTTGAGCAGCACGCGCTGGTCGGCATCACAGCCAAACAGCTTCACTTCGCAACGTTGCATGCCGCGTTTGGCACGCACTTGCGCTTCCATCATCAGGCTCTGCCACAGCTCGCTATCGTGCTGCAGCCAGCGATCGAAACCGAAGCGCTCGCGGCGCAGCGCAGGCGCCATGTCGGCGGCGATAAAGGCCGCTTCAATCAGCAAGGTACCGGAACCGCACATGGGGTCCATCATGGGCTCACCGGCCCAGCCGCTACGGGCAATCATGGCGCAGGCCAGGTTCTCTTTGAGGGGTGCTTCACCCGTGCCCTGACGATAGAAACGCTGGTGCAGCGCCGGGCCTGACAAGTCCAGCGTGATATTGGCCTTGCCTTTGCCCAGGTGCGCCATGATGCGAATATCCGGCGCCTTTTTGTCCACGTCCGGACGCACGTGACCGCGCTTGGTGAAGCGGTCGACGATGGCATCCTTGATTTTCAGCGCGCCATATTGGGTATTGCGAATGGCAGGGTTGGTACCGGTAAAGTCCACCGCGATGGTAGAGGTACCGGAGAAGTGCTCTTCCCAGGGGATGGTGTGGGCGCCCAGATAGAGATCCAGATCGTCGTTCATCTGGAATTCGGAGAGCACCAGCACGATGCGGGAGGCAAAACGGCTCCACAGACAGGCCTTGTAGCCAATCGCCAGTTCGCCTTTGAAATGGACGCCAGCCACGGTCTCACGGACCTGCTCTGCGCCAAGATTGGTCAGCTCATCGGCCAACAGGTTTTCCAGCCCCTTGGGGCAGGTTGCAAAAAATTCTTTCATCACGCTCACGGGGAACCCATAAAAATAGTGCCGCATTATACCTCATCAGGCGGGCTGGAGCATGCAAAAGTCGGCGCAAACAGCAGGATGGAAACAGATTGATAGGTGGCGAAAAGGTAAAAGGCCCCATGACTACCCGATGGCGAGATCATGGGGCCAGACATCATTTAGCGGATCACTTCATACGAGCCTTGAAGCGGGGATTGCTTTTGCAAATCACGAACAATTTGCCCCGACGACGCACCAACTGACAATCGGGATGACGCGCCCTTGCGGATTTGAGTGAACAGACGACCTGCATTCAGGACTCCTTCTTGCTTGAAAATGCGCCAAAGCGCTTGTTGAAACGGGCCACACTCCCCTCACTCGATACCTGCTTCTGCTTGCCGGTATAGAACGAGTGCGACTGGCTGGAAACATCGAGCGATACGTAGGGATACTCCTTCCCGTCTTGCCACGTATAGCGGCGATCGCTCTTGATGGTTGACCCGACCAGGAAAAAGGCATCTGCTGCCGTGTCATGGAACAGCACCAAACGATAATCAGGATGAATATGAGGCTTCATGGCAACTCCATTTTGTTATGTTATAACAAAATGTAAGTGAGAATAGCTCTCGTTTCAAGCATAAAATGTCGTATGTAGAAAATCGCAGCAGTGAGTGATGTGTTGATAGCGAGGTGGAGGCACTAGGCAAGCAGAACGAAACAAGAATGAGACACCATGCTTGCAGCACGGAAGACCAAGATACTGCGTGGGTCAGAACACAAGGTACAAGTGGATGTAATAAGCCTCAGAGAGGCTGGATCACAACCATGAAGATCAATGAGAATGGGCAAGATGTTCGCGGATCAATGAAGGATCAGAAACGAGGCGCGATTGAGGTGTCCACAGTTAAAACAGGCAGCGGTGTAATCACAGAGATAAAAAGATTGATGAATATATATCAACTGACCTGACGATATTGCTCGGTCACGGTAATACGCGGCTTCATCCGGTTATTCATCACCTTGATCACCCCGAAACGCGGCAGAGTTTTACTGGTGGTCAATACCAGATCGGCTGTGAGGTTCAAACAGACGCTGGCCTGCTCCCCTGTCTCAATGACCATAAATTCGCCGTTGCCATGAGGTGTATTCATCAAGACCAGATCACCGTTTTGCGGGATCACTTGCGGATGCTGTTCACTAAAAAACCAGCTTTGCGGCATCAGGGGTTTATAAAAACGACTGACCGCGATGGCATTAAGCACCAACTGAACCTGATGGGGAATACTCCACTCAAGTTCGACTGCTTTATCCATCAACTGATAATAGAGGGCTGCATCATCGACACAAAAAGGTTGGGTCGTAAACGAGCTGGGCACCAATTGCCGCCCTTTATACTCGGTCGCAAATAACATGTTATCAGACAGGTCCAACATCAGACGGTCACTCTGGGCATCATAGTGCCATTGCCAGCTATCGGTCGGTTGGATAAACATGTTGGAGCCCTTACTTGATAATTACCAGTTGACTTTATTCCATATGCAGGAAATCAGCAACGTCAAATAAAGGGCCCCGCCATCTATTTCTTAAATATTGGTCACAATCTCTTTGACCAACCCCGGCCCATTATAAATAAAGCCGCTATAAATTTGTACCAGACTGGCACCGGCGGCCAATTTTTCACGGGCGGCCATGGCACTATCAATACCACCCACACCGATAATTGGCAGAGCACCATTGAGCGCCTTGGCCAGATGACGGATCACCTCGGTACTCTTGTGCTGCAGCGGACGACCACTCAGGCCACCCGCTTCACCGGCGTGGGGCATGTCATAAATCATCTCGCGCTCGAGGGTGGTATTGGTGGCGATAACCCCATCAATACCATTCCGTACCAGCGACGCGGCCACCTGATCTATTTCTTCAAGGCTTAAATCCGGGGCAATTTTAACCGCCAGCGGCACATACTTTTTATATTGGGCGGCCAGCTCTTGCTGACGTACCTTGAGGGCTGCCAGCAATTCATCCAGCGCCTCGCCATATTGCAGCGAACGCAAACCCGGGGTGTTGGGGGAAGAGATATTGACGGCAATATAACCGGCATGATCATAAACCTTATCCATGCAGATCAGGTAATCATCCTTGCCCTGTTCGATGGGAGTGTCTTTGTTTTTGCCGATATTAATGCCGATGACTCCCTGATATTTGGCCTCTTTTACCTTGGCCACCAGATGATCCACCCCCTTGTTGTTGAATCCCATCCGGTTGATGATCCCCTCTGCCGGAATAACCCGGAACAGGCGCGGCTTGTCATTGCCGCTCTGGGGTCTGGGGGTGACGGTTCCTACCTCGATAAAGCCAAATCCCATGGCGCCCAGCGCGTCAATGCACTCACCATCTTTATCCAGACCGGCCGCCAATCCCACCGGATTGGCAAAAGAAAGCCCCATGACAGTGACGGGGCGTTTCGGCAAATTCTGGCGGAAGAAACAATCGAGTGGCGTACCGAGAAGGCGGGGCAAATATTTCATGGAGAGATCGTGAGCCTGTTCCGGATTGAGCTTGAACAGGAAATGCCTGGCGATGGGGTACAACATCTTTGCTCCTTAAAGAAAGCCCCGGCGACTGGCCGGGGCTTTGGGTGTAATGTCGGTGTCATGCCTTAATCTGGCAATTAAAGTGCCCGACAATTCAACTGGAGCAGGTTCAACTCTCGCAAGGCCACCGAGAACTTGGCGAACTCGTGGGTGCTGGTGGTCTTGAAGTCGGCCAACATGTGGGTCCAACGGGACAAGAGTTGCTCATGCTCCGAAATCCAGTCGGCCAGTATGGTAGCGCATTCTCCCTGATCTTTGCACCCTTCCAGTACCACAGAAGTGAGACTGCGTTGCTGCCAGTCCAGATCTTCGCGGAAGGAGGCTCGCGCCATCGCCTGCCAGTGGTTGCCGACCGGCTGATGGTTGATCTGGTCGAGGAACCAGTGAAGATCCAGTTTGGCCCCGAGGCGATAGTAAACATTGGCGGCGCGCAGAATATCGGTCTTGTGCTCCGCGGCAATCTGCGCCAGATCTAGGCTGGAGAAGAGGCTGCTCATATGGGCGACCTGACGGGCAATGGCCTCCGGCACCTGTTTATCCATCCACTTGGCAACAGCCTGACGATGCTCGGCCACTTCGCTCTCATCCATCACCTCGTAGAGGTGCTTCCCTAAGGTCTCGAACGCAGGACGGAAGAAGGCGATGTTCTCGCTGATGCTCCAGCTGCGATTGCGGGCACGCAGGAACCAGCGGGTGGCACGGCGCACAATGCGGCGGCTGTAGAACATCAGCTCGAGCTGAGTCTGGGCATCCACCAGGTTGTCGCACCCTTCGATATCGCGCCACAGCTGGTTCATGCCAAACACTTCGCGGGCCATGGCAAAGCAGCAAGCCACTTCGGCGACCGAGGCACCGGTTTCGTCCTTCATCCGGCTGGCGAAGTTGAGCCCCATGTCGTTAACCAGCATGTTGGCCACCCGGGTAGCGATGATCTCGCCGCGTAGCGGGTGATCGGCCAGCTGGGCACCAAACTGCTGCTGCACCTTGGCCGGGAAGCTGGTGACAAGCATGTTGGCCAGGAACGGTTCGTCGGTCACTTCCGGGCAATTGAGTTGCTCTTTCAGTACCATCTTGCCGTAGGCCACCAGCACCGCCAGTTCGGGGCGGGTCAGCCCCTGCCCTGCCGCCATCCGCTCGGAAAGCTCCTCATCAGATGGCAGGAACTCCAGCGCACGATCGAGCTTGCCTTCCCGCTCCAACCCCTGAATAAAGCGCTGTTGCTCTTTCAGTTGTTCAGAGCCGCGGAAGCTGGTGACCGAGATGGACTGGGACTGGCGATAGGCGTTGGTGATCACGATCTGCGCCACGTCGTCGGTCATCTCATACAGTATCTGGTTACGTTGCTTGAGGGTCAGATCCCCTGCCGCCACCAACTGGTTCAGCAGGATCTTGATGTTCACCTCGTTATCGGAGCAATCCACCCCCCCCACGTTGTCGGTAAAATCGGTATTGATGCGACCGCCCTGACTGGCGTACTCCACCCGACCAAGCTGGGTAAAGCCGAGGTTGCCCCCCTCACCCACGATACGGGCCCGCAAATCGCGACCATTGACCCGCAATGCGTCGTTGCTGCGATCCCCAACTTCCCCATCGCTCTCCCGAGCGCTCTTCACATAGGTGCCGATGCCGCCGTTCCACAGCAGATCGACATTGAGGCAAAGCAGCGCCTTGATCAGCTCGTTTGGCGCCATGCTGGCCTTGTCGGTGCCGAGCAGTGTCTGCATTTCTGGGCTCAGCTTGATGGACTTGGCCGAGCGCAGGAAGATGCCGCCCCCTTGTGATATCAGCTCGCGGTTGTAGTCATCCCAGCTGGAACCCGGCAGATCGAACAGGCGCTGGCGCTCGACAAAACTCTTGGCCGCATCCGGAGTGGGGTCGACGAAGATATGCATGTGGTTGAACGCGCCCACCAGCCGGGTGTGCTCGGAGAGCAGCATGCCGTTGCCGAACACGTCGCCGGCCATGTCGCCGATCCCGACGCAGGTAAAATCTGTGGTCTGGCAGTTGACGCCGATCTCGCGGAAGTGGCGCTTGACCGACTCCCAGGCACCACGGGCGGTGATGCCCATCTTCTTGTGGTCGTAACCGACCGAGCCGCCGGAGGCGAACGCATCGCCGAGCCAGTGGCCGTATTCGAGGCTTATTTCGTTGGCGATGTCGGAGAAGGTGGCAGTGCCCTTGTCGGCGGCGACCACCAGGTAGTAGTCATCCTCATCGTGGCGCACCACGGATTTGGGCGGGATCACCTCGCCTGCGATGATGTTGTCGGTCACATCGAGCAGACCACGGATAAACAGGCGATAGCAGGCCTTGCCCTCTTCCTGAATAACGGCGCGAGGGGCCCCCGCCGGCATCTGCTTGCAGTAGAAACCACCCTTGGCCCCCACCGGCACGATGACGGTGTTCTTCACCTGTTGGGCTTTCACCAGACCCAGCACTTCGGTGCGGAAGTCCTCTTTGCGATCTGACCAGCGCAGGCCGCCACGGGCAACCTTGCCCCAGCGCAGATGCACCCCTTCCACCCGTGGCGAATAGACGAAGATCTCGAATTTCGGCAGCGGCAGCGGCATGTCGGTAATGCTGGAGGGAGCCAGTTTGAAGGAGATGTAGGGCTTGATGTTGCCCGCCTTGTCCAGCTGGTAGTAGTTGGTGCGCAGGGTTGCGTCGATCATCTCCACATAGCGGCGAATGATGCGATCGTCATCCAGGTTAGCCACCTGATCCAGCTTGGCGGCAAGCTCCTCGTGCAACTTGGCGGATGCCTTGGCATCTTGCGATGGCACCTTTGCGTCCTGCTTGCCGGCCGGGTCGAGGCGTTGCTCAAACAGGGTAAACAGCAACTGGGCGATGTCGGGGTAGCGGGTCAGGGTCTCTTCGATATAGGACTGGCTGAAGGAGACGCCGGTCTGGCGCATGTATTTGGCGTAAGCGCGCAGCACCGAGACCTGACGGCCGGTGAGACCCGCCCCCAACACCAGCCGGTTGAAGCCGTCATCTTCCAGCTGCTTGTTCCAGATGGCGGCAAACGCCTGCTGGAAGCGCTGTTGGCTCTGGGCCAGATCAAAGGGCTGCTCGCCGTGCAGCAGCATGGAGAAGTCGAGGATCCAGAACAGATCACCGCCCGGAGTGCGAACCTGATACGGAGTCTCGCCGATCACCCGCAGTCCCATGTTCTCCAGCATCGGCAGCACGTCGGAGAGGTGAATGGGCTCGGTGCGGTGGAACAGCTTAAGCCGTACCCGACGATCGTTCTCCTCCTCCTGCGCACGGTAGAACAGCATACCCAGCGGCTCGGCTTCGCTCAGGTTATCGAGCGCCATGATGTCGGCCACGGCAGAGCCAGGCAGCACATCTTCCTTGTAAGCGCGGGGGAATGCGGTACTGAAACGGCGGCGCAGCTCGTTGCCACGGGCCTCGCCATAGTGGGAAAGCAGCACGGAGTCGAGTCTGTCGTCCCAGCTGCGGGCCGCTTCAATCAGGTTGTTCTGTACTTCGTTCACATCCACATCCACGTTGTTGTTGTTGACCCGCACTATGTAGTGGGTCCGCGCCAGCACGCCTTCGGTGAAGTAGACGTTGAACTCCACCTCTTCATTGCTGCCAAAATATTTCTGCAAAATTTGCTGGGTCTTGATCCGCAGCGCCGTGTTGTAGCGCTCCTTGGTGACATAGACCATGCAGGAGAAGAAACGACCATAGACATCCCGGCGCACGAACAGCCGCAGCATGTCACGCTCCTGCATCTCCAGCACGCCAAGGCCGGTAGCCAGCAGTTCCTCTTCACGGGCCTGGATCAGCTCGTCACGGGGATAGGTTTCCAGCACGTTCAGCAGCGCCTTGTAGGCGTGGGAGCCCTTCTCATGACCGGAGGCCGCCATGATGCGTTCGAGGCGATGGCTGATGAGCGGGATCTGGGTCGCGCTGGTGTTGTAGATGGAAGAGGCGTAGAGGCCGATGAAGCGATCTTCCCCGATCACCTTGCCATGCTCGTCAAAGCGCTTGATGCCGATGTAATCCACATAAGCCGGACGGTGTACCCGGGACTTGCTGTTGGATTTGGTGAGGATCAGCAGGTCAGAGCTCAGGGCGGCGTGACGGGCGCTGGCAGGCATGTTGCCAAGGCGCTGGCCTACCTCCTTGATGGAGTTCTTCATCAGCCCCAGGCTGGAGCTCGCCTGCGGCAGGATCTCGTGATCCCCCTCCACCGCCTTGACGTCGTAGCGGCGATAGCCCATCAGGGTAAAGTTGTGGGCAGCTACCCATTTGAGGAAGGCAACGCAGGAGGCCACCTCCTCCTTGCTGACCGGGTGCTTGCGCTTGGGCAGTTCGTCGATGATCTCATTGAGCTTGGCCAGCATGGGCTGCCAGTCGCCCACGGCCAGCGCCACTTCACCGGCCACCGAGTTGAGCTCGGTAGCCAGCGCGGCCATCTGCTCCTCGCTGGTGAGGTGATCGATCTCGATAAGGAATGCTGTTTCAACCGAGGTCTGCCCGTCGGTGTTGTCGAGTTCCAGAATGGCGTCAATCTTGCCATCCGCACCGCGAATGAGGTGCAGCGGTTGGTGCAGCATCATGTGGGCGGTGATATTGAGCCGTTTAAGCGCCATCCGGATGGAGTCCACCAGGAAGGGCGAGTCCTGCAGGATCACCTCGACGATGGTATGGGGCGATTGCCAGCCGTGACGGGTCAGCTCGGGATTGTAGACCCGGATGTAGGGATCGGTACCGCTGCGCTGATTGAGGGCATTCCACAGGCTCAGGGCCGCGCCATAGAGATCGCTGTCATTGCGATCGTGCAGGTCGGAGCTCGCCATGTTGCCGTAGAACTTGGCAACGAAGCGCTCGACCAAAGAGGCACTGTTTTTGGGCAACTTCTGATGGATCAGGCTGAGAACGTTTTCGAGCAGAACTGAGGTAGGGGCGTCTTTCAATGCCATTTTTATATTCCTTATCGGACGACATTAACCACCGACGCAGAGGCAACCACCCTGGTTACCCGCTGGTGCAGAGTTGTTGCGAAGTGTAATGGCTTGGATAAGGGAAGGCGAGGAAAGGTGCTAACGAGATGTTAAAAACAAGGTGCAGATCACGGCTTAAACTGTGAGAAATTTTGCAAATAACCAAAAATACAGAAATTCCCACTACCTTTGTGCCAGTTTACCGGATAGATAGTGACGCAAAGCAGATAAACAGTCGGTAATCTGTTCGATTTTTGTTAATTTATGCGTTCGAGGCTGATAAAGCGGTAATCGTCCTGGGTTTTCAGCCGAAAATAGCCATGCACACCATTGATGGCGACAAAGGGCCGTATTTTTTCTATGCCAAGCTCCAAGGTCAATCCCTGTTCGCTGCGCACCACCAGCCGTCTGGCATGGCCCTGATACATCAGCATCACCTCGTCACTGCTCAATGAGAGCCGAAAAGTAAACTGCTTCACGCTTGCTCCTGATCACACGACAAATCACACAATAGGGGCAGGCGCATTCACGCCCCTGCCCCGTCAACACTTACTGCTGTAGTGCCTTGCTGACCTTCTCGAACAGATCCCGTGCCAGCCCCTCAAGGTTGGCAAGACGGGTCAGCTCAGCGCGGATCAGGGCCTTGCGCGCCTCATCCAGTCGCTTGAACTGGATAAGCGGAGTGATGAGACGGGAGGCCACCTGCGGATTCACCTCGTTGAGATCGATCAGCAGATCGGTCAGGAAGCGGTAACCGCTGCCATCCACCGCATGGAACTGCACCTGATTGCTCATGGCGAAGCTGCCGATCAGCGCCCGCAGCCGGTTCGGATTGCGAATGCTGAAAGTGGGGTGACTCATCGCCTGCTTCACTTCGCTCAGCACATCGGCAGCCGGCTTGCTGCCAATCAGCCGCAGCCAGTTGTCCAGCACCAGTCCATCCTTGGCCCACTTGCCTTCAAAATCGGCCAGCAGCGCGGCACGGCATGGCAGCAGATAGCCGTTGGCCACCTGTAGCGCCGCCAGGGTGTCGGTCATGTTGTCGGCGGTTGCGTACTGCTCGCGCGCCAGCGCATCGGCATGCTCCGCATCCAGCGCCGCCAAATAGCCGAGCACCACCCCTTTGAGGGCCCGTTTGGCCATGTCGGCGTGCACCACATGATAACCGTTCAGACGCAGGCTCTGATAGGAAGTCGCCAGGCGCGCGCCAAAGGCCTCGGCAAGACGGGTGTGGATCGCGTCGCGCACCTGATGGATGGCATCGATATCGGCCACCTCGAACAACTCGGCCAGGGTCGCTTCACCCGGCAGCGCCAGGATCTCCGCCTTGAGGGCCAAATCGAGATCGCTGTCGTCCAGAATGGCGACGAAGGCAGCAAGCAGGGTTTGGGATAGCTCAACCCCCTGCCCGTGCTGGACCCGTGCCACCCCGTCGATGACCGCCTTGTTGATCAGCATCTGGGCCGCATCCCAGCGGGCAAACTCGTTGCGAGCAAAGCGCATCAGGAAGGCGAGCGCTTCATCGCTGTAGTCATAGTGCAGTTTGACAGGTGCGGAGAAGTCCCGCAGCAGGGAGGGCACCGGCTTGACCGGCACCTGATCGAATTCGAAGGTCTGCTTCGCTTCCAGCACATCGAGCACGTTGCCGATGGCCTTGCCCTGATATTGCAGTGCAATGACGGCACCTTGCTCGTCATAGAGCTCGATGTCGAGGGGGATATGCAGCGGCAGCTTCTGCGGCTGATCCTGAGTCGGCGGGGTGTGCTGGCTCACATGGAGGCGATAGATACCACTGGCGGCATCGTACTCGTCGGTCACGGTCAGCTCGGGGGTGCCGGACTGGCTGTACCAGCGGCGGAAACGACCGAGATCCACACCGGACGCATCCTCCATCGCTTGCACGAAATCATCGCAGGTGGCGGCCGAGCCGTCGTGACGCTCGAAGTAGAGGCGCATACCGGCCTGGAAGGCCTCTTCACCTAGCAGGGTGTGCATCATGCGGATCACTTCCGACCCCTTCTCATAGACGGTCAGGGTGTAGAAGTTGTTCATCTCGATCACCACATCCGGGCGGATCGGATGCGCCATGGGGCCGGCATCTTCGGCAAACTGCGGGCCGCGCACGGTACGCACGTTGTTAATGCGGTTGACGCCGCGGGAGCCCAGATCGGAGGAGAACTCCTGATCCCGGAATACCGTCAGCCCCTCTTTCAGGCTGAGCTGGAACCAGTCGCGGCAGGTGACGCGGTTGCCGGTCCAGTTGTGGAAATATTCGTGACCGATCACCCGTTCGATACCGTGGTAGTCGCTGTCGGTAGCGGTGGCAGGATTGGCCAGCACGAATTTGGAGTTGAAGATGTTTAGCCCCTTGTTCTCCATGGCGCCCATGTTGAAGAAGTCCACCGCGACGATCATGTAGATGTCGAGATCGTACTCGAGGCCGAAACGCTGCTCGTCCCAGCGCATGGAGTTGATGAGGCTCTCCATGGCAAAACCGGCGCGATCGAGGTTGCCCTTGTCGACGAAGATCTCGAGGGCCACTTTGCGGCCGCTCTTGGTGGTGTAGTGGCTGCGCTCCACATCGAAATCACCGGCCACCAGCGCAAACAGGTAGCTCGGTTTGGGGAAAGGATCCTGCCACTGCACGAAGTGACGGCTGCCATCCAGATCACCGCTGTCGACCTTGTTGCCATTGGATAGCAGGAAGGGATATTTGGCTTTGTCGGCGGTAATGCGGGTGCTGTAGCGCGCCAGAATGTCGGGGCGATCCAGATAATAGGTAATGCGACGAAAGCCCTCAGCTTCACACTGGGTGCAGTAGGCATCGCCAGACTTGTAAAGCCCTTCGAGTGCGGTGTTGGCGGCCGGATCCAGCAGGGTGACAATGGTCAGCACACATTCGGCCGGCAGGTTGAACAGGGTCAGACTGCTCTCGCCTTGCTCGTAGTGGTCACAGGGAATGCCATCGATGGCAATGCTCTTGAGGGTCAGCTGCTCGCCATCGAGGACCAGCGGCGCATTGTGCTCGCCGTTGCGGCGAATGCGGGTGATGGCAGTGACCTGGGTCAGCGGCTCCTGCAGTTGGAAATCGAGGTCGATAGTGTCGATCCAGTAGAGCGGCGCCTGATAATCCTGGCGATATTTGGCCGTCATGGCCTGGGAGTGATCGGTCATTATTGTCTGCTTCCACGCTTGTTAAAGGCGAGAAAGAGGCTGTCACAACCAACTGGCGGGGTCAAACAATTTGCATGACGTCAGATGTGCCAGACAAAAAGAAAGGGCGACCGCAGTCGCCCTTGTGTATTAGAGTCGCCTTGTCAGCTGGGTTTGCTGATCTTGGCCAGATCCGCCGTGATATTAGCTGCTTCGATGAGATACTCATCGGGCGCCTCAAAATCCGCAGGCAGTTCGTCCAGACTCTTCACCGCCGGTTTGCCAAGGCGAGCCAGCCGCTCGTTGGTGCGTTTGAGCGCTTGCTCATCCTGTTTCGCCTGCTCGGCAACACGCTCCGCCTCGTTGAGGGAGACCGACTTCTTCTCCTTCTCCACCTTGTAGTCGGCAATATCTTGCATCACGTAGGCGAACTCGGGATCCTTGGCGATGCGGGCATCATGAGCCGCCTGCAGCTTGGGCAGCAGAGTAGTGAAATTGCCCAGAGTCTGATAGTTGGCAGAGGCTATCTTGTCCCACGGCAGCGCATTGAACTCACGGCTTTCACCCGTCTCTTCCGGCGCAACCGGTGTCGGGAAGCTGATATCCGGCGCAACGCCCTTGTTCTGGGTACTGCCACCGTTGATCCGGTAGAACTTGGCGATGGTGTACTGCACGTGACCCAGCGGCTGCTCGTAGAAGTCATAGACCTTGGCGAGGCTGCGATGCTGCTGCACTGTCCCCTTGCCGAAGGAGTTTTCCCCAAGGATCAGGGCTCGCCCATAATCCTGCATGGCTGCAGCAAAGATCTCGGAGGCCGAGGCACTGTATCTGTCGATCAGCACCGACATGGGACCGCCGTAATAGACGTTGCCATCGTCGTCACCGTTGACCGTGATACGGCCCATATGATCACGGATCTGAACCACAGGACCGCTGCCAAAGAAGAGACCACTCAGGGCAGAGGCTTCAGTCAGGGCGCCACCGCCGTTACCGCGCAAATCGATGATAAGACCATCGATCTTCTGCTTGTTGAGGCTGGAGAGCTCCTTGATCACGTCGTCATGCAGATTGACGTAGAAACTCGGGATCTCGATGACACCAATCTTCTTGCCTTCGGCGTTAATCACCTTGGACTTGGCGGCTCTGTCTTCAAGGCGCACCTTGTCGCGGGTCAGCTCGATCTGCTCGGTCTTGGCGGTTGCGCCCTTGCCGCGCTGAATTTCAAGCTTGACCTTGCTCCCCTTGGGCCCCTTGATGAGCTCGACCACGTCATCGAGACGCCAGCCGATCACATCAACAATCTTGCCATCTTCCTGCCCTACCCCGGTGATCTTGTCATCGGGCTTGAGGTGGTTAGATTTGGCAGCCGGGCCACCGGGCACCAAAGAACGGATGACGGTAAAGTCATCTTCCGCCTGTAACACGGCCCCGATCCCTTCCAGCGAGAGGTTCATCTCGGTGTTGAAACGATCGGCACTGCGCGGGGAGAGGTAACTAGTGTGTGGTTCGATGGCGCGAGCGAAGGAGTTCATGAAGAGCTGGAAGACATCTTCGCTCTCGGTCTGGGACATCCGCTTGATGGCGTTGTTGTAACGCTTGCCAAGCAGCTCCTTGATCTCGGGCCACTCCTTGCCGCTGAGCTTTAGGCTCAGGGCATCGAATTTGACCCGCTGACGCCACAGCTCGTTGAGCTCTGCTTCATCTTTGGGCCAAGCCGCCCCTTCCCGATCAAACACATAGTTGTCGGTCTGGGTAAAATCGAAAGGAGTATCAAGCAGTTTGAGGGCGTATTCGAACCGCTCATAACGCCGCTGCTGACTCAGGTTGAACATCTCGTAGGCGGGAGCCAGACGGCCTCTTTCGAGGTCGGTGTCAAAACCGTTACGGTACTTTTCAAAACGGCTGATATCAGAGGCCAAAAACAGGTTGCGGCTGTAGTCCAGATTCTCCAGATATTTATCGAAAATCACGGAGGAAAAGGCATCGTCCAGCTTGAACTGTTTGTAGTGCGAGCGGGTAAACAGATTGGTAATTCGCTTGCTGGCCGTAGCATGTTGGCTCTCTTGAGCCAACACAGGCAAATCACTCTCCTTGAGCACCGGCTCGATGGCCTGTGCAAGCCCGGCAAGCGCCAAGCTACAGGCAACGAGGGAAAAACGAATTACGCCATGCTTCAACATTTGTCTCCTTAGAGAACCAAGTGCTCTGATTTGACCCGCACCATCATGCCGGTCTGCAGTTGGACCTGTACATCGTCCTTGGTTACTTCCTTGATGGTTGCCGGAACCGGGAATTTACCCATAACGACGCGCACATCCTGGCCCACTTTCAGCGTAGCGGCATCCACTTTAACCAGCGGAGCGTCAGCGACCGGTGCCTTGGCGGCAGCTTTCGGCTTGGCAGCTACATCAGCTTTCTCGGTTTTGCGCACAGCAGGACGACGGGGCTTCTTGGCCTTCTCATCCTTCTCTTTGGTATTGGTACGACGGCTGGCGAATACGCGATCTTTGCTCTCTTTCAGAGCTTGCTTGGCGTGTTCGATGTGCTCTTCGGTCAGCAGCTCGCCCGGGTTGCCATCCAGATCAACGCGAGCCTGGCCAGCTTTGAGACCGTGCAGGTAGCGCCAGCTGGAGGTGTATTGACGCAGTGCGGAACGCAGCATGGTCTTGGAGACTCTGGCATCGTCAGCAAGACGCTCGGCCAAATCCTGGAAGATGCCAATCTTGAGCGGCTTGGCCTCTCCTTCAGCAACGAAGCAGGCCGGGAATTTCTCGACCAGGTAGGCAACGATCTCTTTACTGTTCTTCAGCTTCTCAGTGTTTTCCATGTATAACCTTGGCTTTCATATAAACGCACGGGCACGTCCCGAGCACAACAAAGGCCCCATTATAGAGAGCTTGGGGCCTTTTGCGAACCATCTAGCAATGACTTAGAGCATGCTTTCCAAAATTTGCACCGTTTCTTCGAGGCCAATCCGGTCTTCCTGGTTGAAACGGTTAAAAATCGGACTATCGATATCGAGTACCCCGATGATCTCGCCACCACGGCGCACCGGGATCACGATTTCCGAGTTGCTCGCGCCATCGCAAGCGATGTGACCATCGAACTGGTGGACATCGTCAATGAGCTGGGTTCTCCCCTCTGCCACTGCCGTACCACACACCCCGCGGCCGACCGGGATCCGCACGCAGGCCGGTTTGCCCTGAAATGGCCCCAATACCAGGGTCTCGCCCTGCAACAGATAAAAACCGACCCAGTTGATCTCCGCCAGCTCCTGATTCAGCAGTGCGGAGAGGTTGGCCAGATTGGCAATCAGATCGGTTTCCCCCTCCAGCAGCGCCTTGGCCTGCTGGTTGAGGGTGCGATAAAATGGTTGTTTTTCAATCATGATTAAATGAACTTCACTCCCTGATGGTTTGGGGAAGGTAACGCCTGGCCGGGAAATTTCAAATATTTTTTCCACTCCCCGCTCCTTGCGCCGTTATTCCCGGGCAACGGAAAGCGCCAATTGCTGGCGTTGACCATTACTCCACTCGATATTTAACAACCAGATCATGACGGGTGATGTACAGCTCCCCACCTGGGTTACCCCCTGCCACTGTCCGTCTATTTGTTCAAAACTCACCGGAATGGTGCCCATAAACATATCTTTGCCTTCGAGTGTCGCTTTCACCGGTTTGATGGCCGGATCGCCGCCGGTAATAGCGATGGCAAAGTCATGTTCAGCGCGCAGCGGTAATTCCTTGATGGCGACCGTCAGCGGCTTGTCACCAATCAGCGCGCTGCAAGGGGTGTGGGAAAGATCACAAATCTGATCTTTTTTCTGGTCAGCAGAGACGCTGTTATCGGCCGAAAACCAGGTGCGATAAGCCATCAGCGCCAATAACAGCGCCAATACCAGTACGAGGTGCAAAACTTTACGTGCGGTAAGTCTCTCTTTCATCAAAAACAGCCCGATTAAGATGCAATTAAAATGGTTTTTTGTGATCTCGAACAAGGTAAAAAACTGCCATATCGAGACCGGACGGAGCCAAATATATCACTGTTTATACTGTTATTTTACCTGTCAGTTCAGTATCATTCCCATGCAGTTTTCATTTAGCCATCTTTTGCTTTTCCTTTCGTTAACAGATGTTAACAACTGGTCGGCGGTGGCTGATGAAGCCAGTCCGGTCCTCCGGATACAAAACCAAACAACAGCAGCATCGGAAGCGGAATATAACGATGAGCCATACAACTAACCATCCTGAGTACAACTACACCGTTGTTCGCCAGTTTACCGTCATGACGATTGTCTGGGGAATTGTCGGCATGTCGGTTGGCGTACTGATCGCAGCCCAGTTGATCTGGCCTGCCCTCAACTTCGAGACCCCGTGGCTAACTTACAGTCGTCTGCGGCCCCTCCATACCAACGCAGTGATCTTCGCCTTCGGCGTCAGTGCACTGATGGCCACCTCCTTCTACGTGGTTCAGCGCACCTGTCAAACCAGACTGTTTGGTGGCCCGCTGGCAACCTTCGTGTTCTGGGGCTGGCAAGCGATCATCCTCTCTGCCGCCATCTCTCTGCCGCTGGGTTACACCTCCGCCAAAGAGTATGCCGAGCTGGAGTGGCCGATTGATATCGCCATCACTGTGGTATGGGTCGCCTATGCCATCGTCTTCTTCGGCACCCTGATGAAGCGCACCACCTCCCACATCTATGTGGCGAACTGGTTCTTCGGCGCCTTCATCATCACCGTTGCGGTGCTGCACATTGTCAACAACATGGAAGTGCCGCTCTCCGGCATGAAGTCCTACTCCATGTACTCCGGCGCCATGGACGCCATGGTGCAGTGGTGGTATGGCCACAACGCGGTGGGCTTCCTGCTGACCGCCGGCTTCCTGGGGATGATGTACTACTTCGTGCCCAAGCAGGCCGGTCGTCCGGTTTACTCCTATCGTCTCTCCATCGTCCACTTCTGGGCGCTGATCTCCCTCTATATCTGGGCCGGTCCGCACCACCTGCACTACACCGCACTGCCTGACTGGGCTCAGTCGCTGGGCATGGTGATGTCCCTGATCCTGTTCGTACCCTCCTGGGGCGGCATGATCAACGGCATCATGACCCTCTCCGGTGCCTGGCACAAACTGCGTTATGACCCCATCCTGCGCTTCCTGATCGTCTCCCTCTCTTTCTACGGCATGTCGACCTTCGAAGGCCCGATGATGGCGATCAAAACCGTCAACGCCCTCTCCCACTACACCGACTGGACCGTCGGTCACGTGCACTCCGGTGCGCTGGGCTGGGTTGCCATGGTCTCCATCGGTGCTGTCTATCACCTGATCCCGAACCTGTTCGGCCAGGGCCGGATGTACAGCGTCAAGCTGATCAACGTTCACTTCTGGCTGGCGACAGTGGGCACCGTGCTCTACATCGTTGCCATGTGGATTTCCGGCGTGATGCAGGGCCTGATGTGGCGTGCAGTCAACGAAGACGGCACCCTGACCTACAGCTTCGTTGAAGCGCTGCAGGCATCCTATCCCTTCTATTTCGTGCGCTTCCTGGGTGGCTGCTTCTTCGTCACCGGCATGTTGCTGATGGCTTACAACGCCTATCGCACCATCACTGCGCCCAAAGGTTCTCTGGAACCTGTCGCCCAGCCAGCATGATTGAAGAGGTCAACCCATGAGCAACAATAACCGTCACGAAATATTTGAAAAAAGCGTTCCCATGCTGGTGGTCGGCATCATCTTCGCCATCAGTCTGGGAGGGCTGGTTGAAATCACTCCGCTGTTTTTCCAAAAGCAGACCACCGAGCCGGTGGAGGGCCTCAAGCCCTACACCGCTCTGCAGATGGAAGGACGCGACATCTTCATTCGCGAAGGCTGCACCAACTGCCACAGCCAGATGATCCGTCCGTTCCGTGCCGAAACCGAGCGTTACGGTCACTACTCGGTCGCCGGTGAGAGCGTCTGGGAGCACCCCTTCCTGTGGGGCTCCAAGCGTACTGGTCCGGATCTGGCCCGTGTCGGTGGCCGTTACTCCGATGAGTGGCACAAGGTTCACCTGATCAACCCGCGCGATGTGGTACCGGAATCCAACATGCCCGCCTACCCCTGGCTTGATACCAATGTGCTGACCGGTGAGATGACGGCCAAGAAGCTGGCGCTGTTCCGCGATCACTTCGGTGTGCCCTATACCGATGCCGATATTCAGGGTGCGGGCGAAGCCGTCAAGGGCAAAACCGAGCTGGATGCGCTGGTGGCCTATCTGCAATCACTGGGTCATGCCCTGAAATAAGGAGGCGAAGATGGACTACGGCACATTTCGCGGTCTGTATACCCTGCTGTTGATGGCCATCATGATTGGCATCATCGTCTGGGCCTACAGCAAACGCCGCAAGACCTCTTTCGACGAGGCTGCCAATCTGGTTTTTGCCGATGATGAGCAACCCGGTGCTGATAAAAAGAACGCAGGAGCGAAACAATAATGAGCACTCTGTTTAGCATTTTTGTGACTGTCATCAGTCTGGGAACCATCCTCGGCTGCTTCTTGCTGCTGATGTGGTGCCGCAAGGACAAGATGGGTGTTGAAGAAGGCAAATCGATGGGTCACTCCTTCGATGGCATCGAGGAGATCAACAACCCGCTGCCGAAGTGGTGGACTTACATGTTCCTCTTCTTCATCGTCACCGGTCTGGTCTATCTGGTCGCCTTCCCGGGGCTTGGCAACTTCAAAGGCCTGCTGGGCTGGCAAAGTTCCAACCAGGACGTGCGCTCGCTGGCCGAGTCCAAGGCTGCAACCGAATCGGCCAAGGCCGAAGGTCGCGCAGTGGAGTATGACCGCGAGGTCGCCAAGGCTGACGAGATCTACGGCGCCAAGTTCCGTGAACTCACCTACGAAGCGGATGGCAAAACCTATCGTGCCATTACCGAGATCGCCAAGGATCCGGAAGCCCTGAAAGTGGGTCAGCGTCTGTTCCTGCAGAACTGCTCCCAGTGCCACGGCTCCGATGCCCGTGGTGGCCGCGGCTTCCCGAACCTGACCGACAGCGAATGGCAATGGGGCGGCCAGCCTGATCAAATCAAGACCACCATCATGGGCGGTCGCCAGGGGATCATGGCTGCCTGGGGTGAAATCCTCGGCAAAGATGGCGTTCAGGAAGTGGCCTCCTATGTGCTTAGCCTCTCCGGTCGCAAGGTCGACCTGGTGGAAGCGAAGAAAGGTGAAGCACGCTTTGCCATCTGCGCAGCCTGCCACGGGGCCGATGCCAAGGGCGGTATCGCCGTCGGTGCGCCAGATCTGACCAACAACACCTGGCTCTACGGTGGCTCCCGCGAAGTGGTGGTGCAAACCATCACCCACGGTCGTCACGGTGTGATGCCAGCCTGGAAAGACATTCTGGGTGAGGACAAGGTTCACCTGCTGGCCTCCTACGTTTACAGCCTGTCTCATCAACAGTCTGCCAAATAAGGTTCGCCCGTAACGTTGTAACATGTGATAAACACGTGATTACACAGCAAAAAGCCTCGACTCCTCGAGGCTTTTTGTTATCTTGTGTTGCGTAAAAACCATCTTCCACGTTAATCATTCGTTTCATGGCAGTAGCAATCATGACCCAACCTCTATCCAAACCGTGGTATCGCCAATTCTGGCCCTGGTTTATCATCGCCCTCCCCACTGCCGCCGTTGTCGGCAGTATCGCCACCGCCATCATCGCCAGCAAGGATGGGGTCAATCTGGTGGCCGAGGACTATTACAAACAAGGGAAAGAGATCAATCAGGACTTGAGCAAGTTTGACCGCTCCGAAGCGCTCAATATCCGCTTTGGGCTGGAGGTTGACGGCAATGAGCTGACCCTCAAACCCATCAGCGGTGACATTCCTGCCGGGCAAGCTCTCTATCTCTCATTGTTCCACCCGACCTTGGCCGGTCAGGACAGCGAACACATGATCACCGCCGATGCGAGCGGCATCTATCGCCTCCATTTCGACAAGCCGCTGGTCGGCAAGTGGCACATTCGGGTCGATGCTTTCGATCACGAGTGGCGATTGCAAGAGACCGTCCAGCTGCCCACCCTGGCCCCTGTCGAACTCGACCCGAAAGGACGCTAAGCCATGACCGGCTGTTCTCACTGTGGCGAGCCGGTGCTCGCCAGCGCCCCTGCTGCTTGCATTCTGCATTCAGGGGGACATAAAGCATGACCCCCTGTTTTCACTGTGGCGAGCCGGTACCCGCCAATAGTGGCTATTCCCTCGAGATAAAGGGGATTGTTCGCCCCATGTGCTGCCCCGGTTGTCAGGCGGTGGCGGAAACCATCATGGAGTGCGGCCTCGCCAGTTACTACGATCACCGCACCGCCCCCGGCACCAAGGGGGATCTGGTACCCGAAGAGCTGGCCGCCCTCACCCACTACGATCTGGCAGAAGTGCAACAGGAGTTTGTCACCGATAGCGGTACCCTTCGCGAAATCCAGCTGACAGTTGAAGGGCTCACCTGCGCCGCCTGTGCCTGGCTGATCGAACGCCACCTGATGACCCTTGGCGGCCTGCGCTACATCAACGTCAACACTACCACCCACCGGGCCCGCATCAAGTGGGATCCGGAGCTGCTCTCCCTGAGTGACATCCTCAAGGGATTTGCCCAGATCGGCTATCGCGCCTATCCGTTCCAGACCCATCAACAGGAGGCGCTCTACGCCAAAGAGGTGCGCAGCTATATGTTCCGGCTGGCACTGGCGGGGCTGGGCTCGATGCAGGTGATGATGTGCGCCGTGGCCCTCTACATGGATCTCTTCATCAGCGTTGAAGATGAGTTCATGGTCTACTTCAAGTGGATAAGCCTGCTGCTCTCAACCCCCATCATGATCTACTCGGCCCAGCCCTTTTACGTGGGTGCTTGGCGCAGCCTTAAACAGGGCCACCTGTCGATGGATGTGTCGGTGTCGCTGGCGCTGATCGGGGCTTTTATCGCCTCCATGTGGGCAACTGTATTCAATACCGGTGAGGTCTATTACGACTCCATCACCATGTTCGTCTTCTTCCTGCTGCTGGGGCGCTTTCTCGAGTTGCGGGCCCGGCGCAAGGCGTCGGAGTCGAGTTCCAACCTGGCGCGACTGGTGCCCATCATGGCGACCCGCATCGATGATGAAGGGGAGCATGAGGTAGCGGCCAAGACCTTGCAGGTCGGCGATCGGGTTCGGGTACTGGCCGGCGCCACCTTGCCGGCGGACGGTATCATTGTCGAAGGGCAAGCCAGCCTCAACGAATCCATGCTGACCGGCGAACAGCTGCCCCTGCTCAAACAGCGCGGTGAGCAGGTCTATGCCGGCACCATCAACACGGATGCGCCGCTACAGATCCGGGTGACCCACCGCATCGAAGAGTCGCGGATCGCCCAGATCATGCGGCTGCAGGATCACGCCCTCGATGACAAACCAGCCATCGCCCAGATGGCGGATCAGCTGTCGCGCCACTTTATTCTGGTGCTGCTGATCATTGCCGCTGCGGTCTGGACCTTCTGGCACTTCCATCAACCGGATCAGGCATTCTGGATCACCCTCGCCGTGCTGGTGGCCACCTGCCCCTGTGCCCTGTCGCTGGCCACCCCGACGGCGCTGACCTCGGCCACCGCCAATCTGACCCGCAACGGCATTCTGCTGCGCCGCGGTCATGTGCTTGACGTGCTGACCAAGGCCAACCGGATCGTGATGGACAAGACCGGCACCCTGACCACAGGGGAGATCAGTCTGACAGGCACCACCACCTTGGCAGAGATGGACGAGACGCAATGCCTCGCCATCGCTCGGGCCATGGAGGTGCAATCCGAACACCCCATTGCCCGCGCCTTCCGGCTGCCAGCCGACAGCATCGCCGTGCTGCCATCCGCCCGCGAGATCACCCCGGTCATCGGTCACGGTATCACTGCGCTGGTGGATGGCGTACGTTACCGCATCGGCAGTGCCCGCTGGCTTGGGCTGGATCCGGCGCAAGAGCATGGCCGCGGTCTGGCTATCTATCTGGCCGATGAGCAGCAGGTATTGGCTCGCTTCAATCTGGAAGATACCCTGCGCTCTGATGCCAAGGCGCTGATCGCGGCATTCAAGGCAGCCGGTCTGCACACCACAGTGCTGACTGGCGACAGCTCTTTGCAGGCAGACGAGATTGCCCGCGAGCTGGGCGTGGATGAGCTGGTCAAGGGGGTCTCACCCGATGGCAAGCTGGCCTACCTCAAGGCCCGGGAAGCCCAGGGGGATATCAGCATCATGGTGGGCGATGGCATCAACGACGCGCCGGTACTGGCTGGCGCTCACGCCTCGTTCGCCATGGCTGGTGGCACCGATCTGGCGAAAAACAGCGCCGATGCCATCCTGCTGGCCGATGACCTGAGCCGACTGCTCGAGGCCAAAGTGCTGGCAATGCGTACCCGCAAGATCATCATCGAGAACTTCGCCTGGTCCATCGGTTACAACCTGCTGGTGCTGCCGCTGGCAGCCTGCGGCTGGCTGCCCCCCTATCTGGCGGCGGCGGGCATGTCGCTCAGTTCACTCATCGTGGTAACCAACTCCATGCGCCTCAACCGATGAGGCTGGTGGCGGAAAATATCTGAAAATGTGGCCTGCCTCCGATGCAGGCCACATTTCTAATTGATAGCGGCTGGCCCTCTGCCCGAACAAGGTTACCATAGGGGACGCTTGCCAAGGATGAACGCCAAGGTACCTCTCATGAATATAATTTTTGTCCTGATCCCCATCGCCATCCTGTTTGTGATCATCGCCGGGGTCGTCTTCTTCTGGGCCATTCGCTCCGAACAGTTTGAAGATCTCGACCGGCAGGGTTCCAACATCCTGTTTGACGAAGAGCAACCTGCCCACAAACCCGTAAAGCCTGCTGACCATGACCCACAACCTTGATCTGGCCGGCGCCCTGCTGGTCGGACTGGCAGGCTCTGCCCACTGTATCGGCATGTGCGGTGGCGTCTCCGCCGCGATCTCCATGGCGATCCCCGCCAACAAGCAGCACTTCTGGGGGCGGCTTGCCTATCTGCTCAACTACAACCTCGGCCGGATCCTGAGCTATGTGATTGCAGGTGCACTGGTGGGCGGCCTGCTCGCCACCACCAGCGAGCTGGGCGCAGGCAAACACGCTATTGCCGGCTTACGCCTGGTGGCGGCGTTATTGATGATTGCGCTTGGTCTCTATCTGGCAGGCTGGTGGCAAGGGATCTTGCTGCTGGAGCGGCTCGGCGCAAGACTTTGGCCCCGTATCAAACCGCTGGCGGGCAAGTTTCTCCCCTTCACCTCACCTGTGCAGGCACTGCCCTTTGGCATGGTGTGGGGTTGGCTGCCCTGCGGGCTGGTCTACTCCATGCTGACCTGGAGCGCAGCGGCCGGTTCGGCCAGTGGCGGGGCGCTGATCATGCTCTTTTTTGGTCTCGGCACCCTGCCCACCCTGTTCGCGTTGGGCGGGCTCGCCGATCGCCTGAGATACTGGCTCACCCTGCGCAGTTTGCGCCTTGGCGGTGCCCTGCTGCTCATTTTGTTCGGGGTGCATACCTTCTGGATTGGCATTGCTTCCTTTTGAAACCCTATCCAAAACGGATGAGTTGATGGTAAACTTGTTTGATATAAATCAATTATTCGTATGAGCCTATGATCCCGGAAAAGAAACCTGGCAGACGTATCCAGAGCGGTGGCTGTGCAATTCATTGCCAGGATTGCAGCATCAGTCAGCTCTGTATTCCCTTCACTCTGAACGACAACGAGCTTGATCAGCTGGACAGCATCATCGAGCGCAAGAAGCCGATCCAGAAGGGTGAAGAGCTGTTCAAGGCTGGCGATGAGTTCAAATCGCTCTATGCCATCCGTTCCGGGACCATCAAGTCTTACACCATCACCGAGCAAGGGGATGAGCAGATCACCGCGTTCCACCTCGCTGGCGATCTGGTCGGTTTTGACGCCATCCACAAACAGGCCCACCCCTCCTTCGCCCAGGCGCTGGAAACCGCCATGGTATGCGAGATCCCCTTTGAAGTGCTCGACGATCTCTCCGGCAAGATGCCCAAGCTGCGCCAGCAGATCATGCGTCTGATGAGCAACGAAATCATGGGCGATCAGGAGATGATCCTGCTGCTCTCCAAGAAGAATGCCGAAGAGCGCCTCGCCGCCTTCCTGCACAATCTGTCGGTACGCTTCTCCGAGCGCGGTTTCTCCGCCAAGGAGTTCCGTCTCTCCATGACCCGTGGTGACATTGGCAACTATCTGGGACTGACCGTCGAGACCATCAGTCGTCTGCTTGGCCGCTTCCAGAAGTCCGGTCTCATCAGCGTCAAAGGCAAATACATTACCGTACTGGATCAAGTCGCCCTTGGCATGATGGCCGGTGCCACTCGCCCACCCTGCGGCTGATTTTTCCGCTTACCCTCTCGCTTTTTTCCTGCTTTCCCTACCGGATCCTTTCCTCTGGAATGTGATCCGGTACGTTCCCCATACCCTCCTCCTGCGCTAAGCTGTAATGGCTAAGATTCTGCTGTCATTGGACTTTTCCAAGGAGGAGAAGATGGTCAAATATCAGAATATTCTGGTGGTTATCAATCCAGAAGAGGAGCGTCAAATCGCCCTCGAACGGGCAGTCAAAGTCGCCGAGCTGGACGAAAACGCCCATCTGACCCTGCTGCTCACCATCTATGACTTCTCGTATGAAATGACTGCCATGCTCTCGGTGGACGAGCGGCAAGAGATGCGCGACGGCGTCATTTCACAGCGACGTGAGTGGCTGGACGAGATCCTGACCCCCTATCGGGCACAGGGGATCGAGTGCGAAGTGAAAGTAGTCTGGCACAATCGCCCCTTCGAGTGTGTCATTCAGGAAGTGCTGGAGCAGCGCCACGATCTGGTGGTCAAAGCCACTCACCACCACAGCTTCCTGCAAACCTTTATCTTTACTCCCACCGACTGGCACCTGCTGCGCAAATGCCCCTGTCCGGTGCTGCTGGTCAAAGAGGGTCACTGGCAACGGGGCGGCAACATCATCGCCGCCATCAACTGCTCAAGCGACGATCCGGATCAGAAACTGCTCAACGAACGGATCACCCAGGAGGGAAGCGACATCGCCGAGCTGCTGGGCTCCAACCTCTATCTGGTCAACACCTACCCGGGCACCCCGGTCAACGTGGCCATCGAGCTGCCGGAGTTTGATCCCAACGCCTACAACGAGGCGATCCGCAAACACCATGAAAGCCTGCTGCTCAGCCATGCCGACAAGTTCGGTATCGGTCATCTCTGGACCCGGGTTGCAGAGGGGCTACCGGAAGAGGTGTTGCCGGATATGGCCGAAGAGCTCAAGGCGACCTTGATGATCATGGGCTGTGTAGGGCGTACCGGTCTTTCTGCAGCTTTGCTCGGCAATACCGCCGAACATGTGATTGACCGCCTCTCCTGCGACATCCTGATCCTCAAACCGGCGGACTACAGCTGCCCGGTCGACAGTCGTCGCAATCGATCATAAGGTGCCTGGCACCTTGCCCTCCCCCGGGACATGGCTATAATAACGCGCTTATTTGTGTCCCGGGTTTTACGAGCATGCTAGAAGAGCTGAACGCCAAAGAAAAATACAGTTTCAACAAACTGCAAAAGCGCCTGCGGCGCAACGTAGGTCAGGCCATTGCCGACTTCAACATGATTGAAGAGGGCGACAAGGTCATGGTCTGCCTCTCCGGCGGCAAGGACAGCTTCGGTATGCTCGACATACTGATGAGCCTCAAAGCCAGCGCCCCCATCCATTTCGATCTGGTTGCCGTCAACCTGGATCAGAAGCAGCCCGGTTTCCCCGAGCACGTGCTGCCCGAGTACCTGGACTCCCTCGGCATCGAGTACAAGATCGTCGAGGAAGATACCTACTCCATCGTCAAAGAGAAGGTACCGGAAGGAAAAACCACCTGCTCTCTGTGCTCACGGCTGCGCCGCGGTATTCTCTACCGCACCGCCCAAGAGCTGGGTTGCACCAAGATTGCCCTTGGCCACCACCGCGACGACATCCTCGAGACCCTGTTCCTCAACATGTTCTACGGTGGCAAGCTCAAGTCCATGCCGCCCAAGCTGGTGAGCGACGATGGCAAGAACGTGGTGATCCGCCCGCTGGCCTACTGCAAAGAGAAGGATCTGATCCGCTACGCCGACGTCAAAGCCTTCCCCATCATTCCGTGCAACCTGTGCGGCTCGCAAGAGAACCTGCAGCGTCAGGCCATCAAGCAGATGATGCAGGATTGGGATCGCCGCTTCCCCGGTCGTATCGAGACCATGTTCACCGCCATTCAGGACGTGATCCCGAGCCACCTGCTCGATCACAAGCTGTTTGACTTCAAGAGCATCAACCGTGACTCCGGCATCATCGATGGCGGCGACAAGGCGTTTGATCCGCCCGAGATGCCAAAGGCGCCGCTGCTGGATATCGACGAGATGGACATGCTGGATGTGATTGAAGTGCGCTAAGCCGCGCTCACAGGGCAAACGCCACGCAATAAAAAAGGAGCGATAATCGCTCCTTTTTTGCTTTCTGGATTGGCCTGTCACTGCGGTGACAGCACCACCAGCATCAGCCTTTGTGCAGCCAGGGGGTCAGTCGCAGCACGTCACCCTGCAGGCGCAGTTGCCCAGCAGCGAACGCGGCCAGTTGCTCATTGCTAAGCAACAGATGGCCTTCCTGCCAGGGCAGCGCTTCCTGACGGGCGCCATCAATCAGATAAGCAGTGCCGCTCTGCTGCACCAGGGTAATACGTACCCCTTCCATCTTCGGCAGGAAGTGCTTGCCGACCATGCCCGCCATCTTGTCGAGCAACGACTGCATCTGCTGCTGACGTGCCGCCAGCTCCGCCAGCGGCAGCTCGGGCCCGTTCGGCGCGTCGGCCATCACCTGTACCGTCATATCGCAAGTGGCGTGCTCTTCTTTAAGGCCAACGGTCACGATCCCCTTGTCGAGGTTGAGATCCTCATCAAAAGGCAGGCGCAATTCGCTATCAACCGTTACCTCGCCCGCCACTTCCTTGCTGTCGGTTGCAACCCGGGCAAAGGTGAGGCCGCAGCGCTGACCATTTTGCGGATCGGTCAGATAAAACCCCAGTCTGGCGTGACCAAACTCCCCTTTGGCAAAGGTCTTCATCTGGCTGTAGAAGGTGCTGTATTGCAGATCCAGCACAGGCTCAGCCAGCGCCAGCCCAGGCAGCAAGAGCGTGGCCAGCAGGCTCTGGCGCACAGCCTTGGTCACTCCATATCGACGGGTCATTCAACGTCCTTTTGCATCATGCATTGAAATGGTTGGGGCCTTCTGTCACCTCGTTAACCTCTACCCCCACCCCGCAAAGATCCCGATAGAGGATCCCCTTGCAGTTGAAATAGAGCGGTGCCACCCAGATAAGCCCCAACCCCATGGGGATCAGAGCCAGGAAGAAGAGCGCGGTCATCACGCCGTGGAACAGCACAATGCTGGGCCAGCCGCGTGCAAAGAGCTTGAGAGAGACCAAAATGGCCTGGGGCGGCGTCAGGCCGCGCTCCAGCACCAGCGGGACGGTAAAGAGCAGCCCCATGCCGATCAGGGCTGAGGGGATGAAAGAGAGTACGGCGGGCAATCCCAGCAGATCGAACAGCGGGCCAAACAGGCTGGTGAGCAGACTGCCAAGCAGGCTCAACATGCCGAGGCGTACAAAGTGGCGGAAGAAGTCGAACACCTGGTTGGCACGGGCACGCACCCCGACCGACTGCTGCAACCCCAGCATATCGAGGGAGCTGGTCATGGGGGCCATCACCACCGTCATCAGCAAGCTCAGCACCATGGCCACATTCATCTGGCTGTCATCCCCCAGGTAGGGCAACAGCAGCACATTGCTGAGCAGGATCCAGATCGCCGTCACCCCGACAATCGCCAGCAGCAGGCCAAATCCGGTACGGCGGGTCTGTTGCCATCCCTCCTGGATGACCCCTTTCAGATCAAGGCGGTAGCCCTGGTTCAGAGACTGCTCAAGGGAGCCGCCAATACGCATTTTATTACTCAATTGACTATCCAATATCGAAAACGACCAAATCAGGTGGCACATTATAGCGATTTGGTCTGCTATTCGTAGCCGTTTTTCCTGCGCACTTGCGGCTAATTCAGGCCAAAAAGCCTTTGATTTCATAGATTGGCTGCATAGAATGCGGCCCTCTTTCAACACGATGGCCACTGGCTGGGGTGAGACTGGCGGATGATGAACAATCCACAGGTAATTGTCGCGCTGAACAAGATCAGCAAAAAATACGATGGCAAGGTGATCCTGAGTGACCTTGACCTTGAAATCTACGATGGTGAATTTCTTACCCTGCTGGGCCCCTCCGGCTGTGGCAAGACCACCCTGCTGCGCCTGCTGGCCGGGCTCGAATCGGTCGATGGTGGCACCATCCATCTGGCCGGTGACGAGATCACCCATATCCCCGCCGAACACAGGCACATCAACACCGTGTTCCAGAGCTATGCGCTCTTCCCCCATATGACGGTGTTTGAAAACGTCGCCTTTGGCCTCGAGATGCAGAAAGTACCGGCCAGCGAGATCCGCCAGCGGGTCGAGGAGACCCTCGCCATGGTGCAGCTCACCGAGCTGGCCAACCGCCGCCCGGATCAGCTCTCCGGCGGTCAGCAACAACGGGTCGCCATTGCCCGCGCCGTGGTCAACAAGCCCCGCCTGCTGCTGCTCGACGAATCCCTCTCGGCGCTCGACTACAAGCTGCGCAAACAGATGCAGAGCGAGCTCAAGGCGCTGCAACGTCGCCTTGGCATCACCTTTGTCTTCGTCACCCATGATCAGGAAGAGGCGCTCACCATGTCTGATCGCATCCTGGTGATGGAGGGGGGCCAAATCATCCAGCGCGGCACCCCGCGCGATATCTACGAGTCGCCAGCCAACCTGTTCGTGGCCCGCTTTATTGGCGAGATCAACGTGATGGATGGCAAGCTGATCAATCAGCGTGAACCCGGTATCTGGCAGGCCGAGGTAGAGGGGCGCGAATGCCTGCTCCATACCACCTTGCCATTCCAGCCAGACGACAAGGTACTGGTGCTGCTGCGCCCGGAAGATCTGCGCATTCTCGATCAGGATGACGATCAGAGCGGTGCGCTGCGGGGCAATATCCGCGAGCGTAACTACAAGGGGGCGACGCTGGATTCGGTGATCGAACTCGAAAGTGGCAAACAGCTGCTTATTTCCGAGTTCTTCGACGAGGATGACCCCGACTTTGACTACCGTCTGGGTCAGGAGGTGGCGATCCACTGGGTCGACAGCTGGGAGGTGGTGCTGCCCTATGAGCCTCACTAATCTGCGGGTACCGCACAGCTTTGCCCACAATGGCTTTCGCAACGGGGCCATCGCGCTGATCCTCGGCTGGCTGACGCTGTTTGTCTTCCTGCCCAACCTGATGATCATCGGCGTCAGCTTTCTGACCCGTGATGAGTCCGAGCTTATCGCGCCGCTCTTTACCCTGAGCAACTATGGACGCCTGCTGGACCCCCTCTATTTCGAGGTGCTGCTCCACTCCCTCTGGCTGGCGCTGCTCGCCACCGCCATCTGCCTGCTGGTGGGCTACCCCTTTGCCTGGCTGCTGGCCCATCTGCCAGCGCGTATCCGCCCGCTGCTGCTGTTTCTGGTGGTGGTGCCGTTCTGGACCAACTCCCTGATCCGCACCTATGCGCTGAAAGTGCTGCTCGGCACCCGGGGGCTGATCAACGGCTGGCTGCTGGATCTGGGGCTTATCGAGCGGCCGCTGCAGATGATGTATACCGAGGTGGCCGTCATCATCGGGCTGGTCTATGTACTGCTCCCCTTTATGGTGCTGCCGCTCTACTCCAGCATCGAGAAGCTGGATGGCCGTTTGCTGGAGGCGGCGCGAGATCTCGGCGCCAACGGCTGGCAGCGGCTGGTGCGGATCATTTTGCCCCTCACCCTGCCCGGCATCATCGCCGGTTGTCTGCTGGTGTTTCTGCCCGCCATGGGGATGTTCTATGTCTCCGACTTGCTGGGAGGTGCCAAGCACCTGCTGATCGGCAACCTGATCAAGACCCAGTTCCTCAACAGCCGTGACTGGCCCTTTGGCGCCGCCATCAGCGTGATGCTGACGGTGCTGATGGCGCTGTTGGTCTACTGCTACTGGCGGGCGGGCAAGCTGCTCAGCAAGAAGGGGGAGCTGGCATGATGCGCGCACTGAAGGCTCTGTTCTTGCTGCTGGTGTTTGGCTATCTCTATGTACCCATCGGGGTGCTGATCGCCAACTCCTTCAACCTGTCGAAATATGGCATCGACTGGCGCGGCTTTACCCTGGGCTGGTATGAGAAGCTGTTTGCCAGCGCCAGCCTGATGCAGGCGGCCCAGCACTCCCTGACCATCGCCGCCCTCACCGCCACCGCAGCCACCCTGATCGGCACCCTCACCGCCGTGGCGCTGTTTCGCTACCGTTTTCGCGGCAAGCAGTATGTGAGCGGCATGTTGTTCGTGGTGATGATGTCCCCCGATATTGTGATGGCCATCTCCCTGCTGACCCTGTTTGTGGTGACCGGCATTGCGCTCGGCTTCTGGTCGCTGCTGATCGCCCACATCACCTTCTGTCTGCCGTTTGTGGTGATCACCGTCTACTCGCGGTTGTGCGGTTTTGATGTGCGGATGCTGGAAGCTGCGCGGGATCTGGGGGCTGGCGAGTGGATCATCCTGCGCCGCATCATACTGCCGCTGGCCCTGCCAGCGGTGATGGCGGGCTGGCTGCTCTCCTTTACTCTGTCGTTGGACGACGTGGTGGTCAGCTCCTTTGTTACCGGCCCGGCCTACGAGATCCTGCCGCTCAAGATCTACTCCATGGTCAAGGTGGGGGTCTCCCCCGAGGTCAACGCCCTGGCCACCCTGATGCTGGTCGCCTCCCTCGGGATGGTGCTGCTGGCACAACTGTTACTGCGCAAACGGCAGGGCTGACCCTGCCCGTTTCGTCCCCGCCACCTTTGGCGAACTCTGTCACGGTGGGCCGCAAGGCCCCATAACCCCAAGGAGTTGTTGATGACAATCCAACACAAGGCCGGCGCCCTGCTGGCAGCCGCCCTCACCCTCACCACCCCGCTGCTGAGCCAGAGCGCTCACGCGGCCGACGACAAGGTGGTCTACTTCTACAACTGGTCGGAATATGTGCCGGACGGCCTGCTGGAACAGTTCCAGCACGAGACCGGCATCAAGGTGATCTACTCCACCTACGAATCCAACGAGACCCTCTACGCCAAGCTGAAAACCCATGGCGACGGCTATGACGTGGTGGTGCCCAGCACCTACTTCATCTCGAAAATGGCCAAAGAGGGGATGCTGCAGCCGCTGGATCGCGCCCAGCTACCCAACTTCAAGCACCTCGACCCCACCCTGCTCAACCACGAGTACGACCCGGACAACCGCTATTCCATCCCCTATATCTGGGGCGCAACCGGGATCGGCACCAACACCGACATCATCGAGCAACCGGTTACTAGCTGGAAGCAGCTCTGGGCGCCAGAGTGGAAAGAGAGCCTGCTGCTGATGGACGATGCCCGCGAGGTGTTCCATATCGCGCTGGTGCAGCTGGGCTACAGCCCCAACACTCAAGACAAGGCGCAAATTTCTGAAGCCTTCGAATACCTGAAAAAGCTGATGCCCAACGTCAAGGCGTTCAACTCCGACAACCCGGCCGACCCCTTTATCGCCGGTGAGGTCAATATCGGCATGCTGTGGAACGGCTCGGCCTACGGCGCCCAGCGCGAATATCCCTCCATCCAGATGACCTACCCCGAAGAAGGCGCCGTGCTCTGGATGGACAACCTCGCCATCCCGGCCAAAGCCAAACATGTGAAAGAGGCCCACGCCCTGATCAACTTCCTGATGCGCCCCGATGTGGCCGCCAAGGTGGCCGAGGCGATTGGCTACCCCACCCCGGTCAAGGATGCTATTCCACTGCTCACCCCGGCGTTTCGCAATAACCCCATGGTCTTCCCGAGCGACGAGATCAAGCGCAAGGGCGAGTTCCAGTCCGATGTGGGTGATGTCTCCCGCCTCTACGAGCAGTACTTCCTGCAGCTGAAAGCCATGGTGGCCAAGGCCGGTTAAATCGGCGGTTAATCGGCCCTCACGGGCTTAATGGATAAAGGGGGCAATATTTGCCCCCTTCTCTTTTTAACCACCAGCTCAATTTTTAAGCACGACAGTCATAGACACAGAGAGGCACAGGCGCGCATCGATTAACAGCAAAATATATAGATAGTCATCTTTAAGCCAGACAGACCACAATTTTTGTAAGTGCTCCACTGCAGCCGGCTTCAGATCAAATTTGTAGGGAAATATGAGGGGGGCGATGTATTTCTCCATTTAGAAGGGAGGAACTCATAGCGACCCCACTGTGGAGATATAGGCAAAATGGATGTGTTTATGGGGAATAACTGTGCAATTTTATCGAAACAGCTAACGTCCGATTACGATTCGCTAATCTAACTAACAGTCTTTATACCCCCTTTTCATAGGACAAATTATTATTTAGTGGATCGCCATATGCACTCTCTAAAACAGTATTTTGTTTATAGCTTGACATTTTTTCCTCCATAACGAATTTAAAATTAACTATCGATGGTAGCGGTTTATTATGAACTTTATAGTTACGTCTATATGTGTTTACTTCACTTTGATTCAGTCGCTTACAAACAACACCACCTTTTGATTTGTTAAGACCAACATCTGGTCGGCATGAAATATTTACACTCCCCAGTTTTAACTCACTCCAATTGCTGTATGCTGAAGATAAAAAATACCCTTGACGATTATGTTGATCTGAAGGGTTAGCTTTCAAATTAGCCTCCAACTCGGAACCTGCCTTCACTATAAAATAGCCAACAGAATCTAACACCCAATTACATCGGCCAGGCAATAAATAGTCTTTTGACACTTTTACACTGAATCTGTTTGATTGATATTTCTTAATGGGGTTATCTATTTGCCATCCCCTGAGTCTAGTATTTGCAGGTATAACTCCGAACGCATAAAAAGTTTTGCTGCAAGTAGAGTCAGTTTTATTAGATGCAATGAAAGTACTATTAACAGCTAATTGATACCCCTTATCAAAAGGAAACTCGCCCTGAATAGTAAACAATTCTGTTGGGGTGGGATTAATCTCTGGCTCAATATAGGGCTCTTTAAGCCACCAGTACCACCCTCCGCATATCACTGCCAAAGCTACAAAACCCGATATCAGTTTGGTTTTATTTTTGATATTGCTTGACTTTCCCTTGTCATCATCCATTGATCACCTCTTTATTTTCCTTAACCTACTTCCTACCTTTCCTTAAAACTCTCAATTTCGCTGAGTTTCACTCCCCTTCTCTTAGTAAACAACATGGCTACTGCATATATATTTTCAACTCCCTACATGCTATTTTATAACCGGATTAAAGCATGATAAAACATTACAGCTACCATGACAGCAGTGGAAAGTTTGTAGAAGAACATGGTATCAAACGCAAACGATTGCAGTCATCAAAAAGTTATCTAAAAAGGCCGTTTTCTGTTTGATGATCTAAATGAAGATCAATCTTGTTAGATAGGATTCATTGTAACGACCCAAACATTAGAATATCTGATGACGATCAGATCGTGCAAGAGCGGGAGAACAACCAAGGACGCTACTGTGCCCCAGTCCTTTCAGTACCAACCACCCATCCTCAGGTATCAACTATCCCATCAAGTTCAACACCATCTGATTTGCGCCCTTAGCCGAGGAATTTATGAAATGGGCAAACAAACCGATTAATTCTGCGCTTTTTCATCGCCCCTTAGGGGTGTAGATTGGTTGGGGGCAAACGTTGCCCCCTCTCTTTTTTCATGACCCCTCGAGATATCACGGAAAACACGCTTTTCGCCGATATCGCGGGTGGCCTGAGCCAATCAGGAGTATTCATGTCCGATCTGACCCTCTATTTCGCTCCCGGCACTTGTGCCATGGCCGTGCAGATTGCCCTGCTGGAAGCGAATGCCCTGTTTCAACCCCGTCTCGTCAACCTCGCCGCAGGGGAGCAGCGTGATCCTTCGTATCTTGCCATCAACCCCAAAGGGCGGGTGCCTGCCCTTGTCACCGAGCAGGGCACCCTGACCGAGACCCCGGCCCTGCTGTACTATGTGGCACAGCGCTTCCCCGATGCCAAACTGGCGCCGCTGGACAACCCGTTCCTGCTGGCCCGCATGCAGGAGGTCAACAGCTTCCTCGCCTCCACTGTGCATGTCTCCCATGCCCACGGTCGCCGTGGCAGCCGCTGGGCCGATGACGAGCAGGCCATTGCCGCCATGCAGCAGAAAGTCGCCAGCAATATGCGCGATGGCTTTGCCCAGATTGAGCAGCACTATCTCGCCGGTCCCTGGGTACTCGGCGAGCAGTTCAGCGTGGCGGACATCTATCTGTTCGTGGTCGCGGGCTGGCTGAAAAGCGATGGGGTCGAGATCAGTGAATTCCCCAAAGTGGCCGATCATTATCAACGCATGCTGAGCCGTCCGGCGGTCGCCAAGGCACTGGCCAACTAACCATAAAATCAATAGCTCGATAAATAACAAGGGTGTCAGGGCTCTGCTGACACCCTTCCGGCCTCCTCCCCTGTACTTCTTCTCCCGCCTTTGAGATCGTTTTCACATTTCCGTGGTTTTGCCGTGGCCCTTCCTTAGTAAAAAGCCTATCTTTGCGCCATGACGCAACCGGTTGCGTAACCGGTTGCCTAGCGGTTCACAGATTGACGGGCCAAGGCCTGATGAGGTGCTGTATGAAACGAGGCGTACTGCTCAATGCTCCCCTGAGTGCTCTGGTGGCACAGATGGGCCACACCGACGAGATCACCGTCTGCGATGCAGGCTTGCCCATTCCGGCAGGTCCGGAGCGGATCGATCTGGCGTTGATGGCGGGCACCCCCAGCCTTGAAACCGTACTGACCGCCCTGCTCACCGATCTGGTGGTGGAGAAGGTGATCATGGCGAGCGAGATCAAGCAGATCAGCCCCGCCGCCCATCAGGCGCTGGTCGATCAGCTTGAGGCCCACGCAGCCGCCCAGGGCAAGCCCATCGCCATCGAATACTGCCTGCACGAGGAGTTCAAGACCCGCTCCCGCCAGAGCAAGGCGATCGTGCGCAGCGGCGAGGTGACTCCCTACGCCAACCTCATCCTCTGCGCCGGTGTGGCGTTCTGACATTCTTCAAAGAAGGCCTCTTCAAGGAAGCTGCAAATGAGCACAACCTCCCCCCTCTCACCCATTCTGGAGCTGACCGGGATCGTCAAGACCTTCCCCGGTGTGCGCGCCCTCGACGAAGCGGGTCTGCGGGTCTATCCGGGCCAGGTGATGGCCCTGCTCGGTGAAAATGGCGCCGGTAAATCCACCCTGATGAAGGTGCTGACCGGCATCTATCAGGCCGATGCGGGCAGCGTCAGCTATCGCGGTCAACCGGTTCATTTCAAGGGGCCGCGCGACTCTCAGGATCAGGGGATCAGCATCATCCACCAGGAGCTGAACCTGCTGCCGGAGTTGTCGATTGCCGCCAACATCTTCCTCGGTCGCGAACCGCGCACCCGTTTTGGCAGCATCGACCACAAACAGCTGCGCGAGCGGGCAAGCACCCTGCTGGCACGACTTGGCGTCAAACACGGGCCGGATACCCGACTCGGGGATCTCTCCATCGGCGAACAGCAGATGGTGGAGATCGCCAAGGCGCTGTCGTTCGATGCCAGCGTCATCATCATGGATGAACCCACCGATGCGCTGACCGATACCGAGACCGAGCAACTGTTCAAGGTTATCCGCGAGCTACGTGAGCAGGGTTGCGGCATCGTCTATATCTCCCACCGTCTCAAGGAGATCTTCGAGATCTGCGATCGGGTCACTGTGCTGCGGGACGGCAAGTGGATCGGCGAGAAGGCGGTGAGCGATCTGGATGAAGACAAGATCATCGAGATGATGGTGGGCCGCCGGCTGGAAGAGCAGTACCCGCGCCTTGAGCGCGAGCTCGGCCCCGTCAGCCTGCAGGTGAAAGATCTGGCCGGTCCCGGCGTGCGCGGGGTGAGCTTCTCCCTGCGTCAGGGAGAAATTCTGGGCTTTAGCGGCCTGATGGGCTCCGGCCGCACCGAGCTGATGAAACTGATCTACGGCGCCAGCCCCATCAGCGCCGGTGAAGTGGCAGTGGACGGTCATGCTCTGGTGCCCAAAAGCCCGGCCGATGGGCTGGCCGCAGGCATCGCCTATATCTCCGAAGATCGCAAGGGGGATGGGCTGGTGCTGGAGCTGTCGGTGCGCGAAAACATGAGTCTGTGCGCCCTCGACGAGTTCATCAGCAACTGCAAGATCGACGGCAAGGCCGAGCGGCAGGCGGTGAGCGACTATGTGCGTCTGTTCAACATCAAGACCCCGAGTCAGGATCAGCTGATCAAGCTGCTCTCCGGCGGCAACCAGCAGAAGGTGGCCATCGCCAAGGGGCTGTTGACCCGGCCCAAGGTGCTGATCCTCGACGAGCCGACCCGCGGCGTCGACGTGGGGGCGAAAAAGGAAATTTATCAGCTGATCAACCAGTTCAAGAAGGAGGGGATGAGCATCATTCTGGTCTCCTCCGAGATGCCGGAAGTGCTCGGCATGAGTGATCGCATCATGGTGATGCACGAAGGGCGCATCAGCGCAGAGTTCAACACCCGCGATGCCAATCAGGAGAAGCTGATGGCGGCGGCAGTCGGTAAACAGTGGCAAGCAGAGCAAGAGGCATCCCAATGACAACCCAAACCCTTTCCCGCCGTGGCGTCATGAGCAAGGCGTGGTGGATCGAGAACAAATCCCTGGTCGCCCTGCTGGTGCTGATTGGTGTCGTCTCCGCGCTCAATCCCAACTTCTTCAGCGTCGACAACCTGCTCAACATCCTGCGCCAGACCTCGGTCAATGCCATCATGGCGGTCGGCATGACGCTGGTTATCCTCACCGCCGGTATCGATCTGTCGGTTGGCTCTGTGCTGGCCCTGTGCGGTGCGCTGGCCGCGACTATGGTAGCGATGGAGCTGCCTATCTGGCTGGTGGTTCCCCTCACCCTGGGTGCCGGTGCCCTGCTTGGCGGCGTCAGCGGCCTCATCATTGCCAAGGGCAAGGTGCAGGCATTTATCGCCACCCTGGTCACCATGACCGCCCTGCGCGGCATCACCATGGTCTATACCGAGGGTCGTCCCATCTCCACCGGTTTCAGTGACGGCGCCGATCACTTCGCCTGGCTCGGTACCGGTTACCTGTTCGGTCTGCCGGTACCCATCTGGCTGATGGCCATCGTCTTCCTGCTCGCCTGGTTCATGCTCAACCACACCCGTCTCGGTCGCTACATCTACGCGCTGGGTGGCAACGAATCGGCTACCCGCCTCTCCGGTATCAATGTGGATCGGGTGAAGCTGGCGGTGTATGGTCTGTGCGGCGCGCTCTCGGCACTGGCAGGGCTTATCGTCACCTCTCGCCTCTCCTCTGCCCAGCCGACGGCGGGCATGGGTTACGAGCTGGATGCCATCGCCGCCGTGGTGCTGGGTGGTACCAGCCTGATGGGCGGCAAGGGCCGCATCATGGGTACCCTGATCGGTGCCTTGATCATTGGCTTCCTGAATAACGCCCTCAACCTGCTCGACGTATCCTCCTATTACCAGATGATCGCCAAGGCCAGCGTGATCTTGCTTGCCGTGATGATCGATAACAAAAGCAATCGTTGATAAGACAAGCCACACACAAGGAATGAAATGATGAAAAAGCTCAATACCCTGCTCGCTGCCGCCATCATGTCCGTGCTGGGCACCGCCCAGGCCGCCGATCAAACCCTGGCCATGGTGGTCTCCACCCTCAACAACCCCTTCTTCGTCACCATGAAAGAGGGTGCCGAAGCCAAAGCCAAAGAGCTTGGCTACGAGCTGGTGGTACTGGACTCCCAGAATGACCCGGCCAAAGAGCTCTCCAACATGGAAGATCTCACCGTACGCAAGGTCGGCGCCATCCTGATCAACCCCACCGACTCCGAAGCTGTCGGCAACGCTATCCGTCTGGCCAACCGCGCCAGCATTCCGGTGCTGACCCTGGACCGCGGCGCTGCGCAGGGTGAGGTCAAGGCTCACATTGCCTCCGACAACGTGGCGGGCGGCAAGCTGGCCGGTGACTTCATCACCGAGAAACTGGGTACCGGCGCCAAGGTGATCCAGCTGGAAGGGATTGCCGGTACCTCCGCCGCCCGCGACCGTGGCGAAGGTTTTGCCCTGGCCGTGGCGGCCAACAAGCTGCAGGTGCTGGCTTCCCAGCCTGCCGACTTTGACCGCACCAAGGGTCTGAACGTCATGGAAAACCTGCTGGCCGCCCATCCGACCGTACAGGCAGTGTTCGCCCAGAACGACGAGATGGCATTGGGTGCCATCCGTGCGGTGCAGGCCGCCGGCAAAGAGGTGATGCTCGTCGGCTTCGACGGCACTGACGATGGCAAAGCCGCCGTTGCCAAGGGTAAACTGGCCGCCACCGTGGCCCAGCAACCGGCCCTGATCGGTGCCATCGGTGTCGAGACTGCCGACAAGGTGCTGAAAGGTCAGCCGGTCGAGAAATCCATTCCGGTACCGCTGCAAGTGGTCAGCAAGTAAGTTCTCGAGGGGAGGTTCGCCTCCCCTTTTCCCATCAATTGCGGTGCCTCCCGGCTTGAGCTCACTCAGTTATTGTGTTCAAGCCAAGATGCATCAGGAGTAGTCAACATGAATCGTCTCGTCGTTCTGGGCAGTGTCAATGCAGACCATGTGCTGCGCGTTCCCCACTTTCCTCGCCCGGGTGAAACCCTGACCGGCCACAGCTATCAGGTGGTGCCGGGTGGCAAGGGGGCTAATCAGGCAGTCGCTGCCGCCCGCCTTGGCGCCCCCGTCTCCTTTATCGCCCGTATCGGTGATGACGCCATCGGCCACCAGATGAAGAGCGGTTTTGCCAAAGACGGTATCGATGTGAGCGCCGTCGAACTCGATCCCAAGCTCCCGACCGGTATCGCCATCATCTATGTGAGCGATGAGGGGGAGAACAGCATAGGTATCTCCGCCGAGGCGAACGGTGCCATCACCCCTGCCGTGGTGAAAAACCACGAAGCGATGATCGCCGACGCCCACACCCTGCTGTTGCAGCTGGAAGTGCCGCTCGAGAGCGTCCATGAGGCTGCACGGCTGGCCCGCGCCCATGGCACCCGGGTGGTGCTCAACCCCGCCCCCGCCCGCCCACTCTCAAGCGAACTGCTGGCACTGGTGGATCTCATCACCCCCAACCAGACCGAAGCCGAGCTGTTGACCGGCGTGAAAGTCACCGATGAAGCGAGTGCCCGCGAGGCGGCCGCCCGCTTCCACCAGATGGGGATTGCGGACGTGATGATCACCCTGGGGTCGCAGGGGGTCTATTGCAGCAACGCACAGCAGCAACAGCTGATCCCGGGCTTTCGGGTCAAGGCGGTGGATACAACAGCCGCGGGCGATACCTTCAACGGCGCCCTGCTGGCGGCGGAACTGGCCGGAGCCGATTTCCACGGTGCGGTGCGCTTTGCCCACGGGGCGGCGGCACTCTCCGTCACCCGGTTCGGTGCCCAGAGCTCCATCCCGAGCAAGCAGGAGGTTGACGCCTTCCTGCTTGAGCAGACTGCGCAGGGGAACTGATGGCCAATATCAAGGAGGTGGCGGCGAGGGCCCAGGTCTCCACCACCACCGTTTCCCATGTCATCAACGAGACCCGTTTCGTGGCCGAGGAGACCCGTGAGCGGGTCTTCGCGGCCATGCGCGAGCTCAACTATGCCCCGAGTCTGGTGGCCCGCAGCCTTAAGGTGAAGGAGACCAACAGTATCGGCATGCTGGTCACCACCTCCAGCAACCCCTTCTTTGCCGAGGTGGTGCGCGGGGTGGAGCGCTACTGCTTCGAGCAGGGCTACAACCTGATGCTGGGCAACACCGAGGGTCAAGCCGAGACGGCCCTCTCCTACCTCAAGATGATGCTGCGCAAGCGGGTCGATGGCCTGCTCATCATGTGTAGCGAAGGGCAGCAAGAGGTGTTCAATCAGCTCGACTGGCTCAAGAGCCTGCCGGTGGTGGTGATGGATTGGGGGCTGGTCAGTGAGGATGTGGATCTGATCGCCGACAACTCCTTCCACGGTGGTTATCTGGCGACCCGCCATCTTATTGAGCTGGGCCATACCGCCATCGGTTGTATCACAGGCCCCCACAGCCGTGCCCCCGCCAACCAGCGGCAGGCTGGCTTCGAACAGGCGCTGCAGGAGGCAGGGCTCACGCTCAATCCTGACTGGATTCAGGAGGGTGATTTTGACTGCGCCAGCGGCCATCAGGCGATGACTCGTCTGCTGGTATTGCCCAAGCGCCCCTCCGCCCTCTTTGTCTGCAACGACATGATGGCGATGGGGGCCATCAGTGCCGCCCATCAGGCGGGGCTAGTGATCCCGCGCGACCTCTCCATCGTCGGCTACGACAATGTGGCGCTGGCCGAATTTATGTCGCCGCCACTCACCACCGTCAACCAGCCCAAGGAGGAGCTGGGGCGCCTCGCCGTCACCCGCTTGTTGGCGCGGATCAACGGCGAAGCGGTGGAGAACCACCTGATCACCGTCGACCCTGACCTGGTGATCAGACAATCCTGCGCCCCTCGCCCCTGACTTTCAGGGGCAATAAACGAAACAAGGCGACCCCGAGGTCGCCTTGTGTCATTTTGTCTCTTGCCAGTGCAATACCGCTTTTTGCCCTCAGGCCAGCGACCGGGTCTCCCTGACTGCCAGCACTTGCAGTGGCTCCAGCCCCAATCGTCTGGCCAGAGGTTGCAACAACTCGCCATCTTCATCACCCTGCGGCAACCAGTAGCGGACAGGCCAGCCGGCGGCCAACTGCGCCGCGGTGGTGCTGCCAATCTCTCTGAGCGCCAGAGTGCAACCCTGCTGCCGCAATCCCGCTAGCAGGGCACCATCCGGCTGTAGCGTCGGTACCAGCAACACTAGCGGCGTGCAGGAAGCCTCCGGCAAATAGGCCAGTAGATGGGTCAGCTGGGCCTGATTGTCGAGCGGGACCAGCAGTGTCCGACCATCGGCATACTGCGCCTCGTGCGTTTGCAGCACACGGGCCAACACGGGCCCCAGTACGCCGCACTCCTGCAGCCAGCGCATATGGCATGGGACTCCCTGCTCACGCCACTCAAGCGCCAATTGCCACATCTCGTTGCCCTGCCCGTCCGTCAGCGGCTGCAATGCCACTCGCAGCGGTGCTGGCTCGCGCCCCGCCAACCACTCTCGCAGCTGATGAAGCTGCTGCTGACTCAACTGCAACTGCTGCAGCATGGCTGGCTCAAACCAGCTGATCGCCCCCTCCTGGCTACGCTTGGCCTGGTTAAGGGCCAGGATGGCCTGATCCAGCAACCGGGCGGCATCCTGTTGCTGCGCCTTGGCAACCCCGAGCCGACAGGCCAGATCGAAGCTGCACTCCCGGGTCACGAACTCGAAATGGAGCAGATCCACCAGCTCATGAATGGCGGTTTCCAGCGCATCATCTGCCTTGGTCAGCACCACGGCAAATTCGTCACCACCGAGGCGGTAAGCGTGACTGCCATGAGCCTGTTGCAGCTTGTTGGCCACCATCTGCAACAACCGATCACCGACCTGATAACCCAGCAGATCATTGACCTGCTTGAAGCGCTTGAGATCGAGCACCACCAGGGCGCTCACATCATCGGCATGCAGAGCGCGAGAGAGCTGCTCCTGCAGGGCACGGCGGTTGCCAAGCTGGGTCAGGGGATCGAGCAGGGCAAGCCGACGGTTCGCCAGATTGGCGCGAATGAGGGCTGCGACCAGAGCGCCGCCAGTCAGCAACAGGATCAGTTGCCAGATCTGCAGCCAGAACAGGCTGTTGCGGATTTGGCTGACCGAATGCTCTCGCTCCTGGCCGGAGAGGATCTGATCCCCTATCTGTTCGATGAGACGGGTCTGGCTGGCGATCGCCTCCTGCAAGCGGGCAAGCTCAGCCCCCTCGCGCAGCGCACCGGCCTCCATCTGGGGTTCGAGCTGCTTGATCTGCTCGAACAGGGTGGCCAGCGCCTTGCCGAGCCCGTGCCGCTGGCGCATCTCGGCGGTCTCGCTGCTGATGAGGAAGATGTCGAGCCGGTTCCACAGCAGATCGTAATCGAGGCTCAGGGTCTCCATCGACAGTCTGCCAGCCCGATAGAGCTGCAGATCGTAGAGGAAACGCTGGGATTCGAGCATTACCTGGCTGATGTTCCAGTGGACATTGCGGTAGAAAGTATCGACCAGCTGCTCCTGCCGATACTGCAGATAGAGGCTGCTGCCGGACGAGAGCAGAAACAGCAGCGACACCGCAACCAACAGCAGATTTTGGCGGGATAGCCCCATCAATCGACGATCTCGATGCGGGTCACCTGCCACACCATGCAGTTGTGAATGGCAGGGACGTCCAGCTTGGGATAGGTGGTGAACGGGATGAGCAGCCAGAGCGGCCCCTTGTTGCGCCGGGTCAGCGGTTTGCCGTCCTCCTGACGCACCAGGGTCAGCGGCACGCCGTCGAACAGGGCCAGATCCACCACCTGCTGATAACCGTTGAGGGCCGAGACGGCGATCTTGCGAGCATCCGGGATCCCTTGCGCCGCCAGCACGGCTGACAGGGTCGGCCCGCGATAGTGGTGGGCGCCCTGAGTCCAGGGGGTAGTCGTGGTGAATTCGGTCTGTGGCAAGGCGGAGAGGGCCGCCTCATCGAGGGTCACCTGCTGGCCATCTGGCAGTACCAGAGTCATCAGGGGGATGGAGGCCGATGCGCTGGCACTGGCCAGCATCAGGAGAAAAAAAGCGATCCATTGCTTGACTGCGGTCATGGTAATTTGCGCCAACTGCGTCCCATTTTTTAAATGGTTGCCAGTGTGGCGATTTCACCGAACCATTGCAACTGTCCCGTCGCACAGTAGCTCAGGGACCGCGCATCTCCATCCAGTTGTGCCCCTCGACTTGCCTCGGTTGATGAATGCCGCACGCCTCCAGCAACTCATCGACATAGGCGGGCACCAGCAAGGAGGCCGGCCCATAGCGTTTTTCGTCAAACTGGCTACCTACCTCGCTCGGCTCGAGATTGAGCTCGATGGTGTGCGCCCCGTTGAGGCCCGCCTCATGGACAAACCCGGCCGCCGGATAGACAGCGCCAGAGGTGCCGATGGAGATAAAGAGATCGCACTGGGCCAGCGCACTGTAGATGCGATCCAGCCCGAGCGGCATTTCGCCAAACCAGACCACATGGGGGCGCATCGGCTGAGGGAACTGGCAGCAGGAGCATAGCTCGTCCTGATGGAGATCACCGCGCCACTCGATCACCTGACCGGACTCTGGGCAGCGGGCCTTGAGCAGCTCCCCGTGCATATGGATAAGGTTCTTGCTACCCGCGCTCTCGTGCAGATTGTCGATGTTCTGGGTGACCAGGGTGACCGTGCCGGGCAAAAGCCGCTCGAGACGGGCCAGCGCATAGTGGGCCGGATTGGGATGAACCTGGGGCTGTTGCAGCTGTTTGCGGCGGGAGTTGTAAAAGCGCAGCACCAGTTCGGGATCCCGGGCATACCCCTCGGGGGTCGCCACGTCCTCGACCTTGTGCTCTTCCCACAAACCGTCGCAGGCACGAAAAGTCTTGATGCCGGATTCGGCAGAGATCCCCGCGCCGGTCAGGATCACGATATGTTTATATGACTGCGCCATAAGCTGCTCCGTCTATCCCCGCACAATAAATGTGACCTTAGCACAGGGAAAAAAGTGTCACTATTCGCCCTTGGTCTTAAGCGGCGCCGCTGGCGGTGCGGGCAACCAGGCATCCAGTACCGACAGATCCAGCCTGACAAAGACCATCTCCCGCCCGGTTACCAAGGTCAGCGGCAAGCCAAGGCGCTTGAGCAAGGTCAGCATGGGCCGGTTCTGGGCCAGCACTTCCGCCGTCCACTCCCGGATCCCGTCCGCCCTGGCAAGCAGTGCCAGCGCCAGTAGAATCCGTCGCCCCGCCCCCTTGTGCTGAAAGTGATCCGCCACGATGCAAGAAAACTCCGCCCGATCGGGATGAAGGCGACGGCGGATTGATTGCGCCTGAGCCAGCGGCTCACCAGCCAGATCGGTCAGCAACAGCGAGATCTGTTGCTCGGGATGGTAATTGAGAAATTGGGCCACCTGTTCCGGTGGCGGTGTCCGTTTCGGACGCATAAAGCGCAGATAGATGCTCTCTTCACTCAATGCATCGTAAGCAGCCAGCATGCGGGCAGGCGCCACCCCATGCAGCTCACGCAGCAAACACGGCACCTCGGAGACCTGCATCGCCAGTGGCAGCGCGGCCCGGGAAACCGGATGGGGCCAGCCCTCCAGCCCTTTGCCAAGGCGCTCCCGGTGCATGGGCCAGCAGAGGTAGCGCGGCATGGCTTACCAGCGCCCCGTCATACCGCGCTCTCGCCACACCTCGACGTCGAGCAGGTTGTAAGGATCATCCAGATAGACGGCGATCCCCAGCTCCCGAACCCTGGCCATAAAGCGTCCCAGCAGGGAGTCCATGGCCAATGACTCTATTTCGGGTAAAAGCGCCTGCCCCAGCAGCAAAGCGCTCAACGGCAAACGCTCCAGCAGATCGAATGGCAAATGCTGGCTGTTATCGAGTAGCAACGCCAGCTTGCTCCCCGCCAGACTCGCTTGCAGTACCAGCGCAAACCGCTCTCCATTGCTCAACAGGTGATCCCGACGATGGATCAATAATGTCAGCTCTGTGGGGCTACGTGACTGATCCGTCAACCACTCTTTAAGTGCCTCCCAGCGGCTGGGCAAGCCGGTCACCGCCAGCCAGACCGGATGAGGGGTCGCGGGACTGGAGAGCAGCCCTAGCTGACCCTGCACCTCCCCCTGCCAACGGCGGATGGAGCGGCGCTGGCCGCTCAAGCGCTGCTGACGCAGAGGCCCCAGATAGAGTCCGCGCAGCAACCTGAGCAACTCGTTGCCATCGAGTGGCTTGGCCAGTGCAGCCAGCACATTGAAACCGGCATCGTGCAGCAGACGGCGGGCACCGTCGATCAATGTCTGCTCGTGCGCCGACAAGAGAATGATCGGCAACCCGCTGCGCTGAATTTGCGGCTGGCTCATCAGCAGGCTGATGGCATCCTGCTCCACCAGACTGAGATCACACACCAGCAGACTGATGTCGCCAGCCTCCAACGCAGCAAGACAGGCAGTTTCATCCTGCACCCACTGGCAGGAGAGCCCCAGTTCGGCGATAGCTTGCTGTAACTGCATCCCCTGAAACGGGTGATCTTCTAGCAGCAGTACCCGCTTGGCCGCCAGCCAGTTGTTCCAGTCACGGTAACTGGCGGCAAGTCCTCCCAGCCAATCTTCACCAATGGCATAAATTCCCTGATGATGCTGCAACTCGGGGAAATAGTCCGCCTGCTGGTGAGCGGCAGGATCGTAAAGGGCAATGGCTCCTGCCGCAAACAACCCTTCCCACTGCCAGCAGGCATCCGGTTGGGTGCGCTGCAAAGTGACATAGGAGGGGAGTGTCGTGCTCTTTGCCAGCTCATGGGAGGCCCGATCAAGCGCATACAGCAAGACAGGGCAAAAATCTGCCGCCTCGTGCTCTTCCGAGTCGAGCAACGCCAGCAGTTCTTCATCAGTAATGATCATCTTGGGTCCTTTTCGAGAAATGCTGGCTGAACTCATCCAACGCCCGATTCAAACTGCTCTGGAGAGCTGGATGGGGGGCTTGTTGCCACTCGTCAATCACCGTCACCAGCGCCGTGGCTCCTACCATTCTGGCGGCCCCCTTCAGCTTGTGTAAAGCAGCATTCACGCCAACTTCATCTTCTTCTGTGCAGCAGCGTTCAAGTTCGGCCAAATCATCACGGGTAGCCTTCAGATAAAGGGCAGCCAGTTCATCGGTCAGCAACGAGGCAACCGGCGTCGGGGCGACAGCATTGCTCCCCTCTTTGGCAATATGGCGCAGCAAGGTCGCCAGCACCTTGAGGGCGACCGGCTTGTCCAGATGACCATCGCAACCGCAGGATTGCAGCTCCCTTGCCGCTTGCTCACTGAGATCTGCGGTGATCACATAGACCGGAAGACGGGCCCAACGCGCGGATTTGCGCAATTGCCTGCACAGTTCGGCCCCGTTCATCACCGGCATCTGCAGGTCTGTCAACACAAGATCCACCTGGTGCTTCACCAGCATCTCCAGCGCCAGCTGCCCATTGGCGGCACTGACTACGCTTGCACCGAGTTGCCCCAGTTGCATACAGATCAGCTCCCGGTTGACATCGTGATCCTCAACCAGCAGTACCCGCATACCAAGCCCGGGCTGCATCTCACCCACAGGTTGCTCTGATGTCATCCGTGGCTGGAACAGGCTGATCATGGTGCCCGGCACCCAGGACTCCCCCTGCCATGACCAGTGATACAGACTATCCTCGTCTCTCTCGGCCTGCAGCAGATCAACCGCACGACTGGCAACATGAATACCGAGCCTGGACAACCAGGGCGTGACCCCCAAAACCTCATCGTGAGGCAGTGAGAGGGATAACTGGCGTACTCTTGGCTGCCAATCGATATCTTGCTGAACCTGTTGCAACGGCAACTCGCAGAAGAAGCGGCTACCACCGCCCGGGCGTCCCTCGACATCGATCAACCCGCCCATCTGCTCGAGCAGCTGCTTGCAGATCGCCAGACCAAGGCCGGTGCCCGGCGCCCGCAACTGCCCTTCAACAGCAAACTGCTCGAATGGCATAAAGAGAGTAGGGCGCATCTTGGCGGTGATCCCCGGCCCTTCATCATCGACCCCGAAGCGCAAGGTCGATGCGACTACCTCGACCCACAGCACCACTTCCCCACGCAGGCTGAACTTGATGGCATTGGAGAGCAGGTTGTGGAGCACTTGCCGTACCCGATGGGGATCGAGAGTCAGCAAGGCTGGCAAGGCGGGGTCAAGCCGCAATCGTAATTGCAGCCGCTTGGATCTGGCCTTGCTCCAGTGCACCGCCGCCACGTGCTCGCACAGCTCGGCGAAATCGGTGGGCTGGGGCGAGAGGGAGAGTTTGCTGTTTTCGTTGCGACTAAAGTCGAGTACATCGTTGAGCAGGCCGAGCAGCTCATCCCCCGCCTGACGCACCCGCGCCAGCGCCGAATCCTGTTCTCTCGACAAAGGGGTGCTGGCCAGCCACTCAAGCAAGCCGAGCATGGCGTTCATCGGTGTACGGATCTCGTGGCTAATCGCCGCCAGGAAACGGCCCTTGGCCTGCACCGCCTGCTGCGCCTGTTCATGGGAGTGCTGCAATGCTTGATCCTGCTCGACCCGGGCAGTGGCATCCTGCATCACCGCATAAATTCGCCAACCATGCGGTTGACTGCGGCCACGGCCATAGAGCTGCAACCAGCGCAGACCCTTGGTCGGATGGTGATAGCGCAGGGTGAATGCGAAGGGTTTGCCAGCCTGCAACATGGCGAACATCTCACGGCTTACCCGGCGGCGATCCTCGCGCTCCAGCATAATGAGCACCCGTTTGGGCTCACGGCGGATCTGCTGGCTCGCCAGCCCCAGCAGCTCGTAACAGCCTCGGCTGATAAACTCGATGGCCCCTACCCGTCCCCGCTCGAACATAAACTGCAGCACCACGCCGGGGACTGTATTGGTCAGGGCACGCAGGCGGCGCTCTGCCTGACGCAGAAAACGGGCCTGCTCACGCAGCACACTGATATCCGACAGGGCGATGAGATCGGTGGCAGGTGCTTGCTTGTCCAGCCGCAGCGGATGCTGGGCATAGGCGAAGGCCTGCTCCCCCAGCACCAGCTCCCCTTCGCTCTTTTGCGGCTGAACCGGCGGCAGCATCAACTGCTGAGAGTAGCGCAGGGCCAGACGTCGCCCCTGTTTATTGGATTTGATCACCTTGCCCTGGCTGTTGCGCAGATAGACGGGCACCGGCAACGCCTGAAACATGGTTTCCCGCAGCTCGCTCTCGATGGCCAGCGCCTTCTCGGCGGCGTGACGCTGGGCCACTTCCCTTGCCAGTTGCTGGCGGGAACGCCAGATCCCGCCGATGACAATACCGCTGATCAGCAGTGCCATGGCGATGGAGCCAAACCAGGCGGCGTAGCTCACACCGGGTTGCTGCACGACGAGCAAGCTGCGCCAGCGCTGGTTAAGTTCGTCGATCTGGGTGCTGGTCAGCGCCATCAGGTTGCGGTCCATCACACCGGCTAGCTCGGTCTGACTCTTGTTGATGGCAAAGCCTAGGCCGAAACGATCTTCCAGCTCCTCGATATCGAGCCCTTCCAGCAAGTTGGTACGCTGGGGATATTGCAGCTGATATAGCTCGCTCAGCATGGCGTCAGCCTTGCCTTGCTTGATCGCTGCTAACCCCTGCTCGAGGCCGTCGGTGCGAAGCCACTCCTGATCACCAAGCAGGGCGAGCAAGGAGGGATCGTAGAGGGATTCAGGTACCAGAATACGCTGCCGCTTGAGCTGGGTGATGCGATCGGCAGCCAACTTGCGCTTGCTGATCAAGGCAAACCGATTGGTGGAGATCGTCCGACTGAAAATGAACTGATCCGTCAATGCCGGGGATTCCGGCAAGCCGGCCATCATATCCGCCTCACCAAGGCGCAGCTTTTCTACGGCCTCCGCCTTGCTGGCTGCAGGTACCAGCTTGTATTTCAGGCCGGTCTCCTGGGTGACCCAGCGCAGCACATCCGCGCTCCACCCTTTCGCCTCCCCCAGATCATTGACACCGCTATAGGGCATCAACTCGGGATTGACCACAAGACGAATGGTGCGCCCGCGGCCGGATAACCAGGCCTGCTCGGTATCGCTGAAGTGGGGTTGGTTGACGTAGAGCGACCCCTGATCGAGATAACGGGCCAGATCGGTATAGATAGTACCGGCGGGCATATGACGGATCAGGGTGTCCACCAGATTGGCCAACTCAGGCTGATCACGCATCATCAGGCGATAGCTGATGATCCGATCCTCACCAAACAGGCGGCGCAGGCGCAAACCATCGGCAGGAAACTCGCGCATCAGATAGCGCAGTTGCAGATAGTCCCCCAGATAGGCATCACCCTTGCCACTCTGCAGCGCATCGTAGACCTTCTCTCCGCTCTTTAGGGAAATAATGCGTGCCTGAGGATAGAGCTCGTGCAGCAGGCGGGCAGAGTCTGCCACCGAGTAGACCAGAAAGCGGGCCTGTTTGAGATTTTCACCCTTGTAGAGGATGGCGGCATCTGTCTCCATCATCGGACGACTTAACCGCATGCCCTCCACGGCCTTCTTGCGGGTTCCGACATAGGGAATGATGTCGCATTCCCCCTCTGCGAGCCCGTTGCGCAATGTCTGCCAATCGGGCAACTCTTTGAGCACCAGCGGAATCGGGAACAGCTCCTGCAACCGGGCAAGACGATCCTTGAGCAGTCCCCCCTCGGCCATCAGGTATGGTGGAGGAAGCGTCGCAGGATAGCAGAGCGAAAGCTGGCTAAGTGAATTTACATAGGCTTGGGTCGCCGGCGCCAACGGCAGCACTGTTGTCTGCAAAGGCTTGGCGTGCAACGGCAGTGCCAGTACGGCACCCAGAAGAAAAACGGGGAATTTGGTCATCTGAAAACAAAAGCCAGGCATCTGCCTGGCTTTTTATCACTCGTTGGGTTCAACATTTTCTACCCTGGCCTTGAGCTTCTGGCCAGGCCGGAAGGTCACCACGCGGCGGGCGCTGATAGGAATATCCTCGCCCGTCTTGGGGTTGCGTCCGGGACGCTGATTCTTCTCACGAAGGTCAAAGTTACCGAAGCCTGAAATCTTGACTTGTTCACCACGCTCAAGCGCCTGTCGGATTTCCTCAAAGAAGGCTTCCACCATATCTTTGGCTTCACGCTTGCTCATCCCGAGCTGGGTGAACAGGTGCTCTGCAATGTCGGCTTTGGTAAGCGCCATAGATCAATCCCTCAAGGATGCATTCAACTCTTCACCAAGGGCCCGCACGACATTGTCTACGGTCTCGGCAATCTCTTTCTCCTCCAGGGTGCGCTGGGTGTCTTGCAATACAAGACTGATGGCCAGGCTCTTCTTGTCCTCTGCCATACCAGCACCCTGGTATACGTCAAACAAGTTTATTCCAACTACCTGATTTCCGCCAACTTTTTTAATTACCGCAAGCACATCACCTGCCAGAACCTGACGATCGACCACCACGGCAATGTCGCGACGGTTCGCCGGGAACTTGGAAACTTCGGCAGCCACAGGCACCTTGGCCGGGGTCAGCTTGTCCAGCTCCAGCTCAAACATCACCGCGCGGCTCTTGAGGCCCAGCTTCTTCTCGAGGCTCGGGTGGATCACGCCGATGTAGCCGATGATCTCGCCATTACGCAGAATGGCTGCGCTCTGGCCCGGGTGCAGGGCGCTGTGCTCGGTGCGCTCGAAGGTAAAGGTGGCCCCTTCGGCGGTCAAATCCAGCACCGCTTCCAGATCCCCTTTCAAATCAAAGAAGTCGGCTGCGCGGGTTTTGATATCCCAGTGCTCGTCGCTCTGGTTGCCAGTAATGATACCGGCCAGCATCGGCTCCTGACGGATGCCGTTCTCGGCGCTTTCATCCTTGATGAAACGCAGACCCTGTTCAAACAGACGCACCCGCGGCTGCTGACGGTTCTGGTTGTAAACAACGACCTGCACCAGACCCGGGAACAGAGAGACACGCATGGCGGACATCTCGACCGAGATCGGGTTCGGCAGCACGATGGCATCGCTCTGCGGGAACAGGGTTTGCTGGGTCTTGGGATCGACGAAGCTGTAGGTGATCGCTTCCTGGAAGCCGCGGTCAACCAGCAGGTCGCGCACACGCTTCAGGGTCACCTGCCCTTCTGCCTGCTCCACCATCGCCAAGGAGGCAGCGGGTTTCAGGTTCGGGATGTTGTTGTAGCCGTAGATGCGAGCCACTTCCTCGATGAGGTCTTCCTCGATGGCGATATCGAAACGCCAGGAGGGTGCCAGCGCAGTCCAACCGTCAGCATCCACAGTGACTTGCATGCCGAGGCGAGTCAGGATCTCGACCACCTGAGCATCCGCCACGCTGATACCGATCACCTTGTCGAGCTTGCTGCGACGCAGTTTGATGGGTGCCGCTTTCGGCAGATGGGCATCGGATTTGACCTCGATGACCGGACCCGCTTCACCGCCGCAGATATCCAGCAGCAGACGGGTGGCTCTGTCCATCACCTTGGCTTGCAGCTCCGGATCAACCCCACGCTCGAAGCGATGGGAGGAGTCGGTGTGCAGACCGTAAGCACGGGCACGACCGGTGATGGAGAGCGGCGCGAAGAAGGCGCACTCCAGCAGGATGTCGGTGGTGGTCTCGGATACACCGGTGCGGTTGCCGCCGAAGATACCGGCCATGCAGGCAGGACCTTTGGCATCGGCAATCACCAAAGTGGTCTCTTTGAGCTTCACTTCGTTGCCGTCGAGCAGGGTCATCGGCTCATCGGTGTGGGCACGACGCACCACCAGTTCCCCTTCCAGGGTAGCCAGATCGAAGGCATGCATCGGCTGACCGTATTCCAACAGCAGGTAGTTGGTGATGTCGACAATGGCGTCGATGGAGCGGATACCACCACGGCGCAGCTTCTCTTGCATCCAGAGCGGGCTCTGGGCCTGCAAGTTCAGCCCCTTGATGACGCGACCCAGATAACGGGGGCAATCAGCTGGTGCTTCAACCCGGATCGGGAAAGTTGCATCAATGGTGGCAACAGCCGGCGTCCAGGTCGGCTCGACCACGTCCACGCTGTTGAGCACGCCGATTTCGCGGGCCAGACCGGCGATACCGAGGCAATCGGCACGGTTCGGAGTCAGATCCACGTCGATGGAGACGTCGTTCAGATTGAGGTAGTCACGAATATCGGTACCGATGGGGGCATCGGCCGGCAGCTCGATGATGCCATCGGCTTCAACGTCGATACCCAGCTCACTGAAAGAGCAGAGCATGCCATGGGACGGCTGGCCACGCAGCTTGGCTTTCTTGATGGTGAAATCACCCGGCAGGGTCGCCCCTACTTTGGCCACGCACACTTTGAGGCCCTGGCGGCAGTTCGGCGCGCCGCAGACGATGTCCAGCAGCTCGGCTTCACCCACGTTGACCTTGGTCACCCGCAGCTTGTCGGCGTCAGGATGCTGGGCGCACTCGACCACTTCACCCACGACCACATTGTTGAACTGGCCAGCCACCGCTTCCACGGCGTCCACTTCCAGACCGGCCATGGTGATCTGCTCGGCCAGTGCATTGTCACTCAACTCGGTGCGGACCCACTCCATCACCCAGGATTTACTGAATTTCATGTTCTCTCGCCCTTACTTGAACTGCTTGAGGAAGCGCAGGTCGTTTTCGAAGAAGGCACGCAGGTCGTTGACCCCGTAACGCAGCATGGTCAGGCGCTCAACGCCCATGCCGAAGGCAAAGCCGGAGTATTTTTCCGGATCGATGCCGACCGAACGCAGTACGTTCGGGTGCACCATGCCGCAGCCTAGCACTTCCAGCCACTTGCCGTTCTTGCCCATCACGTCGACTTCGGCGCTCGGCTCGGTGAACGGGAAATAGGAAGGACGGAAGCGAATGGTCAGGTCTTCCTCGAAGTAGTTGCGCAGGAAGTCGTGCAGAATGCCCTTCAGCTCGGTAAAGCTGGCATGCTCGTCAACCAGCAGACCTTCAACCTGATGGAACATCGGGGTGTGGGTCATGTCGTAGTCGTTACGATAGACGCGACCCGGCGCAATGATGCGGATCGGCGGCTGCTGATGCTCCATGGTGCGGATCTGCACACCGGAGGTGTGGGTACGCAGCATCAGATCAGGATTGAAGTAGAAGGTATCGTGATCGGTACGCGCCGGGTGATGAGCCGGAATATTCAGCGCATCGAAGTTGTGGAAGCCATCTTCAATCTCGGGACCACGGGCAACCTTGAAGCCCATCTCGCCAAACAGGCGCTCGATGCGCTCTATGGTGCGGGTTACCGGGTGCAGACCGCCATTCTCGATGCGGCGACCCGGCAGGCTGACGTCGATAGTCTCGGCAGCCAGCTTCTGGTTCAGCACGGCGACTTCGAGCGCTTCACGACGCTCGTTCAGCACATCCTGAACCTGCTGTTTGGCCTGGTTGATCACGGCGCCCGCGGCGGGACGCTCTTCGGCAGACAAGGCACCCAGGCCCTTCATCTGCTCGGTAAAAAAGCCCTTTTTACCCAGATATTTGACCCGGATTTCGTCGAGGGTCGCGATATCGCTCACGCCCTCAATTTCGGCTCTGGCTTGGCCGACTACTTCTTCAAGCTGTTGCATGTCTTCCTCGTCACCACTCCCGATACAGGAGCCTTTAGGCTAAATAAGGTCAAGAGGGGAATAATACAAAAAAAGCCCCTTCGCTGACCATAGTTAAGGTGGGCTTTTCTCCCTACAAATCATTTTGTTATATCAAGCGAGTCTCATCGATTTACCGTCACTCTTTAAATAGTAGAATAAAGACACAGTTTGTTGGCATACAATCCATTTATAGAACTAGTGATCTCCCACATGTCACTTTGTATGGAGAAAACTGTAGCGCGTGTAAAACAGTGGACAAAACGTGGACGGGAGAAAGAAAAACGTGATGTAAAACCGTGAATGACATGTCTAGTCCTGAAATAGGTTTACACATTTTCAACTAGCATTTTTCTACTCAGAACCCTCTATGTACCGCATCGGGGGTTCTGTATTTCAACGCATGATGCGGCCGCTCCGCGTTGTAAATATCCACCGCTTCACGCACCATTTCCCGCGCTTGCGTCAAATCCTGCGGGCTTTGCAACAACAACTCTCCTTTCAAAATCCCGTTCACCCGCTCCGCCAACGCATTCTGGTAACAGTCATACCCATCCGTCATCGAGCATTTCACCCCGTACCGTTCATGTAATGATTGATACAGCCCCGAGCAATACTGCACGCCGCGGTCAGAGTGATGGATGAGTTCACCGTCGCCACGCCGTTGCTTCAGTGCTTTCCTGAACGCCATCGCCACCGACTCGGCGTGCATCCCTTCGTGTACGTGGTGGCCTACTATCTTGCGTGAGTAGGCATCCGTCACTAGGCTCAGGTACAGCGGTCCGCTCCCGGCTGGCAGATAGGTGATATCTGCGACCCAGACCTGCTCCGGTGCTACCGGCGTGACCTGCTCTGGCCCCGCCTTGAGCAAGTTGGGATGACGGTAGAAACGGTGAAAGCTGTGGGTGGTCTTGTGATACGCCCGCCTGGGCAGCACCAGCAGGCGGTGCTCGGCCAATATCTGAAACAGCCTGTCACGCCCGACCTTGAGCCCGTCATCATCCTGACCCTGCAGCAGATAATGCAGCTTGCGAGTGCCCACCCGCGGTTGTCGCAGTCGAACCTGACGCACAAAGCGCACCACCTGTAGCCCTTGTGCATGGCGCTCGTCGGCGACCCGATTGCGCTTGTAGTAAGCCTGCCGGCTTATCCCGAGAAACAGGCAAGCCCTGACAATGGTCAGCCTCTCGACTTGCCGCTGCGAGAGGACTTGCCGGGTCGCTTTTTTACGATGGAGACGCCGTAGTCATTCTTCAGTACATCGACGACGGCCTCAAAGAACTGGGCTTTCTGACTCATCAGCGCCAGCTGTTGCTCAAGTTCCTTGATGCGCTGTTCTGGCGTCTGGTTGTCGGGGTCAGGCATGGTGATGCTCCTGCCGGCACGTACAGAAGCCCCCTGGCTCCAATCTTGCCGACCATGTTTACGCAACCATACCAGAACGGTGGAACGGCCCTGAATGCCATAACGCACCTGAGCCTGTTTGTAGGTGAGCTCGCCTTCTTCAATCTGCTCGACCAGTGCCAGTTTAAAAGTCAGCGAGTAATCGCGCTGTGTCCGTTTCACACCTTGTCCCATCGGGTTCTCCATTTATTGGGGGGGGAAGGTGTAAACCATATTCAGGACGGGACAACAGATACAAAAAAGGAGGCCTAAGCCTCCTTTATTTTTTATAACAGTGCTGGAATTAGACCAGAGCTGCTTTAGCTTTTTCAACCAGGGCGGTGAAAGCCAGCTTGTCGTGAACGGCGATATCGGACAGGATCTTGCGATCGATCTCGATAGAAGCCTTCTTCAGACCGTTGATCAGACGGCTGTAGGACAGACCGTTCTGACGGGCAGCAGCGTTGATACGCGCAATCCACAGCTGACGGAATTGACGCTTTTTCTGGCGACGGTCACGGTAGGCATACTGACCAGCTTTGGTTACCGCTTGTACCGCTACGCGGTAAACACGGGAACGGGCGCCGTAGTAACCCTTGGCGGCTTTCATTACTTTCTTGTGACGAGCACGAGCAGTCACACCACGTTTAACTCTTGGCATTTTTCACATCCCCCCTTATGCGTACGGCAGACAAGCGACAACACGTTTGTGGTCGGCAGCGGAAACAAAGAACTTCGGTCCCAGCTGACGCTTACGCTTACTGCTCTTCTTGGTCAGGATGTGACGCAGGTGGTTGTGCTTGCACTTGAAGCGACCTGAGCCAGTCTTCTTGAAGCGCTTTGCGGCGCCCCGGTTGGTTTTCATCTTCGGCATTTCATACTCCGCATTGTGAGTGACAACAAAATCGCAAGGCGAACCGACTCATGGAGCGAGCCCCATGAGTCAATTTCTTGTGGGCCTTAAGATTTCTTCTTAGGTGCGAGGACCATCACAGCTTGACGGCCTTCGACTTTCGGGAACGATTCGACTACGGCTAACTCTTCCAGATCGTTCTTGACGCGCTCAAGAACCTTGATACCAAGATCCTGGTGTGCCATTTCACGACCACGGAAGCGCAGGGTGACCTTAGCCTTGTCCCCGTCTTCCAGAAAGCGAACCAGGTTGCGTAGTTTTACCTGATAGTCGCCTTCGTCAGTGCCAGGACGGAATTTGATCTCCTTGACCTGGACGACTTTCTGCTTTTTCTTCTGTTCTTTGGTGGTTTTGCTCTTTTCGTAGAGGAATTTGCCGTAATCCATGATCCGGCAAACGGGCGGCTCGGCGTTCGGACTGATCTCGACCAGATCCACTTCGGCCTCTGCGGCCAAGTTCAGTGCTTCCTGGATAGATACGATGCCAAGAGCTTCGCCATCCAGACCAGCCAAACGAACTTCTTTCAGACGGATCTCTTCATTGATCCGGTGAGCGCGGGCTTGCGGTTGCTTGCCCAGTTTTTTTCCGCCTTTTATAGCTTATTCCTCCACTTTCTTTTGTCCGCGGGTCTGAACTTCCTGGGTCAGCAGAGCGATGAACTCTTCAACAGGATAAGTGCCCAGGTCAGCCCCTTTACGAGTCCGTACTGCAATCTTACCGGCTTCAACTTCTTTATCGCCGCAGACCAGCATGAAAGGTACTCGCTTCAAAGTATGCTCGCGGATTTTAAAGCCAATCTTCTCATTTCTCAAGTCCGCTTTTGCGCGAAGGCCCGCATCATTCAATGCTTTGGCTACTTTCACCGCATAATCGGCCTGATTGTCCGTGATATTCATGACCACAGCCTGAGTCGGAGCCAACCAGGTCGGGAACAGACCGGCGTACTCTTCAGTCAGAATACCGATGAAGCGCTCGATAGAACCCAAGATGGCCCGGTGGATCATCACAGGTACATGGCGATCGTTGTTTTCGCCCACATAAGTGGCACCCAGACGACCAGGCAGGGCAAAGTCGAGCTGCACGGTACCACATTGCCACGCACGATCAAGGCAATCGTGCAGGGTAAATTCAATTTTTGGACCGTAGAACGCCCCTTCACCCGGCTGCAAATCGTACTTCAGACCGTTGAGCTCCAGCGCTTCGGCCAGCGCTTTCTCGGCGCGATCCCACATCTCGTCAGAGCCGATACGCTGCTCGGGACGAGTGGAGAGCTTGACCACGATGTTCTCGAAGCCAAAGGTACCGTAGACGTCATAGACCATACGAATACAGCCGGAGACCTCTTCCATGATCTGCTCTTCGGTACAGAAGATGTGAGCGTCATCCTGAGTGAAACCGCGCACCCGCATCAGACCGTGCAGGGAACCGGACGGCTCGTTGCGGTGGCAGGAACCAAACTCGGCCATACGCAGCGGCAAATCACGGTAGGACTTCAGACCCTGGTTGAAAATCTGGACGTGACCCGGGCAGTTCATCGGCTTGATGGCGTACTCGCGGTTTTCGGACTGGGTGGTGAACATGGCCTGGGCATACTTCTCCCAGTGACCTGAACGCTCCCACAGGACGCGGTCCATCATGAACGGACCTTTCACTTCCTGATAGTCGTACTCTTTGAGCTTGCCGCGGATAAAGGTTTCCAGCTCACGGAAGATGGTCCAGCCATCGTTGTGCCAGAACACCATACCGGGTGCTTCTTCCTGCATGTGATACAGGTCGAGCTGCTTGCCGATCTTGCGGTGGTCGCGCTTGGCGGCCTCTTCCAGACGCTGCAGATAGGCCTTGAGTTGCTTCTTGTCAGCCCAGGCGGTACCGTAGATACGCTGCAGCATCTTGTTGTTGGAGTCGCCACGCCAGTAGGCGCCGGACATCTTCAGCAACTTGAAGTGGTGGCAGTGACGCATGTTGGGCACGTGCGGGCCGCGACACATGTCGATGTACTCTTCGTGATGATAGAGACCTGGCTGGTCATCACGGGCAATGTTCTGATCCAGGATTTCGACTTTGTAAGACTCGCCGCGCGCCTCGAATACATCGCGCGCTTCTTGCCAGGAGACTTTCTTCTTGATGACGTCGTAATCCTTGGCTACCAGCGCCAGCATGCGCTCTTCCAGGGCAGCCAGATCTTCATCGGTCAGGGTACGGTCAAGATCAACGTCATAGTAGAAGCCGTTGTCGATGACAGGACCGATGGCCATCTTGGTCTGGGGCCAGAGTTGCTTGATAGCATGACCCAGCAAGTGGGCGCAGGAGTGGCGCAGGATGTCCAGACCTTCTTCGTCTTTGGCGGTGATGATGGCCAGCGCAGCATCGGCTTCGATCAGCTCGCAAGCATCCACTAGTTCACCGTTTACCCGACCGGCAATGCACGCCTTGGCGAGACCGGGACCGATGTCCGCAGCCACATCCATGACGGAAACAGAGTGGGCAAATTGACGTTGGCTGCCGTCAGGCAGAGTAATGATTGGCATTATGTGTTTCCTTATACAGTGGTGACCCCTACCAAAGGTCACATGCGGGATGGAAAAGAGATTCAAAAAGGTGATGTTCTGGTTCTCCACAGCACTTTGCGAAGACGGCCTGACACGTCAACCACATGTCTAACGTGACAAACCAAGCCAAGACGGCCCCATGCTACCAGAAGTCGGGCGTGCTGTATCGGATTTGCAGATATTTTCTACAGTCAAATGAGTCGCCTACCGACTATTCGCCAAGCAGGGATTGCCAGTTGAAGTCAAAGTCACTGCTCCCCTCCTCTGCCAGCGCCAGCTCTTGCAGCACCTGAAGCGCCAGCTTGTTGCCCTTTTGTGCCGCCTGATAGAGCCACTGTTTCGCCTGTGGCAAATCGACCCTGCCGCTGACCCCCATCAGATGAAGGACGCCGACTTTCAGCATGGCCGGGACGTCACCATTACGGGCAGCCTGATCCATCCAGTGAAAGGCTTGGCGCAGATCTCGCTTGACCCCAACACCGCGCAGATAGAGTTCTGCCAGCCGATATTGGCCGAAGGCATCCCCTGCCTGCGCCGACTGGCGATAGAGGCTGATGGCCTGATGGATATCCTGCTCGCTCCCCTGCCCCACCTCATGACTCCAGCCCATCAGGGCTTGCGCCCGAGGTTGGCCTTGATCGGCCAGTGGCGACCAGATCCGGGTCGCCTCATCGAAGTGACCGGTACGCCAGGCACGGTTGGCAGCAGCCATCTCATACTCGGTGGAGAGCGGAAGCAGACGCCAGATAACCAGCGCAAACAGACCGATAAACAGCCAGCGGGAAGTGGTGGGGCTCATGATGATTTCCGTGATCCAGTTCTCATTTCGTCTATGTAAACGAAATGTAGCGTTGCGATCAAGCTAGAGATCCCCACGAAAACCCTTTTTGCACCCGGTCGACCAGCAGTTGTTGTCATTTATCCGGGGCACCTGCAAAATAACTGTATGTATGAACAGTGTCGGTGCACACCATGGCAGGACGAGGCAGTCCCCACAATATCGATCACCGTTTTAGCGGCCCCCTTGTCGAAGCGGTCGATGACGGCTGGCAACCATCAGATTGGGATGCCGCCTTTACTCCTTCTGTCCCTGGCACCGAGGTGCGAGAGATCGATGCACGCAGCATCATCAGCTACAACAGCTCGCCGGATGTCCCCTTTGGTCGCTCCATCAACCCCTATCAGGGGTGCGAACACGGCTGCATCTACTGCTATGCCAGACCCAGTCACGCCTATCTGGAGCTCTCCCCTGGCCTCGATTTCGAGAGCAAGCTGTTTGCCAAACGCAATGCAGCCGACCTGCTGCACCGGGAGTTTGCCAAACCTGCCTATCAGCCACAGACCATCTTCATTGGCGCCAATACCGACCCCTATCAACCCATCGAGCAGCGCTATCGCCTAACCCGCCAGTTGTTGGAAGTGATGCTGGCACACCGCCACCCGGTCGGACTCATTACCAAGAGCGCCATGATCTTGCGCGACCTCGATCTGTTGACCGAGCTGGCCAGAGAGGGACTGTGTCAGGTGATGGTGTCGGTGACGACCTTGAACGAAACCCTGCGGCGACAGTTGGAGCCCCGCGCCAGCACGGGTGCCGGCCGCTTGAAAGTGATCGAGAAGCTGGCCAACGCTGGCGTGCAGGTGGGGGTACTGGCCGCCCCCATGATCCCGCGGCTCAATGAACCGGAGCTGGAGCAGATCATCAAATCGGCCGCCGAGGCAGGCGCCAGCTGCGCCGATTACATCCTGCTGCGCCTGCCCCACGAGCTGGCGCCGCTATTTGGGGACTGGCTCGATACCCACTATCCGGGCCAGAAGGAGGCTATTTTGAATCAGTTGCGAGCCAGCCGCGGTGGCGGGCTCAACAGTACCGCCTTCGGCACCCGCATGCGCGGCGAGGGGCACTTTGCCGATCTGCTGGCCCAGCGCTTTCGCCTTATCAGCAAGCGCCTTGATCTGGGCAGACGCCATATTCAGCTCAGGCTGGATGGGTTTATCCGCCCCGGGGAGCAGCTGTCGCTCTTCTAATCCCCCCTTTTACGCCCTGCATACATCAGATGCACAACCCTTGCCTGCCAAGAGGTTGAGAGGAAGGCCTGCCGCAACACATCCTGTGGAAACCCCGCTTTTCAGAATTTTCCAACGAAGTAGCCATGTCGCGACAAGAAAGCGCTACCCGGTAAAGAGAGGGCTAACGCCTTAGCCTGCGCGCTGATCCCGACCCTGCTGCACCATTTCAACCGGCAGTCGCGAGGGTTCATGAGCCACTTCGTGCTCATCCTCTTCATACTGCGGCACCTCTGATTCGCCCCATACCCGGCTCCACCAAATTTCCCACGTGATCCAACTGGTCATATGCAGCTCCTGACGGTGAAGGTGATAGCAACAACGCACCACTCGCCCGGCAGGATAGCGGCTGGGAATGACAGGGAAATGACAAAAAAATCAGTTGTAAAAAGGCAACTGGCGGTGGCGAGGAAAAGCCGAAACAGTTCACATATTCGGCGAAATCACTCTGAAAGCGGTCACAAATCTGCAGGTTGTGGATTGCAGCTCACGCTGTTCCCACCAAAGCTGGGTTGCCCATTCAGGCATCTATAAAAACAGGGACACAATAATGAAACACACAGCGGGAATATGGGCGATCGCAGGCATGCTGATCGCCCCCTTGGCGCACGCCGACGTCATACTGCACGCCTTCAACTGGAAGTACAGTGAAGTGACCGCCAAAGCCGACCTTATCAAGTCGGCCGGCTACAAACAGGTACTCATCTCGCCGCCTCTCAAGTCATCAGGCAACGAATGGTGGGCCCGTTACCAGCCGCAGGATCTGCGCCTTGTCGACTCACCCCTTGGCAATAAACAGGATCTCGAGCAGCTGATCGCCGCCATGAAGGCGCGGGGCATCGCCGTCTATGCCGATGTGGTGCTCAACCACATGGCCAACGAAAGCTGGAAACGCCAGGACCTCAACTATCCCGGCAACGAGCTGCTGCAAAGCTACGCCAGCAACCCGGCCTATTTCGAGCGCCAGAAACTGTTTGGCGATCTGGGGCAAAACTTCCTCTCCGGTCAGGATTTTCATCCCGAAGGGTGCATCAGTGACTGGAGCGATCCGGGTCATGTCCAGTATTGGCGTCTCTGTGGCGGTGCCGGTGACAAGGGGCTGCCGGATCTGGATCCCAACAACTGGGTAGTCAGCCAGCAACAGGCCTATCTCAAGGCGCTCAAGGGGATGGGGATCAAGGGCTTTCGGGTCGATGCGGTCAAACACATGAGCGATTACCAGATCAATGCCGTGTTCACCCCCGAGATCAAACAGGGGATGCATGTGTTTGGCGAGGTGATCACCACAGGGGGCGCAGGCAGCGCCGATTACGAGCGCTTCCTCAAACCCTACCTCGACAGCAGCGGCCAGGGTGCCTATGACTTTCCGCTGTTTGCCTCCCTGCGCGGGGCGCTAGGGTATGGCGGCAGCATGAACCTGCTGGCAGATCCGGGAGCTTATGGTCAGGCGCTGCCGGGTAGCCGCGCCGTCACCTTTGCCGTGACCCACGACATCCCCACCAACGACGGCTTCCGCTATCAGATCTTAAGCCAGACTGACGAGAAGCTGGCCTATGCCTATCTGCTCGGCCGCGATGGTGGCTCGCCACTGGTCTATTCGGATCACGGCGAGACCCAGGCCAAGGATGGACTGCGCTGGCAGGATTACTACCAGCGCTCCGATCTCAAGGGGATGATCCGCTTCCACAATGCGGTGCAGGGTCAACCGATGCAGCTGATCGGCAGCGGTGACTGCTTCGTGCTGTTCAAACGGGGCAAACAGGGGCTGGTCGGCCTCAACAAGTGCGACTATGAGCAGGAGTACTGGCTCGATACCGCCAAATTCGAGATGAACTGGTATCGCAACTATCGTGACGTGCTCGACCAAGACGCCGTGGTCAACGTGCAGAGCCAGTGGGTACGGGTCGCCATTCCCGCCCGCAGCGCCAAAATGTGGCTGCAGGAGTGATCCAGCCGTAAGATCAGCGGAGAGTCATAAAAAGCAGACAAATAAAAAGAGCGACCACCAGGGTCGCTCTTTTTGCTCAGAGACGTTGCTCGGGTAACTGATAACGATTACTCGTCGCCCGCTTCCCCTGCATCGACCGCATCAGTGCCGGTCGCGGTATCGGTACCTTCAGATACCTCACCGTCAACAGCCAGTGCGTCGTTCTCGTCTTCGTCGCTCTCGGCGATGCGCTGCAGGCCAACCACGGTCTCGTCTTCACCGGTACGGATCAGACGGACACCGCCGGTGTTACGGCCAATGACGCTCACCTCGGCAACACGGGTACGCACCAGGGTGCCGCCGTTGGTGATCAGCATGATCTGGTCGGTATCTTCGACCTGGATCGCATCGATCACCTTGCCGTTGCGCTCATCCACCTTGATGGAGATAACGCCCTGGGTACCACGGCTCTTGGTCGGGTATTCGGCCAACGCAGTCCGCTTGCCGTAACCGTTCTCGGTGGCGGTGAGGATGGCACCTTCGCCGCGCGGAACGATGAGGGAAACCACCTTGTCACCGGCGCCCAGCTTGATGCCACGGACACCGGCGGCGGTACGACCCATCGGACGCACGCCCTTGAAGGTGCCCTTGCTTTCGGTGCCTTCGCCGTTGTCGCTGCCATCATCGTCGTTGCCAGCATCATCGTCGGTTTCGACCTCATCGCTGGCATCCGCATCGGCGCGACCGCTGCCTTCGGCGAAGCGAACGACTTTGCCCGCGTCGGAGAAGAGCATGATCTCGTTGCTGCCGTCGGTGATATCCACCCCGATCAGCTCATCGCCCTCTTTGAGGTTGATGGCGCGGATACCGGAGGAGAGCGGACGGCTGAAGTCAGAGAGGCTGGTCTTCTTCACGGTACCGTTGGCGGTGGCGAAGAAGACATACTTCTCGGCGTCATATTCCTTCACCGGCAGGATAGCGGTGATACGCTCACCCTCTTCCAGCGGCAGCAGGTTGATGATCGGACGACCACGGGCGCCACGGGATGCTTCCGGCAGCTGGTAAACCTTGAGCCAGTAGACCTTGCCACGGGTGGAGAAGCACAAAATGGTGTCGTGGGTGTTGGCCACCAGCAGACGCTCCACAAAGTCCTCTTCCTTGATCCGGGTGGCCGACTTGCCACGACCACCGCGGCGCTGGGCCTCGTAGTCGGAGAGCGGCTGATACTTCACATAACCCTGGTGAGACAGGGTAACCACCACATCTTCCGGGGTGATCAGATCTTCGATGTTGATCTCGGCACTGGACATGCTGATCTCGGTGCGACGCTCGTCGCCATACTGCTCGCGCACGGCCAGCAGTTCATCGCGGATCACTTCCATCAGACGAGCCGGGCTCGCCAGGATGTGCAGCAGCTCGGCGATCAGGTCCAGCAGAGATTGGTACTCTTCCAGGATCTTCTCGTGCTCAAGGCCGGTCAGCTTGTGCAGACGCAGGTCAAGGATGGCCTGGGCTTGTTGTTCGGTCAGGAAGTATTGACCTTCACGGATACCGAACTCGGGCTCCAGCCACTCGGGCCGTGCCGCGTCGTCGCCCGCTTTTTCCAGCATGGCGGCCACGTTGCCGAGTTCCCAGCCCTTGGCAACCAAGCCCGCTTTCGCGTCGGCCGGGGTCGCGCTGTGACGGATCAGCTCGATGATGGGATCGATGTTGGCCAGCGCAACCGCCAGACCTTCCAAAATGTGCGCCCGATCCCGCGCCTTGCGCAGTTCGAACACGGTCCGGCGAGTCACCACTTCACGGCGGTGCAGCAGGAACGCATCCAGGATCTCTTTAAGGTTCATCACCTTGGGCTGGTTGTTATCGAGCGCCACCATGTTGATGCCGAACGTGGTCTGCATCTGGGTGTGCTTGTAGAGATTGTTCAGCACAATCTCGCCGGACTCGCCGCGCTTGATCTCGATAACGATGCGCATGCCGTCTTTGTCAGACTCATCGCGCAGGGCACTGATGCCCTCGATCTTCTTCTCTTTGACCAGCTCGGCGATCTTCTCGATCAGTCGAGCCTTGTTCACCTGATAGGGGATCTCGTGAACGATGATGGTCTCGCGACTGGTCTTCTCGTCCACTTCAACTTCAGCTTTGGCCCGCACATAGATGGAGCCACGACCGGTACGGTACGCCTGCACGATGCCGGAACGACCGTTGATAATGCCGCCGGTGGGGAAATCCGGGCCGGTGATGTAGGTCATCAGCTCGTCAATGGTGAGGTCGCCGTTTTCGATCAGCGCCAGGCAGCCATTGACAATCTCGGTGAGGTTGTGAGGCGGAATGTTGGTCGCCATGCCCACCGCAATACCGGAGGAGCCGTTGACCAGCAGGTTGGGAACCTTGGTAGGCATGACCGCCGGGATCATCTCGGTGCCGTCATAGTTCGGCACCCAGTCCACTGTCTCTTTGTCCAGATCAGCCAGCAGCTCGTGGGAGATGCGGGCCATCCGCACTTCGGTATAACGCATCGCCGCGGCGCTGTCGCCGTCGACTGAACCGAAGTTGCCCTGACCATCGACCAGCATGTAACGCATGGAGAAATCCTGCGCCATCCGGACAATGGTGTCATACACAGCGCTATCGCCGTGCGGGTGATATTTACCGATTACGTCACCGACCACACGGGCCGATTTTTTATAGGGCTTGTTCCAGTCGTTCCCCAACTCGTTCATAGCAAACAGAACGCGGCGGTGAACCGGTTTCAAGCCATCACGCACATCCGGCAGAGCTCGTCCTACGATCACGCTCATGGCGTAATCAAGATAGGAACTCTTGAGCTCTTCTTCGATGTTGACCGGCGTGATCTCTCTGGCCAGATCGCTCATAGAAAGCCTTATCCCTAATTAGTTGTTCTTTGGCTTAAACAGCGCGACATGGTAACACACTGAGCCAAATACCTTAAGCCACAAATCGGGTATCAGATCGGGCTGGTGTGACAAAGTCCGTCCGTTATAATGCCCGCCAGGACAATAGATTGCGCCCATGACTCAGAAGCGGGCGCCCTGCCACAGGATCTTCGAAAAATGAACAGTGATGCCAATGTCGATCTGACAGAAATCGCCAAGTTTGAAGCCATCGCCTCCCGCTGGTGGGACATGGAAGGTGAATTCAAACCCCTGCATCAAATCAATCCGGTACGCCTTGACTGGATCACCGACAAAAGTGGCGGTCTGTTTGGCAAGCGCATTCTCGATATCGGATGTGGTGGCGGCATCCTCTCCGAGAGCATGGCCCGCCGTGGCGCCAGGGTCACCGGCATCGACATGGGCAAGGAGCCCCTCGGCGTCGCCCGCCTGCACGCCCTTGAGCAGGGTGTCGAGCTCGAGTACCGCCAGATCACTGCCGAAGCCCATGCCGCCGAAGTGCCGGGCCAGTATGACGTGGTCACCTGCATGGAGATGCTGGAGCATGTGCCGGACCCCGCCTCCGTGCTGCGCGCCATCGCGACTTTGGTACGCCCGGGCGGACGGGTGTTCGTCTCCACCATCAACCGCAACCCCAAATCCTATCTGATGATGATCATCGGGGCCGAATACCTGATGAAGATGGTGCCCAAGGGTACCCACGATCACAAAAAATTCATCACCCCGGCCGAATTGTGTCGCATGGGTGAAGCAGCTGGCCTGCTGGTGCGGGATATGAGCGGTGTCCACTACGCCCCGCTCACCAACCAGTTCAAGCTCGGCAAAAATGTCGACGTCAACTATATGGTGGAGTTTGTCCGCCCGGAGCACGGCTGATGAGCGCCTCTCGCCCTCTTCCCCTGCGCGGTGTGCTGTTCGATCTGGATGGCACCCTGCTCGACACAGCCCCGGATCTGGGTGCCGCCGTCAACCACGTGCTGATCAGCGAAGGCTTTGCGCCGCTCTCTGACGACATAATTCGTCAGACCACCTCCCACGGAGCGCTCGGGCTGCTGAAAGCGGGCCTCGGCGATGAACTGCTTGAAGAGCTGGGGGCCACGCGCCTGCGCAATGCCCTGCTCGACTACTACGCGGCCAATCTCTGCGTCGGTACCCGTCCCTATGAGGGAATGGTGGATCTTATCGAGTGGCTCGACGAGAAACAGCTCCCCTGGGGCATAGTCACCAACAAGCCGGGCTTTCTCACCGAGCCACTGCTGGCGGCCCTGCCACAGCTCGCCAGCTGCGGCGTCACCGTCAGTGCCGATACCCTGCCAGTACGCAAGCCCGACCCCGCCCCCATGTTCTTTGCCTGCGAGAAGCTGGGGGTCGAGGCGGCTCACTGCCTCTATGTGGGGGATCATGTGCGGGATATCGAAGCAGGCCGCAATGCCGGCATGCGCACTGCGGTCGCTGGCTGGGGCTATCTCAATGATGAGGAAGATCCCGCCCAGTGGGGCGCCGATCTGCAGTTTGATACCGTGCAGGCCCTGCACCACTGGCTGCGCTATGAGTTTACGGCCAAGGCGTAACGCGCAGCCTTACCGGCTGATATGCGATAACGGGGCGAAGAGACTCTTCGCCCTTGCATCTCTTCCTTTACGCTCCTGCGTCCTGCGCCACCATCACTCGTCTATTCATGGATAATAAAGGCAGCTTTCTGCCTGTTGGATACCCATTTGACAAGCTCGCAACCGTCACAAAACGGCCACAAACCACCGTCATCTGATGCAAAGCCCTTGCCACGCTGAGCCCGCGGCTGCGACAACTGGACAGCTTTTGACCCTTGTTGCATAAGGGATAATCAGCCGCCGTTTGCTAGTAAAAAGCCCCCCGTTTCGCAAGCAAAAAAAGTTATTTAAATTTTCCATCTTCGATCGGGAGACTTGCTTTTAGCGGAGCGGACGAATGAAAACCCGCTCACTGTGAGCGGTCACTAACTGATGGGGCAAGACTCACAATTTATCCACAGCTCGTCACTTATCCACACATTGCAATGGCGGGCTGACCTCACTATCTTGTAGCTCGAACTTAAAATAACACTACATCTTGTGATTCATCGCACAATCTCTACCCAACTCCCGCACACCGCCGGAGCCTGGGTGGCGCCATTGTGCGATGGTTTTTCGGGAATCAACTGAAGGTCATCAGCCAATGAACTTGTTTGTGACGAAGCGTAACGGACACAAAGAACCCATCGATCTGGATAAAATTCACCGCGTGCTGGACTGGGCCGCCGAAGGGCTCGACAACGTGTCGGTCTCCCAGGTAGAGCTCAAATCCCACATCCAGTTCTATGACGGTATCCGTACCGCCGACATTCACGAAACCATCATCAAGGCGACGGCTGACCTCATCTCCGAGCAGACCCCGGACTACCAGTACATGGCCGCCCGTCTGGCCATCTTCCACCTGCGCAAGAAGGCCTACGGCCAGTTCGAACCGCCCCACCTCTACCAGCACGTGGCTCGTCTGGTGGACATGGGCAAGTACGACAAGCACTTGCTGGAAGACTACACCCAGGCTGAATTCGAAGAGCTGAACGCGCACATGGATCACTGGCGCGACATGAACTTCTCCTACGCGGCGGTCAAGCAGCTGGAAGGCAAGTATCTGGTACAAAACCGCGTCACCGGCGAGATCTACGAGAGCCCGCAGTTCCTCTACATTCTGGTAGCGGCCTGCCTCTTCTCCAAGTATCCGAAGGATACCCGTCTGGACTACATCAAGCGCTTCTATGATGCGGTCTCGACCTTCAAGATCTCGCTGCCGACCCCGATCATGAGCGGCGTGCGCACCCCGACCCGTCAGTTCAGCTCCTGCGTACTGATCGAGTGCGACGACAGCCTGGACTCCATCAACGCCACCGCCAGCTCCATCGTGCGTTACGTTTCCCAGCGCGCCGGTATCGGCATCAACGCCGGTCGCATCCGCGGTCTTGGCAGCCCCATCCGTGGTGGCGAAGCGTTCCACACCGGTTGCATCCCCTTCTACAAATACTTCCAGACTGCCGTGAAGTGCTGCTCCCAGGGCGGCGTGCGCGGCGGTGCGGCCACCCTGTTCTACCCGCTGTGGCACACCGAAGTGGAAAGCCTGCTGGTGCTGAAGAACAACCGCGGCGTGGAAGAGAACCGTGTTCGTCACATGGACTACGGCGTGCAGATCAACAAGCTGATGTACCAGCGCCTCATCAAGGGCGGTGACATCACACTGTTCTCCCCGTCCGATGCGCCGGGTCTGTACGACGCCTTCTTCGCCGATCAGGACAAGTTCGAAGAGCTCTACGTCAAGTACGAGCAGGATCCGGCCATTCGCAAGAAGACCCTGAAAGCGGTAGACCTCTTCTCCTTGATGATGCAAGAGCGTGCCGGTACCGGTCGCATCTACATCCAGAACGTCGATCACTGCAACACCCACAGCCCGTTCGACCCGAGCGTGGCGCCGGTACGCCAGTCCAACCTCTGCCTCGAGATTGCGCTGCCGACCAAGCCGCTCAACAACATCGACGACGAGAACGGCGAGATCGCTCTGTGCACCCTCTCTGCCTTCAACCTGGGTGCCATCGACAAACTGGAAGATCTGGAAGAGATGGCCGATCTGGCCGTGCGCGCCCTCGATGCCCTGCTCGACTATCAGGACTACCCGATTGCCGCCGCCAAGCGTGGCAGCATGGGTCGTCGCACTCTGGGGATCGGCGTCATCAACTACGCCTACTATCTGGCTAAAAACGGTGCCCGCTACTCTGACGGCTCCGGTCTGGCGCTGACTCACCGCACTTTTGAAGCGATCCAGTACTACCTGCTGAAAGCCTCCGTGCAGCTGGCCCGCGAATTCGGCCCCTGCCCGCTGTTTGGCGAGACCACCTATGCCCAGGGCATCCTGCCGATCGACACCTACAAGAAGGATCTGGATGCGCTGTGCAACGAGCCACTGCATCTGGATTGGGAAAGCCTGCGTGAAGAGATCAAGTCCGTGGGTCTGCGCAACTCCACCCTGACCGCCCTGATGCCGAGCGAGACCTCCAGCCAGATCTCCAACGCCACCAACGGCATCGAGCCGCCGCGCGGTCTGGTGTCGGTCAAGGCCTCCAAGGACGGCATTCTCAAACAGGTGGTGCCCGAGTATGATCGCCTGAAAGATCAATACGAACTGCTCTGGAAGCAACCGAGCGTCGACGGCTACCTGCAGCTGGTCGGTATCATGCAGAAGTTTGTGGATCAGGCGATCTCCGCCAACACCAACTACGATCCGGCCCGTTTCGAAGGCAACAAGGTGCCGATGAAGCAGCTGCTGAAGGACTTGCTGACCGCCTACAAATACGGCCTCAAGACCCTCTACTATCACAACACCCGTGATGGTGCAGACGACACCCAGACCGACCTGCAAGATGACGGTTGTGCTGGCGGGGCTTGCAAAATCTAAGTCACGGCAAGATCTGATAACCGGGCGGGAGCGACAAGCTCCCGCTCTCCTGTTTTCTCCATACAGACATTCTGGTAACCATGGCCTATTCAACTTTCTGCCAAACCCAAAACGACCAGCTCAAAGAGCCGATGTTTTTTGGCCAATCGGTCAACGTAGCCCGTTATGATCAACAAAAGCACGAAGTGTTCGAGCGGCTGATCGAAAAGCAACTCTCCTTCTTCTGGCGCCCGGAAGAGGTGGATGTCTCCCGTGATCGCATCGACTATCAGGCCCTGCCGCCGCACGAGCAGCACATCTTCATCTCCAACCTGAAGTACCAGACTCTGCTGGACTCCATTCAGGGCCGCAGCCCCAACGTGGCCCTGCTGCCGCTGGTATCCATTCCGGAGCTGGAAACCTGGATTGAGACTTGGGCCTTCTCCGAGACCATCCACTCTCGCTCCTACACCCACATCATCCGCAATATCGTCAACACCCCCGCCCAGGTGTTCGACGACATCGTGACCAACGAGCAGATCTTGAAGCGCGCCGGCTCCATCAGCCATTTCTACGACGACCTGATCGAAGCGACCGCGCTCTACAACCTGCATGGTGAAGGTACCCACACCGTCGCTGGCCGCGAGGTGACCATCACCTTGCGCGAGCTCAAGAAGAAGCTCTATCTCTGCCTGATGAGCGTCAACGCGCTGGAAGCAATCCGCTTCTACGTCAGCTTCGCCTGCTCCTTTGCCTTCGCCGAGCGTGAACTGATGGAAGGCAACGCCAAGATCATCAAGATGATCGCCCGCGACGAAGCGCTGCATCTCACCGGCACCCAGCACATGCTGAACCTGATGCGCAGCGGTCAGGACGACCCGGAGATGGCCGAGATCGCGCTGGAGTGCGAGCAAGCCTGTTTCGACCTGTTCAAAGAGGCCGCCATTCAAGAGAAAGAGTGGGCCGAGTACCTGTTCCAGGGAGGCTCCATGATCGGCCTGAACAAAGACATCCTCTGCCAGTATGTCGAGTACATCACAAACCTGCGGATGGCCGCGGTCGGCCTGCAGCCAGCCTTTGCCGGCACCAAGCAAAACCCGATCCCCTGGATCAACACCTGGCTGTCGTCCGATAACGTGCAGGTCGCCCCGCAAGAGGTGGAGGTCAGCTCCTATCTGGTGGGTCAGATCGACAGCGAAGTCAATGCCGACGACCTGGGTGATTTCGAGCTGTGAGTGACGCCACCAACACGCTGACCCCTGCCCCGCACGCACCTGCCGAACAGCATGCGGTCGTGGCACCACGGGTACATACCCGGGATGGTGCCGTGCTGCACGCCCATCCCGGCGAAAGCGTGTTGGAGACCCTGGAGCGCCATGGTCATCATGTGGAGTTCCAGTGTCGCAGCGGCTATTGCGGCGCTTGCCGCACTCCGCTGATGGCTGGCAAGGTGCACTACCCCAATGTGCCGCTGGCATTTGTCGCCCAAGGGGAGTGTCTCCCCTGCTGCTGCAAACCGGTCGGCGCCATCCGGCTGGATATCCAGAAGAGCTGACACCGCCACCAGCTACCACTCTCACAAAATAGAAAGCCGCCGGAGCAATCCGGCGGCTTTCTTTGTCTCTTCACATTGCTCGAGCGCCCGATTACAGATGCCCAAACCCTCAGAGTATTACAACCAGGGGGCAGCAGTCGGCCCGTGGTGCAGGCCCAGCTTCCAGACACGGCCAAAGTGCTTGTAGTGACCGGCCGCGACACCTGCCTTCTCACCCATGCCGTGGTAGAGATCGAGGTGACCCTTCTTCACCGCCCCGCCCACATCCAGCGCAATCAACAAGCGCAGCTGGTGCTTGCCGGTCCAGTTGCCCTCTTTATCGAGCAAGGGAACTTCGGCCAGGATCGGGGTACCCATCGGCAGCAGGGTCTTGTCGGCAGCGACGGCCGCCAGCGGCAGCAGCGGGATACCGGCGGCACCGATCACATCATTAGTCGGGCGACGCTCGAAGAAGACATAGGAGGGGTTCTGCTCTACCAGCTCCTTGACCCTGTGCTCAGGTTGCTGGTTGGCCCACTCCTTGATGGCCTTCATCGACATCTGCTCCTTGGGCACTTCACCGCGGTCAATCAGCACCCGGCCAATGCTCACATAGCCGTGGCCGTTCTTGCCGCTGTAACCCAGATATTGCAGCCTATCGTCGTCACCGTAGTGAACAAAGCCCGATCCCTGCACGTCCATCAGGAAGTTGTCGATAAGGGATTTGCTGTAACCCAGCTCCAACCCGCGGTTGGCAAGGGCGCCCTGGTGGATCTGTGCCCGGGTCGGACAACGGCTGCCGCAGTTGGGCATGGCATAGATGGGGTACTTATACTCGGCATCCGGGCGGTGACGCACCTCCAGCACCGGCGAGTAGTAGCCGGTAAAGAGCACGTTGCCCATCCGATCCGCACCGCCCAGCTGGGCCAGGCTGATGCCGTAACGGGTGATGTCGGCCGGATTGCCGCCGTTCGCTACCCAGCGGGAGAGCAGACGATATAGTTCACCATAACGGCTCGCCATCCGCCCTGAACGCTGCATGACAATGCGACTCTGGGGGCCAAACTTGCTGTAATCGACACTGGCACGACTGTTGACCCGCTCGACCCGCACCAGATCCCCCGGCAAGGTACCGTCCAGATACTGCTTGCCCAGATTTTCCGGCACCTCGCAGTTGAGAAAACATCTGTCATCAGTCTGTTTTTTGGGCACCTCTGCTTTGTCAGAGTTACCCGCACACCCGGCCAACCCCAGCACTATCGCGGCCAGCCAGAATCCGTGTTTGTTCATATGTCCTCATTTAACACCAAGAGTCCTGCTCGGCGGCAAGATGCCAAATTTGCCGGGGGAAAGCAAACGACATCAATCACTTGAAGAGAGATTTCTCCAAAGGGAGGATGCTGGGTTATAACAAGGTGACAGGATATGCGAGGTAATGGATGGAACAGCTCGAAATATTCCCGTTGCAGAGCCCCTGTATCGGGGTCTGCGAGGTGAACAACAAGGGCTATTGCAAAGGATGCCTGCGCAATCGCGAGGAGCGTTTCAACTGGCAGAAAATGAGCCCGGCCCAGCAACAGGATGTAATGCGTCTGTGTCGCGCCCGCAAGGCGCGGGTTGAGGCTGCGCGGCGCAAAGCGCTGGAAGGAGCGCAACCCCAGTTGCCAGAACAACAAGGCTGGGAGTTTTAACCACTCCCTATCTTCCCCTCACAGGTTACCTGTCCTCCCGACAAAACCAAAAGCGGCCCGCAGGCCGCTCTTGGTTATGACGTCTTGCCGGGTGGCGAGGCTTATGCCGTGGCCAGCTTGGCCTGCTCTTCGCCGCGCTTGAGCATGGCGTAGGAGACACCGGTCAGCAGCGAGCCTGCTGCAATGGCCACGATATACATCATGACATTGCTGATGGCGTGCGGGATGAACAGCACAAACAGACCGCCGTGGGGTGCCATCAGCTCACAGCCGAACAGCATGGAGAGCGCACCGGTCAGGGCGCCGCCAATCATACAGGCTGGGATAACGCGCATCGGATCCTTGGCGGCAAACGGGATGGCCCCCTCGGAGATAAAGCACAGGCCCAGCACGAAGGAGGCTTTACCCGCTTCCTGCTCCGCCTTGATGAACTTGGAGCGGGCCAAGAAGGTCGCGATCCCCATGCCCAGTGCCGGCACCATACCAGCGGCCATGACCGCTGCCATCGGGGCATAGGTTTTGGAGGCCAGCAGGCCGACACCGAAGGCGTAAGCAGCTTTGTTGACCGGGCCGCCCATGTCGAAGCACATCATGGCCCCGATGATGACACCCAGCAGCACGGCGTTGGCAGAGCCCATGTTGTTGAGGAACTCGGTCATGGCATTCATGATGCCAGCCACCGGGCCACCCACCACGTAGATCATCACCAGGCCGGTAAAGAGGCTGGCAAAGAGCGGAATGATCAAGATGGGCTTGAGCGCTTCCAGGGTCACCGGCAGGCGCACCTTGTCGCTCAGGTACTTGGCGCTGTAACCGGCGAGGAAACCGGCCACGATGCCGCCGAGGAAACCGGCGCCCAGCGAGCTTGCCAGCATGCCGCCGATCATGCCGGGAGCGAGACCCGGGCGGTCAGCGATGGAGTAGGCAATGTAACCGGCCAGCACCGGGATCATCAAGGCAAAGGCGGAGCCACCACCGATCTTCATCAGGGCAGCAGCCAGGGTGCCTTCCACCTTGAACGCTTCGATACCGAACACAAACGAGAGCGCAATGATAAGGCCACCCGCCACCACCATCGGCAGCATGAAGGAGACACCGGTCAGCAGGTGCTTGTAGGGGCCGGCTTTTTCCTCTTTCTTGGGCTGGCTGGCACCGCTGTGGCGATAGAGTGTCGCCTCGTTCCACGCCTTGTCGAGTTCGGCGCGGGTTTTCTTCAATGCCGCGCCCGTGCTGGTACGATAGACCGGCTTACCGTCAAAGCGCGCCATGTCCACTTCGATATCGGTGGCGAGGAATACCAGATCGGCAGATGCAATCTCCTCGGCAGTCAGGGCATTCTGGGCACCGACCGAGCCTTGAGTCTCGACGCGGATCTGATAACCCAGCTGTTTGGCCATGGTCTCCAGCGCTTCTGCCGACATAAAGGTGTGGGCAACGCCAGTCGGGCACGCTGTCACTGCCACGATGCGCTTGCCAGCGGCGGCGGGTTTAGCTGCTGCGGGAGCGGCTTGATGACGATAGACGCTGGCACCGCTGGTGGCTGCTTCCAGCAAGGCGGCCGGATCCTGCAGGGCGAGATCCATGCTGCCCTGATAGACTCGCTTGCCATCATAGGCGGCGAGATCCACCGGGGCACTGGCGACAACCAGCACCAGATCGGCGGCGGCAATCTGCTCTTTTGAGGGGATCTGGCGCGGTTGCACGCTGGAGCCGACGTCGAGGGTGAGTTCCCAGCCAGCCTGTTTGGCCTGCTGTTCTATCCGTTTTGCAGCGAGAAAGCTGGTGGCAATGCCCGCCGGGCAAGCCGTAACCAAGATTGCTTTCATTGGGCATCTCCTGAGTTTTCCATTGAGGGGGTATTGCACTGAACCGGTGCCAGCGCATCCAGACGCTCTACGCGCACCTGTTCAAGTAAAGGGTTGAGCACATTGATATCGTCAAAGCCGACCGCCACCTGACTGACCGCCAGTGCCGAGACGGCGGTGGCCAGCCGCAGGGTCTGCTCCGGCGCCCAGCCAAGGCTCAGACCATGGGCGAGACCGGCTACCAACGAGTCGCCAGCACCCACAGTGCTGACCACCTGCATCCGCGGCGGAATGGCCTGCCAGACGGCATCCGGGGCAAACCAGATGAGGCCATCGGCGCCGTTGGAGATCACCACGTTGGGGATGCCGCTTGCCTGCAGCGCGCGGGCACACTCGGCCTGCTCGCCCAGAGTCTTGACGGGGCGGCCCGCCCACTGGCTCAGCTCCTCCAGATTGGGTTTGACCAGGGTCGGCGCCGCCTTGATCCCTTCGCTTAACGCCGCACCGCTGCAATCGAAGATCACCTGCTTGCCCTTGGCCTTGAGCAGACGGATCAGATGGGCGCAGTAATCGGGAGCAACCCCTTTGGGCAGGCTGCCCGCCAGCACGAACCAGTCGGCGTGAGGTGCCAATTGGTCGATGGCCAGCTCCAGCGCGCTCACCTCCCCTTGCTCGATGGTGAGCCCCGGCAGGTTGAGATCGGTGACCCGACCAGACTGCTCGGAGATCTTGACGTTGATGCGGGTGCTGCCCGCCACGCGCACAAAGTGATCATCAAGCGCGCGCTCGGCAAACAGGGAGACAAAACTCTGTTCATTGTCAGCGCCCAGCCAACCGGTGACGCCCACCTCGCGGCCCAAGTCCTTGAGCACCATGGCGACGTTGATCCCCTTGCCTGCGGCACGCAGGTTGGCCTCGCTCACCAGATTGACCTCACCGAGGCTCATCGCCTCGAGGCGAGTAGTGAGATCAAGGGCCGGATTGAGGGTGATGGTAACAATCTTCATCAATGCGCCCCCTCGCCCAGACCCGCTGCGATGGCCTCACCGATCCCCTTGAGGGCGGCTTCGGCATCTGCCCCCTCGGCGCGAAATGCCAGACGATGCCCACACTTGACCCCAAGGCCGATCACCTTCATCAGGCTCTTGGCGGAGACCGCTTCGCCGCTACCATCCAGATTGGCAACCCGGATGTCGGATTCAAACTCTTTGGCCACCTTGACCAGCATGGCGCCCGGACGGGCATGCAGACCGTGGGGGTTGATGATGGTGAAGGTTTCGGAAAGACCGCTCGCTGGCCCTGCCTGCAGCATGGCCAGTCCCTCGCCGCCCGCCAGTGTAGCGAGTTGGCCGGCAGCCGCCAGTTTGGCCAGATTCTCCAGCTGCGGCAGATGGCCGCTATCTGCAGCGCACAGCAGCAGCATGGCGCTGACCGTTTGTTCCCCTGCTATAAGTGCGCTGCTCGGGGTGGCCAGCACCCAACCGGTCTGGGCCGCTTGTGCTCGAGCGAGCCAGACGCCCTCGCCCAGATAGGCGGGATCGCTTGCCAACAGGGCGCTTACCATGGCGGCATCGCCCCAGCCCGCCGATTTGGCGCGGGCGGCTGCTCCCAGCAGCAGCTGGTCGCCATCATCGGCCGGGAAGTCAGCCAGGGTCAGGTATTGCACCTCTTTGGCGGTAGTGGCACCGGTCAAGATGTTGATGATGGTGTCGGCATCGGTGGCCTCTTTGAGCTGGGCTGCCGCCTGCTCATCACCCAGCACATGGGTGAGCTGGCGCAAAATGCCCAGATGCTCGTCGGACTTGGCGGCGATACCGATGGCGACATAGGCGATCTGCCCCTCATCCCACTCGATACCATTGGGGAACTGGGCCACCATGACGCCTGTGCTCTTCACCAGATGACGGGTATCGGTGGTGCCGTGGGGAATGGCGATGCCGCTGCCAAGGTAGGTGGCATGCTGCGCTTCACGGGCCAGCATCCCATCCACATAGCCCGCTTCCACCAGACCGGCTTCGGTCAGTTTGCCTGCCAGCAGGGCAATGGCGTCCGACTTGGTTGCCACCGACTGTCCCAGCAAGATCTGCTCTCGCGCCAACTTCAACATAGAGACTCTCCATCAGGTTCCGGCCGCGCCGGTACGTCACAATTGAACATTCGGGTAACTCGCCAGCTGACAATAGACCCGATCGCGGTTCACTGTGATCGGGGCCCGATTTTCAGGCCACAGGGTCTCTTCGTTGCTGACAGGCTGAATCGTTTCACTTACACTCAGACTGAATCGTTTCAGCGAATTGATCAAGTACCCACAAAGAGTGCTTTTCAATGATATGATCCCGCGCACACTTTTCGGTGCCCTCACCCGGCAGTGACCGTGGGCCTTGCAACTCAAACAGAGCCAATATGATGAAACTGGATGAAATCGCCGCCCTCGCCGGTGTCTCGCGCACCACGGCAAGCTATGTGATCAATGGCAAGGCCGACCAATACCGCATCAGTCAGGCCACCCGCGACAAGGTGATGGCCGTTGTCACCGCCCATAACTATCAGCCGGACAGCCGCGCCGCCTCCCTGCGTGGCGGCCAGACCAAGACTCTGGGCTTTATCCTGCCCGACCTTGAGAACGCCAGTTACGCCAAACTGGCCAAACGGCTGGAACAGGGGGGCCGGGCGCAGGGCTATCAGCTGCTGATCGTCTGCTCGGAAGATGAGCCCGCCACCGAAAAAGAGCTGGCCCAGATGCTGGTGAGCCGCCATGTGGATGCCCTGCTGGTGGCCAGCTGCCTGCCGCCGGACGACCCCTTCTACGGTAAATTGCAGGCGCAAGGCAGCCAGATCCTCGCCATCGACCGGGCGATGGCCGCCAACAAGTTCGTCACCGTCGCCAGCGAAAACGAGAAAGCGAGCTTTGATCTCACCAGCTCCCTGCTTACCCCGACCTTACGCCATATCGCCTTGATCACCGCGCTGCCAGCACTCACGATCAGTCAGGAGCGAAAAGCCGGTTTCGAGCAGGCGGTCGCCAGTCACAGCGCGGCTCGCCACCTGTGCGAGGGGGATCACTTCTCCCGCCTTGAGGGGTATCGCCTGATCAAGGATCTGCACCTGCAGCTGGGTCAGCTACCCGAGGCACTGATCACTACCTCCTATATCCTGATGGAGGGGGTACTGGACTACCTGCTGGAGCAGGAGACCGATATGAGCCAGCTCGCCATGGCCACCTTCGGCGACGATCGGCTGCTCGACTTCCTCCCCTTTGGCATCAACTCCCTGCCCCAGCAGCACGATGCGCTGGCCAGCCAGGCGCTGGAGCTGGCGCTCAAGGCGGTCAATGGCGACTACCAGAGCGGGCTGCACTATGTAAGCCGCACCCTCAAGCGCCGTCGCTAACCTGACCGCAGCAGACCCGATTTGCTGTCAATGGGTGGGTAAAGCGAACAGATGACAATAAGGCTGCCAGGATTGGCTGCCTTATTGTTTTTCCCCACAACCCTACCCGCCCGCTTTGCTGTTTCTACCGTCTGGCCGACTAAACAACCGGCCTCAACACTCCTTTCACCCCGCAACTAAACGCCAACGCCACGACAAGGCACTCCCCCATCCGTGCAGCAACCACTTGGCTGACCTGTATCAATGAGCCCCTGCCAGTCATTTTTTCGGTGCTTTTTTCTGCAATTAGCCATCACTGTCATCATTTATTTCCACTTGTTGCCACAAGCCAGCACATGATCCGTATAAAGGGGTTGTTTCCGCTATTTCGATCCGCTAACGTGGCAACCATATTTTACAACTGACAGGTTTTAGGTACAGATGTTCCCGTTCCGATATTGCTAGCCTCCGGCCCTATCACCGGAGGCACCTTCTGATAACGCCAATCGGCCCCCTTTTGTTGACGTCAATGCTGACATCGCCTGTTTGCACTGACACCGCTACGTTCGGATGGATAACATGAATACCAAAACTCTGGGTTGTACCCTGTTGATTGCCGGCACCACCATAGGTGCCGGCATGCTGGCCCTGCCGCTGGCCTCCTCCTCCCTCGGCGGCCCCGCCACCCTGATGTTGATGGTCGGCCTCTGGGCCCTGATGGCCTTTACCGCCATGCTGCAAGTAGAGGCAAGCCTCAACACCGGCAAATGGTACCTGCACCAGCTGGCGGACCATCTGCTCGGCCCCTGGGGCAAGCGTATCGCCTCCTTCTGTATCCTGATGCTGTTCTACTCGCTGGCCTCCGCCTACATCAGCGGTGGCAGCAGCCTGCTGGCACAGGCGCTGGCCGATGCCGGCATCACCCTGAGCCAGGAGCAGGCCGCCTGGGCCTTTACCCTGCTGTTTGGCGGCATGGTCTGTGTCGGCACCCGCTCGGTGGATTACCTCAACCGGCTGATGTTCACCGTCAAACTGGTGATCATGGTGGGCGTGCTGGCGTTGCTGCTGCCGCGTGCCCAGGGCGAACACCTGCTCGCCATGCCGCTCGGGGAAGGGCTGCTGCTGGCGGGCCTGCCGGTGATCTTCACCTCGTTCGGCTTTCACGGCTCGATCCCGAGCGTGATGCTCTACCTCGGCGATTGCCCCAAGCAGCTGCGCCGGGTCTTTGTCTGGGGCTCCGCCCTGCCGCTGATCCTCTACGTGCTGTGGCAGGTGGCCATTCTGGGGCTGCTCGGCCAATCCTCCCTGCTGGCCAATGGCGGCGCGCTCGACAGCCTGCTCGCCAGCGTCGGCAAGCTGGTGAGCTGGCCCGCCTTCAATCAGGCGATGCACCTGTTTGCCGATCTGGCGCTCGCCACCTCCTTCCTCGGGGTGACGCTGGGGCTGTTCGACTTTATGGCCAAGGTGACCCGCCGCAAGGACAACTGGCAGGGCCGCACCCAGACCGGCCTCATCACCTTTGTGCCGCCATTGCTGTTTGCCCTCTACTTCCCGCAGGGCTTTATCATGGCCCTCGGATACGCTGCCATTGCGCTGGCGATCCTCGCGGTACTGCTGCCGGTGGCGCTGGTGTGGCAGAGCCGCAAGCAGGTTCCCGCCCACCACTACCGCGCCCCGGGTGGCGTAGTGGCACTGGGTCTTGCCGCCGCCATGGGCGTGCTGATTGTTGGCGTACAGATCAGCGTCAGCCTTGGAATGCTGCCAGCGCTGTAATCCCCGATACTGAATGCCCCGAATAGCAAAGCCCCGCCAATCTGATTGGCGGGGCTTTTTACACTCAACTAACTCCATTTAATTCATTTTTTCGAATGGTGACGTCCAAAACCGGATTTATTTGGCCAAGTACGCATCTTCCTTTTCTCTTCTATGATGTAACTTTCTCGCCATAACCAATCACCCAATAAATTAGCTACGGTATGATTTAGTCGCACACGAGCGGTCTCATCACTAAAAGGTAACTTTTCAAGCTGGGCCATTACCTTAGGATGATTAAAATCAATGCCATTCCAAGCATGTCCATACATATTTCGAATTTTCCGTATTGCCTCAACTTCAGAAAACTCTTGTTCTTCTATTAGTCCAAGTGAATACGCGGCCAGAATGCGAGAACTAAATGTACCTAAAGGAGCATTAAATCCTTCAAGTAATTTTTTACTTTCTGTAGAGTCTATAAGAAAGGCAGAAATCATACCCGCGAGCACCTCATCAAGAATAGAGCCTGCCATCAACACAGCCCCTCTATCAGACTCTTTATAAAAATCATTCAAGAATGTTGCGAGTCGCAAAATTTCAGGTGGTGTATCTTCCCAAGCCATTTACCTAATCTCCAATTTTTAAAGTTAGTTAAAAATACCATTTAATACCCACTAAATATTGGAAAGCCAAGATGGTTCCATTTTTCTCGTTATGATTGATTTGATATCAAAAACTTCATATCACAAAAACGCCAACAATACCTCATAGCAATCAATAATAATGTTATCTATTTGTAATTTACCGAGTCTCAACATCATTATATTTTGACTGGGATTATATCAAACGTATATCATCTTAGTGAGTGAAAAGTTATTTGTCATGCTGATTTCGTTCAGTCTTTTGATAATAATCAGCTGTGGAGCGAATGAAAATATGCAAGCACATTAACACCAGCTCTTAGCCCCTCCATCAGCCATGCCCCCCCCAAACCTTCAGCTATATACCGACCTTTTTACTACCCAACCCTGAATAATCAGTTCAAAAACCGTTCATGCCCCTTCGCTACACTGCCCGCTCGTTTATCGCGTTCAGGAGTTTGAAAACAATGATGTTGCACCTCAAGAGGAGCACCCTTGCCCTCATCCTGCTTGCCGCCAGCGGCGCACTTAGCGCAGCCGAAATCACCAACAACAATATTACCGAAGCGGAGATCAAGGCCGCGCAGGATGGTTGGGGCGCGGCGCTCATCAAGATCAGCGATGACTATCGCGCCGGTGGGATTGAGCGCGCCAAGGCGACTGCCGAGTCGGTGCTCGACAGCGCTTATGGTTACCAGCAGGGGCCGGTGCTGTTCAAACCCACCCTGGCCGGTGGCGAGCAGACCTTTCGCACCAACCGCGAGGGGGCGCTGGCCTACTTTGTCGGCAACAACAGCGCCTATCCGGCCGATAGCGGCTTTGCCCTGAAAAACTGGCAGAGCTACCGCTATGACAATGCCGCCGTCTATATCAACGGCAACATGGCGCTGACCATGGGCAAGGTGCATCTGGTGGATCGCGACAACAAGGAGACCACGGTCGACAAGAGCTGGGGTTTCAAGAAGGGGAATGATGGCAAGGTGCGCATCGTGCTGCACCACTCCTCTCTCCCCTACGGCGCCTGACTGGCGAAGTGCAGCTGACAGAGCACGCCACCTAAAACCAGACAACAAGCCCTGCCAGACTGGCGGGGCTTTTTTATCCGGCAAGGGTGCTTTGGGCGCCAGGGCCGAGCCCCCTTTACTGCTACCCTCAAGGGCAAGCCATTGAGCGCGCAACAGATCCATGCTTATCCATCACCTCGGGAGCCCTACGCCATGACCATACTGCCCATCTATGCAGCCCTGCTTGCCCTGCTCTTTGTCCTGCTCAGCGTACGCACCATTCGCACCCGTCACCGCCAGAAAGTGGCGCTCGGCCATGGCGATGATCCCGCCATGCTGCGGGCCATGCGGGTGCACGCCAACTTTGCCGAGTATGTCCCCCTCGCCCTGCTGCTCATCTATTTCGTCGAAACCGGCAGCCATGCCCCCTGGCTGGTTCATCTGCTAGGGAGTGCCCTGCTGCTTGGTCGCCTCTGTCACGCCTTCGGCATGAGCCGCACACCGGAGCATTTCCGCTATCGGGTGGTGGGAATGGGGCTGACTTTCACCGTCATTTTGCTGAGTGCGGCCTGTCTCCTGATCACCGCCCTGCTCTCCTGACCAGAGCAGGTCAGCCAAACGCGGATCTGCAGAAGCAGAAATAGAAAAGCCCTGCCGATATGGCAGGGCTTTTCGTTTAACCGATCAGGGTGGAGAGTGGCTCTCCTTGCCCTTACTGGTTATGGCTGGCGCGACGGGGACGACGGGCCTGAGCCGGTTTGCCAGCGCCCTCAGCCGGACGCTGACCACCTTGCGGCTTGGGCTTGCCGCCGTTGCCAGTGCGATTGCCACCACCGTTAGCACCGGCGCCATTGCCGGAGCGACCGGCGCCTTGACGCTGGCCTTGACCTTGCTGACGCGGCGCACGGCGCTGCTCACTCGGATCGCGCGGCTCTTTGCGCAGCGGCGCGCCGATACCACGGGCGATGTTGTCGAGGGTCTCGCGGGAGGCTTCAAAACCAGCCACCTGCTCGCAGGGGATGTTCTGCTTGGTCAGACGCTCGATGGCTTTGATCAGTTTGCCTTCATCGGCCGCAACCAGGGAGATGGCGTGACCGGCCGCGCCGGCACGACCGGTACGACCGATACGGTGCACGTAATCTTCCGCCACGTTCGGCAGCTCGAAGTTCACTACCTGCGGCAGCTTGTCGATATCGAGGCCACGGGCCGCAATGTCGGTCGCCACCATCACGCGCACACTGCCATCCTTGAAACCGGCCAGCGCGCGGGTACGGGCGCCCTGGCTCTTGTTGCCGTGAATGGCGGCAGCACTGATGCCGTCTTTTTCAAGCTTCTCGGCAACGCGGTTGGCGATGTGCTTGGTACGGGTAAAGACCAGCACCTGCTGCCAGTTGTTGCTGGAGATCAGGTGGCTCAGCAGGGCAATCTTGTTGGCCTTGTCGCACGGGTGCACCAGCTGCTCGATACGCTCGGCGGTACTGTTGCGCGGGGCAACTTCAATGACAGCCGGGTTGTCCAGCAGGCCAGTGGCCAGCTCGCGAATTTCATCGGCGAAGGTGGCGGAGAAGAGCAGGTTCTGGCGCTTCTTCGGCAGCAGGGTCAGGATGCGGCGGATGTCGCGGATAAAGCCCATGTCGAGCATGCGATCCGCTTCGTCCAGTACCAGGATCTCCACCTCGTCAAACTTGACGGCGTTCTGGTTGTAGAGATCGATCAGACGGCCCGGACAGGCCACCAGCACGTCCAGACCACGGCGAGTCGCCATCATCTGCGGGTTGATGCTCACGCCACCGAATACCACGTGGCTGCGCAGGGGCAGATGCTTGCCATAGTTGCGCACGCTCTCGCCCACCTGGGCGGCCAGCTCGCGCGTCGGGGTCAGTACCAGCGCACGGACGCGGTTCGGAGAGACCTTGCGCTTGCTCTCCATCAGACGTTGCAGCATCGGCAGGGTAAAGCCTGCGGTCTTGCCGGTCCCTGTTTGGGCCGCCGCCATCAGATCGCGGCCAGCCAGAACGGCGGGGATCGCTTGTTGCTGAATGGGAGACGGGGTGTCGTAGCCTTGTTCGGCAACGGCACGCAACAAGGGTTCGGCCAGACCGAGGGAAGTAAAACTCATAGTTACCTGCTAGGGATAGGGGCGCCGACAATCCGGGATGGGGCTCCTCTGCTGAGCCGATGCCATCTCGCCAGACTCGGGCCTGTTGAGAACACAACGATTTCCCCGGGGAGCAGAGCAAAGGGGAAAGAATAGGGGCGCAGTCTAACGGAGTTGTGCCGGATAAACGAGAAAAATGTGATGCTCCTCCCAGCACGCACAGAAAAGCCCTCTGCTCTCCACCGAATAATCCCGTTGACCAGTGAAGCACGCACCACACTATTAACTGACAACTTATTACCTGTCCCGCCATCGTGATGCGCGGGTCGCAGGCGCACGGGATAGCAGAGAACAAAAAGCAGAATAACGAGGTTAAGCTATGAGCACGCAATATCGTCCCCACGGCAACTGGCAGGCCAAGCTCTGCCTGCTGCTGCTTTTGCTGACCCCTTCCCTGCAGGCCAGTCAGACCCTGACCGTGGCCTGGAGCCACTGGCCCCCCTTCAGTCAAATCAACAACAGGGGTGAGCTGGACGGGCTGGATGTCAGCCTGACTCGCCAGATCCTCACCCAGGCGGGCTTTGCCCCCAAATTTCGTGAGATCCCCTGGGCGCGGGCACTCCATCTGGTGGAGCACGATCAGCTGGATGTGGCGATGGCCGCACTACCACTACCGGAGCGGCAGAAGTATGCCCGCTTCTCTGCACCCTATCGCCAGAGCGCCTATGTGCTGTTGAGTAATAACCCGATTCCAGGCCATCAGGATCGCTGGGGAAAGCTCGATACCTTGTCCAAACTGTGCCACAACAAGGATCTCAAAATTGGCAAACTGCGCGGTACTCGCCCCATTCATCAAATGGACGAGTGTCCTGCCCTCAAGGGGGCGACCGAGTACAATGCCGATGATCGACTAATCGAACTGCTGCTGGCCCGCCGTCTCGATGGCATCATTATGGAGTGGCAATATGCACGCTATCGGCTCTCCCAATTGGGCGCCGAGGGGTTTATCAGTTGTCAGCTGTTGCTGCACCATCAGCCGGTCAGCCTGATGTTTGCCAAAAACAGCATGAGCGAAGAGCAGCTCCTCAAGGTCAACGAGGCCATTCACGCTATGCCCAAACACCATGGGAAGTTCTCTCCCCCCAACTGCCGTCTCGATGCCGATCCGCAGGACGCTGATCACTCTTGATAACCGACGAGTGATAGAAGTACCGCAGAGCATAAGAACAAAGGCGACCCGAAGGTCGCCTTTGATTTGGTTGACGAACCAGCACCCTGAACAGGGTGCGATCAGTCGATGTGCAGCAAGAACGATCAACGCAGCTGTGGGGTATGGGTCAACACCCCCTGATTCTGGGCACGATGGCGCAGCAGGTGATCCATCAACACCAGCGCCAGCATGGCTTCGGCGATGGGCACGGCGCGAATGCCGACACAGGGATCGTGACGCCCCTTGGTGATCATCTCGATTGCCTCGCCTTCGGTATTGATGGTCTTGCCCGGCACAGTGATGCTGGAAGTCGGTTTGAGCGCCATGCTCACCACAATATCCTGACCCGACGAGATGCCGCCCAGAATGCCGCCCGCATGGTTGCTGGCAAAGCCCGCCGGGGTCATCTCGTCGCGATGCTCGGAGCCTTTTTGCTCCACCACCGCAAAGCCATCACCGATCTCCACCCCTTTCACCGCATTGATGCCCATCATGGCATGGGCAATGTCGGCGTCGAGACGATCAAACACCGGCTCACCCAGGCCCACCGGCACATTGCGCGCAATGACCTGCACCTTGGCACCGATACTGTTGCCCTCTTTTTTCAGGTCGCGCATATATTGATCGAGCGCTTCCAGCTTGCCCGCATCGGGGAAGAAGAAGGGATTCTGCTCAATCTGCGCCGCGTCAAACGCCTCAGCCTTGATGGGGCCGAGCTGGGAGAGAAAACCGGTGATCTCGATGCCATGTACCTGTTTCAGGTACTTCTTGGCAATCGCCCCCGCCGCCACTCGCATCGCGGTCTCGCGGGCAGATGAGCGACCACCGCCACGATAGTCCCGCTGACCATACTTCTGGTGGTAGGTGTAGTCAGCATGACCCGGCCGGAACAGATCCTTGATATCGGAGTAATCCTTGGAGCGCTGATCGGTATTCTCGATGAGCAGCCCGATGGAGGTGCCGGTGGTCTTGCCCTCGAACACCCCGGAGAGGATCTTCACCTCGTCCGGCTCGCGGCGCGGCGTGGTGTAGCGGGAAGTGCCGGGCTTGCGCCGATCCAGATCCCCCTGCAGATCCGCTTCGCTGATCTCCAGCCCAGGCGGGCAACCATCGACCACGGCGCCCAGCGCCAGGCCGTGGCTCTCGCCAAAGGTGGTGACCCGAAAGAGTTGACCAAAACTGTTCCCTGCCATGCGCGCTCCTGCTTAGTTCTTGTAGATGGCGAAATGATCCTGATACTGCACCAGCTCTTCACGGGTCATCACAAAGACGCCGTGACCGCCGTTTTCGAATTCAACCCAGGTAAAGGGGATCTCGGGGAACTGGGCTTCCAGATGGATCATGCTGTTGCCTACTTCAACCACCAGCACACCGTTATCCTTGAGGAAATCGGCGGCATGGGCCAGCAGACGCTTGGTCAGCTTGAGACCATCGGAGCCGGACGCCAGCGCCAGCTCAGGCTCGTGACGGAACTCGTCCGGCAGATCCGACATATCTTCGGAGTCCACATAGGGCGGATTGGAGACGATGAGATCGTACTTGTCGCCCGCTGGCAGATCGCGGAACAGATCGGAACGGATCGGAATGACCTGCTGCTCCAGCCCGTGATCGTTGATATTGCGCTCGGCCACGTTCAGCGCATCGATGCTGATGTCGATGGCATCCACTTCCGCTTCCGGGAACTCGTGGGCCATGATGATGGCGATACAGCCGGAGCCAGTGCACAAGTCCATGATCCGGGTCGGTTCATGTTTGAGGAAGGGCGCGAAACGGTTGGCGACCATCTCGGCAATAGGGGAACGGGGAATGAGCACCCGCTCGTCCACGTAGAACTCCCAACCGGCATACCAGGCCTTGTTGGTCAGGTAGGCGGCCGGTACCCGCTCCTGTACCCGGCGGATAATCAGCTCGGCGATGCGGTGACGCTCGCTGCTGGTGAGACGGGAGTGGCGCATGGCCGGGTCTACATCCGGTGGCAGATGTAACGCGGGCAGTACCAGCTGCACAGCTTCATCCCAGGCGTTGTCGGTTCCATGACCGTAAAAAATCCCGGCGTCGTTGAAACGACTCATGGCCCAACGCAACATGTCCTGGATGGTGTGCATCTCGGCAACCACCTCATCGATAAATATCTTGTCCAAATCCACCTCCAAGTCGAGTAATATCCGGCCCGAGCCCCGTTTACGTTGCGGGCAAGACGCATTCCTAATACATGAGCATCTGATGAAAAAAACGCCCTCACCGACAGACGAGGAAACCCTGCTGTTCCGCGATGCGATAAAAGGTACCCGGAAAATCAAGCAAGATACCATAAGGGCCGAGTTACGCCCGGTCAAGCAGAAACGCGAATTGCGCGAAACCCGCGAAAAGCTTGGGGTTGACCACTATTTCAGCGATGAGTATCAGCCCCATCTCGACGATGATGGGCCGACCCGTTACGTGCGGGAAGATGTGTCAAAATTTGAGCTGAAAAAGCTCAAGCGGGGCATTTATCCGCCGGAGATCTACCTGGATCTGCACGGCATGAACCAGCAGCAGGCAAAACAGGAGCTGGCCGCCCTGCTCACCCTCTGCCAGAAAGAGAACATTCACGTCGCCTCGGTGATGCACGGCATCGGCAAACATATTCTCAAGCAGCGCATTCCCAGCTGGCTGGCCCAGCACCCCAATGTTCGCGCCTTCCATCAGGCTCCCCGCGAATGGGGCGGCGACAGCGCCATTCTGGTGTTGCTGGATATCGAAGAGTAGAAAAAGCAGCGCACAAACTAACTCTGCCCAACCGGTCGATTGAATCGCAATGGTGATATAGAGGAGTCAAGATTGACCACCAGCATGCCGCCGTTGGGCAACTGCCACGCGAAGAAGTCATCAAATCCGGCGGTCGTTAGGGCGCGGGTCACCTTGGCGACCACACCGTGCGCCACCAGCAATACCCGCTCCCCCTGCATGGTCGAGGCCAGTGCCGTTAGTCCCTGCGAGACTCAGGCAATCACCTCATCCAGCCTCTCACCGCCAAGCGGAGCCTCCGCCCAGCGCCGGGTGATGTTGCGCACCCACAACTCGGGATAACGCGCCTTGGCCTCTGCCTGCGTCAGTCCCTCAAACAGACCGACATGCCGCTCACGAAAGGCCGGAGCAAGCTCCACAGGCAACCCCAACTGGCGTGAGAAGAGCGCGGCGCTCTCTCTTGTTCGCAGCAGGGGCGACGCCAGCAACCGATCGAACGGGGCCAGTGTGGTCGCTATCTCATTGGCCAGCCAGCATATATGCCGCGCGCCATCTTGGTTGAGCCCGATATCCAACGCCCCTTGATAGCGCCCCTCGGCGTTGGCTTGGGTCTCTCCATGGCGGATCACTATCAGCTCCATGGTGTACTCCTCTTTCTACGTGGAATATCGCAAAACTACTTCCCTTTCGGATAACGGGGATGATCGTCCTGGATCGGCAACCAGGAGAGCTGGCTGACGGTATGGATGTGATAGGTTGGTGCGACCGTTTCGGGGTTATCAAGTGAGACAATAGCCAGCGTCAGGTACTCGGGGTATTGAATGCTGCGATAGCTGAGGGTGGCGCCACAGGTTGCACAAAAGCCGCGTCGAATCGCCTCCGACGAGGCGTACTCAGTCAATACGCCGCATAGCCATTGCACCTGTTTCACCCGAAAATCCATCCAGGCGCCGGTCGTGCGCTGACAATCCCGGCAGTGGCAAAAATCGGTAGCAAAGGGAGCAGCTAGCACCTTGTAGCGGATTGCACCACAATGGCAACCCCCCCTCTAATATACCGTCACGAGAAATCACCATCTTGTTTACCATCCAGTCCACGTTTGAAGGCATATATTGCCAGCCTAACATCCCGTTACACTAAGTTGATTAGTGCAGAAAACCAATGAAATTTGCGATTTATCAGCGCTCATTTCAGATAGAATTGACACATTTCACCATTGTTCAGACAGAAGATAACCACTCTCACCTCCCATCATAACAACTATGGGGGCTCTGATTATTCATCCCCCTGACAATATGAGATATTGCCACTCACTACTGGCCTGCGAATATAAGACAAGCTCACCCGAGCCCATATAAATCTGTTCGTCGCAGCCATATTCCACGCTATTTAATTGGAACCTGCATGATGAAGTTATTCACTCCCCTGGTGGTTGCCACGGCGATCTTCTCTTCCGTGGCGATAGCAACCCCCTCTCCCCATATCGTCGGCGCCACCCTTGGCTATGGCACCCAGTCATTCAAAGCACAAAATGGGGATCAGGCCGATGGCGGTGACAATATGACTGCCGATCTCTATTACCGTTATATGTTCAACGATTATATCGGTATCGATTCAGGAATATTGTTTGGTACCGGTGGCGTAGTCAGCGCCCTCTTCGATGCAACCCTCAATGACGTAAAAGATATCCATTACAAAGGGATCCGCTCTGCCTTGTATGCACAATTCCCGGTCTCTTCCGGCAACAGCTTTTATGCCAAACTGGGTGCCAACGCCCACAGAGTCGAATACACCATCAACAAGGAAGATCAGAGCAACTCCGGGGTCGGTTTGTATGGCGCTGCGGGTTGGCAATATCGCTTTGATTCGGGTATCGGACTCAATGCAGAGTACCAATATATCCCCATGCCTCGACTCGATGTCAAAGGGGTCAGTGTCGGTCTCAACTACCGTTTCTGATCCCGCCTGATGGGGCGACAACAGGCCGATAACGGGTAAAAAGCAGGGAGATATCTCCTCCCTGCTGCCTGCTTGTTTCCACTACCGATAGATCATGGTGATTGACCATGATCCCAACGGCAACCTTATTTGGTCACCACCACAGCCCAGGGGCCACCTTTGGCGGGATCATCCCCTTGCGTCCACCATTTGGCCTGATAGACGGCGCCCTTGTAGCTCACCTTGTTGCCCGCGGTATAGACCTTGCTGGCCTCCCAGGCAGGCTGGCCATCAATGGGCGGGTCAACCGGATCGACCGGGGCAGGATCGAGCTTGGCGACGATCCGCACTTTCGGCCAGTTGGCGTGGGAACCGTAGAAGTTGGTCACGCACTTCTCGTAATCACCCGGCACCAGCGCAGAATAAGCGGTCTGGAAGCCCACCAGCTCACACTCGAAGGAGTAACCGCCCGGGCGATCAGGATAGTACTTCCAGTTGCCATCCCAGTTGGTGTAGAGCACGTCGGTAGCGCCGTTGAGATTGAGGCTGCCATAGGGAGTCTGCTGCCAGCAGGTGTTCTTCTCATCCGCCTTGACCGGGATCTGGTAGTGGTTGGCCAGCCCTTCCCAGTAGCGGATGCGATTGACCGGCTGCCCTTTGTCCTTGTTCTGTTCACCACACTCGATACCGCCGTTGATGACGTTGATGGTGGTACCGAAGCCATAGCCGATACCGGCGTCAGCTTCCCGTTTGGAGGGTACCCAGGTGCGATCAATCACGTGCAGCATGGCCGGTTTCGGGGCCTGCGGGGTGAGGAAGAACCAGATGGCAGAAGCGAGGTTGAGCCAGGAGTCCGCCACCAGCCCCGGGTTGTTGAGCAGCACTGAGGCATCGCCATCAAACATCGCCTCGGAGAAGGCCCCGTAGTTGAAGTGGTAAGAAAGCTGCTTGGCGCCGCGGCCAAAGTAACCTTGTCCGGTACTGCAGGGCCACTTCTTGTTCTGCCAGTCGTTCTGGCCACAGCCGGTGGTATAACCGGTCTGTCCCTCTGACCAGCCCATCTCCCGCACATGCACCAGCGCCTGTTGCCACTCCTCCAGCCCCAGCGGGTTATCGGAGACGTTCTCCTTGGCAATATGGCCGCCGGTCTCCTGAGAGAAGTGGGCAAAGGCCGTCACAATGGATTTTTTACAGATCGCATCAGAATCGCGCCCGTCGTTATATTCGCCGCAGAACGCAGGAAATTTACCGATGGCCCGCAAGAAGCGGACATAGGTATATTCCGGCGCGGCCATCTGGGTTAAATATTCCCATTCAGATTGGGGAAATACCCGTTCAACCCGTTTTACGTTGTCAGGATTGCTTGCCAGACCCGGTTCAATGGCATCGACTATTTTATTTGACCGGGTGGCCAGTGCCTTGGCCCATATTGTATACATGGGGTTGGCCGTCTTGGCCTTTTCCACCGCGGCCAGATCCGGGGCCGCAATCACATATCCTCCCGCATTTTGTGGATCGGGTTGAATATTCATGGTTGCACTTATTACGGCATAGCTGGGCAATACGCAAGCGGCAGCGATCAGCCAGGCACAACGCTTGGGTTTGAACATGTTTATCGTCCTTGTTTGAATTAATGCGCTCCAAGAGTAGGTGTTCCAACAACTAAATTCACGATGAAAATTAAGAAATGCGCGTAATTTGTGAACCATTTCACCTTGTGCTACTCAACGCAGCTAAAACGACATAAAAGAACTCAAACGATGACCATTTTGGCCTGTTTTGCCACCCGTATGGGGAGGCGAAAGACGATCAGATGATCTGTCACCAATTAATTATTCGTGGCAAAAAAAAATGGCTGACCCGCTTCACCAGTCAGCCATCAACAATGTTCAAATAACGCTCACAAAGAGCTCGCTGTCAGGCGCGCACGGCACGGATCAGGATATTGCGCGGGGTCATGGGTTTGGCACAGAACTCCCCCACTTCGACCCGATAACCCTGCTCTTGCAAAAAGAGCGCGCGATCCAGCGCCAGCCAGATCTCGAGAGGACGGCGAAACAGATGACGCACCAGCTCCATGCGGGCGACATCACCAAAGCGACGCTCCCCGTGCTCCAACCAGGCGGGATAGTCGAGCCCGGCGGGCAGCACAATCCCTTTGCGTTCAGCAGCCCAAACGCAGAATGCCTCGAAGGTGCCGGTCAGCAGGCTCTTTTGCATATTGGGCACCGGCAGATACTCATCCACCCCGCGCACCTGACGCTGCAGGCAGTCAAACCCGAGCCGCCACACCACTTCCTGCTCGCGCAGGCGGGCGATCCGCGCACCGCCGGTGACCGTCTCCTGTAGCGGCAACTTGAGATCCGCTTTGCTCAACACCAGCTCGCTGGCGCTGGCCGCGGCCGACAGCGGGCGATAGTGGCTGGTACGGATCAGGTGGTAACAACAGGGAGAGATGGTCACTCCGCGGGCACCGCGCTCGGCCACCCGCTCCAGCAGATGGGTGTGGAGCTCGCCGCAGGCATGGAGTGCCATGGCGTGATGTTCGGGGGCGATCAGCGCCGCCGATTCAGGGGCAAAGGCATCGGCGCAGGTAAAGGTCATATTGGCGCCATCCCGCTCGGCCAGCAGCCGACCTTCGTCACAAAGCTGCTCTTGCAACTCCAGACTGAGGATCGGAGCCTGTCGATGAAGTGACACCAGCCGCCCAAGGTGGCCCTTACCGGCACACCACTCCAGATAGGGGCCCTGATGGGCAGGCAGACAGGCGGTGAACGACTCGATCTGAGCCTGCTTGCGCCCCGGCATATGCAGCGCCATCTCCTTGCTGCAGGTGATGGGCTCAGGGGTAAATTGGGCTAGTTGGCTCAACTGCTGCAGCTCAGCACCCTCGGCAATCCAGGGGGCAAGCAGCGTACTGAGTGCATCCATATCCGCATCGAGCTCTGCCAACTGGGCAAGGGTCAGCCCATTGAGCAGTGCCGCCAGTTCGGGCGCCTCATCGGCAAAGGCCATGGTCAGATGATGATATGGCTGATATTGCCACCAGCGTCGGTAGCGGGTGAGCAGTCGATCCAGTTGTTGAAAACGTTGAGCCAGCACGAATGCCCCTGCCTTGCAGTCAAAAAGGAGGCTCATTCTAGCGATCCCGCTTCAAATTGCACTCTCAATACCTGACGATCAGCGCCGCGCAACAGCACGGCCAACCCTGTGAGCCAGGGCAGACCTGACAAAGTGCGGGGTTTTATGCTATATTCCGCCCCCTCTTTCACGCGCCCCGCCCAACGCGGGTCGCTTTACACTAGCTATGGGACCTACAACATGACCATCAACGCCATTCTGCAAGCGCGCGCGGGCGCCAAGTGTGAACTGTGCAGCGCCGAGCAGGCGCTGACCGCCTTCGTGGTGCCTCACGCCCCCGCCAGCGACGATGATCACAGCGTTGCTATCTGTGACACCTGCCGTGGTCAGCTGGAACAACCGGATACTCTGGTGGTCAACCACTGGCGTTGCCTGAGTGACAGCATGTGGAGCCAGGTGCCTGCGGTGCAGGTGATGGCATGGCGCCAGCTCAAAGCTCTCTCCGGCAAGGGTGAGGTGTGGGCTCAGGATCTGCTGGACATGATGTACATGGAAGACGAAGCCAAGACCTGGGCTGAAGCTGGTATTGCTGACGAAGATGACGACAGCGTACCGACCGTTGACTCCAACGGCGCCGTGCTGCAAGAGGGCGACTCCGTCACCCTGATCAAGGATCTGGACGTGAAAGGCGCCGGTTTCACCGCCAAGCGCGGCACCCTGGTCAAGGGCATCCGTCTGACCAACAACCCGCTCCATATCGAAGGCAAGGTCAACGGCGTGCAGATCGTACTGGTTGCTGCCTACCTGAAAAAGGCCTAAAGCCAAGGGCGATTGCTCTGCTGTCTGCTGCCAGAGCACAAGCACAACGAAAAAGGATGGCGTGGCGCTATCCTTTTTTATGCCCGCTTGCCGAAAACGGCCAACCTGAGCCCATAACAGGCCAGCCAAAGCAACAAGGCGCATCCGGATGGATGCGCCTTGTTTACATGGCCTATGCCGTTTTAACCGACAGCGGAAACGGTCACTCAGGAGGAGAGTTTGCCATCCAGCTCGGCAATCTTGGCCGACCAGTAGGCCGGGCCGGTTTCGTGGATATTGTTGCCTTCGGAGTCGACCGCAACGGTCACCGGCATATCTTCCACTTCAAACTCGTAGATCGCTTCCATGCCGAGATCGGCAAAGGCTACCACGCGCGCCTTCTTGATAGCCTTGGCCACCAGATAGGCTGCGCCACCGACGGCCATCAGATAGACGGCCTTGTGCTGTTTGATGCTCTCGACGGTTTTCGGGCCTCGCTCGGATTTGCCGATCATGCCGATAAGGCCGGTTTCACCCAGCATCATGTCGGTGAACTTGTCCATCCGGGTGGAGGTGGTGGGGCCAGCCGGGCCAACTACTTCGTCACGCACCGCATCGACCGGGCCAACGTAATAGATGAAGCGGTTGGTGAAATCGACCCCTTCCGGCAGCCCTTCGCCATTTTTCAGCATGTCGGCGATACGCTTGTGGGCGGCATCGCGACCGGTAAGGATCTTGCCGGAGAGCAGCACGGTATCACCGCTCTTCCAGCTGGCCAGTTCGGCCTTGGTGATGCCATCGACGTTGACGCGGCGCACGTTGCCACCCGCTTCACGGGTGATCTCCGGCCAGTCGCTCAGTTTCGGCGGGGTCAGCTCGGCGGGGCCTGAACCATCCAGCTCGAAATGAACGTGACGGGTCGCGGCGCAGTTGGGGATCATCACCACCGGCTTGGAGGCGGCATGAGTCGGCGCAGATTTCACCTTCACATCCAGCACTGTAGTGAGGCCGCCCAGCCCCTGGGCACCGATCCCCAGCTTGTTGACCTTGTCGTAGAGCTCGACCCGCAGCTTCTCTTCTGTGGTTTGCGGGCCACGGGCAATCAGCTCCTGAATGTCGATGTGCTCCATCAGGGCCTCTTTGGCCAGCACCGCCGCTTTCTCGGCGGTACCGCCGATGCCGATGCCCAGCATACCGGGCGGGCACCAGCCTGCGCCCATGGTCGGCACGGTTTTCAGCACCCACTCGACGATATCGTCAGAGGGGTTGAGCATCACCATCTTGGATTTGTTCTCGGAGCCGCCGCCTTTGGCCGCGATGCTCACTTCCACCTTGTTGCCGGGGATCATGTCGATATGCACCACGGCAGGGGCGTTGTCTTTGGTGTTTTTGCGACTGCCGGCCGGATCGGCCAGCACGGAGGCGCGCAGCGGGTTGTCAGGATTGGTGTAGGCACGACGGGTCCCTTCGTCCACCATCTCCTGCACTGTCATGTCGCTGTCCCACTGGACCTGCATGCCAATTTTGACGAAACAGGTCACGATACCGGTGTCTTGGCAGAGCGGACGATGACCTTCGGCGGACATGCGGGAGTTGATCAGGATCTGGGCCAGCGCATCTTTGGCGGCCGGGTTGGCCTCACGGTCATACGCCGCTTTGGCAGCCTGAACAAAATCCAACGGGTGGTAATAGGAGATGTACTGGAGGGCATCTGCGATAGAATCGATGAAATCCTGTTTTTTTATAATGCTCATATCATCCTCACTGGTCCTTGTCTCTGCCACGGAGCAGGGCAAGGGCTTCCATATGATGGGCCGTGCTGACGTGCTGGCTAAAAACTATCAACCAGCAAAAAACGAACGACACGGCAGTTTTTTCTTAAGTCACCGACACCTATGATACGCTTGCCCACCAGCACCGACTAGGGTTCGGGAACCAAACTGTTGCCTGTGTAACATAAAATGACGCCAACACTTCATATCCATCATCTAGACCATAGTGCTGAACTCCATCAGCTTTTTGCCCGCCTGCAACATCAGCCATGGGCCATGTTGCTGGAATCGGCGGGACCACTCGGTGCCGATAATGGCTTTGATATCATCACTGCCGATCCGCTGGCGACCCTCGAAACCCGTGGCCAGGTCACCACTCTGCGTGCCGGGGCGGATATCAGCAAATACCACGAAGATCCCCTCGCCCTGCTGGCCCATACCCAGCAACAGCTGCTGGGGGAGCTGGAACTGTGTGCCACTCACCTACCCTTTATTGGCGGCGCCCTCGGTCTCTTTGGCTATGATCTCGGCCGTCGCTTCGAGCGACTGCCAGTGCAGGCCGCCGCCGATATCGCGGTGCCAGACATGGCGGTGGGCATCTACGACTGGGCGCTGCTGCGCAATGTGGCGACCGACGACTGGCAGCTGGTGCACTGGGGGGATGAAGCGGGTCTTGCCAACCGGCTGGCCTGGCTTGAACAGCAGCAGGCCAAACCGGCCCCCGCTTTTGCCTTGCAGGGGTCGTGGCAGAGCAATATGAGCCGCGCCGAGTATGGCGAGAAGTTTGCCCGTATTCAGGAATATCTCGCCGCGGGAGATTGCTACCAGATCAACCTGACCCAGCGTTTCAGCGCCCCCTATCAGGGTGATGAGTGGCAGGCCTATTGCCTGCTGGCAACCGCCAACAAGGCCCCCTTCTCTGCCTTTATCCGCCTGCCGGAGAGCGCGCTGCTGAGCCTCTCTCCCGAGCGGTTCCTGCTGCTCGATGGCCGCCATATTGAAACCAAACCCATCAAAGGCACTCGCCCTCGCCACCCCGATCCGGCGACCGATCGGCAAGTCGCGCAGGAGCTGGCGCAGGCGGACAAGGACAGATCAGAGAATCTGATGATCGTTGATCTGCTGCGCAACGATATCGGTCGGGTCAGCCGGCCAGGCTCGGTCAGCGTGCCTCATCTCTTTGCGGTGGAGTCGTTTCCAGCGGTACATCATCTGGTCTCCACCATCCACGGTGAGCTGGATGCACGCTGGCAAGGAGTCGATCTGCTGCGGGCCTGTTTCCCGGGTGGCTCCATCACCGGCGCCCCCAAGATCCGCGCCATGGAGATCATCGAAGAGCTGGAGCCCCAGCGCCGCAACGCCTATTGCGGCAGCATCGGCTATCTCAGCCAGCACGGCCGGATGGATACCAGCATCTGCATTCGCACTTTGATCGCCGAAGCGGGTCGTCTGCACTGCTGGGCCGGTGGCGGCATCATCGCCGACTCCGACGCCGACAGCGAATATCAGGAGACCTATGACAAGGTCGCCCGCATCCTGCCGCCGCTGTCGGCGCTTTAACCCTCCCCACTGTCAGGCCAACGCACAGGAGAGCTCCCCGCCATGGATCGCCACGAACTGCTGACCCGCTTCCAGTTGCAGCGACCCGCCCCGGCCCATCGACTCGCCATCGGCGGGCTCAGTCCGGCTGCGGTGTTGATCCCGGTGGTGATGCGCGACGAGGGGCTCAGCGTGTTATTGACCCGGCGCAGCCCACGGCTGCGTCATCATGGGGGACAGATCAGCTTTCCTGGCGGCCGACAGGATCCCGGCGACGAAAACCTGATTGCCACGGCGCTACGGGAAACCGAAGAGGAGCTCGGCATTCCGGCACGGCTGATTGAAGTGATCGGCACCCTCAACCCGCTCAATACAGTGTCACGATTCGAGGTGCTGCCGGTGCTGGGGCTGCTCGATGGCAACTATCCCCTCATCCTGAGTCCGGATGAGGTGGATCACGCCTTTGAAGTGCCGCTGACCCATCTGCTGGATCGGCGTAACCACATCCCCCTGACCCTTTCCAGAGGGGGGAAAGCTCACACCATCTACTGGATCCCCTGGCAACAGCACTTTATCTGGGGGGCTACCGCCAGCATGATCAACCAGCTAGCCCAGCATCTCGCAAAATAACAATTTACCTACATTTTGCTGAGCGAGATTTAATCATTAACACTAAAATAACGTGCCAATTGATAAACAATAATTGAATTTTTCTTGTTTTGATCACATTTCCATAAGAAAGTGCGGTTTTTCGTGCCGTAAAGATGAATTTGATCAACATTTTTGATTAGAAAAACCGTATCCTTGCGCCGACTTAATAAGAACCACACATTCGGGGTGAGATAGATGTCAAACACAGTCACTGGCACGCAGGGAGTTGCGGCGTCAACAGAGCAAGGGATCCGCTCTACTCAAACCACTCGTTGGGAAAAACGCGACTCTACCTGGGTCATCAGTCTGTTCGGGACCGCGGTTGGCGCGGGGATCCTGTTCCTGCCGATCAACGCGGGTATGGGCGGTTTCTGGCCGCTGGTCGTCATGGCGCTGCTGGTAGGTCCCATGACCTATCTGGCACACCGTGGTCTGGCCCGCTTCGTCCTCTCCTCCAAAAAGCCAAATGCAGACATCACCGAAGTGGTGGAAGAGCATTTTGGCGTGGGTGCCGGTAAATTAATCACCCTGCTCTACTTCTTCGCCATCTACCCCATCGTGCTGATCTACGGCGTGGGTATCACCAACACCGTCGAAAGCTTTATGGTCAACCAGCTGCAGATGAGTGCCCCGCCGCGCTGGATCCTCTCCATCGTGCTGATCATGGGCATGATGTCGGTGATGCTGGCGGGTGAAAAGCTGATGCTGAAAGTGACCGAGCTGCTGGTTTATCCGTTGATCGCCATTCTGGCCGGTATCTCTTTGTATCTGATCCCGGACTGGACCGGTGCCGCGCTGGAGCAAGTGCCCTCTGCCAAGGATTTCGCCACTACCCTGTGGCTGACCATCCCGGTACTGGTTTTCTCCTTCAACCACAGCCCGGCTATCTCCAGCTTCTCCCTGGCCCAGCGCCGCGACCACGGTGATCAGGCTGTCGAGAAAGCCGATGCCATCCTCAAGCGTACCGCCATGGTGCTGCTGGGCTTCGTGATGTTCTTCGTCTTCTCCTGCGTCATGAGCCTTACTCCGGCTCAGCTGGCAGAAGCCAAGGCCCAGAACATCGCCGTGCTCTCCTATCTGGCGAACCAGCATGCCAGCCCCATCATTTCCTACTTCGGTCCGCTGGTTGCGTTCGTCGCCATCGTCTCCTCCTTCTTCGGCCACTATCTGGGTGCCCGTGAAGGTCTGAAAGGGATGATCGTGCAGAACATGCGCAAGTCAGGCAAAGAGCCGAACGCCAAGAAAGTCGAGATGTTCATCATCGCCTTCTTCATCCTGACCCTGTGGGGCACTGCCATTGCCAACCCCTCCATCTTGGGCATGATTGAATCCTTGGGCGGCCCGATCATCGCCACCATCCTGTTCATCATGCCGATGTACGCCATCAAGCGCGTACCGGCCATGGCGAAATATCAGGGTCATATCAGCAACGTATTTGTCGCTGTGATGGGGATGATCGCCATCTCCGCCATCCTCTATCAGCTGGTCGGTTAATCCCCCAGCTGCCACTGATAGCAAAAAGCCAGCCGAACACTCGCTGGCTTTTTTATCTCTGCAATCTGTGCCTCCTCGATTCCCCTGCTCTCCCCTTATTACTCCCTTTGTTGGATATCTGTATGTTCACCAGCGCCATGATTGAACATGCTTAGGGTTTTACCATGTACCGCCCCCATACCCGCAGCTCAATATCGCCAACACGTTTACTCCCCCTCACCAAACCATGATGGCGTGTCTGATAGGACGAGTTGGGTTCATCTGCCGCAGCCAGCTATCTTCGTTCTTCTGTGATGCTGTGATGCTGTGATGCTGTGATGCTGTGATGCTGTGATTGTCCTGAAGATCTGGGGTAAGCCATAGCAATCGGCTCTTGGCAGAGCAAACAAAGGTGTGTAACGCACAACAGAAGGAGGAAGCACGACTCGAAGGGATAAAGATAAGGCAGCGCCCTGGAGAAGGGCGACAGAATGTTCGGCACATCAGCCAATGAGATTGATCAAAGAGGGATACAGCGCAAAGCTGACAATAAAAAGCGCCCTCCGAAGAGGGCGCAAGTGTGTTGCGAAACTGACCGTTGCGAGATCAGGCTTCGCGGCTCGGTACCGGAGCCACATCCAGCAAGGTTTCATCTTCGGCCATGCACGCTGCGGCGGTGAACAGCACGTCGGTGGAGCTGTTAAGGGCTGTCTCGGCAGAATCCTGCAGCACACCGATGATAAAGCCGACGGCCACCACCTGCATGGCGATGTCGTTGCTGATACCAAACAGGCTACAGGCCAGCGGGATCAGCAGCAAGGAGCCACCGGCGACACCGGACGCGCCACAGGCGCTGACGGTGGCAACCACGGAGAGCAGCACAGCCGTTGCCATGTCCACTTCCATCCCCAGGGTATGTACCGCCGCCATGGCGAGCACAGTGATGGTGATGGCCGCACCCGCCATGTTGATGGTGGCACCCAGCGGAATGGAGACCGCATAGGTATCCTCCGGCAGACGCAATTTTTCACACAGCGCCATGTTAACCGGAATGTTGGCGGCAGAGCTGCGGGTAAAGAAGGCTGTCACGCCACTCTCTTTGAGGCAAGTCAGCACCAGCGGATAAGGGTTGCGCTTGATCTTCCAGAAGACGATCAACGGGTTGACCACAAAGGCGATAAACAGCATGCAGCCGATCAGCACCACCAGCAGTTGGGCATAGCCAAACAGGGCATCGAAGCCGGTCTCAGCCAGAGTGGAGGCAACCAGACCCAAGATCCCGAGCGGGGCACAGCGGATCACCGCTTTCACGATGGCGGAGACACCGTGAGACAGGTCAGTGATCAGCGCCTTGGTGCTCTCGTTGGCATGGCGCATGGCGATACCCAGACCGATGGCCCACGCCAGGATCCCGATATAGTTGGCATCCATCAGCGCCTTGACCGGGTTGGTCACCACGTTGAACAGCAGGGTCTGCAGCACCTCGGTGATCCCGCCTGGCGGGGTGATCTCGGCAGTATTGGCCACCAGATGGAGGTTAGAGGGGAACAGGAAGCTGGCAATCACCGCGACCACGGCCGCAGAGAAGGTACCAAACAGATAGAGCAGCAGGATCGGTCGCATATTGGTCTTCTGACCCTGCTTGTGACCAATGATGGCCGCCATCACCAGTACGAATACCAGCAGCGGGGCTACTGCTTTCAGTGCGCCAACAAACAGACTGCCGAGCAGACCTGCCGTTTTCGCCCACTCGGGCGCAAATAGTGCCAGCAAGATACCGAATACCAGACCAACCAGGATCTGGCTGACCAGACTGGTGCTATTGACCAGCCGAAGGAGGGGGTGTTGTTGTGTCATCAAAAAAGTCCCTAAGCACCGTAGTGCATGAATCATGAGTCCTGTCTGCAACCACTCATCGGGAGACCCCTGTCGCCCGAATGTGGTGTCTGTGGCCAGCCTTCTGTCGGGCCGATCCGCCAGTCACCGGATTGCATGACGGAATATCCCATTCGCCATCTTTTTTTTCCAGAGACTCACCAAAAAATATCCCGTTTCCATCACAAAAAACCGCAACAAAACCTTAACCACAGCGCAACCACCCATTTTTGTACGTTTTATCGACACTCTCTGCCCTCACCCTCACGACCATTCCTGTGCCCCCCGTGACCGTGTCGCTGTGCTATCATCCCCCATTTGCCGCGGAGCCTTGCCATGATCCCATCCCTGCTCAACCAATATTTTGGTTTCTCCGCACTCAGGCCAGGTCAGGAAGCGGTGATCAGCCGAGTGCTGGCAGGTCAGAGTGCCGCCGCCATCTTTCCCACCGGCTCCGGCAAGTCCCTCTGTTATCAACTGCCTGCCCTCGCCCTGCCTCACCTGACCCTGGTGATCTCGCCGCTGCTGGCGCTGATGCACGATCAACTCGCCTTCCTCAAAAGCAAGGGAATAAGCGCCGCTACCCTCGACTCAAGCCAGAGCCCGGAGGAGAGCCGACGAGTGATGCAGCAGGCGCTGGATGGCCAGCTCAAGATCCTGATGATTTCGGTAGAACGACTCAAGAACGAGCGCTTTCGCCGCTTTATCCATCAAGTGCCGCTCTCGCTGCTAGTCGTCGATGAGGCGCACTGTATCTCGGAGTGGGGCCACAACTTTCGCCCCGACTACCTCAAGCTGCCGAGCTATCGCCATGACCTGAAGATCCCACAGGTGTTACTGCTGACGGCCACCGCTACACCGGCGGTGATTCAGGATATGCAGACCAAATTCGGCATCGCGCCGGAGGGGGTCGTGGTCACCGGTTTCTACCGCCCCAATCTTGATCTGGCGGTCATTCCCCTAGCGCCCGACGCGCGGGATGGCTGGCTCGCGCAGCAGTTGGCCAACGATCCGGCGGCCCCCACCATCGTCTACGTCACCTTGCAACACACCGCCGAAGCCTGCGCCGAACAACTCGTTAGAGAAGGGATCAACGCCCGCGCCTATCATGCCGGACTCGACTCGGCGCTGCGCAGTCAGATCCAGCACGATTTCATGGCGGGCAAGGTGGACTGCATTGTCGCCACCATCGCCTTTGGCATGGGCATCGACAAAGCGGATATCCGGCGGGTCATTCACTACGATCTGCCCAAATCCATCGAGAACTACAGCCAGGAGATTGGCCGCGCCGGACGGGATGGCCAACCATCGCGCTGTATCGTGCTGGCCAACCAGAGCCAGCTGCCGGTGCTGGAGAACTTCGTCTACGGCGATACGCCGGATTTGAGTGCCATCCTCCAGCTCCTTGCCATCATCAAGCAGAGCGGGCACGAGTGGGAATTCACCCTGCTGCGCCTCTCCAACGACACCAATATCCGCCAGTTGCCCCTTAAAACCCTGCTGGTCTATCTGGAGATAGCAGGCATCATCACTCCGGCCTATAGCTATTACGCCGACTACCGCTTCAAATTTGTGCTGGATAAAGGCGAGATAATGAGCCGCTTCAATCCGGATCGCCGCCAGTTTCTGGAGCAGCTATTCGCCTGCGCTCCACAAGCCCGCAGTTGGTGCACCATGGACTTTGACGCCCTCTGGCAGGGCTATCAGGGGGAGCGACAGCGGGCGGTTGCGGCGCTCGACTACCTGCAGCAGCAAGGCTGGATCGAGCTTGAAAGCAAACAGATGACCGAGGTCTACCGGATCACCCGTCAGGGGTGGGACTGCGAGCAGGAGGCTAACGCGCTCCATGCGCTCTTCTTGCAAAAAGAACAGAGTGAGCTGGCCAGACTGCAAGCCATGCTCGACTTTTTCACCTCAAGTGAGTGCCTGAGCCACCGCCTCGCCCGCTATTTTGCCGATGAAGTGGCGCCGGTTCATTGTGGCCACTGTTCGGTTTGTCGCGGCGAGGTGGCACATCTCCCTCCCCTACCCTCACTGACCATGCCAAACGAGGCGGGGATCCGCGCCTGGTGCGATCCGCTGATTGCCAAGACCGGTTCCGTGGATGCGCGTGTTCTGGCCCGTTTCCTGTGCGGTATCGCCACACCGCTGACCAGCCGGGTCAAGGCCAAATCGCTGGCGGGTGCAGGCCAGTTGGCCGCGCACCCGTTTGCCCGCGTCCTGGCGGCAGTGCAACAAGCCTACCCTTGCTAGATGAGTGCTGGTGGCTTCAATAGCCACCAGCAGAAACAAGCGTTTAAAGACGCAGAAAAAGAAGACCCTCGCGGTTGCGAGGGTCAAGCCAACGGAAACGTGCTTAAACAGAGCTTGGTGAGGCAACAGTCAACTCTCTTGCTAAAGCGTCTTGCTGCTCACACATCGCCAATCTAGGGCACTCAAAATGTAGCGTCAATGTAAAAATTAGAGCCAAAACTCCAAACAAAGTGATTTACGTTGACGTTCACGTAATGACATTCTCATCCATAACCCCGCCAACCCGCAGCCCCATTGCCTTTCGTCAAACCCCTTAATCTTTTCGCAATAAGTTCCCTGTTTCCCATAAACATTTATTTTTTATGTCTTTGACATTTACCTCACTATCGTGGCAAAAATAATTTAACAGTCAGTAACATAGCGGTGTTGTTGACTGACCCTCCCCGCAAAAGGATCGGGCAGGTTTCTTCAGAATTTAACCTATCAACCGTGATGGATTACTGGAGTCTGTTGACTAGGCTTTAAAAGCGCACAACACAAAAGCAGTCATCCACTTTTTTCAGGGTAAGCGACTATAACGAGGGCAAAGTTATGGGCATATTCGAGCATTACCAACAGCGATATGAAAAAGCGAGAGAAGAGGAATATACCATCCAGGAGTTCCTGGATATGTGTAAGCAGGATAAAGCCTGCTACGCCTCCGCAGCCGAACGTCTGCTGACCGCCATCGGTGAGCCGGAGATGGTAGACACCTCAGCCAACCCCAGACTGAGCCGACTCTTCTCCAACCGCGTCGTGGCACGCTATCCCGCCTTCAAGGATTTCTACGGGATGGAAGAGGCTATCGAACAGATCGTCTCCTACCTCAAACACTCCGCCCAGGGGCTGGAGGAGAAGAAACAGATCCTCTATCTGCTGGGCCCCGTTGGCGGCGGTAAATCCTCGCTGGCAGAGAAACTCAAATCCCTGATGCAGAAGGTGCCCATCTATCGTATCAAGGGCTCACCGGTCAACGATCACCCCTTCTGTCTGTTCGACATCGAAGAGGATGGGGAAATCCTGGAAAAAGAGTACGGCATCCCGCGCCGTTACCTGCGTCCCATCATGTCCCCCTGGGTGGCCAAACGCCTGCACGAGTTTGGCGGCGACATCACCAAGTTCAAGGTGGAGAAGGTCAACCCCTCCATCCTCGATCAGATTGCCATAGCCAAAACGGAACCCGGTGATGACAACAACCAGGACATCTCCTCACTGGTCGGCAAGGTCGACATCCGCATGCTGGAGCACTTCGCCCAGGATGATGCCGATGCTTACTCCTACTCCGGTGCGCTCTGTAAAGCGAACCAGGGGATCATGGAGTTTGTCGAGATGTTCAAGGCGCCTATCAAGGTGCTGCACCCGCTGCTGACTGCAACACAGGAGGGGAACTACAACGGAACCGAGGGGCTCTCCGCCCTCCCCTTTGACGGCATTCTGCTAGCCCACTCCAACGAATCCGAATGGCAGCAGTTCCGCAACAACAAGAACAACGAGGCCTTCCTCGACCGGGTCTACATCGTCAAGGTGCCTTACTGCCTGCGCGTCTCGGAAGAGGTGAAGATCTACGAGAAGCTGCTGATCAACAGCGAGCTGACCGAGGCCAAGTGTGCCCCGGGTACCCTCGAGCTGCTGGGCCAGTTCTCTGTGTTGTCACGGCTGAAAGAGCCGGAAAACTCCAGCATCTACTCCAAGATGCGGGTCTATGATGGCGAAAGCCTGAAAGACACCGACCCCAAGGCGAAGAGCTATCAGGAGTATCGCGACTACGCCGGTGTAGACGAAGGTATGAATGGTCTCTCTACCCGCTTTGCGTTCAAGATCCTCTCCCGCGTCTTCAACTTCGACCACGCGGAAGTGGCCGCCAACCCGGTGCACCTCTTCTATGTGCTGGAGCAGCAGATCGAGCGCGAGCAGTTCCCGCAAGAGCTGCACGATCGCTACCTTGAGTTCATCAAGGGTTATCTGACCCCGCGCTATGTGGAGTTCATCGGCAAGGAGATCCAGACCGCCTATCTCGAGTCCTACTCCGAGTACGGGCAGAACATCTTCGATCGCTACGTCACCTACGCCGACTTCTGGATCCAGGATCAGGAGTACCGTGACCCCGAAACCGGCCAGCTGTTTGACAGAGCATCCCTCAACAGCGAGCTGGAGAAAATTGAAAAACCTGCAGGGATCAGCAACCCGAAAGATTTCCGTAACGAAATCGTCAACTTCGTGCTGCGTGCCCGGGCAAACAATGCAGGCCGTAACCCCAACTGGACCAGTTACGAGAAGCTGCGCACCGTGATCGAGAAGAAGATGTTCTCCAACACGGAAGAGCTGCTGCCGGTTATCTCCTTCAACAGCAAAACCTCGGCTGAGGAGCAGAAGAAGCACGATAACTTTGTCGAACGGATGATGGAGAAAGGCTACACCCGTAAACAGGTGCGACTGCTCTCCGAATGGTATCTCAGGGTACGCAAGTCATCCTGACCCTGACTGTTCAAGGGGGAGTTATGGCGCATTTTATCGACCGCAGGCTCAACGGCAAAAACAAAAGCGCTGTCAATCGGCAGCGCTTCATCCGCCGCTACAAGAAGCAGATAAAACAAGCGGTCTCGGATGCTGTCTCCAAGCGCAGCATTCAGGACGTAGACAAGGGCGAGAGCATCAGCATCCCGACCAAGGATATCGGCGAACCCCATTTCCATCAGGGGCAAGGCGGTAAACGGGAGATGGTGCATCCCGGTAATGATCAATTCGTCTCCGGCGACAAGATTGACCGCCCCAAAGGAGGGGGCGGCGGACAGGGTTCCGGCGAGGGGCAGGCATCCAATCAGGGTGAAGGGGCCGATGACTTCGTGTTCCAGATCTCCAAGGATGAGTATCTCGATCTGCTGTTTGAAGATCTGGAGCTGCCCAGGCTGCAGAAAACCCAGCTCAACCAGCTAATGGAGGTGAAAACCTATCGGGCGGGCTACACCTCCAACGGGGTGCCCGCCAATATCAACGTGGTGCGTTCCCTGCAAAATTCACTGGCGCGGCGCATGGCGCTGCAAGCGGGCAAGAAGCGCCAACTGCATGAACTGGAAGATAGGCTGGCTCTGCTGGCCGCCGATCCCAACGAGCACTTTGCCGAAATCGCCCTGCTCGAGAAGGAGATCAGGGAGCTGAAACGACGGATCGATGCGGTGCCGTTTATTGACACCTTCGATCTCAAGTTCAATAACTTCGTCAAACGGCCCGTCCCTTCCAGTCAGGCAGTGATGTTCTGTCTGATGGACGTCTCGGGCTCCATGGATCAGGCCACCAAGGAGATGGCCAAGCGTTTCTATATCCTGCTCTATCTGTTCCTAAGCCGGACCTACAAGAACGTCGAGGTGGTCTATATCCGCCACCACACCCAGGCCAAGGAGGTGGACGAGCACGAGTTCTTCTACTCCCAGGAGACCGGCGGCACCATCGTCTCCAGCGCCCTCAAGATGATGAATGACATCATCAACGAGCGTTACCCCGCCAACCAGTGGAATATCTATGCGGCGCAGGCGTCGGATGGTGACAACTGGGCAGATGATTCACCGCAATGCAGGGAGATCCTGGTGCGGGACATCATGCCAAGGGTGCGGTACTACTCCTACATCGAGATCACTACCCGTGCCCACCAGACCCTGTGGCACGAATATGAGTCGGTAGCCAGCCAGTTCCCCCACTTTGCGATGGAGCACATTCGCAAGGTCGAGGATATCTATCCGGTGTTCCGCGAGCTGTTCAAGAAACAAGCGGCGTGAGGAGGTCACATGATCGAAACTGAAAAACGTGTAGCGCCACTGGATGACGGACCAGACTGGAACTTCGATCTGCTGGAGACCTATCACCAGGAGATCGCCCGGGTCGCCCGTTTCTACAAGCTGGACACCTACCCCAACCAGATCGAGGTGATCACCGCCGAGCAGATGATGGATGCCTACTCCAGCGTCGGCATGCCCATCGGCTATCAGCACTGGTCGTTCGGCAAGCGTTTTATCCATACCGAGCGCAATTACAAGCGCGGACAGATGGGACTGGCCTACGAGATCGTCATCAATTCCGATCCCTGCATTGCCTATCTGATGGAGGAGAACACCATGCCGATGCAGGCGCTGGTGATGGCCCACGCCTGCTACGGTCATAACTCCTTCTTCAAGAACAACTACCTGTTCAAGGCGTGGACCGATGCCTCTTCCATCATCGACTACCTGCTGTTTGCCAAAAAATACATCACCGAGTGTGAAGAGAAGCACGGCATCGAGGCGGTGGAGCAGTTGCTCGACTCCTGCCATGCCCTGATGAACTTCGGGGTCGATCGCTACAAGCGTCCCCAGAAGATCTCGATGGCAGAGGAGAAGCGGCGTCAGAAGGCGCGGGAAGATTATCTGCAGACTCAGGTCAACGAGCTGTGGCGTACCCTGCCCAAGCAGCATAAAGCGGCGGGTGTGGAGGACAGGCGCTACCCCGCAGAGCCCCAGGAGAACATTCTCTACTTCATCGAGAAGAATGCCCCCTTGCTGGAGCCCTGGCAGCGAGAAGTGGTACGCATCGTGCGCAAGATCAGCCAGTATTTCTATCCACAAAAGCAGACTCAGGTGATGAACGAGGGGTGGGCCACCTTCTGGCACTACACCATCCTCAACCACCTCTATGACGAGGGCAAGCTGAGCGATCGCTTCATGATGGAGGTGCTGCACAGCCACACCAACGTGGTCTATCAACCGGCTTACAACAGTCGCTACTACTCGGGGATCAACCCTTATGCGCTGGGGTTTGCCATGTTTACCGACCTGCGCCGCATCTGCGAGAACCCAACCGAGGAGGATAGATACTGGTTCCCGGATTATGCCGGCAGCAACTGGGTGGAGACCCTTCATTTTGCCATGCAAAACTTCAAGGACGAGAGCTTCATCAGCCAGTTCTTAAGCCCCAAAGTGATGCGCGACATGAAGCTGTTCGCCATTGATGACGACGATCTGAAGAACTACATCAAGGTCTCCGCCATCCACAATGACGAGGGGTACCGTCAGGTGCGCAACACCCTGTCAGCTCAATACAATCTCAGCAATCTGGAGCCCAATATTCAGGTCTACAACGTCGCCGTGAAGGGGGATCGATCCCTCACCCTGCGCTATGTGCCCCACAACCGCATCCCCCTTGGCGACTCACGCCATGAGGTGCTCAAACACCTCCATCAGCTGTGGGGGTTTGATGTAGTGCTGGAGCAGGATAACGGCGAGCTGCCGCCCGATATCATAGGTCGTTGCCCGGAGCGCAAACCGGGGATCTGACCCGTGACCCGATATCTCGACGGCCCACTTCGGTGGGCCGTTTTTTAATCGGTTGCTTCTGCCAGCATGAGCGCTGCCCAAGCCGTACAACCCGAACAAGCCACAACACAGAAGGAGGCCCGCATGGTGTGCGGGCCTCTTTGCCTTGCGGTCACTCTGCAGCGATTATCAGTAGAAGGTCTGCTGCTCCGCGGCCATCGCCTTGAGGCGGGCACAGGGAGCAAACCGGTCGCCGTGGCGCTTCTGGTAATACTCCAGACGACCAACCAGATGATCGATCCCGAGTGTATCCATATAGCGGAACGGGCCGCCGAGGAACGGCGGGAAGCCGATGCCGAAGATGGCCCCGATATCGCCATCACGGGCCGAGGCCACCACACCGCTATCCAGCGCCATGGCCGCTTCGTTGAGCATCAGCAGCACGCAGCGCTCGGCGATCTCCTGACGGGCCAGCTTGGCAGACGGCTTGATGCCGAGCACGCCATAGACGCTCTCGTCCACCGTCTTCTTGCCCTCTTTGCCGGTCAGCTTGTTGCGCGGTGCCGCCTTGCCATAGAGGTAGAAGCCCTTGCCGTTCTTGCGCCCCTTGCGATCGTCTTGCAACAGCTTGTCGAACGCCTTGGGTGCCTGGAACTGCTCGCCGCCCAGCTCTTTCTCGAGAATGGGGGAGATCTTGGCGCCCACATCGATCCCCACCTCGTCCAGCAAAGTGATGGGGCCAACCGGGAAGCCAAAGTCCAGCAGCGCGCTATCCAGCACCTCCACCGGCTCCCCTTCCAGCACCAGTCGCGCCGCTTCATTCATGTAGGGCGCCAGGATGCGGTTGACGTAGAAACCAGCTTCGTCCTTCACCACGATAGGCGTTTTACCCTGAGCACGGGCAAAGGCCAGGGTGGTCGCGACCGTCTCGGCACTGGTGCCAGCGTGGGGGATGATCTCCGCCAGTGGCATCTTGTCCACCGGGCTGAAGTAGTGCAGCCCCACGACTCGCTCTGGGTGCGCCGCCTCTGCCGCAATCTGGTTGATGGGCAGGGAGGAGGTATTGGAGGCAAACACTGTGTGTTCAGCGCACTCACGCTCTACGTCTTTCACCATCTGGTGTTTGAGATTGAGATCTTCAAACACCGCCTCCACCACTATGTCGACCCGGTGAAAACCGGAGTAGTCGAGGGTACCGGTCAACAGGCTCATCTGCTTTTCCAGCTCGCTGCGCAAAATGTGACGGCGCTTGAGCTTCTTGGCCAGAATGTCATAACTGTAGCGCATGGCATTGCCGATCCCGGCGCTTGCCACATCCTTGATCCGCACCGGCACACCCGCCTTGGTAGCGGTGACGAACGCAATGCCGCCCCCCATCAGACCACCGCCCAGCACAGCGGCATGGGCCACCTTGCGCGGCTCGGCTCCCTGATAGGTGACCTCTTTCTTCATCTCGGTGGTGGCAAAGAAGATGGAACGCAGGGCGGCAGACTCAGCAGTCATCACCAGCTCGCCAAAGTGACGGGATTCGGCGGCCAGACCGGCCTTCATCCCCTCCTCCACACCGATACGCACCACGTCCAGGATCCGCTCCGGCGCCGGGTAGTTACCACGGGTCTTGGCTTTCACCCCCTTGCTGGCCTGATCGAACAGCACCTTGCGGCCCAGCTTGTTGGTCTCCAGCACCTTGCCCTGCAGATCCCGCTTCAACTGATGGCGCGGTTTGCCCTTCTTGGCCAGCTTGATGGCAGCATCCAGCAAGATTGACGGCGGCACCACATCGTCCACCAGCCCCAATTTCTTGGCTTGTTTGGCCCGCACCTGCTTGCCGGTCAGCATCAGATCCAGCGCCTTGGCCACCCCGATAAGGCGCGGCAGACGCTGGGTACCGCCAGAGCCCGGCAGCAGGCCGAGCTGAACTTCCGGCAATCCCAGCACAGATTTGCCATGATCGGTCACCACCCGACCATGACAGGCCAGCGCCAGCTCCAGCCCGCCACCGAGGCAGGGGCCATGAATGGCGGCGATGACCGGAATGGTCAGCCCCTCGATCTCGGCAAAGATCTCCTGCCCTTCTCGTGACAGGGTCTCGGCATCCTTGGCACTGGTGCAGGCGGCCAGCATGGTAATGTCAGCGCCGGCGATGAAGGAGTCCTTCTTGCCGGAGGTGATCACCAGCCCGATCAAATCTTTGTTGCGTTTTACCTCGTCCAGTACAGAGCGGATCTCCTCGACAAAGGCGGCCTTGAGGGTATTCATGCTCTCGCCCGGCACATCCATGGTGAGGATGCCGATGCCATCTTTGCGAACATCCAGGGAAAAAGTCTTAGCGTTCATCATTCAACCTCCAACACCATAGCCACGCCCAATCCACCCGCCGCACAGGCGGTGTTGAGCCCCAGTCCCCCGCCGCGACGACGCAGCTCATGCAGGGTCTGGGTGATCATCCGCGCACCGGTCGCGGCAAAGGGGTGGCCATAGGCCAGCGAACCACCGAGGACGTTGAACTTCTCCATGTCCACCTCGCCGATGGCCTGATCGCGGCCCAGCTTGTCACGGGCAAACTCGTGGCTGGCAAACATCTTGAGGTTGGCCAGCGTCTGGGCGGCAAAGGCTTCGTGCATGTCGATCAGGGTCAGATCACTGAGCGTGATACCAGCTCTGTCCAGCGCCAGCGGCGTGGCGTAGGAGGGCCCCATCAGCATGTCTTGCCAGACATCGATGGCCGAGAAGGCGAAGCTGCGGATATAACCAAGCGGCTCGAGGCCCAGCTCTTTCGCGCGACCTTCGCGCATCAGCAACACGGCAGCGGCGCCATCGGTCAGCGGCGTGGCGTTGGCAGCAGTGACTGTGCCATGAACCCGGTCAAACACCGGTTTGAGCTTGGCGTAGCTCGCGAGATCCGAGCTTTCACGGATATTGTTGTCCCGCTCCAGCGGTGACTTGTAGGGCGGTACATGGGCGGTAAACACCTCACCGCTGAGCTTGCCATCAGCCCAAGCCTGCGCGGCCAGAGTGTGGGAGCGGTGAGCCAGCGCATCTTGCGCCTCGCGGCTGATCTGGTGGCTCTTGGCCATCTGCTCAGCGGTCTGCCCCATGGAGAGGCCGGTCGAATATTCCGCCACCGCAGGCGGCACCGGCAGCAGATCCTTGACCCTCAATGTCCGCAGAATATTGAAGCGCTGCTGCAGATTGCGCGCCTTGTTGAGATCCACCAGGGCGCGGGCCAGCTTCTTGCTCACCCCGATGGGCAGCACGGAAGAGGAGTCAGCGCCGCCGGCGATGGCGATGTCTACGGTACCGGCCATGATGGATTCGGTGACGTTGGCCACCGCCTGAAAACTGGTGGCGCAGGCGCGGGAGACGCTATAGGCATCGGTATTGACGCTCATGCCGGTACCGAGCACGATCTCGCGAGCAATGTTGGGTGCTTCCGGCATCTGAACTACCTGGCCAAACACCAGCTGGTCGATAAGCTTGGGATCGAGATCGGTACGGGCGAGCATCTCGCTCACCACCAGTTTGCCGAGATCGACTGCAGGCACGCCATGAAAGGCGGTGGCCTGCTTGGCAAAGGGGGTACGCAGCCCCGCCACGACGGCAATCCGTTCGCCCTGGCGAGTCGTCAGTTTCAATGGCTGTTTCATCCTGGCTCCTTGGTTTAAAAGGCAGAGGTCTGACCTCATTGCGCCACATCTTAACAATCCAATCACAAGTTTCATACAGCTGATTGAAACTAAATTAAGCGCGGCAAGGCCCCTTTGCTCGCCCTTGGGAAGCAACTGGAGTATAAAAAGATCAACTTCCATAAAAACAACGGGTTTATCGCATGGCAGCGGCCGACTTCAGAGCACTTAGGGACTATCTTGGCAGTCAGATCCTGGGGCAGGAGGAGCTAATAGAAGGGCTCCTGATTGCCCTGTTATGTGAAGGACATGTGTTAATCGAAGGGGCCCCCGGTCTTGCCAAAACCCGCGCAGTCAAGGCGCTCGCTGGCGCCGTCGAGGGACGCTTTGCCCGTATCCAGTTTACCCCCGACCTGCTTCCCGCCGATCTCACCGGCAGCGAGGTGTTTCACCCGCAGGATGCCAGTTTTGTTTTCCAGCCAGGCCCCCTCTTCAACCATCTGGTGCTGGCGGACGAGATCAACCGGGCACCGGCCAAGGTGCAATCTGCACTGCTGGAAGCCATGGCTGAACACCAGATCACCGTAGGCAAAAAGAGCTGGCGACTGCCACCTCTATTTATGGTCGCCGCCACCCAGAATCCCATCGAGCAGGAGGGAACCTATCCCCTGCCGGAGGCGCAGCTCGACCGCTTTCTGCTCAAGTTAATGGTGGACTACCCGAGCCCCACCATGGAGCTCGCCATCTTGCAGCTCAACACCAGCGGCGAACAGCTTGGCGCGGCACCAGTGACCCTGAGTCAGACCAGCTTGCAGCGTGCTCGCAGCGAAGTGCTGGCGGTGACCATGCAAAGTCGACTGGAGCACTATCTGGTGGAGCTGGTCTGCGCCACTCGCCCGGGCAGTGGTCTTTGCCCTGCCCTTGAGCCATTGATTGCCGTGGGGGCCAGCCCTCGGGCTACGCTGGGGCTGGCTCGCTCCGCCCGCGCCCGAGCCTGGCTTGCCGGACGAGATTATGTGCTGCCGGAAGATATCCAGCTGCAAGCCTATCCGGTGCTGCGCCATCGCCTTATTCCCAGCTATCAGGCACTGGCCGACAATCTGGATAACGACATCCTGATCGCCCAACTGCTGGATCAGGTGCCATGTCCCTAGCGCCGGACCTCCATCCCGATATCGCCCTGTCGCTGCCACGGCTGCTCAATATCCGGCTCTGGGCGAAAGCCAAGAAGCCACCTAACTTAGGCCGAATCAATAGCGAACGCGGCAAACCTGGCCGCTCTCCCGGACTCACGTTTCGCGAGCTGCGCGCCTATCAGGCGGGTGACGAGGTACGCCATATCGACTGGCGAGTGACGGCGCGCCTCGGTCGTCCCTATACCCGCCTCTATAGCGAGGAGCTGGATCAGGCGCACTGGCTGCTGCTTGATCTCTCCCCCGCCATGTATTTCGGCTCCACACGGCAGCTCAAGGCGCGTCTGGGATGCGAGCTGGCAGCAGCCCTGATCTGGCAAGGGGAGAAGCAGCACAACACCCTGATCTGCCACGGGCTTATCCCAAATCACCAGAGCCAGCGCGGCAGCGTGCTGCCCCTGCTCGAATCCCTCTGCCATCACTACCAGCAAGGGCTGGCACGTCGGGTACTATCCCATTCACTGGCCGACACCTTGGCCAGCGTGAAGCTGCCCCATGGTGCCAAACTGACGCTGATCACCGACCACAGACCCTGTGAGTCAGCGCTCTGTCAGCAGTTGCAGCTGCTCTCCCGCCGCCACGATATCCACTATTGGCAGATCCGCGATCCCCTTGAGGCTGCCCTTCCCCCTGACGGCCAGCTGCCGGTGGCCATCGATCGGCCAGCCCAGCACTATCAGGGCTGGCTGGATGGGGGCCATGCCGGTTTCTCCCGCCGCTACCAGCAAGCTGCCGAACAGCAGCTGGCCCATGGCAAGCAGCTGTTGCTGCCGCTGGTGCAGCGCCTCTATCTGCTCGATAACAGCCAGACGCTGCAACAGCAGTGGCAGGAGGGGTTATGTCATCAGGGATGAGCTCGCCCACCGAACTCGACAGCGCCAGTCCCGCCTCCGAGGCCATCACTCCGCCGCTGGCCGCCCTGATGCGCGACATCCACCCGGGGCCGGATCTGATTGAACAGAGTCTTGACCCCAGAGTGCAGGCGCTATTGTGGCTATTGATCACAGCGTTATTACTGCTGCTGATCGCCCTGATTGCCAAGAGGGTGATACGTTACCGCCGCTGGTGTCGTCAGCTGGAGGGAGATCCGGCACTGCTGGTGGCACGCATACAGGAGGCCCTGCGTCATGAAGCACTGCAACGCTGGCCCGAGGCGCGCCAGCTTCAGGGAGAGGCGTGGCTCGCCTTCGTCGATCGTCACGGTGGCAGCGATTTCAGCCAGTTCTCGTCTCACTGGAGCAGTTGGCTCTATGGCAGCCAGAACCCGACTCGCGAGCAGAGCGAACAGCTTCGGCAACATTATCGCCGCTGGGGTAAGAGCCTCTTCTTGCAACGCTATCCCCGCTTGACGCGTAAAGCTGCGCGGAGGCAGCCATGATCCTGGCCTGGCCCTGGTTTGCGCTGGCGCTGGTGCTGCCCTTGCTGGTGCGCTTCGGCTTGCCACCCCTGCGCCGCGGTTATCTGGCTCATCCCGGGTTTGCGCTGCTGCGCCCTCAGGCCGGATTGCCGCTCTGGCGCGCCATGCTGCTCTGGTGCGCTCTTATTCTCGCCCTCTGCCGCCCCCAGTGGTGGGGGGAACCGGTTATCCAATATGAAGGGAGTCGGGATCTGCTGCTGGCAGTGGATCTGTCAGACAGTATGCGTACTCCGGATATGCTCGACAACGGCGAACAGCAAGCGCGCCTGACGGCGGTGCGCCAGCAGATCAAGGCGTTGATCGCCAAGCGGGCTGGTGACAGGGTGGGCCTCATCGTCTTTGCCGATCACGCCTATCTGCTCTCTCCCCTCACTCAGGAGATCCCGGCGCTGTTGACCTTGAGCGACGAGCTCGATTTTGATCTGGTCGGCCGTACCACCGCCCTTGGCGAGGCGATCCAGCTGGCACGTCAGCATGGGGAGCCGGGTCGCCCCACCGCCCTGCTGCTGGTCACTGATGGCCGCAATACCGCAGGCAATGCCGATCCGCTGCAGGAGGCCAAACTCGCCGCAGCGCAGGGAATACGGATCTACACGCTGGGGGTCGGGGCCGATCCCGATACCTTTATCCAACCCTACGATGAGGCGGGCAGCGGTCAGGCCGATCCCAGCAGCGAACTTGACGAGCCGCTCCTGAAAGAGCTGGCCGAGACAGGCCAGGGGCGTTACTTTCGGGCACGCACCCAAAGCGATCTCGATACCATCAATGCGACTCTCAATGCCCTTGAACCTGCCCCCATGCCGATTGCCCAGTACCAGCCGGTGATCGAGCTCTATCCCTGGCCGTTGGCACTGCTTTGTGGCTTGCTGCTTCTGCCATCAGGGCACGGCAGACTGGAGTTTCGCATGGTGCGTAACTGGCTGGCACGAGGCACGCGCAGATGGAGCTGATCTTGCTCCGCCCCCTGTGGCTGATCGCACTCATCCCCTGGCTCTGGCAAGGGTGGCACCGTCGTCGCCAGCCCCCGCTGCTCGCACCTGCGATGCAGGCTTATCTGCTGCCAGCATCCCGTCCTCAACGTCCCTGGCTCTGGCTGGCAACCCTGCCCGTCATTTTGGCCCTGAGTGGACCGGCACTGCGCGGTGAGCTGCAACAGCAACCTGCGGCACCGCTAGATATCTGGCTACTGGACTTGTCACGCTCGATGACCGCCACCGATCTCAAACCGGATCGGGCGACCCGGGTCAGGTGGCAGTTGCAGCAACTGCTGAGCCGTGCTCAGGGCGAGCGCATCGCGCTGATCCTCTACGCAGGCGATGCCTACCTCGCCATGCCGCCCACCCGGGATCATCAAGCCCTTTCGCTGCTGCTGCCCGACTTGCGCCCCGATATCATGCCGCTGCAGGGCAGCAACCCGGCACGGGCGGTGGAACTTGCCATGAAGCAGCTGGCCCCTGGAGAACAAGCGCGTCTGCTGCTGATCACCGACGACCTCACCCGGAATCAGATGACCCAAATCGCCGCCCTGTGGCCCTGCCAGCAACGCCTTCTTTGCCGCGACACCCAGTCGGCACGCCTCGATATTCTGCTTGCCAGCAGTGGTCAACCGGCCCCCATGCCCGCCATTCCGGCCAATGAGTTGGGGTTTGCCGCCCGCATGCCCGCGCAGTTGCCCGCCCCCGATAGTCAGGCCATTGCCGCACTGGCCAATCGCCTCGGCGGTGAGCTGCAATGGCTTGGTAGCGATGTACCCCGATTTGCTCCTCTCCCCGCCACGACCTCGGCCCTCACCCCGGCACCACTGGATCTTGGCCCCTGGCTGCTGATCCCCTTGTTACCACTGGCCTTGCTGGCCAGAGTCGGCGCCCGGTTGATGATGGCGCTGATGGTGGGTGCTCAGCTGCTTGCGCCACAAGACCTGCAAGCGGCAGAGAGGGGAGACCTGCAAGCGATGCAGGCTTATCAAGAGGGGGATTTTCAGCGGGCAGCCCGCACCTTCAACGATCCAGTCTGGCGCGGCAACGCCTGGTATCGAGCTGGTGCCTACCGGCAAGCCATCTCAGCCTATCAGGAAGCGGCGAGCGCCACTGCCCACTACAACCGCGGCAATGCCCTGCTGCAACTGGGGGAGTTTGCCGCAGCCAAAGAGGCCTATCTGGCCGCTCTGGCGCTCGAACCCGGGCATGAAGATGCGCTCTATAATCTCTCTCTGTTACAGGGAGCTGCGGCGGCCGCTCCCGATACCAGCAACAGTAAGCAGCCCGAACCATCGGCAGCTCAGCAGGCGACGGCAATGCCCTTGCCCTCCTCTCCCCCGGTGTTGCTGCTGGAGCAGCGACTGCGTAAAGAGGCGCTGCGCCGGGATCTTATCAAGGTGGAGGAGCCCTGGTGACGCGGGCAGGATGGGGGTTGTTGCTCGCACTGGTGAGTCCACTTTGCTGGGCCTTACCCCCCCGGGCAGAGCTGCTGCCGGGGGCTGACCCCAGCGATTGGCTGCTGATCATCGAAGCGGATGGCGAGCGCCAGAGCAGCGAACTGGAGATCACCCCCCTACTGCGCCAGTTTGCAGTGGGCAGAGTGACCATGAGCCGGGTCACCACCCCGGTACAACAACTGACTCGCTGGCAGATCCCGCTGCACCAGAGCGGTTCACCTGCAAATACCGAGGTGGTGATTGCCCCGCTCAAGCTGGGAAATGAGTTTACCCCCTCGCTCACCCTGCCATTGAGAGAGGCGAAAACTGCCTCGCTGCCGCAACCCGCAGCCCCCTCGCCCCTCGAGATGCAGGCCAGCCTTGAGCATCAGGGCCCGCTCTATCCCGGCCAGCCGGTGATCTACCGGCTGACACTGTGGCTGCCCACCAGTATGCAAAACCCGGCCCTGAGCGAGCTTAGCTCTGCCCACTTCACTATCCGTCGCCTCGGTAGCGACGAGTGGATCGCCCCCGCTCAGGCTGGTCTGCCCGGCAGGCTCACCCGCAGCTGGCTCGTTCAGGCAAAAGCGCCTGGGCTATGGCTCCTCGACTCACCCCGCTTGCAGGGGCAGCTCACGCAGCAGGGGAGCAAGCCGCAAAAACTCTCGGCCCGCGCGGCACCGCTCGAGGTGAGGGTCGACAAGGCCCCCGCCACGCCGGTGGCCACCCGGCTGACCCTGAGTCAACGGCTTGAACCGGCCTCCAAGGGGGAAGTGGGTGAACCGCTGATCCGGATCCTCACCCTGACCATGGAAAATGGTGACAGCGGCCAGATCCAGCTTGCCCCCCTGATGGCCCATCAACTGCCAAGCGGCATACAGGCACATCCCGATGGCGAGCAACAGCAGGAGCGTTACCGAGATGGCAAGCTGCTGTTTGAGCGACAGTGGCGCCAGACTCTGGTCGCGGAGCAGAGCGGCGACTACCAGCTGCCCCCCATTGATCTGCCCTGGTTTAATACCCAAAGTGGCCGGATTGAGCAGGCCAGCCTGCCCGCCATCACGCTGACGTTTCAGGCAACGACAAATCGGCAACCTGATCAGCAGACATCGCAGGTGGCACTGCGAGAGAGCCTTTGGTGGGTCGTGCTGGCCATAACGCTGCGTACGCTATGGCGCAACGGGCCCCGCTGGCGCGCCTTCTATCAACTGCAACGAGCCCTTGCCCGACACCAGCCGGATGCCAGTCGCAAGACGCTGATCCGGTGGGCGACCTTGCGATGGCAGGTCTCCTATTATCAATTAGGCCAGTTGCCTGACGCTGGGCATAATCGGCTCGGCAACGCGCTAGCCGCACTCGAGCGAGCCTGTTTTTCACGACCCTCTTCTGGCCCCCCCATCGAGTGGCGCGCTCTGGCGCGTACCCTCAGGGCAGATGAAGCTGCCGGTATTGCGCACCTGATTTACCTGCTGGCGCACGGGAGTTACCGCTTCCGCCGCCACGCCCCCTGACAAGGATTGCTCTATGGTACTGCTGTTTTTTAGAAAAAAACGTGCTCAGCAGCATATTGGTGGAAATGATCCGGCCATTTCGCCGGTCTCTGATCCCATGGCTGACAAACAAACCAAATTTGAAGCACTGGTTCATGCGCTGCACGGCGATCTATACCGGTATGCCTACTGGCTGACCCGGGATCCCAACGTAGCGGAAGATCTGGTGCAAGAGACCTTTCTGCGAGCATGGAAGGCTATCGACACCCTGCAGGATGACAAGGCAGCCAAAGGGTGGCTGATCACCATCCTCAGACGGGAAAACGCCCGCCGCTTTGAACGCAAACAGCTGGAACTGATTGATCTCGACGATCACCCTCAACCCCAGCACGATGCGCTGCACAGCGAACAGGAGATGGAGAACGAGTGGTTGCACCGTCACATCGCCCGGTTGCCCGAGGAGTATCAGGAGCCACTGCTGCTGCAAGTCGTGGGAGGATTCAGTGGTGAGGAGATTGCCGAGATGCTCGGCCTCAACAAGAACACCGTTATGACCCGACTGTTTCGCGCCCGCAACCAGATCAAGGAGGCGATGGAGCAGAAGAACCAAGCAAGAGGACACGGACATGGATGAACTCGAATTTCGCCGCAACGCCATGATCCAGCCCAACGATCAACAACCGGACTTTCTCAAAACTGCTGAAGCAAGCCAGGCCAATCGGATCTACCTCGACGAGATGAAGCAGTTCGACAGAAGCCTCAAGCGCACCATGCAGGTAGAGGTTCCCGCCGGACTGGCCGAGCGGATCCTGCTCAGGCAAGCCATGCTGCAAGACAGTGACGCGCCAGATGATATGCCGCCATCCCGCCCCCTTGGCACGGCACCGGTCAAGATCCGGACATCGACATCCTGGCGCCAGATCGCCCTGGCTGCATCGGTCGCCTTCCTGCTGGGAATGAGCACCCGCTGGATCACGCTGCCAGAAACGGCTCCTGCGGCCCTCTCCCTCGCACAGGTGGCGATGGCTCATGTCTATGGTGAAGAACCCTTTATTGAAGGTGTCGATGAGCAGGTCAATCTGCATAGCATCAATGCCAAGATGGGGAAGTATGGCGCCACCTTAAGCGGGATGGATGGGCTTAAGGTGACCTATGTCAATCACTGCTCGTTTTATCAGGGACCGGCCTTGCACATGGTGATCCAGGGAAAGATGGGGCCAGTCACTCTCTTTTTAGTGCCCAAACATGTGCCATTAACCCTGCAACAGGACACCTTTGATGATGGCACCCTCAAAGGGGAGATAGTCCAGCTCAAAGGCGCCAATATGGTACTGATTGGCGAGATGAAAGAGCCACTTGCCCCTGTTGCCAACGCCCTGCAGTCACGCCTGCAGTGGGACATTTAACATCGCTGGTTAACAACCTCAGAGCCATCCTCAATAGCAGGCGGCGGTCACGAGACGCTGCCTGTTCCCTCCCTGTTTACTCCCCTTTGTCACTCATTTGCCTCAAGATTTCGAAAAATTGACAAAATTATTTTTGTGACGGAGATCGGCAATCCAGGTCAATATTCCGCCTTTAGACCCTGAAAATGATGAATTAAACAGCAAGTTAAAACAAATGATTAACACATCGATCACTTTTATGTATTCTGCTGTCACTGGTCTGATTTCTTACCTCCTACCAGATCCATAGAATCACGCCAGAATTGATTGGGAAGAAGCTGAAATAAAAACGGATTTTGTCGAGGTTTGCATTGAACGTGCAGCCAATATCGGCAAAAAAATCTGCCTACAAGAGAGAACACCATGACGACAACTATTTTCAAGAAGAGCCTGATTGCCGCCACCATCGCGCTGGCCACCGGTCAAGTCCATGCCGCGGCATTCCAGTTGAACGAGCACTCGGCCTCCGGTCTGGGTCGCGCCTATGCCGGTGAAGCGGCTATCGCCGACAACGCCTCCGTGCTGGCCCGTAACCCGGCTGCCATGACCACCTTCGACAAGATGGCGGTTTCTGTCTCCGGCACCTACATCAAGCCGGATGTCGATGTGAATGGCAGCGTTGCTACGCCTCTGGGTACAGTTCCTGCCAGCGAATCAGGTATTGCTCCGTCAGCATTCGTTCCTGCCGCTTATTTTATTCAGCCGCTGAATGACCAGTGGGCTTGGGGTATCGGCCTCTTCTCAAATTACGGGCTATCTACCGAGTACTCCAAAACCTTCCCGGCTGGTGCCGGTGCCGGTGATACCGAGCTGATGACTCTCAATATCAACCCGAACATCGCCTATCGCATCAATGAGCACTTCAGTGTGGGTGCCGGTATCAACGCCGTTTACGGTGCTGCCGAACTCAACCGCTATGCTGGTCTGCTGGGTCCGCTGAACCCACCGAGCCAGGGTGGCCCGTTGGCAACAGATACTCGCCTGGCTCACCTGAAAGGCGATACCTGGGGCTTTGGCTGGAACGTTGGCACTCTGTACGAAGTCAATGAGAACCATCGCTTTGCTCTGACCTACCGTTCACAGGTCGATATGAGCTTTGATGGTGACTTCCAGGGGCTCACTTCAGGGAACCGCACTGTTGACGGCAATCTGAAACTGGATCTCCCTGCTCAGGCCGAGTTTGCCGGTTATCACCGTTTGAATCAGCAATTCGCCGTTCACTACTCTGTCAACTGGACTGACTGGAGTGCCTTCCAGGAGCTGAAAGCAACCAGCGGCCAATGCGCTGGCGGCGTATGTCTGCAAAAGGATGAGAAGTTTAAAGACTCTACTCGTTACTCAATCGGCGGTACCTGGTATATCAACCCGGCTTGGGAAGCGCGTATTGGCTTTGCTTATGACAACAGCCCAATCGAGCCCGAATACCGCAGCCTGAGCATCCCGGATTCTGACCGTGTCTGGTATAGCGCTGGCGCGACCTACCATATCAATACTGATATGAGCATTGACTTTGGTATGGCCTATCTGGACGGTAAAGAGGTTGATGTCAACGAAGGTCTGCGTAACCACTCAGACCCTCTGCGTTGGAAAGGCTCCTCCCACGGCAATGCCTTCCTGGCCTCTGCCCAGTTCAATATGAAGTTCTGATTAGAACGCCACCGAAAAGAGCGCCGACAGGCGCTCTTTTTTTATCCGAAAAAACAGTTTCAGCGCACAGCTGTAGCACACACGTGTTTATTTTTCTTTTTCAATCAAGCTATTAGACTACATCATCCCAGCATTAAATCTTGTTTTCTCCGGATAACCACCATGAGCGTTGCCTTACTGGTCATACCATATAAAATCCTGCCTCCATCCATATGACCTATTGAAACCTCGGGTAACAGCAAGGATTTTCCCATGCATTCCATCATCAAACCGTCCGCCATCGCCCTGCTGGTGATCGCGGGTCAAACCCATGCCGCCGGGTTCCAGCTGGCTGAACAATCCGCCACGGGCCTGGGACGCGCTTTTGCCGGTGAAGCCGCCATTGCGGATAACGCCAGCGTACTCTCCCGCAATGCCGCAGCCATGACCCGTTTCGATCAGATGGCGCTGTCTGGCGGAGCTATCTATGTCAGCCCTGACGTCAATATCGAAGGCCACACACGTTTGCCGACGCAAGCCGGCATCGTCACCTCCGATGCGAGTGCACACGATATCGCGGCCTCGGCCTGGGTGCCCAACGCCTATCTCATCATCCCGCTGAATGAGCAGTGGCGCCTCGGCTTCTCGGCCACCTCTTACTATGGTCTTGGCATCAAGATGCCGGATAACTACAGTGCCGGCCACTTTGGCAATGTTTCCGATATCAAGACCATGGATTTGGGAACCTCTCTTGCCTATCGCATCAATGAGATGTGGTCAATTGGCGCAGGGATCTCTGCTATTCAGGGCGAGGGCGAAGTCGGTGGCACCTTCCCCTCTCGCAATCTGATAGCAAAACATCTGCAAGGGGATGGCTGGGCATGGGGCTGGAATGTCGGCACCTTGCTGGAGTTGTCGGAGCAAACCCGGATTGGGCTCTCATACCGCCACGATGTCAATTTGACACTCTCGGGTGATGCCATTCTTGGCCTGCCCAACGGCAAGGAGCTAAAAGACACAGGTTCTCTGGATCTTCCGCTACCCGCAACGGCAGAGCTTGCTGCATTTCACCAGCTGACCGAAAAACTGGCGATCCATGGCAGCCTGAACTGGACCAACTGGAGCAAATTTGTCCAGCTGGAAGCCGATCTGGATACACTGCCCAACATGCATATCAAGGATGAACACTGGGAAGATAGCTGGCGCTATGCGATCGGGATGACCTATCAACTGACTCCCCAGTGGCAGCTGCGCTCGGGAGTTGCTTACGATGCGAGCCCGGTACCAGCGGATCGCCGTACTATCTCCATTCCTGATGCCGACCGGATCTGGTACAGCCTGGGGATGGGTTATCAGTTCACCCCCAACCTGACCATGGATCTGGGGTTAACCCTGATCGATGGCAAGAAGGTTGATGTTACTGAAAAAATGGAGTTGCAACCGGGCAACCCGCAGAGCACCTCCACCTTCCAGGGCACCTCCGAGGGAGATGCCTGGCTGGCTGGCGCCCAAATGAGTTATCTCTTCTAAGTTCCCTCCCTGCAGAAAAACACTATGCCAATTATTGCCTTACCGAACAGGGTCAAAACTGGCATAGTGTTCTGCAACACCATAAAATCAACCCAGTACCCATACTGGAGCAAGGCATGTATTCCTACGTAGCCAGACAGCCGATCCTCGACAGAGACCTCAATACCCATGCCTATGAGCTGCTCTTTCGCGATAGCCTGAATAATGTCTTCCCGAGCATCTCCTCACAACAAGCCACCTCCCGGTTGGTGGTCGAGCAGTTTCTGCAACAGAATATCGATCAGCTGTTGGGTGGCCGCCCCTGCTTTATCAATTTTCCCCACTCACTGTTACTGGAAGGACTGGCCGAGTGCCTGCCACCCGAAAAGGTGGTGATCGAAATTCTGGAGGATGCCCCTCCGGATGATGCCCTGCTGGAAAAGGTGAAGCAGTTGCACAAACTGGGCTATCAGCTGGCACTCGATGACTTCACCATGTCGCCGGATTGGGAGCGCTTCCTCCCGTTTATCCACATCATCAAGTTTGATCTGCGTGACACGCCCCTGTTGCAGATCAGGGTGTTCATCAAGCGCCATCAGGCGCTGGGACTCACCTATCTGGCAGAAAAAGTTGAGGACAAGGCTGAGTTCGAACGAGCCAAAAAGCTGGGGATCCAGCTGTTTCAGGGCTTTTTCTTCAGCCGCCCCGAGATGGTCAAACAAGCCACTATGGAGCCCGCCCAGGTCGTGGTCATGCAGTTGCTCAATGTGGTCAACGAGACAGAACCCGATATCAACAAGATCGAGCAACTGCTCAGCCAGGATATCTCTCTGTCACTCAAGTTGCTGCGCTATGTCAATCATCTCAAAGGCCATGCCAACCCCATCTCCTCGTTTCGCCAGGCTGCGATATACTTGGGCAATACCCAGCTAAAGCGTTTTGTTTCACTGGTGGCTGCGACCAGTGCAGGCAAGGGGAAAAGTGCCGAGCTCTACCAGATGTCGATGATCCGTGCCCGTTTCTGCGAGTTGCTTGCGCATACCCATGCGCCGACCCTGCAGGCTCAGCAAGCGTTTATCACCGGTCTCTTTTCGCTACTGGATGTGCTTATGGAGCAGCCGATGGACAAGCTGCTGGGGACTATCCCCCTGATCGAGGATATCCGGCTGGCGCTGCTCGAGCGCAAAGGCACTCTCGGTTTCTATCTCGCATTTTGTGAAGACTACGAGAATGCCAACTGGCCCAAAGTCACGGCCCGAACAGCCCGCCTGGGGTTGAATGAAGATAAGGTAAGCCACCTTTATCTCGCGGCAACGACCTGGGTGAACGAGCAACTGCAAGCGATGGATACCGGCGATTAAGGGATCTCTACCGCAATAGCGGTCGCCTCTCCGCCACCGATACAAAGAGACGCAATGCCTCGTCTCCCTCTCCGCAACCTCAATGCCGAGATCAGCGTCACCAGAATACGTGCTCCACTCGCGCCAAGCGGGTGACCCAATGCGCAGGCGCCACCATGAACATTCACCTTGTGATGGGGGATCCCGCACCCGCTCATGGCCAGCATGGTGACCATGGCAAAGGCTTCGTTGACTTCGAACAGGTCAACCTCATCCACTGACCAGTCGAGACGAGCCAGCAGTCTGGATATTGCGCCAACGGGAGCGGAAGTGAACTCGGCCGGCAATGCCGCATGGCTCTGATAACCGACGATCCGCGCCAGTACAGGTACCTGCCAAGCTTGTGCAGTGGCACCATCCATCAATATCAGCGCCGCCGCGCCGTCCGAGATGGAGCTCGAATTGGCCGCCGTAATGGTGCCATCTTTACCAAATGCAGGCTTCAGGGTCGGGATCTTCTCCGGCCTCCCTTTGCCCGGTTGTTCGTCTTCGGCCAGCAACAAGCGATCACCGCGATAGACACTTGCCAGCTCGGATGCAAACGCGCCGGCTTGCTGCGCAGTGCGGGCACGCTGCAACGACGCAAGGGCAAACTCATCCATGGCACTGCGGGTCAAACCGGCATGATCGGCGCTGCGCTGGGCGTGTATTCCCATCAACTGGCCATCATAGGCATCCTGCAATCCGTCGAGGAAAAGGTGATCAAACAGCTGTTGATGGCCCATCCGAAAACCATTGCGGGCATTATCCAGCAGATAGGGGGCCCTGCTCATGCTCTCCATCCCCCCAGCCACCACAACCTTGTTATCGCCCAGACGAAGGGAATCTGCCGCCAGCATCACCGCCTTCATGCCGGAGCCACACACCTTGTTGACCGTGGTAGCAGGCACACTCTCTGGCAATCCCGCTTTTAACATCGCCTGCCTTGCCGGCGCTTGTCCCACACCTGCCGAGAGCACATTGCCCATAAACACTTCATCGATCTGCTCGGGAACAAGCCCGCCCTGTGCCAACGCAGCGGCAATGGCACAGGCCCCCAGCTCCGGGGCCGCCACCTCTGCCAGTGCCCCTTGAAACGCCCCCATTGGCGTACGTTTTGCCGCCACAATTGCAATATCCATTTGCCCGCCTCTTTTAGTTACATGGTCATAACATAGGTTTTCTATGCCATGGGAACAAGAGTTGCAGTGCAGTTTACGTTTAGGTAAGGTGCCAGCAGGATTTAGCTCGCCAAGAAGTTTATATGAACAAAAACAAGGATGAAGCCCGGAGCTACAGCATCAGTGAACTGGCTCGGGAATTTGATATTACGACGCGCAGCATCCGTTTCTATGAGGATCAAGGGTTACTCAATCCCGCCAGAGAAGGGCAGACCCGCATCTACAGCAAGCAGGATCGGGTTCGTCTCAAGTTGACCCTGCGTGGTAAGCGGCTCGGTTTCAGTCTGGCCGAGATCCGGGAGTTGTTTGATCTGTATGATGCCGACAAGAGCAGCCGCACCCAGCTGCAAACCATGCTCGGGCTGGTTACCGAGAAGCGGGAGACGCTGCAGCAGCAGATGGAAGATATCAGGATGGTGCTGCTGGAGCTGGATGCCGCGGAGCGGCGCTGTCAACAGGCATTGCAGCAACTGGGTCGTTAAAGAAGGGGGCCGTGAGATCCCCTTCTCATGCTTCAGATAACAAAAAGCCACTCCTGAGAGTGGCTTTTCTGCTACCTGACGGTTCGTGATTAAACGCGAACGAAGTCCAGGTGAACCAGCTTGTAACGTACCGGGTGACGCTGGATAGCTTTCACTTTCACGTTAACTTCTTCGCCGTTGATAACCAGAGTCAGTACGGACTCATAGAATTCCGGCTTTTCTTGGGCCAGGATGAATTTCTTGTGGTCAACAGTGATGGACTGGGCTTCTTTGCCTGCACCGTAAACGATGGCAGGAACTTGGTCAGCTTGACGCAGGCGGCGGCTCGCACCTTTCCCCAGGTCAGAACGGACTTCAGCTTGGAATACGAAAGACATAGTGTGTATCTCTTTTAAAGGAATGTATGGTGCAGACTGCGACCGGTCAGCACCTCGCAAAACGAGCGCGAATACTACCATGGGCCAATAGCGGATACAAGGCTCATCCCGCGCTTTAACGCCCCTGCTCAAGACGAGCAAATTGCTGTTGCCGCTGGGCCGGACTCAACGCATCAAACTGCGCAAGCGTCTCGGCGCGAGGACAGTAGAGCCCCTCCCCGGTTTTGACCCGGATACTGTTACCAAGGCCCGCCCTGTTTTCTGCGGCCAAGGCCAGCAGATAGCTGTAAGTATCTGCCCCCACCCTGCTGGATAGCTGATTGGCGATGCGCCACAGCGTCTCACCCGCCGCGACCCGATGGCACACTGAGCGCCCCTCGCCAACCGCCGGCGCAGAGAGTGTCAGTGTGGTGCTATCAGATGACACGCTGGCCGCCAGCAGACCATCACTGCGACTCCCCCTCTCGCCAACTGCGGCACCAAGCAACGCCAGCAATGGCTCTGCTTCGTAGCGGGGGGCGACCGCCAACTGAACCGGCATGGCACGAGGAACGTTGAACTCGGCGATAAAGGGCGCTATGGGTTGCGATGGCTCAAAAGGTGAAACACTGCCATGCTGCACGGTTGCAGCGACCTGGCCGGGGGCGACCCCGTAAGCCATCTCGTCGATGCGCCGCAGTCTTGCCAGATAGGTTTTGGAGAGCTGCGCCTCCCCCTCGAACAGATCGAAAGGGGGGACCAGCCGAGCGGGAAAGAGGATCTGCCAGCGACCATGCTTCTGCTTTTGGGCCAGCGGCGGAAACTGATTTCCACGCCAAGCCACAAACATCGCAGGCGGCGTGCGCGCCAGCGGGTAATATTCCGGGTTCAACTGCACCCAAGTTTGTTCCGCGATGGGTTGATAACCGCTGATCACCACCTGCGCCACACTCAACCAGATCCCCAGCATCCTTGCCTCCCTGATTTGCGGTTTGAAGGGGCTACCTGACCGGCGACCCCTTCTCATCACCCGCTATCATGCTGTTAAAACAGTTAGATAGCAGCTTAGCACTGAGCGATGGCGTTAAGCACCCGTTTATCGGAGACCGGATAAGGGGTCCCCAGATTCTGAGCGAAGAACGACACCCGCAGCTCCTCAATCATCCAGCGGATATTGACCACCTCGGTGGGAATAAGCTGGGATTTGGGGATCTTGGCCAGCAGCGCCTTGTACTCCGACTCCACGCTGTGCACTTTGAGCATGTAGACCCGATCTCGGTTGGGATCGATGGCGAGCTTCTCCAGGCGACGCTCGATGGCGCGCAGATAGCGCAGCAAATCAGGCAACCGCTGCCAGCCGGTCTCGGTGACAAAACCTTTGTGAATAAGGTTGCCGAGCTGCTGCTGGATATCCGACATGGCAAAAGCGGTGTCGAGCTGCATCTTGCCCTTGAGCCGCTTCTTGATCTCATGGGAGAGGGTCAGCACGGCTTCCACCTGCTTGGCCACCTCCACTACCGCATCGTTGAGCTCGGCGCGGACAAACTCCTTGAGCGCCTCGAAACCGGCCTCGTCCCAAGCCAGCCCGCCATGCTGCTCGATCAGCTTGTCGCAGCCACAGGCGATACAGTCGTCAATCAGCTCCGCCACCTTGCCAAACGGGTTGAAATAGAGCCCCAGCTTGGCCTTGTTGGGCAGCTTCTCCTGCAGATACTTGATGGGAGATGGCACGTTGAGCAGCACCAGCCGGCGCTGACCGGCCCACATCAGCTGCTGCTGCACCACAGGGCTCTCCACCAGCTGAATAGCAACCGAGTCCTTCTCGTCCACCAACGCCGGATAGGCTTTCACCTCGAAGCCGCCGCGCTTCTGGCTGTACTCCTGGGGCAGCTCGCCAAAGCTCCACAGGGTGAGACCGGACTGCTCGATGTCATCATCCGCCACTTGCGACAGGGTCTCCTGCACCTTGCCACGCAGCGACTCTTTCAAGGCTTCCAGATCTTTCCCTTCAGCCACCTTCTTGTGCTTGTCGTCCACCACCCGGAAGGTGAGTTTCAGGTGATCGGGCACAGCAGCCCAGTCCCAGGATTCACGGGGCACGGTCACGCCGGTCATGCGGCGCAGCTGGCGCTCCATTTCGTCCAAGAGCGGCCCCTGCTCGGGGTTGATGCTGGCAAGCAGCGCATCGGCATAGTTTGGCGCCGGCACGAAGTTCTTGCGCATCGGCTTGGGCATCGACTTGATGAGGGCCACCAACAGCTCATGGCGCAGCCCGGGGATCAACCACTCGAACCCCTTCACCTCCACTTGATTCAGGAGCGGAAGCGGAATATGCAGGGTCACACCATCCGCCGCCTCTCCCGGCTCGAACTGATAGGTCAGCTTGAGCTTGAGGCGCCCCTGCTGCCAGAAGTTGGGGTAGTCAAGATCGCTGATGTGGGCGGCGTCCCCCTTCATCAGCATCTCTTTTTCGAAGTTGAGCAGTTCGGGATCCCGCTTTTGCGCCTCTTTCCACCACTTGTCGAAGTGGCGGGAGGAGATCACCTCCTCCGGCAAACGAGCATCGTAGAAGCGGAACAAGTCCTCATCATCCACCAGGATGTCGCGCCGACGGGATTTGTGCTCCAGCGCCTCCACCTCGGCCAGGAGCTTGCGGTTATCGCTGAAGAAACGGTGACGGGTCTCGAAATCCCCCTCCACCAGCGCGCGGCGGATAAACAGCTCGCGGCACAGCGCCGGATCGATACGGCTGAAGTTGATGGTGCGCTCGTTGACCAGTGTCAGGCCATACAGCGTCACCTTCTCCTTGGCCATCACGGCGCCGTTTTTCTTCGACCAGTGGGGGTCGCTGTGGTGCAGCTTGATGAGATGACCCGCCAGCGGCTCTACCCACTCGGGTTCAATCTTGGCGTTGATGCGGGCGTAGAGGCGCGAGGTCTCCACCAATTCTGCGGCCATCACCCACTTGGGCGGTTTTTTGAACAAGCCAGAGGCCGGGAACAGGTGGAAACGGCCATTGCGGGCGCCAAGGAATTCGGGCTTTTCCAGATCCTTGTTGCCGATATGGCTCAAGAGGCCTGTCAGCAGGGCGCAGTGCACCGTCTTGAAATCTGCCGGTTCATGGTTGGCTTTAAAACCAAGCTCCTTGACCGTCTGACGCAGCTGGAAATGGATGTCCTGCCATTCGCGCACCCGCAGGTAGGAGAGAAACTCCTTCTGGCACATGCGGCGGAATGGATTGCTGCCAAGGGCATCCTGCTGCTCTTTCAGGTAGTACCACAGATTGACGAAGGCGAGGAAGTCGGAATCCTTGTCCTCAAAGCGCCTGTGTTGCTCGTCGGCGGCCTGCTTTTTCTCCATGGGACGCTCGCGGGGATCCTGAATGCTGAGGGCAGCGGTGATCACCATCACCTCGCTCAGGCAGCCGGTCTGCGCTGCGCTGATCACCATCTTCGCCAGACGCGGATCAAGGGGGATGCGCGAGAGCTGGCGACCGGTTTCGGTCAGCTGCAGTTTGGCCTCGCGATCGCCGGTGGCGGGAAGCTCGCGCACCGCCTCCAGCTCTTTCAAGAGAGTCAGACCATCCTTGATATGGCGGGATTCCGGCGGCTCGACGAAGGGGAACGCCTCCATATTGCCAAGGCCGAGCGCAAGCATCTGCAGGATGACCGATGCCAAGTTGGTGCGCAGGATCTCGGGGTCGGTAAAGGCGGGACGGCTGTTGAAATCCTCCTCCGAGTAGAGGCGGATACAGATGCCGTCCGCCACCCGACCGCAGCGCCCTTTACGCTGGTTGGCACTGGCCTGGGAGACCGGTTCGATGGGCAGGCGCTGCACCTTGGTGCGCCAGGAGTAGCGGCTGATGCGGGCGGTGCCCGGGTCAATGACGTAGCGAATGCCCGGCACCGTCAGCGAGGTCTCCGCCACGTTGGTGGCGAGCACGATACGCCGTCCGGCATGTTGCTGGAACACCTTGTTCTGCTCGGCGTTGGAGAGACGGGCGTAGAGCGGCAACACCTCTGTATCGCGCAGATTGAGCTTGCGCAGGGCATCGGCAGTATCGCGGATCTCCCGCTCGCCGTTCATGAAGATGAGGATGTCCCCGAGCCCCTCGCGGGCCAGCTCTTCCACCGCATCGAAGATCCCCTGCAGTTCGTCTCGCTCTTCCAGCCCTTCGCTCTTGTCACTGGTAAGTGGACGGTAGCGTACCTCAACCGGGTAGGTGCGGCCGGAGACCTCGATCACCGGCGCCTTGTTGAAATGGCGGGAGAAACGTTGCGGGTCGATGGTGGCCGAGGTGATGATCACCTTGAGATCCGGGCGCTTGGGCAGCAGTTGCTTGAGATAGCCCAGAATGAAGTCGATATTGAGGCTGCGCTCGTGGGCCTCATCGATGATGATGGTGTCGTACTGGGTGAGCATCCGGTCGTTCTGGATCTCCGCCAGCAAAATACCGTCAGTCATCAGCTTAATGTGGGTCTGCTCGCTCACCTGATCGGTAAAGCGCACCTTGTAACCCACGTAGTGACCGAGTTCGGACTCCATCTCCTCGGCAATACGGGCCGCCACAGTGCGGGCCGCCAGACGGCGCGGCTGGGTGTGGCCGATGAAGCCCTTGACCCCACGCCCGAGCGCCAGACAGATCTTGGGGATCTGGGTGGTTTTACCCGAGCCGGTTTCCCCGGCGATGATCACCACTTGATGCTCTTCAATGGCTTTGGCGATCTCCGCCTGCTTCTGACTGACCGGCAAGTTGTCCGGATAGGTGACCTTGGGTACGCCCGCCAAACGGGACTGGTAACGCGCCTGCGCCGCATCCAGATCGGCGGCAATGGTCTCGAGTACCGCAGCCTGTTTGCCCTCGGGCAACTTCTTGGCACCGTGCAGACGGCTGGAGAGACGGCGGGCGTCGAGGTTCATGCAGGCAGAGAGACGGCGGCGCAGCGCCTCGATAGAGAGAGACAAGGTACGAATTCCTTAAAAGAGTGCCCGACAAGGGGGCCATATCGATAGCTGGGGGAGATCCTAAAGAGCACAGACAGCAGGTGCAAGCCTTAACATGAGACACTGGAGAGGCAAATTAGCCTCCATACCAGGCTACGGATGGGTGAACGCACCATCTCCCAAAACAATGAAGCAGGCCATTGGCCTGCTTCTGTTGCATGTTGCATCCGGTCAGCCCTTAGCCGTGATTGTGTACAAAACAGGTGGTCAACTGGGCATGGATAGCCTGCATCACATTATGGCGATTGATTACCCCGAGCAGCCTGCCCTCCTCCACCACCGGATAGATCTTGGGTTTCTGTCCCATCATCATCTCCGCCAGGGTGAGGATGCTGGTATCTGGCTCAACAGTCAGTACCTCCTTGCGCATCACATCCTTGACCTGAGCGACCTGCTCACAGTGATAAGCTTCCTTGAGCATCACTGCAATGCAATCCTGCTCGGAGATCCAGCCGATCAAGTGTCCCTGCCCATCCACCACTGGCCCTCCCAACTGGTGACTGTTCAAAAATTTCTCGACCGCAGCCTGCACCATCATGTCTGCAGTGAAGGTTATAGGTCTGCTCTGCATATAATCCCTGGCTTTTAGCGATTCCATATCAATTCCCCTATCCATAGTCCAATCAGGCTGGCGTCTTGCGCGTCAGTACCGGCACCACGCACGGCTTGCTCCAAGCATAGCTGGCTCACTGCCGGATGGGTCAGCCTCTCCTCCCCCATCAACCGATTGCATATCTGTTTTCATTGGTCGGCATGGCCGCAGCCATCATCTGTGGCAGATAATCCGCCAACGTCGCCACCACGACAGGATCTACCCGACCCTGAGCCGCCAGTTGATGCATAAAAGCCAGAGCATCACGAGCAGGCAGCCCACGTCGATAAGGTCTGTCCTGCACCATGGCCTGGAAAATATCGGCCACCCGCAGGATGCGCGCTTCGAGCGCCATGGCGGATACCGGCAGATGGAACGGATAGCCCTCCCCGTCAGGCTCCTCATGGTGATAGGCCGCCCAGCAGGCTATCTCCTCAAACCCTTCGATATGACGCAGGATCTGGTAGGTTTCGAAACTGTGAGTATTGATGATTGCCCGCTCCTCCGGCGTCAAGCCGGCAGGTTTGTCCAATATTTCATCAGGAACCCTCAACTTGCCGAGATCATGCAACAGCCCTGCAATTTCGAGCATGTCACAATGGACACTACTAACCCCCAGCCGCTCGGCCAGGGCACGCGAAAGACGGCTCACTCCGAGGGAGTGCGTCATAGTGAATGGACTTTTGGCATCAACGATACCCGAGAAGATCCTGGCCAACGCTTTTAGCTCACCATTATCGGTGATGCAGGACTCCCGCTGCCTCAGCATCTCGTGCATGTAATCATTGATGGCTCGCGCCTCCAGTTGCAACCAGAACGCCTCCGAGCGAGAGGCTTGGAGAAAACCATCCAACAGATCGGTGGCAAAGAATTCGTCACGGCAATCCTGCAGGCGAGCACGGATCTCGTGTGTATGCATTAACAATGAGCCATCGCCATAGAATGGGGCAGTCAGCGCATCGCAACGATCCACCAGAAAGATAAGGTTGGCCTGACGAGCAACCTGGGGGTCCACATCGGCCATCTCGCGCAAGAGATGCCAGTGGGTATGATGATAACGGATAGGCAGTGCCAACGGGGCCAGCAAGCGGAAATCCTTGAGCAGCTGATATCCTACCTCGCAGTGACGCTGGGAGGACTCCCAATCGAACTCACTAACCAGATGGTGATGGGTGATGGTCGAGGAGACACCAATATCGTGCAGCACGCCGAGCTCAAACAACAAACAACATTCAGCTGTATCCAGCCCCAATACCCGACCACACTCGGCCGCCATGATCCCGACCCGTTTACCATGGGCCACATCGCCAATTCCTACCAGATCCAGTGACGCAGACAAGGCATAAACGACCTGTCTGAGATCCACCTGAAGCGAGCACGAACCGGCTTCCTGCGCTCTGTTCATGATCCCTGTCCCATGCTGTTTTGTGATGATGCAAGGGTGTCGTTTTACTCCTTGCTACTGATAAATCTAGTCATTAATCCCATGGTTTACCTCATCACGGTTTTGCAAAAAGCAGTGCAAAGAGGCTTATAGAGCCCTTGTATCCCTACTACCGCTCAACCGGGCCTCTTTCACGCGAACAAGACCTGCTGCTCGATGGCATTGCCGGGATACACCCAACCGGCGTAGAAGGATAAAAGCGATCATCGCACAGCATGTGCGAGCAGTCGCGACACCATAAGGTTCCGCACACTGGTGTTAAACAAAGCTCGTTATTGCAGCTAAATGCAGTCGCGCGGTGCTTCGGATGGCTGAAGAGGTTTCAGATATGAAAAACAGGCGAGAGGTTATGCTGTATGGAAATGGTATTCACCTGACAGTTGCCCACAAAAGGGAGTGGTCATACGGCTTCAAACCGGATAACAAAACGGTACCCCTACCGTGTTATCTTGAGTCACCATATGACCACCAACGAGAAAGTAGCACGTCGTAAACTCAGCCTGCTAGAGCTTGCCAAAGAGCTCAATAATGTCAGCAAAGCCTGCAAGCTCATCGGCTACAGCCGTCAGCAGTTCTACGAAATTCGCCGTAATTACCAGACCTATGGCGCCGAGGGATTGCTCGACAAATTGCCCGGCTGTAAAGGGGCTCATCCCAACCGGGTTGCGCCCGAGATTGAACAGGCCATCCTCGATTACTCCCTCACCAGACTAACTCATGGCCCGCAGCGGGTCGCACAAGAACTGGCTCTGCAAGGCATCAACGTCAGTGCGGGCGGTATGCGTGGCGTGTGGCAACGGCACGACTTGCTCTCCAAACACGACCGCTTGCTGCGCCTTGAGAAAACGCACCGGGAGCTGACCATTGAGCTCAATGACGAGTAAATTCGCCTGTTCGAGCGTCTCAGCCCAGAGTTTCGAGAACATCAGATTGAGGTCCACTACACCGGAGAACTGGTGGCTGTCGACACCTTCTTCGTCGGCGCGATCCAAGGGGTTGGCAGGTGTATCTGCAAACCGTGCTGGACTGCTACAGCCGCCACGCCTGGGGACGGCTCTACATCAGCAAGCTGCCGGTGACCTCGGTCTATGTGCTCAATGAAACGGTACTGCCGTTTTCCGAGGCCCACGAGGCACGGGTCTATACCATTCTGTCGGATAACGGGCGCGAGTTCTGTGGGCGCCCAGACCATCATCCCTACGAGCTGTTCCTGCAACTGGAGGGGATTGAGCACCGGACAACCAAGGTACGCAGGCCGCAGAGCAACGGCTTTATCGAACGGCTGCATCGCACACTGCTGGATGAACACTTCCGTATCAAGGGGAGGACGACCTGGTATGAGTCGGTAGAGCAGATGCAGACAGACCTGGGTAGCTACCTGGCGCACTACAACACCCAGCGGCCGCATCAGGGCAGGATGATGGAGGGACTGACGCCCTACAGCATGTTCAAGAAGGGTCTGAAATTGATACCGAAGGAAGTGCGCTCTAAAGTAGCGTAAACAAGACACCGGCTTGAGGCCGGTGTCAGGTGATAACTAGATCTGTACACACTTGCGCATGAGGGATACCACCTTTCCCAAACCCATCGACCACCAGCCACTGCGCTGGATAAAGTCACACATCATGGCCTGGATTGACAGCCACAACCGGATCAGTGGCAACGCCTAGCTCCCGCTGGATCACTGTCCACCAGCGCTCATAGGCAGCCGCTTGATCCTCAAGCCAGTCATGTTTGTTGTAAACAGCCATCACGCCAGTCAGGGTGTGCCCCAGCATCACTTCGGTGATATGGGGCGACACCCCCAATTCCGATAGCCTGGTCGACAGCGTTCGACGAGCATCATGAATCCGCCAATGGGGGATCCCTAGGCTGCTGCGCAAGCGGCTCACCAACCGATTACATGAGTGGATCTCTAGCGGACCATTCCCCTCCCCCTGACCTGGGAACAGATAGACCGGGTCCACCGACGCCATGGCGGCTCGTTCGAACAATTGCTTGCCCACCCGATGTGATGGGGCGGCGGATAGGCCTGCCGGTCTTGCTGATCTCCGCCGGCACGGTCCAGACCATAGACTCGTAATCCAGGTCCTGACGCCTGAGCGTTCTGGCCTCGGAAAGCCTGCCCCCATAGACCAGGCAGAGCAGATGCATCACCTTGTTGCCGGTGCCAGTCCGACTGGCCTCAATGGCCCGCCAGATCTTCGCAACCTCTGGTACCGTCAACACCCGGTGACCGGTCTTAGCGGGAGCGCCAACATCCCTGGCCCGCAGACTCATCTGTTGGGCATGTAGATCGTGCCGCGGCGAGCCTGCCAGTTGAAGCACGCCTTCAATGCCGTGATCACAGCCCGGGTTACCCCTGGTGCCCGCTCACTGATGGTATCGAAATAGCTCAACCACATGTCCATGGTGATCTGGTTGATTGGCCGGTCAGGCAAGCGGTTCTTCACTGACGAGAAGGTATAGCGATAGTATTTCTGGGTGCCTTCTCGGCACTCCCGCATCACGTACTTCTCGAACCACTCATCAAACAAGGCTGCAGGCGTAGGCTCGTCGCCCGAGGCACTGATCCGCGCAACACCGCTTTTGAGCTTATCGGCCTTTATCCGGGCCTCTCGCAAGGTCAGAACCGGGTACCGACCAAGAGAGGTCCGAACCCGCTTCCCGTCGACCACATGCCGAACTTGGAACGCAACTACCCCTTCGGTGAGACCTGGACACTCAACCCATCACCGTCGCTCACTTCGCTCGGGCCAGCATATGGTTTACCATTCACCCCTCGAAGCCAGCTATCTGATAACGCCATTGCTACCCCATTAAAATTTTGTACCACTCTCATGGGGGTATTTTGTACCAGATAATGTACCAGCAGGCCATTGAACAACGTCAGGTTTGGGTGAACGATGAAAGTGTCTTCGGAATTTTCACCTCACCAGAACGGCACTAAACCCTGAAAAATCAATCAGAAGCGCGAACACACAAGAACACATGAGCACATCAGCGAAGCAGACCACCCAGCCCACTTACTACTTCCACGACTACGAGACCTTCGGCATCAGCCCCGCCAAGGACAGGCCGTCGCAGTTTGCCGGTATTCGTACCGATGCGGATTTCAACCTCATTGGCGAGCCGCTGGTCATCTATTGCAAGCCTCCGGCAGACTACCTGCCGGATCCGGAGGCGTGCCTGATTACCGGTATCACGCCGCAAAAGGCGATGAAGGATGGGCTGTGCGAGGCGGATTTCATTCGCCAGATCCACGAGCAGTTCGCCACGCCGAATACCTGTGTGCTTGGCTACAACAGCATCCGCTTCGATGATGAAGTGACCCGTTATACCCTCTATCGCAACTTCTATGACCCCTATGCCTACAGCTGGCAGAACGGCAACTCCCGCTGGGATATTCTCGACATGCTGCGGGCCTGCTATGCCCTGCGCCCGGAGGGGATCGAGTGGGCGTTTGACGATGAGGGCAAGCCGAGTTTCAGACTTGAAAAGCTGACGGTCGCTAACGGCGTGACTCACGCCAATGCTCACGATGCACTCTCGGACGTGCTGGCCACCATCGAGATGGCCAAGCTGGTGAAAAAAGCCCAACCCAAGCTGTTTGGTTATCTCTTTGATCTGCGGAACAAAAACAAGGTGAAGGCGCTGATTGACGTGGTGACCATGAAGCCGCTGGTGCACGTCTCCGGCATGTTCTCCCCCTGGCAGGGTTGTGCAAGCTGGGTCTCGCCGCTCGCCTGGCACCCCACCAACCAGAACGCGGTGATCATGGTGGATCTGACCCGTGACCCCACCCCGCTCATTGAACTCTCCAGCGAGGAGATCCGCGAGCGCCTCTATACCAAAAAAGAGGAGCTGGGGGATCTGGCTGGCATTCCGGTGAAACTGGTGCACATCAACAAGTGCCCGGTGCTGGCGCCGGCCGCCACCCTGACGGCGGAACGCGCCGACGAGCTCGGCATCAATCGTGAGCAGTGCCGCAAGAGCCTGGATCTGCTGCGCGCCCACCCCGAGGTGCGGGAAAAACTGGTGGAAGTGTTCAATCAGGAGTTCGCCGGCAGTAATGACAGCGACCCCGATACCCAGCTCTACGCCGGATTCTTTGGCCATGGCGACAAGTCCACCATGGATCTGGTGCGTGCCACCCCCGCGGATCTGCTAGGTGAGCGGGAGTTCGCCTTTACCGATGCCCGGCTGCCGGAGATGCTGTTCCGCTACCGCGCCCGCAACTGGCCGCACACCTTGAGCGAAACAGAGCAGAAACGCTGGCGCCTGCACTGCAGCGACTACTTCAGCCGCCGTCTGCCGGACTATGTGCCCCGTCTCGAAGCACTGGCCGAGCAGAACCAGAGTAACGAACGGAACTTTGCGATTCTTAAGAGTCTCTACCACTATCTGGAAGATTTATGAGTTGTGAGTAGTTTCACAATAAATCCTTCCCTCTCATCCCCTTCTTCAGGTCATAATGACGAAGGGGATTTCCCCAAAAAACCAATATCTTGCAACATCCTGAGTGGATGTCTCCCAAGCAAGAGATCTTTTTGGCCGAACGGAAGCCATTTGCTGATGCCTCGTCACCACGCACTGCTCGGATTACTGGCCCTGCTGCCGCTGGCAGCCAACGCCGCATACCGGTTCGATGTGCCGGATTATCTTGCTCGCCTGCCCGAGCAGACCTATCGCATCGTAGAACAGAACTTCAATACCCTTTATCAGCAGACTGATTTCACTCCCCTGATCACCAACAGCTACTTCAACGGCTCCCATCTCTACAAGTTTGTCGGGGTACCGCTGGCCATCAGCGCCCAGTCAGGTTTCCAGCTGGAGGTGTTTGGTCAGGTCTATAACCGCGCTTCGCAAGCCTATATGCACCTGAGCGAGGATATGTCCCTTTATCGGGTGATGAGGGTCGATCTGATGGGGAACCCCAATGATCAACTGGCCATCGGTTTTGGTCTGGGGGTGCCCATCACCCCGTTGCTAACCCTCAAGGCGATCGCCTCCGGCAGTGATATCCCGGGCTATGGCTCTGCCAAATATGCCGTTGGTTTTGAGTGGCGTTACTGAAAAACGTGACTGATAACCGCTAATTGAAACAATTCAGGCTCCATGATGGAGCCTGAATTGTTTATGGTGAGGCTGTGATCAGGTGTAGTGGATCACCCGCCCCTCGCCCCCTTGCAGGGTCACGGTTGTGCCGACTGCCTGCCCCTGCCAAAAATCGGTTCCCCCTTCCGGCAGCAGAAACTCCTGTGGTTGCCCCTCCCAGTTGAACAAGCAGAGCAGAGTGCCCCCCTCAGGCAGGCTCACTTCGCCGCAGGCAAAATCCATCGACTCGAAGCGGGCAGAGGGTGCCCGGGCGGCGCAGAGCGCCAACAGCTTGCGCAGGTGCGCCGCCTGCTCCTCATCGAAATCTTGCAGCCGATCACCGGCCAGCATCATGCCGCCACTTGCCACCAGCGCTGCCAGATGGAAACTGTATTCCGCCTGGCTGGCCTGCTGGGTCGGCAGATCCCGCAGACAGATGCAGTCGGGATCGAGGGCCCAGAGCTTGTCATTTTGCCAGGCGCGGCAGAAGGCCTCGCGGGCGATTTGGCGATAGCGGTGGCCATTGCGCTCCACATCATCACTCACCCGCATGCCGTGCACCAGCCCAAGGCTTGGCCAGATGGGGGCATTGCAACCGAGCAGGAAAGCACCTTCACCTGCACCACGCAGGATGGCCGCCATGCCACGCCGATAAGCTTCAACCCGGGTGGCGGCCGGATCGTGGAAACGACCACCGTGGATAGCGCCCCAGAAGTTGGCATCGAGCTTGAAGTAGTGGATGCCCCACTGCTCACGCAAAGTACGGAACACCTGCTCAAGGTGCGCCTGCACCTCAGGGTGGGTACCATCCAGCACATACCAGGGAGTACAACGCCAACCGCCATAGGTGACCCGCTCGGAGGGGAGCGGCAGGCCGTCATCCCCCTTCACAAACCAGTCGGGGTGATCCTGAAACACCTGTGAACCGGGTTCGGCGATAAAGGGGGCGACCCAGAGAGCGGGCTCACAGCCAGCACCTTTGATCTCTGCAGCCAATGACGCCACGCCCTGCTCGAACTTGGCGGACGGAGTGAGCCAGTCGCCCATTTTGGCTTGATAGCCGTCGTCGATCTGCACATAGCGCAGCGCAGGGAAGCGCTCGGCGCGCACCTGCAGATTCTCGCGAATGTCGGCGGCACTTACCTCGGCGTAGTAGTGATACCAGGAGCACCAGCCGCTCGGGCGCTCACTCACCTGGCCGATCAGCGAGCCGTGCTCGACCTCGATCAGCCGTGCCAGTTCGGCCAGCAGATCCTCGCGCTCCGCCCCTTCAAGGCAGATCAGCGCCTCGCTCTGCCAGTGCTCGCCGGCCGCAAGCTCGCGCCCTTCGCAGTTCAGCAGGATCTGCAGCCGCCCATCCGGGTAGAGGCGAAACTCCCCGCCAAAACGGTGGCAACTGGCAAAAGCGAGCAGCAGCCAGCCCTTGCCATGCTCCACCAGCAGCAGGTTGTGAACGGTGTGATAGCCGTTGTCATCGGTGATGCGATAGACGCTGGCGTCGGGGCAGCGCCCCACCGGCTGCGGGGATTGCCAGCTGCCCATGGTCTGGGCCAGCATCTGGAATCCTTCGCCATAGATGGCACTCTCCACCGGCAGGCCAAGCTTGCCGTCAAACAGCACCCAGCGCTCAACCGGGGTGGCATCAGGGCCAGTGTTGTCGAGTCGCACCCGACACAGGGGCCCTTCCCACTCACGGGTTTGCAGCAGATGGGGTGGCAACGCATTATCGTTCGCCAGCTGGCGAACTCGGGACAAGAGGGATGTCATCACTACTCCTTGTAGTTCGAAAAGGGTTCTATCAGACGATGTTCAACAGATAATCTGCATACAAATCAGCTTCAAACGAACTGATTTCAGTTGTTATTGTTTTAATGCCGCGACCCGGCCTCTCTGGTAAACTGCGATTTTTCTTCCCAGTCGATGAGGTTCACGTGATCGCGCAACGCGCCTTGCTGTACTTTCGTGACTTTATGGTCATCGTCGCCTGCCTGCTGGCAGGCAAATCCGTGGCAGCCATCCTGCCATTTGCCTTTCCCGGCAGCATCATCGGTATGCTGCTGCTGTTTGTGCTGCTCTCTCTGCAACTGATCAAGCTGCACTGGGTCGAGCTGGGCGCAGGCTTGCTGCTGCGCCACATGGGCGTTTTGTTCGTGCCGGTTGCGGTCGGGCTGGTGGCCTGGCTTGAGCCCCTGCGCCAATCCTTCGGCGTCATCATGCTCTGCATCGTGCTCGGGATCGTGCTGATCCTCGCCACCGTCGGTCGGCTCTACCAGAGGATGAACAAATGATCTTCTGGCTAGCGATCCCTCTGACCCTGGCGCTCTATTTCGCCACCCGCGCCCTCTATCGCCGCCTGCCCTGGCCCATCATCAACCCTGTGCTGGTGCCGACCGCGGTGATCATCGGCCTGCTGCTCTGGTTTGATCTGCCCCTTGAGCAGTACGAGCGCGGCAGCAGCCCCATTACCATGCTGCTGGAACCCGCCGTAGTGGCGCTGGCGCTTCCGCTCTATCAGCAGGCGCGCCAGATCCAAGCCAAACTCAAGCCCATCCTAATCTGTACCCTCGCCTCCGTCTTGATCTCGGTGTGCACAACCCTGCTGATCGGTCATTTTATGGGCACAGATCCGGCGCTGCTCGCCTCCCTTGCCACCAAATCCATCACCACCCCGCTCGCCATGAGCGTCAGCCAGTCCATCGGCGGCATTCCCGCCATCGCGGCCGCCGTGGTGGTGGTGGTGGGGATTGTCGGTGCCCTGATCGGCTACCCGCTGCTCAAACTGCTCAAAGTGACCGATCCGGAAGCGCAAGGGCTCGCCATGGGGGCCTGTGCCCACGCCATCGGCACCGCCACCTCCGCCGAGAAGGGGATAACCCAGGGGGCCTTTGCATCGCTCGCCATGGTAGTGTGCGGGATCCTCACCGCTGCCGTCGCCCCGCTGCTGTTTGCCATCTATCACTGGCTGACCTGATCACCCCATTGACCACCTGTTGACCATTCCGGGGGGCCTGCTGGCCTCTCGGGGTGCGACCTGCCGCACAATTTGCACAAGACAAACGTTTCCATTACCATCCCCCTCCGTTTGCCCGTCAGGGCGTGAGCCTGCTCACACATTTACCCGAGCTTGCTCCCTACAATGGCCGCCCAATTGGCCTTTGAGGACACACTATGCATCCCCGTTTTGCCAAGCCATTCGATACCCTCTCTGCCCCGCTCAAAGCAGCCGTGCAGCCCATGCTGGATAGTGCCGACTTCAACGCCCGCTTCACGCCGGAGCAAGTCGCCACCCTGAAAGCCGCCACAGGTCTCGATGATCGCGCCCTGCGCCTCGCCCTGTTGCCGCTGGCCGCCGCCTGCTCGGTGGCGCCCATCTCCAAGTTTTATGTCGGTGCCATCGCCTGCGGCCTGAGCGGCACCTGGTACTTCGGTGCCAACATGGAGTTTGCGGGACAAGGTCTGTTCCACTCGGTCCACGCCGAGCAGTCCGCCATCTCCAACGCCTGGCTGGGTGGCGAGACCGGGATATCTGAAATCACCGTCAACTACACACCTTGCGGCCACTGCCGTCAGTTTATGAACGAGCTGAGCACCGCCAAGATCCTGAAAGTCTCTCTGCCCGATGACCTGAGCGCCCTGCAATCCTTCCTGCCCCACTCGTTTGGTCCGGCGGATCTCGACATCACTGATGCGCTGATGAGCCCGCAGGATCACGCAGAGCTTGAGCTTCAAAGCGAAGACCCGCTGTGGCAGGCCGCGCTGGCCGCCGCCCGTCAAAGCTACGCCCCCTACAGTCAGGGCTATGCCGCGGTGGCGCTGCAGTTTGCCGATGGCCGCATCTTCTCTGGCCGCTACGCCGAGAACGCCGCCTTCAACCCCAGCCTGCCGCCGATGCAGATGGCCTGCGCCCATGCGGTGCTTAACGGTGAAGATCTCGCCACCATCCGCCGCGCCGTGCTGCTGGAGAACAAAAACGGCCAGATCAGCCAGCGTGACTCCGCCCAGTCCACTCTCAAGGCGCTGGGCTCGGTCGAGCTGGAGTATCAGGCGGTCTGACCCGGTTTGCGTCGATAAACGAAAGCCCCCGCACCTTGGTGCGGGGGCTTTTTTACTGGGCCGTTTAACCGGGAGCGACCGGTGATCTGCACAGTTTGGCGCGGTTGATCACCCAGTCTGACCGGTTGCTGATCAGACAGGTTTCAGCCGCGCAGTGAAGTGGCGCAGCAGCGGCGGCTCGTAATCAAAGGTGAGCCCGCGAATGTCGCTGGCCCGCGCTTTCACCGCGATCAGGCAGTCGGCCACATAGTCCATGTGATCCCGGGTGTAGACCCGACGTGGGATGGTGAGACGCAGCAACTCAAAGTCCGCCGCCTCCTGCTTGCCGGTGGCGGGATCGCGCCCCAGCAGCAGGGAGCCAATCTCCACCCCGCGCACGCCCCCTTCCAGATAGAGCTCGCAGGCGAGTGCATGGGCCGGGAACTGCTCGGCCGGAATATGGGGCAGCAGCTTCTTGGCATCCACAAACACCGCATGGCCGCCAGTGGGGGTCTGGATCGGGATGCCCGCCTCGGTCAGCCGCTCGCCGAGATAGGCCACCTGACTGATGCGGTAGGTGAGATACTCCTCATCCATCCCCTCCCGCAGGCCGATGGCAAGCGCCGCCATGTCCCGCCCGGCAAGGCCCCCGTAGGTGACAAACCCCTCCATCGCCACGCAGCGCACCTGCACCGCGCGGAACAGGTCGAGATCCTCTTTAAAGCAGCAGAGCCCGCCGATATTGACCAACCCGTCCTTCTTTGCCGACATGGTGAAGATGTCCCCCAGTGCGAACATCTGGCGCACTATCTCCTTGATGCTGTGCTTGGCATAGGCCGGATCCCGCTCCTTGATAAACCAGGCGTTCTCGGCAAAGCGGGCGGCGTCGATCACCACCGGAATATGGTGGCGACGGGCCAGTTCGGCGACCGCCTCCATATTGGCCATGGAGACCGGCTGGCCACCGGCACTGTTGCAGGTGACCGTGATGATGATGCCGGCCACGTTGTCGGCCCCCAGGGTCTCGATGGTGTCGGTCAGGCGAGGGAGATCAAAATCCCCCTTCCAAGCGTAGGGGGCCGTGGTGTCGAGGGCTTTCGGGGTGAGCAGATTGATGGCCCGCGCGCCGGCCAACTCCACGTGGGCCTTGGTGGTGTCGAAGTGGTAGTTGGAGATAAAGACCGGCGCCTTGCCCTGGCAGCGCTTGACCAGCTCGGGGAAGAGGATCTGCTCCGCCCCGCGCCCCTGGTGGGTGGGCATCACATGCTGGTAGCCAAAAATCTCGCGCACCGTGCGCTCCAGCTCGACGAAGTTGCGGCTGCCCGCATAGGCCTCATCCCCCATCATGATGCCGGCCCACTGGCGGTCGGACATGGCACCGGTGCCACTGTCGGTCAGCAGATCGATATAAACATCTTCGGCCAGCAGCAGGAAGGGGTTCCAGCCAGCGGCCTCGAGGGCGGCACGGCGCTCGGCGCCAGTGGTCTGTTTGATGGGCTCGACCATCTTGATACGAAACGGCTCGGGTATACGACGCATAAAAGACTCCTCACCGGCGCAAGGCCAGTGTGTTTGAAATCGGGATTGGCAAAGAGGCCGGGGCGATCAGGGTCGTCCGGCTGACAAATTCAAACGGCGGGTGCCGCCAATCAGCGATGAGGAAAGTCGAAGGTGAGAATGGGATCCCGGGTATACCAGTGGGCGAGCAGGCAAGCTGCCCGGGGCGTAGCTGTCATGATTGGCATCACTCCCCTCCATATCGGTTGTAGACAGTCGATGGCCAATAAGATCCGTTGATGGATGCTGCCAACGGGCAGCCTCGCCACGTTAACGGCTGGTTAATTTGCAAACAAGGGGTGCACCGACGGGCTGTGCGCCCGCTCACAAAGTGCACATCTGCGCGGCAAACTGGCAGTGAGGTTGATCCGTCCACGTCCCCGGTTCGTTATTCTCTCTAGCCACACGCCACATCCCCCATCAGCCAAGGCCGGAAGCCATCATGCATCGCAAACCCCATCTGCCCGAGAAGATCTGCCACGTCTGCCAGCGCCCCTTCAGCTGGCGGCGCAAATGGGCGCGCAGTTGGGAGGTGGTTCGCTACTGCAGCGAGCGCTGTCGCCACGCTCGTCACAGCAGGCAGCAACCTGAGGAGCGAGTCTGATGGAGCTGCGTCTTGTTCTTGGCGATCAGCTGAACGCCGCTCACAGCTGGTTTCGCACCCCGGATCCGGCAATCTGCTATCTGATGGCAGAGCTCCGCCAGGAGACCGACTACTGCCGCCACCATCGCCAGAAGGTGCTGTCCTTCTTTGCCGCCATGCGCGCCTTTGCAGCGGCACTCACCCAAGCGGGCCACCGCGTCTGTTACCTGACCCTTGATGAGAGCGCCCGCTGGCCCGACTTGCCCAGCCTGCTGGCAGCCCAAATCGCGGCGCATCAGGCCGACAGCTTTGCCTGGCAGAGCCCGGACGAGTGGCGCCTCGCCAACCAGTTGAAAAGCTGGGCGGCTGGCCTTGCCATCCCTGCCTCCGAGGTGGAGAGCGAGCATTTTCTCACTCCCCGCGATGGCTGGCAGCGCTATCCCCATAGCCGGATGGAGTTCTTCTACCGCGCCCTGCGAAAGCAATACCGGGTGCTGCTCGATGAGCGCGGCCAACCCCTTGGCGGGCGCTGGAATTTTGATGACGAGAACCGCGCCAAACTGCCGGCGAGCCAGCCGATCCCTGCCCCCCTCACCTTTGCCAACGAGGTGAGCGAGATTGACGCCATGCTGACCCGCCACGGGGTCAGCACCATCGGCGAGGCGGATGCCAGCAAGCTGCCGTGGCCTATCACAAGGCACCAGAGCCGCGAGCTGCTGGCCCATTTTCTCACCCACTGCCTGCCTCACTTTGGCCGCTATCAGGATGCCCTGAGCGAGCGGGGCTGGAGCCTGTTTCACAGCCGTTTGTCATTTTCACTCAACAGCAAGATGCTTCATCCGCTTGAGGTGATCCGCGCAGCCGAAGCCCACTGGCAGGCCAATCAGGCCACCATCACGTTGGCGCAGGTGGAGGGGTTTATCCGCCAGATCCTCGGCTGGCGCGAGTTTGTCCGTGCCCTCTACTGGGAGAAGATGCCCGACTATCAGCGCACCAATTTTCTCGTGGCCAACCGGCCGCTGCCCGGTTTCTTCTGGAATGGAGAAACCAGGATGGCCTGCGTGCGCCACTCCATCAACCAATCCCTTGAGCACGGTTACGCCCACCATATCCAGCGGCTGATGGTGACCGGCAACTTTGCCCTGCTGGCGGGGATTGACCCCGATGAGGTGGATCAGTGGTATCTCGGTATCTATGTGGATGCCATCGAGTGGGTGGAGCTGCCCAACACCCGCGGTATGAGCCAGTTTGCCGATGGCGGCCTGATGGGCAGCAAGCCCTACGCCAGCAGCGGCGCCTATCTCGAGCGGATGGGCCACTACTGCAAGGGGTGCCACTATCAGGTCAAAGCCCGCCACGGCGACGGGAGCTGCCCCTTCAACAGCCTCTACTGGCACTTTCTTTGGCGCAATCGGGACAAACTGGGCGGCAATCCCCGCCTCGCCCTCCCCTATGCCAACTGGGATAGCCAAGCCGCCGAACAGCAGCAGGCCATTCTGGCGACGGCGGAGCACTATCTGATCCATCTTGAGCAGCTGTAAGCGGACCATGCCTCCTGACACATGCCCCCTGACAACAGCGCAGCGATTTACGCTGGCAATCAGGCGCGTCATCGCACCAAAAACCGCTCCGTGACTGGCAGGCAGACGGAGATCCCAATCCTGCGCAGAGCGGTTGAATATCCTGTGGCGGCTGATTATGGTGGTGGCCACATCAAGGTTTCCATCAACCAAGCATCAGAAAAACGAGTCTAAGGAAAGACGATATGGAGATAGTGGTTCTCGGTGGCGGCGTAATTGGGGTAACCAGCGCCTGGTATCTGGCCAAAGCGGGTCACAAAGTAACCCTGCTGGAGCGACAAGGGGGCGTCGCCCTTGAAACCAGCCATGCCAACGCCGGGCAGATATCCCCGGGCTATGCAGCCCCCTGGGCAGCTCCCGGCATCCCGCTCAAGGCGGCCAAATGGATGCTGCAAAAGCATGCCCCCTTCACCGTGCGCCCCACTGCAGATCCCTTCCAGCTGCGCTGGATGCTGAAGATGCTCGCCAACTGCACCCCGACCGCCTATGCCACCAACAAGGGGCGCATGGTGCGTCTGGCCGAATACAGCCGCGACTGCATGAAGCTGCTGCGCGACGAGCTGAACATTGATTACGAAGGGCGCCAACTCGGCACCCTGCAACTGTTTAGAAGCCAGTCCCAGCTCGATGCCAGTCAGCGCGATATCGAGGTGCTGGAGGAATACGGCGTCCCCTACCAGTCGCTGGATGCCAGCGGCTGCGAAGCGGCAGAGCCTGCGCTGGCGCGGGTGCGGGGCAAAATCGTCGGCGGCTTGCGTCTGCCCGGCGACGAGACCGGCGACTGCTTCCGCTTCACCAAAGCCCTTGCCCTTGAAGCCGAGAAGCTCGGGGTCAAGTTCGTCTTCAACTGCGACATCGACGAGATTGAGCAAGCGCGCGGCCGCGCCGTGGCGGTGCGGGCGGGCGAGCAGCGCTATCGCGCCGATGCCATCGTCTGCGCGCTCGGCAGTTATGCCACCGGTTTTTTGCGGCCGCTGCTGCGCCCGCTCGGACTGGAGCTGCCGGTCTATCCGGTCAAGGGCTACTCCCTCACCCTGCCGATGATCAATGCCGAGGCCGCGCCGCGCAGTACCGTGCTCGATGAGACCTACAAGGTGGCCATCACCCGCTTTGACGAGCGGATCCGGGTCGGCGGCATGGCGGAGCTGTCGGGCTACAACCTCGCTCTCAACCCCAGACGCCACGACACCCTAGCAATGGTGGTGGGGGATCTCTTCCCCGAAGGGGGCGATATCAGCAAGGCCGAGTTCTGGACCGGTCTGCGTCCCATGACGCCGGACGGCACCCCGCTGGTAGGGCCAAGCCCCATTCCCGGTCTCTGGCTCAATACCGGCCACGGCACCTTGGGCTGGACCATGGCGGCCGGTTCGGGTCAGCTGTTGTGCGATCTCATCAGCGGCAGCGAGCCCGCCATCAGCGATGAGGGGTTGACCCTCGCCCGTTACGGCTAAGCGCCCAAGCTGTCGGGCTGTTTCACTCGCCGACTGCGCCCCCAGATAACAGCAGAGGACGTTCCCAACCACTTTATTGACAGGCCACCGCCATAAACGGTGGCCTTTTCGTCTGATGTTGACCTTCTCCCTCCCCGCCTACCTGAGCGGTGCTCTGGCTGCCGGTTAATGCAGCAAACGGCACAGAATATTGCGCAATTCGACTTGCGCAAGCCGTCACAATCCGTAATGTGGATAGACGCATTTTTCGCAGCGCATATTTTTTAAATGGCCTGTAAACCGCTTGTAAACAGGCGTCGCCAGACAAGAGGTTACGGGTGTCATCGCGAGTTTCTTTAGCAGCAATCCAGGGTAGGACATTATGAAAAAAGTAGGTTTGGTCGGTTGGCGTGGCATGGTGGGATCGGTTCTGATGAGCCGGATGCAGGAAGAGCAGGATTTCGCCCATATTCAACCCACATTCTTCACCACCTCCCAGGCCGGTGAGGCCGCTCCCAACTTCGGCGTCGATGCCGGTACTCTGCAGGACGCCTTCGATATCGAGGCGCTGGCCAAGCAGGATATCATCATCACCGCGCAAGGCGGCGACTACACCAAGGATGTCTATCCGCGCCTGAAAGCCGCTGGCTGGCAGGGTTACTGGATTGACGCCGCCTCCTCCCTGCGGATGGAGAAAGACGCCGTCATCATTCTCGATCCGGTCAATGGCGACGTCATCGAGCAGGCTCTGAACGATGGCATCAAGACCTTCGTCGGCGGCAACTGCACCGTTAGCCTGATGCTGCTGGCCCTCGGCGGCCTGTTCAAGGCCGATCTGGTGGAGTGGGTGAGCGTGGCGACCTATCAGGCTGCCTCCGGTGGCGGTGCCCGCCATATGCGCGAGCTGGTTACCCAGATGGGGATGCTGCGTGACGAAGTGGCGGTCGAGCTGGCCGACCCCGCCTCCGCCATCCTCGACATCGAGCGCAAGATCACCGAGAAGACCCGCTCCGGCACCCTGCCGGTGGACAACTTCGGCGTGCCGCTGGCCGGTGGCCTTATCCCCTGGATCGACACCAAGCTCGACAACGGCCAGAGCCGTGAAGAGTGGAAGGGTCAGTCCGAGACCAACAAGATTTTGGGTATCGAGAACGCCGTCATTCCGGTGGATGGTCTGTGCGTGCGGATCGGCGCCCTGCGCTGCCACAGCCAGGCGTTCACCATCAAGCTGAAAAAGGATGTGCCGCTGGCGGAGATCGAAGCGCTGCTGGCTGCCCACAACGACTGGGTGAAAGTGATCCCCAACGATCGCGACATCACAGCCCGCGAGCTGACTCCGGCGGCTGTCACCGGCACCCTCAGCATTCCGGTGGGCCGTCTGCGCAAACTCAATATGGGCCCTGAGTATCTGGCCGCCTTTACCGTGGGTGACCAGTTGCTGTGGGGCGCCGCCGAGCCGCTGCGCCGCATGCTGCGTATCCTGCTGGCGCGCTAAGCCGCCACAGCAGCAGATACAACAAGGGCGGGGAGTCACACTCCCCGCCCTTTTTTATTGCCAGTTTTTATAAGCCCTTTAGCAGGCTCTCACTCTTGCAGTCACTTAAAGCAGAATACGCTGGCAGCCGCTGTAGATCTCGGCCCGCCCGGGGCGGCAAAAGCCCACCAAAGTGAGCCCGGTTTGCTCGGCCCGCTCGACTGCAAGCTCGGTGGCAGCCGAGATGGCGAGCAAGATCTCCACCCCGGCGCTGGCGCACTTTTGCACCATCTCGAAGCTGGCGCGGCTGGTCACCAGAATGGCACCATCGCGCCGCCCCGTGCGGCACAGATGGCCCACCAGCTTGTCCAGCGCAATATGGCGCCCCACATCCTCGCGGATGGCGAGAATATTGCCCGCACCATCCAGATGCACCGCCGCATGGGTGGCGCCGGTGCGCTGGCCCAGCAACTGAAGCGGGCGCAATGCGGTCAATACCTTGTCGATATGCCCTACCGCCAGACGCTGACTGTCGGGCAAGCTTGGCTGGGTGCGGATCACCTGCTCCAGACTCTCGCTGCCACAGATGCCGCAACCGGTGCGCCCCGCCATGGTGCGCCGCTTCTCTTTGAGGCGATGGACGCAGCGATTGGCCAAGGTGATATGCAGCTCAATCCCCTGACAGCCGTCGATCTGCTCGATATCGTGGATATCGAGCAGGCTGTCGATGATCCCCTCGGATAGCGAAAAACCAATGGCGAAATCCTCCAGATCGGAGGCCGAGCACATCATCACGCTGTGAGCGATGCCGTTGTAGACCAGCGCCACCGGCGTCTCGGAGGGGAGCGCCATTTCGCTGTCGCAGGTCAAGGTATCAGCGCGGTAGTGCACCACCTCGCGGTGGATGGCGCAGCGGGCCAGCTCGTTCTGTTCTCTCTGTTTTCTCAGCTCGCTAAGCTCATCACGCGCTTCAAGCTCAATTGCCTCTCTCATGGTGCGACCCCGTCAATGATCTCGGGATCTCTGGCCGAAATACCGAGCCGCTTCATTTTGGAGAGCAAGGTGGTGCGCTTCATGCCGAGGCGGTTGGCCGCCCCCCGCTCGCCAGCCACGATGCCGTTGCAGTCACGCAGGGCGGCGATGATCGCCTCACGCTCATCAATCGGCCCCTCCTCGGCAAAGAGCGGCGTGGCGGGCTCGTCATAGACCAGGGTCTCAATCTTGTGGTAGCCCTTGAGGGGCATCAGCTCATCGGGCGAGAGGTTGAGCACATGACCGCGGGTCATCACCACGGCACGCTCGATGACGTTCTCCAGCTCGCGGATATTGCCGTACCAGGGCAGCGACACCAGCATCTTCATGGCATCGGCGGGGATCGAGGTGATGGTGCGACGCATCCGCTTGGCGATCTTCTTGATAAAGAAATTGACCAAGAGCGGAATATCCTCGCGCCGCTCGCGCAGCGGCGGCAGCTCGATGGGAAAGACATTGAGGCGGTAGTAGAGATCGCTTCTGAAACGCTTGTTCTTGACCATGGAGAGCAAATCGCAGTTGGTGGCGGCCACCAGCCGCACATCCACTACGATGGGGTTGCTGTTGCCCACACGCTCCAGCTCGTGCTCCTGCAATACCCGCAAGAGTTTGGGCTGCAAGTCCAGCGGCATATCCCCCACTTCGTCTAGGAACAGGGTCCCCTTGTGGGCCCGCTCGAAACGGCCGATCCGCTGGGTCAGGGCGCCGGTAAAGGCCCCCTTCTCGTGGCCAAACAGATCGCTCTCGATAAGGCCGGTCGGGATGGCGGCGCAGTTCACCTTCACCATCTCGTGATCGTGGCGGGCACTCAGGGCGTGAATGGCCTGGGCGATCAGCTCCTTGCCGGTGCCGGTCTCGCCGAGGATCAGCACGGTACTGTCGCTCTCGGCCACCAGCCGCACCTTCTCCAGCACGCTCTCCATCACCGCGCTCTGGTAGATGATGTGGGGGAACTCCCCCTGCATCTGCGGCTCGTTGATGCGAATGGTCTTCTCTTTGGCCCCGTTGGTGTTGGAGATCTCCTGCTGCGCCTGCACGTTGTTCATGGCAATGGCCGTGCGCGCCGCCACCTGCTCCAGCAAGGAGATATCGATATCGGCAAAGAAGTCAGCGTTGGGGTGCGAGAGGATCAACACCCCCAGCAGGTTGCCCCGATAGCGCAGCGGCAAAATACAGGAGCTGTCGGCCTCGGGGGGCAAGATCTGGGAGGTAAAGCGGCAGCGATTGCTGCAGCCGTGGCCGTGTTCGCGATAGACAAAAAACGGCTCGCTGTGGCCAAGGGCCCCCTGCAGACACTTCTTTTCAAAACAGGAGTGATCGATGATGCCCGGCTGATCGCTCTGGTGCTGATTGACCAGATAGCTCTTGAAGCTGTCGGAGGTGGCGTTGTACTCCGCCAGACACAAGCTGCTGATGCCGAAGTGGTGATGCAGGATGGTAAACAGGCTCTTGGGCAGCTCGGCGATGCGCACCAGTTTGATTACCGCGTTGGTCACATCCACCAGAATTTTGCAGCTGTCGCGCTCAAGACGCAGGGAGTTGGCCTGCTCCAGGGTGCGCTCCTTGTCGAGCACGTTCTCCAGCGCAATGGCGATAATGGCCGCCAGCTGGGTCAGCTTGGCGAGGGTCTCCATGGTGAAGCTGTCTAGCTGGGTGTTGATAAACTCGACCCCGCCAAGGTGGCTGCGGGCGGTGGTGATGGGGAGCTGGCAGTAGGAGCGCAGCCCCCCGTAGACCCCTTCGCGATCCAGCGCCGGGCAGCGATTCTCAAAGCGGGCGGCAGCGAGAATGATGGCCTGTTCCGGGGTCTCTTTGGCAGGACGGGGGGAGAGGTGCAGCTCTGCCTTGGGGCAGACCAGATGCTTTGGGCCGGAATGTCCCATGAAGTAGAAGATGGCCTCCTCGTCTGTACCCATGTTGAGGATCAGGTTGACCCGGGTCACGCCGCCAAAGCTGGCATCTATCTTGTTGAGTTTGTGGATAAAATCATCGAGCGTCACGGCCGACAGGAGGGATTTGGAGAGCAGGAGGAAACCGTCGTCCCAGATGGGAGAGATCTCGTCCAGGGGGATGGCACTCACATTTAGCATTGCGGCCTCACGTTATATCGATTTAGTCACCAGTCAGGCTGTCCATGCCATCGCATCACGACAAGCACCAGTCACCAAAATAAATAGCCGCAGCCCGTAAAAGCGGCTGCCAATAAGAAAAGCGGTGACGAAAATTGTCGCATGTTGCAATTCCAGAGTTGTTATTAACGAACGACAACAAAAAGTAACATCGTTATCGGGGGATATATTGGAATGGCGACTCATCATAGATGAGCTCAAATTTCATTACAATCCGATTTAATATATCTGACGGCCATATTTAACCGGTTATTTCATCAGTTCTTGATCTCAATTAAGGCGCCCGAAAAGTGGGCCGCCGTCAACTGTCAGATCTGTCTCTCCTCTTCGCTGGCTGCGGGTTTCGAGATGGCGTTTGCTGCCCATCCATCGGCAATTTACGAGGTGATGATCCGGCTGTGGCAGCACTTCAGGCCACCGAAGATAAAGAGGGCCGACAGGCTCTGGAAGGCCATCAGCAGCCAGCTGGCGTTGTCGGCAAGCTCGGCGGTGACGCTCTGGTGCGTAAGGTAGATCAGCAGGGTGATCACCCCCAGCAGCAGGCCGTTGATCAAGGTGGTGGAAATAAACCCGATCAGCCAGGCACTGGAAATACTCAAGGCAGAAAATACGCTGCTCATGGCAAGCCGTGCCGCCATAAAACAGCCGAAAAAACCGAAGCCGAGCAGAAATATCATCTCGTCGCGCCAAATATAGCAACCTATTCCCAGCAATATCGCCGCCAGATAGGTGCCAATATAGAAAATTCCGAATAAGCGACCAATTTCATGTTGCATCATTTATCCCCTGTTTTTGGGTAATAAAAGGGTGCCCGACTCGATAAATCCGAGTCGGGTTCCCTTATTTGTGCAGAACGTCCTTTTTTAGGGCGGGTCAGCCTTTGGCTGCGCTGCGCAATTTCGCCTTGAGCGCGCTGTATTCAGTCTGGACGTACACTTCCGCCTCAGGCTGATTGTCGATACGCTCGATCTTCACCGCGCAGTACTTGTACTCCGGCGTGTGGGAGACGGGATCGACGTGCTCGATGGTGAGCTCGTTGCAAGCCCCGATCCACCACTGGTAGGTCATGTAGACCACCCCGGCGTTGACCCGGTCGTTGTAGTTGGCACGAGTGATCACCTTGCCACGGCGCGACGAGATCCAGACCAGCGCCTGATCCTTCACCCCGAGCTTTTTGGCATCGCTCGGGTGGATCTGCACATAGCCCGGCTCATCGGCCAGGGTCTGCAGCGCCGAGCAGTTGCCGGTCATGGAGCGGCAGGAGTAGTGACCCACCTCGCGCACGGTGGAGAGCACCAGCGGGTACTCGGCACAGGGCTGCTCCAGCGGCGGCCGCCACTCGGAGGCGATCAGCTGACCCTTGCCGCTCGGGGTGGTGAACACGTTCCCCTCGAACAGGGTGCTGGTGCCCGGGTGAGCCTCGGTCGGACAGGGCCACTGCACGCTCTTGAGATCGGCCATCTTGTCGTAGCTGACCCCGGCGTAGAGCGGGCAGAGCGCACGCATCTCGTCCCAGATCTCTTCGGTGTTGTGGTACTCCATGGGATAACCCATGGCGGTCGCCATCAACGAGAAGATGGCCCAGTCCGGCTTCACGTTCTCAGGGGGCGTCACCGCCTTGTAGAAGCGCTGGAAGCCGCGATCCGCCGAGCTGTAGACCCCTTCATGCTCGCCCCAACTGGTGGCGGGCAGAATGACGTCGGCCATCTCGGCGGTCTGGGTCATGAAGATATCCTGCACGATCACCAGCTCCATCCCCGCCAGAGTGCGGCGGAACTGACCCAAGTCAGCCTCGGTCTGGGCCGGATCTTCACCGAAGATGTAGAAGGCCTTGCACTTGCCCTCCTCTACCTTATGGCCAAGCTCCGTCAGGCGATAGCCGGGCTTTTGGGAGAGTGACTCCACGCCCCACGCCTTGGCGAACTTGGCGCTGATGGCGGGATCGGCCACCGACTGATAACCCGGGAACTGGTGGGGCAGCATCCCCATGTCACAGGTGCCCTGCACGTTGTTCTGACCGCGCACCGGCCCGCAACCGGTGCCACGGCGACCGAAGTTGCCGGTCAGCAGCGCCAGACCCGCGAGCCCCTTGACCACGTCCACCGCCTGACCGTACTGGGTCACCCCCATGCCCCACAGGATCATGGACGCAGGCGATTCGGCGTAGGTGCGAATGGCGGCGCGGATATCGGCGGCTTTGAGGCCAGTGATCCCCTCGACATATTCCGGGGTGTACTTGGCCACCGTCGCCTTGAAGGTCTCGAACCCTTCGGTGTAGTTGGCGACAAATGCCTTGTTGTAGAGCCCTTCATTGATCAACACGTTGGCGAAGGCGTTAACCAGCGCCATGTTGGAACCGTTTTTGAGCGGCAGCCACTGATCGGCGATGCGGGCGGTCTCCACCATACGGGGATCACACACAATCACCTTGGCCCCGTTTGCCTTCGCCTTGAGGATATGGCGAGCGACGATGGGGTGAGAGTCAGCAGCGTTGTAACCAAACACCAGCAGGCACTTGGTCTCTTGAATTTCGGGAATGGCGTTGCTCATGGCGCCGTTGCCTACAGTTGTCTCCAGACCGGAGACTGAGGGTGCGTGTCACACCCTCGCGCAGTGGTCGACGTTGTTCGTCCCAATCACCGCACGGGCAAATTTCTGCATCACATAGTTGGCTTCATTGCCGGGGCCACGGGCAGAGCCGGTGGTCATGATGGCGTCCGGGCCATATTTCGCCTTGATGGCAGCCAGACGGCTGCTGGCGAACTCGATCGCCTCATCCCAGGAGACGGCCTCGAACTTGCCACCGCGCTCGCGGCGGATCATCGGGCTCTTGAGACGGGGGGTCAGCAGGTTGGTGTCGTTCAAAAAATCCCAACCGTAATAGCCCTTGAGGCAGAGCTGCCCCTCGTTGGTCCGGCCGTTGGCGCCTTCGGCCCCCACCACCTTGTCGTTTTCAACCAGCAGGTTGATTTTGCAACCGGTGCCGCAATAGGGGCACACGGTAATGACTTTTTTCATGACTCACACTCTTGTTTGTTAACGAAAAACGGCTCGGCAAGCCCGCTCACACCCGCGCCGGCATCGCCAGCAGTGCCTCGGCACTGGCCAGCTGTTTCTGCCGGTTCAGGTTTTCAAGATGCTCCGGCGTGACCAGCCGCAGCGCCTGGGTCGGACACACCTCGACACAGGCCGGGCCCGCCTCGCGGTGACGGCAGAGATCGCACTTGAGCGCCTGCGCCTTGGTCTGCGGACGCTTGAAGAGCGAATCGGCAGCGGGTGCCACCTCTTTGAGCACCACCGCCATGGCGCCGTAAGGACAGGCCACCACGCAGGACTTGCAGCCGATGCAGCGCTCCTGCAACACCTTGACGCAACCATCCTCGCTGACGATGGCATTGTTCGGGCAGGCCATGGCGCACGGCTTGTCTTCACACTGGCGGCAGAGCACCGGCGTGGTCACCTTGCTGCCCACGATCACCTTCAGGCGCGGCTGAAAGTAGCTGTCCTTGGAGACCAGATGTCCATCCTCGATGGCAAGATGCAGGCCGCCCTCCCGCTCAAGGGTCCCGCTGCAAGACCCTGACTGGTGTGAAACGGCGCAGGCCACCTCACAGGTACGACACCCAATACAGAAACTGGGATCTGCAATCACGAAGCTGTTCATAGAGAGGGATCCTAAATGGTTCGTTACACCGGGCCGCCCGCCGACAGGCAAAGAGGCGGCCAGCCCCCCACAAAGCATTTATCAGACCAAAACGGGAGAATGGCGCGATAAAAAATCACAACCAACTGAAAATAAAGAAGTAATTAGAAAGAATAACGTGCTAATTGCCACCCCTTACGAGGGTGACGATGGGGTGGGAAGTGTGATCGACACGACAAAAGTGACGAGCTCGACACCGGCTGACCAACCCCTGCCCCAGTCGTGTGACGGAGACGTTCAAAGGCGTTTGCAGCCAGGAACGGGCGTCCCAAACCGGGCAAGCGGAGGAACGACATCCGGGGAGAAAAGCCATACCAAGGGCCAAAAATGGGCTGTGCAGCACGCCAAAACCGCTTGGGGCGATGGCAAGTTGTTTGGTTTTACTATCGAGCTGGCAGGTCATCATCAAGTCAAACCGAACAAAAACAGGCCACTTATTGACTGATTTATTGAGCCAGAGCCGGTTTTAGGCCCCTGCCTCTTCAGTTTTCTATCCCTCCGGTTAATATGTGCCAGTTGGCAACCAGATCCACAAAGATCGTTTTCGTACAGATTAATTTATTAAAAATGAGCAGTCCTAGGGAATTATTAATAATCAAAAATATATTTCTTAAAAGCCAAGTTAAACTGGAATACTTTCAATATGAAGACACTGTATATAATTGGTAATGGATTTGACTTATGGCATGATCTACCTACAAGGTATAACGATTTTTATGGGTTTGCAAAAGACTTCCTCGATGAAATAGAAGAATACTACTCATTTGATTTACGTGAGCACCAGCCTTGGCATGATTTTGAAAATGCGCTTGGTAAATTTGACGCAGATAACTTCTTTTCGATTCATAATGAGGTCAATGTTAATTCAGAAGATTTTAGACCAAGAGATATTTATGGTTTAGAGGATGAACTTACTGAACAAACCAAAAATCACGTTTCTACTATCGAAGAAACATTTATTGACTGGGTTGATAGTATTGATGTGACTAATGCTGTTCAAAAAATGACTTTCAATACTAATTCAGCATTTATTACCTTTAATTACACATCAACACTTCAATCCATCTACAATATTGAAGATGAACGTGTTTTCCATATTCATGGAAGTGTAAATCGACACAGTGAACTGATTTTTGGCCATGGAGAGAATATTACAGAACCATCAGAGTTTGATGAGGATGGAGAATATAGTGGTCATATATTTTCAGAAGCAGAAAGTATTGCCAGATCTCCTCTATACGCCCTACGAAAACCTGTTGAAGCTGTGCTAGATAAAAATGAGGGGTATTTTTCAAGCCTCAATGATATTAATGAGGTGGTGATTATCGGCCATTCATTAAACAATATTGATTTGCCATACTTTCATCGTATCAAGAATCAGGTTGGAGATGTAATGTGGAAAGTTTATTGCTACCAAGCGTCAGATAAAGAAAAATATATACAAAGCCTCCTTAAGTGTGGTGTTAGCCGGGATAAAATTGAAATCATCACATATGATGAACTCTGATATTCCAGTTCCGTAGGGTGCAATAAGCGCAGCGCATTGCACCTCTTGCTTCTTTCAATATTTGGTGCAATTCACTTCGTTCATTGCACCCTACGATTACATTTTAATGGAGTAAGATTTGATGAATATAAAAATCCATAATGAACATAAAGATGACATCTTCAATGTACTTGTTGATAACCTTAGACAATTTAACTTTGATAAAATGGGTGAGGAACGCTCCCAACCTTTAATTGTTGCCATTCATGATGATAATGACGAAGTTGTCGGTGGCATTGCCGGACGTACTATTTATCATCAACTGTTGATCGAAGTACTTTGGGTACACGATGACAAACGAGGTCAGGGGCTTGGCATTCAATTAATGGAGATTGCTGAACGTGAGGCAAAAAAACGGGGATGTATTGCTGCTCAAGTCGACACCCTCTCATTTCAGGCACCCAAATTTTATGAAAAAATGGGATTTAAAATAGTCGGTAAAGTGAGCGGCGTTAAAAATAGTCCTGACCGCTACTTTTTATTGAAGCACTATCATGGAGAGTAATAATTACCGTAGGGTGCAATAAGCGCAGCGCATTGCACCTCTTGCCTCTTTTAATACTACATTTCCCCCTCCCAAATAAAGACTCTATTGCTACCCACCGCCATCCCCTTTGCCACCCTGAGCGCAATTAATTAGTCACTATTTTATCGTCTGTTTTTCACTCGCCTCGGTAAAAAATAGTGGCCAAACCACTTCCCCAGATAAAACAAACGGTTGCCCGCAGAGCGGGTGAATATTTCAATCAACGGCCAATTAATAACCTTACTCAAAAGGGCGTTTTGATTATTTATACCTGAGCATGAACCCGCAGAGTGTGTGTCATTATAAGCTTAACGACAGATGAACAGACTGTGTCCCATGAAACGCATCTTTATATCCGATTAGCTCCCTTCCCATCGCAATCCTTTGATTTCCCCCGATGTTGTATCCACACATACCTGATGTGTTCGGGGCGATCTGCTGTGGCAAACGTGTAAACATCAAACTGACAAGATGAACTCATGAACTGTGATAAACAACAAGCCACTCCCGGCGTTATGCTGGCGGCGATTGGCGTAGTCTATGGCGATATCGGCACCAGCCCGCTCTATACCTTGCGCGAGTGCCTGTCAGGTCAATTCGGGTTCGGCGTCGAGCCGGGCTCCATTCTCGGCTTTCTCTCGCTGATCTTCTGGCTGCTGATCCTGGTGGTGTCGGTCAAGTACCTCTCCTTTGTGATGCGGGCCGACAACGCTGGCGAGGGTGGCATTCTCACCCTGATGTCGCTGGCGACCCGCAACGCCTCCACCCGCTGGACGCCGCTGCTGATCATCCTCGGCCTGATTGGCGGCAGCTTCTTCTATGGTGAGGTGGTGATCACCCCGGCGATGTCGGTGATGTCGGCCATCGAGGGTCTGAGCATTCTCACCCCCGCCCTCGACCCCTATATCGTCACCCTCTCGGTGCTGGTGCTGACCCTGCTGTTTGCCATCCAGAAACATGGCACCGCCATGGTGGGCAAGCTGTTTGCCCCCATCATGCTGATCTGGTTTATGACGCTGGCGGTGCTGGGGCTGCGCGGCATCATCCACAACCCCGAGGTGCTGGGTGCGCTTAACCCCATCTGGGCGGTGCGCTTCTTTATCCAGTACCAGACCACCTCCTTCTTTGCCCTCGGCGCCGTGGTGCTGGCGATCACAGGGGTGGAGGCGCTCTACGCGGATATGGGCCACTTTGGCAAGAATCCAATTCGCCTCGCCTGGTTTATCGTGGTGCTGCCCTCGCTGGTGCTTAACTACTTCGGTCAGGGTGCGCTGCTGCTAAGCAATCCGGCTGCCATTGCCAACCCCTTCTTCCTGCTCGCGCCGAAATGGGCGCTGGTGCCGCTGCTGCTGCTGGCAACCATGGCGACGGTGATCGCCTCGCAGGCGGTGATCTCCGGGGTCTTTTCGCTGACCCGGCAGGCGGTGCGGCTCGGTTATCTCTCCCCCATTCGCATCGTTCATACCTCCGAGCAGGAGTCCGGCCAGATCTATATTCCGGTCATCAACTGGATGCTCTATATCTCGGTGGTGATCGTCATCATGAGCTTCGAGCACTCCAGCAATCTGGCGGCGGCCTACGGCATCGCGGTGACCGGCACCATGGTGCTCACCTCCATCCTCTCCTGCTCGGTGGCCAAGAACAGCTGGCACTGGAACAAGTATCTGGTGGCCATCCTGTTTGCCGCACTGCTCTGTATCGACGTGCCGCTCTTTGCCGCCAACCTCGCCAAGATCTTCTCCGGCGGCTGGCTGCCGCTCACCCTGGGCGCGGTGATGTTCACCGTGATGACCAGCTGGAAGAGCGAGCGTTTCCAGCTTATTCGTCGCCTGAACGAGCACGGCAACTCCCTTGAGCCGATGATCGCCTCGCTGGAAAAATCCCCGCCGACCCGGGTGGCCGGCACTGCTGTCTATATGTCGCGGGTGGTCAATGTGATCCCCCATGCGCTGCTGCACAACCTCAAGCACAACAAGGTGCTGCACGAGCGGATCATCCTGCTCACCCTGCGGGTGGAAGATGTGCCCTACGTCCACAATGTGCGCCGGGTCTGTATCGAGCAGCTCTCCCCCACCTTCTGGCGGGTGGTGGCAAGCTATGGCTGGCGCGAGACCCCGAACGTGGAGGAGATCTTCCACCGCTGCAACGCCGAGGGGCTCAGCTGCCGGATGATGGAGACCTCGTTCTTTATGGCCCACGAGTCGCTCATCATGAAAGACCGCCCCTGGTATCTCTATCTGCGCGGCAAGCTCTTTATGCTGCTGCAGCGCAACGCCCTGCGGGCCCCGGATCAGTTCGAGATCCCGCCCAACCGGGTCATCGAACTTGGATCCCAGGTGGATATCTGATGGCGGGTTGATGGCCTCTTCATGGCATAAAAAACGTCAGCAAATAGGGAGGGAGGCATTGGCCTCCCTCTTCTTTTCCGTTAACCCCGATTACCGGCCCCTCATCCCCAGCCCTTCTCCCGCGAGGGGAGATGGGGGCAAACCACCACGACCATATGCTGCAAACGGTGCAATTCACTGCGTTCATTGCACCCTACTCCCGGTATGCTGCCGATATATTTGCGTTCTCGTGCGTCCGATTACGCTTCGCTAATCGAACCTACGGTTTCAACACAGACGGGCTCTATGCGAACAGACAGACCGCCGTAGGGTGCAACAAGCGCAGCGCCGTGCACCACGAACATATGGCTGACTTTCCCCCTCATCCCCAGCCCTTCTCCCGCAAGGGGAGAAGGGGGCAAACCACCACAACCATATGTTGCCAACGGTGCCATTCACTTCGTTCTTTGCCCCCTACTCATGCTGCGTTTTCCAAGGTGACGAACCCTCCCGATGGCTTCGTCACAAGTGACGAACGTCACAGTTCGACAGCCACACCAGCCCTTTCACCCAACCACATAAAGATTTTTATTTATTTAAAAACAGCAACTTAAGACTAATTTAGCTGCAAAAACCAATCTGGCCCATATCTTGCCAACCTGCCCCTACTTTCTCCGTTCGCGACACGACAAGGTAGGCTATGAACCGCTTCGTTATCGCTGACCCCAAGCTTTGTATCGGCTGTGGCACCTGTATGGCGGCCTGCAGCGAGGTACACAAGGCGCAAGGTTTGCAGCAAGCCCCCCGTTTAACCGTTATGCGACACGAGCAGGCGACCATGCCGGTTCAGTGCCGTCACTGTGACGATGCCCCCTGCATCAAGGTGTGCCCGGTCGAGGCCATTCGCCAAACCGGCGATTGCGTGCAACTCAACGAGTCGCTCTGCATCGGCTGCAATCTCTGCGCCGTGGCCTGCCCCTTTGGTGCCATCCAGAGCGGCGGCAGCCGTCCGGTGGCCGTGGCCACCAGTTACGACACCTATATCCCCTGCTCCATCCGCTCCAGCAACCCCTCCACCTCCGCCGGCCTGCGCTGCTTTGGCGAGGATCTGCTGAGCTGGGAGCCGGGAGTGCGCAGCATCGCCGTCAAGTGTGACCTGTGCGAGTTTCGCGCCGATGGCCCGGCCTGTGTCGGAGCCTGCCCCTCCCAGGCGCTGAAGCTGGTTAATGACGGCGACACCGAACGCGCCGCCCGTATCCGTCGCCAGCAAGCGGCCGACACCAATCCGCAAGGGGCCTCCGCATTCCCGGCGCCTGCCACGGCGATCCCTGCCTCCGATTTATCTACCACAGAGGGAGTTCGCTGATGTTGTCCCCCCTTGTAATGGCCACGCTCCTGCTCTTTTTGCTGGGCGCTGCCGCCGGTTTGCTCCTGCAAAAGCTGCCCGCACTGGCCAACCGCCTCAACAGCGGCTTTGCCCTGCTGGGCTCGCTCGCGGGTCTGGTCGCCGCCATCCAGATCTTTGCCCAAGGCGCCCCCGTCGACGACCAACTCTGGCTGCTGGGCTCGGTGCACCTCGACATGCTGGCCGCGCTGATGCTCCTGGTGATTAGCACCGTCGGCGTCGCCGTCGCCCTCTACTCATTTGCCTATATCCGCGAATATCAGGGCAAGGGGGATGTGGCCATCGGCGCGCTGATGAACCTCTTCCTCTTTGCCATGGTGGGCATGGTGCTGGCCGACAACGCGCTCGGTTTCTTGCTCTGCTACGAGCTGGTGACCCTCACCACCTACTGGCTGGTCAAGACCAATCCGGATGCTGCCAAACAGAGCCGTCTCTACTTGGTGATGAACCATATCGGCATGGTGCTGGTGCTGATCGCCTTCTGGCTGCTCTGCCGTGAAAGCGGTTCGCTGGAGTTCGCCGCGCTGCGCGAGCACCATCTGGCGGGCGGTTTGGCCTCGCTGGTGTTTCTGCTCAGCTTCTGCGGCTTTGGCCTGCGCGCCGGTTTCGTGCCGCTGCACGGCTGGTTGCCGGTGGCCGAGCCCGTTGCGCCGTCCCATATCTCGGCGCTGATGTCCGGCGTGATGGTGAAGCTGGGTCTGTTTGGCATCTTGCGGGTCAGCATCGATTTTCTCGGCGCCAGCCAGCTCTGGTGGGGCTATGTGGTACTGATCTTCGGCGCCTGCTCGGCAGTGCTCGGGGTGCTGTTTGCGCTGGCCGAGCATGACCTCAAGCGGCTGCTCGCCTACCACACGGTGGAGAACATCGGCATCATCCTGATGGGGATGGGGATCGGCATGATCGGCATCGCCAACCAACAGCCGGCGCTGGTGGTGCTGGGGCTGCTCGGCGCGCTTTATCACCTGCTCAACCACGCCATCTTCAAGAGCCTGCTCTTTATGGGCACCGGCTCGGTGATGTTCCGCCTGCACACCCGCGATATGGACAAGATGGGGGGCCTCGCCAAGCTGATGCCCTGGACCGCGCTGGCGTTCCTCATCGGTGCCATGGCCATCTCGGCGCTGCCGCCGCTCAACGGATTTGTCAGCGAGTGGTTTATCTATCAATCCCTGCTCTCCATGACCAAACTCGGCACCTCTGTCGTCGCGCCGCTCGCGGTAGTGATGCTGGCGGTAACCGGCGCCATGGCGGTGATGTGCTTCGTCAAGGTGTACGGCATCTGCTTCTGCGGCGCACCGCGCAGCGAACACGCGAGCCACGCCCGCGAAGTGCCGGGCGCCATGGTGGCTGGCACCCTGCTGCTGGGCGCCGTCTGTCTGGTGCTGGGTCTGGGCGCCCCCTGGATTGCCCCCCATATTGCCAGCTATGGCCAAGCCTTGGTTGCCAGCCAAATGAGTGTCGCCACCGGCGCCACCCTGCTGCCACTCGACAGCAGCCAGGCGATCCTCTCCCCACCCGTTATCGCCATCACCTTGCTGGGTCTGTTCCTCATCCCGTTGCTGGTACTGGCCATCTTCAAGGGCCCCAAGCTGGGTCGTCGTCACGCTGGCACCCCGTGGGCCTGTGGTTACGCCTATGAGGAGCGCATGAGCCTCACCTCTGGCGGTGTCACCCACACCTTGCGCCAACTCTGCGCGCCACTCTATCGCAAGCAGCCGCAGCTCGATCTGGCCAGCGCCCTGCACGGGGTGAGCGATACCAGCGGGACGACCGGCTGGCTGCTGCATGGTGTTGTGCTGGCGCTCTTTATCCTGATGGCTGTAGGAGTCTGATATGCCTGTTCTTGAAATGCCGAGCTGGGGCATGGTTGCCCTCGCCCTGACCCAGGCCATCGCCATGCTGGCGCTGGCGCCGCTCGCCACCGGTTTCAACCGGGTGCTGCGGGCCAAGATGCACTCCCGTCAGGGGCCGGGCCTGCTGCAGGATTACCGGGATATCGCCAAGCTCCTGCGCCGTCAGGAGGTAACTCCCGAGCCTGCCGGCATCATCTTCAACCTGATGCCTGCGCTGCTCATCGCCGCCCTCTTGCTGGTGGGGATGGCGCTGCCGACCCTGACTCACGAGTCTCCCTTCCCCATCGCCGGGGATCTCATCACCGATATCTATCTGTTCGCCATCTTCCGCTTCTTCTTTTCGCTGGCGGGGCTCGACAGCGGCAGCATGTTTGCAGGGATCGGCGCCCGCCGCGAGCTGACCCTCGGCATTCTGGTGGAGCCCATTCTGGTGCTCGCCTGCTTCATCATGGCGATGATGGTGGGCAGCTCGGATCTGGGCAATATCAGCAGCTATGTGGCGACCCAGCCGCTGGCCGCGCCGGTTGCCACCCTGCTGGCCGGCGCCGCCTGCGCCTTCGCGGTGTTTGTCGAGATGGGCAAGCTGCCCTTTGACTGCGCCGAAGCCGAGCAGGAGTTGCAGGAGGGGCCGCTCACCGAGTATTCCGGTGCGGGCCTGGCCCTGCTCAAGCTCTCCATCGGCCTCAAGCAACTGGTGGTGGTGCAGCTCTTTCTGGTCATTTTCCTCCCCTTCGGCAAGGCGGCCAACTGGAGTCTGCCTGCGCTCATCGGCGCGGCGCTGATCCTCGCCTGCAAGCTGCTGGTGGCATTTTTGCTAGCCGGCATCATCGAAAACGCCATGGCCCGTACCCAGTTCGTGCGCACCCACAAGCTCACCCGCTACGGGTTGGGGCTGGCCCTGCTGGCGCTGCTCGCCTATCTGGTCGGGGTCTGAACCATGCCCGCCAGCACAGCACCTTTTTTCGATTTCATCATTTGTGAATGCTCATTCCCGAACATTAAAGTGAGAACTGCATGACCATCGCCATTTCGGATCGCATCGGCTGCGACTACATCCAGCAGGTGCGAGCACAACTGCCCCACGCCATCGTCGACGAGGAGTGGCAAACCGCCGATCAGGCCACCATTACCGTCAAGCCCACCAGTCTGGTCGAAACCGCCAGCCTGATCTTCCATCAGCTGGGGGGCTGGCTTCCGCTCTCCTTTGCCAATGACGAGCGCAGCCTCAACGGCCACTTCGCCGTCTACCACGTCTTCTCCATGGAGGGCGACACCAAGTGCTGGATCACCGTCAAGGTGCTGGTAGATGCCGATACCCAGGAGTACCCCTCCATCACCCCGACCATTCCGGCGGCGGTGTGGGGCGAGCGGGAAATCCGCGACATGTACGGCCTGCGCGCCATCGGTCTGCCAGACGAACGTCGTCTGGTACTGCCGGATGACTGGCCGGAGGATATCCATCCCCTGCGCAAGGACGCCATGGATTATCGCCAGCGCCCGATGCCCACCACCGACACCGAGACCTACCCCTTCGTCAATGAGCTGGGCAGTGATGCCAACCGCATCGTGCCGGTCGGCCCGCTGCACATCACCTCCGACGAACCGGGGCACTTTCGTCTGTTCGTCGATGGGGAAGACATCATCGATGCCGACTACCGCCTCTTCTATGTCCATCGCGGCATGGAGAAGCTGGCGGAAACCCGCATGGGCTACAACGAAGTGGCGTTTCTGACCGACCGGGTCTGCGGCATCTGCGGCTTTACCCACAGCGTCGCCTACACCACCTCGGTGGAGAACGCCATGGGTATTCCGGTGCCGGAGCGGGCCAAGATGATCCGCGCCGTGCTGCTGGAGGTGGAGCGCCTGCACAGCCATATCCTCAACATCGGCCTGTCGAGCCACTTCACCGGTTTTGACACCGGCTTTATGCAGTTCTTCCGGGTGCGGGAGAAATCCATGACCCTGGCCGAGCTGCTGACCGGCGCGCGCAAGACCTATGGCCTCAACCTGATTGGCGGGGTGCGCCGCGACATCTTCAAGGAAGATCGCATCAAGGGTGCCCAGCTGGTGCGCGAGCTCCGTGATGAGCTCAAACCCCTGGTGGCCATGCTGCTGGATACCGCCAATATCTCCTCCCGCCTCATCGGTATCGGCAAGCTCGATCCGCAGATTGCCCGCGATTTCAGCTGCGTCGGCCCCATGGTGCGGGCGAGCGGCTTCAAGCGCGACGTGCGCCGAGTTCACGACTTTGCCGGTTACCGCGAGCTGCCGATGGAGATCCAGACCAAGGCGGGTTGCGATGTGCAATCCCGGGTGCTGGTGCGCATCCACGAGCTCTACGACTCCCTCGACATGATTGAGTTTGGTCTTGAGCACCTGCCGGAAGGGCCACTGCTCACCGAAGGCTTCACCTACCAGCCGGGCAAGTTTGCGCTGGGCTTTACCGAGGCGCCCCGCGGCGAGAACGTCCACTGGAGCATGACCGGGGACAACCAGAAGCTGTTCCGCTGGCGCTGCCGCGCCGCCACCTACGCCAACTGGCCTGCTCTGCGCTACATGCTGCGCGGCAATACCGTGGCGGATGCACCGCTCATCATCGGCAGTCTGGATCCCTGCTACTCCTGTACCGACCGGGTCACCCTGGTCGACCCCAAGAAGGGCAAATCCACCGTGGTCTCCTACAAGGAGATCGAGCGCTACGGCATCGATCGCAAAAACTCTCCGCTGAAATAAGGGGTCATCATGATCAAGCTGTTCAAGACCATCCTCAAGGCTGGCACCCCGACCGCCAAGTACCCCTTCGCCCCTATTGATGTGAACCGGGATTTTCGCGGCAAACCGAAATATCAGGCGGATCAGTGCATCGCCTGCGCCGCCTGCACCAAGGCTTGCCCGGCCAATGCGCTGGTGATGGAAGTGGATATGGAGACCGGCGAACGGCGCTGGGAGATCTCCATGGCGCGCTGCATCTTCTGCGGCCGCTGCGAGGAGGTCTGCCCGACCCGCGCCATCGCCCTCTCCCCCGAGTTCGAACTGGCGGTGACCAACAAGGCGGATCTTTATGAGGAGGCGCGCTTCGCGCTGGCCCCCTGCACCCTGTGCGGCACCTACTTTGCCCCGAGCAAGCTGGTGGCGCTGGTGGAGGACACCCTCAAGCAGGCGGGCACGCCGCTCGCGACCCCGGAAAGGCTGCACCACTGCCCCGACTGCAAACGAAAACAGAGCATGCTGAGCCAGCCTGACTCGGCCCTGATCGCACCGGTAGCCACACCGATGGCCGCACAACAGGAGTGGATGTGATGAGCAAGATCAAAGGCATAGAACCGGTTGTCGGCCATGCCCATACCCGCGCCGTGCCGCTGGCACAGGATCCCGAGATCACCAAACTCAAGAAGACCCTGCTCAAAGACATTCGCCGCTCGGCCTATGTCTACCGGGTCGATTGCGGCGGCTGCAACGCCTGCGAGATCGAGATCTTCGCCACCATCACCCCGCTGTTCGATGCCGAGCGTTTCGGCATCAAGGTGGTCGCCTCCCCCCGCCACGCCGACATCCTGCTCTTTACCGGCGCTGTGACCCGGGCGATGCGGGTACCGGCCCTGCGCGCCTACGAGGCAGCGCCCGATCCCAAGATCTGCATCGCCTACGGCGCCTGCGGCTGTGACGGTGGCATCTTCCACGACCTCTACTGCGTCTGGGGCGGCACCGACAAGATCGTGCCGGTGGATGTCTATATCCCCGGCTGCCCTCCGACACCGGCGGCTACCATCTACGGCTTTGCGGTGGCGCTCGGTCTGCTTGAGCAGAAACTCAAAGCCACCAGTCACGAGGTGCAACCGGGTGAGCGGGTCGAGCTGCGCCACACCGGCATCCCCAACGAAATTCGGGTGATGATCGAGCGCGAAGCGCGCCGCATGGCCGGTTATCGTCAGGGGCGGATCATCGCCGACGAGTTCATGGCCCTGCTCGAAGGGGCGACCCAGCAGGATGTGGATCTGCGCATCCAGAGCTACCTCGATCAGCACGACGATCCGCGCCTCTCGGAGATCGTCAACAACCTCGCAAATGCCTGCCTCAACCGGGCGGCCGGCAAGGGAGAGGCAGTGCATGGCTGACGAGGTTTTCTTCTATCGACTCTCGCGCAAGTTCGTCGACGAGCAGTTCGACGTGCCGGAAGAGGCCAAAGAGGTGATGTACTACAGCCTCGCCATCGGCCACCACCTCGGCATCGTCGATTGCCTGCGAGCAGACCTGGTCTGCTCGCTGATCGGTTATCGCGACTGGGTGGCCAAGCTGCCAGAGGGGAGCGAAGCGCGCCGCAAGATGGAGGGATTTCTCACCTTTGGCGAGATCACCATCTATCGCGAGCACTGCCATATGCTGGCCTGCGCCTTCGACCGACTGCGCAAAGCCGACAATCTGCTCGATGAGCAGGAGCTGGGCTGGACCAACACCTTTATGGATCAGCTCACCGCCCTCTATAACGACCCCCATATGTACCTGATGGTAAGGAGCCGCTGATGGGCTGCAATCTCGTGTTGACCGTGGGCAATGCCATGATGGGGGACGACGGTGCCGGCCCCTATCTTGCCGACAAACTGCAAGCCGCCCCCCTGTCCGGCTGGATCCATATTGACGGCGGCATCGCGCCGGAAAATGTGGTCTACAAGGTGCGGGAGCTGCAACCGGAGCGGGTGGTGCTGGTGGATGCCGCCGAGATCGGCGAGAAGGCGGGAACCCTGCAGGTGATCCCCCCCGAGACCATCGCCGAGATGTTTATCTTCTCGACCCACAATATGCCGCTCAATTTCCTGATCGACGAGCTAAAGGCCTTTGTCCCAGAGGTGATCTTTGTCGGGGTACAACCGGCCATCGTGGCGTTTTCCTTCCCGATGACCGAGATGGTGAACGAGGCGATGGATTATCTTTATCAGCATCTTGATGCAGCCAAAGATACCGACTTGTTAATAGAGAAACTGGAGCAGTGGAATATTGACAATTCCAAGCGGTGATTATTTAGCGAGTTGTTAACGACCGTTATTGACCGACGGTTCCGGCAATGTGATCGAGGCCCGATGTTAAATTAAAAACATCGGGCTAATTGTGCTGAACTTGATATAAAACAAGGTTCTTTGAATTTTTCAAAAAATCGCTAACTCTCGCTTTTTTATGACAAAAAAAGCGTTGCCAGTCACAGAAATTTGCCACAAAATGGCGACCGTTATGGAAGTTGATGGGGTCTGGTGGCCTCCTCGGTCTTCAAAACCGATGTGAGCCGAGAAGGCTTTGGCAGGTTCGATTCCTGCCTCTTCCGCCAAATTCATCTATTGAACAAATACTCTCTCGCTGAATTTTTCGGTCTGGATGTTATTTCCATTGTTTGTTCAATATGTTTGAAGTAATACCTTAAAAAAGGTGCTTTCCGCTTGCCAATATAATCCGAACTCAGGTTATCTCGCTGGCCAAAAATTAATTTATCAGCATCGATGCAGCATTAATTTATACCCGCTCATTGATGCATCCAGTTTGCACTCATCCGCAAATCGCCAGTAGTGCCATAACCCGTCAGCTCGGCCTCTCTATCGGCAAACCGGTGCGCATCCCGAACCCACGCACTGCACTGGTAATCCCATGCCGAACTCGTCTCACGCGCCAGCCATCCCCCATCGCCAGCCCGCATCAGGTACGGCTGCCGGCGATTCACAGCCAGATTCTCAGCAACAGCCCGGCCAGCAACCAACGCGCCGTCTGCCGCAAGTGGAACAGCTGCTGCAGCAACCCTTTCTCGCCAGTTTTATCGAAGCGCTGAGCCGCCCGCTGGTGACCCAGGCGGTGCGCGACACCCTGAGCGAACTGCGCCAGAGCGAAGATTTTCGCCAGCATGGCGTCGCCCCCGAGCAGATCGAGGCGCTGATTGCCAAACGCTGCCGACAGCAGTTGCGCCAGCGTCAAACCCGGGTGATCAACGCCACCGGCACCCTGGTGCATACCAATTTGGGGCGTTCGCCGTTAAGTGCCGATCTGTGGGACGAGGTGCGTGACCTCAACACCGGCTACAACAATCTGGAGCTGGATCTCGCCACCGGCAAGCGCGGCGGGCGCAAGGGGCTGATCGCCCCCCTGCTCCGTAGCCTCACCCAGGCCGAGGATTCGCTGGTGGTCAACAACAACGCAGCCTCGCTCTTTTTGCTGCTGCAGGAGGTGGCCAAGGGGCGCGAGGTGATCGTCTCGCGTGGCGAGCAGATCCAGATTGGCGGCGGCTTTCGCATTCCCGATATTCTGGCGCTCTCCGGCGCCAAACTGGTGGAAGTGGGCACCACCAATATCACCACCGCCAAAGATTACCTCGATGCCATCACCGATCAGACCGCGCTGGTGCTGATGGTGCACAGATCCAATTTCGCCATTCGCGGCTTTACCGAATCCCCCGATATCGGCGAGGTGGCCCGCGCCCTGCCCGAGCACGTGGTGCTGGCGGTGGATCAGGGCTCCGGCTTGACCACCGAAGAGTTTGCGCCGGACGAAACCTCGGTGCGCCAGTACATCAAGGCGGGGGCGGATCTGGTCTGCTACTCCGGTGACAAACTCTTGGGGGGCCCGCAATCGGGCATCATCAGCGGCCGTAGCGACCTTATCAAGCGGCTGGAAAAACACCCCATGATGCGCACCTTCCGCCCGAGCCGCATCGTCTACTCCCTGCTGGAACGCCTGCTCATCCACAAGCTCAACAAGTCCCCCATCGGCGAGGGCATCGCCCAGCGCACCTTGAGCAACCCGGCCGCCATGCAGAAGAGAGCCTCCCGGCTGATGGCCGCCCTGCCCGGCTGCTTTGTGCCGGTCCCCGCCCAATTGGTGGTGGGTGGTGGCACCCTGCCGGACGAGTTCTACCCGGCCCCTGCGCTGGAGTGCACCGACCCGCGTCCGGCCCAGCAGTTGCTCGACGCCCTGCGCGAACTACCGGTGCCGGTCATCGCCACCGTGCGCCAGCAGAAGGTGCTGCTCAATATGGCCACCCTGCTGCCGACCGAGATGGAACTGCTGATCGCCCAACTCAAGGAATTGCTGCTGCCCGCCCCGTTCAATACAACAAATACGACCGAGGAGCCCTGATCCCATGACCCCCTATCGCGCCGTTATCGGTCTTGCCGGCCACGTTGATCATGGCAAGACCTTGCTTATCAAGGCCCTCACCGGCATCACTACGGCCCGCGCCCATGAGCAGGCCATCGGCATGACCCAGGATCTCGGCTTTGCCCACTTCGACGACGGTCAGGGCAACACCATAGGCGTCATCGACGTCCCCGGCCACGAGCGCTATATCCGCAATATGGTGGCGGGGCTCTGGAGTCTGGATCTGGTGCTGCTGGTGATTGCCGCCGACGAGGGGTGGATGCCAATGACCGGCGATCACCTGCGCCTGCTCAAGGCGATGGGGGTGCCGCGCCTCTTGGTCTGCATCAACAAGTGCGATCTGGTCTCCCCCGACGAGCTGGAGCTCCTTGAAGAGAGTCTGCTGGAGCGGGTGATGGACGAGAGCGGCATGGTGCCCGATATCGTCAGCGTCAGCGCCAAAACCGGCGCCAATATGGCTGCCCTGCACACCGCCATCGTGCGCCAGCTAGCCGATCTGCCAGCCTCACAAGCTGCCCGCGAGCAGGGCGCCCCGCGCCTCTATGTAGACAGGGTCTTTACCGCCAACGGTACCGGCACTGTGCTGACCGGCACCTTGCAGCAGGGCAGCCTCAAGGTGGGAGACAAGCTGCGCCTCTACCCCGCCGATCGGGAGGTGCAGGTGCGCTCCCTGCAGGCCTATCACCAGAGCGTCGACGAGATCGGCGCCGTCTGCCGGGTGGCGGTGGGCCTTAAAAAAGTGCCTCACAAGGAGGTGGCACGCGGTCACTGCCTCACCAGCGCCACTGGCCAGTGCGAGGCGGCAACCCACCTTATCGTGCGACTCAACGCCGAGAGCCTGAGCGGCAAGGCGCTACGCACGCAGGAGATCGAGGTGGCCCTTGGCAGTTGGCATGGCCGGGCCCGTTTTGTCCCCATCAAGGATACCCGGCTGGCGCGACTGATCTTTACCAGCCCCATCCCCTGCTTCTTTGGCCAGCCGCTCGCCATCATTCGCCACGGCAGCAGCGAACTGCTGCACGGCGCCCGCATCGTCTGGTGCGGCGACATCCATCCCGCCAGACGCAAGGCGCTGCACACCCTGCTGGGCGAGCTGCCTGATGACTTGGAGCACTACAACCCGGCCACCCTGCAACTGGGGCTCAATGGCTATGTGCTGGCCAGCCGCTTTGACCAGCAGCCAGAGCAGATCACCCCCCTCGGTGAGTGGCTGCTGGATAACTGCTGGCTGGCCCAAAGCCGCGACCAGCTGCTCGCTACCCTGGCCAGCGAACCGCTTAGCGCCGCCGAGCTGGCAACCCGCTTTGGCATCGCCCTGCCGGTCACTCAGGCCCTGCTCCAGCAGCTCAAAAGCGAGCAGCTTGTTCGCCTGCACCATGACAAGTGGCAGCCGGGCAGCGGCGAGTCGGAAGATGATTTGGGGGAAGAGGCGCAGCTGGTGCTCAAGGTGGTGCGAGATCAAGGCAAGGAGGGGTACGAGCCCGGTAAACTGGGCCCCGGCGGCGTGGAGCTGGACCCCTTTATCACCCGCAAGCTGCCCGCGGCCCTGCAGCAGGGCCTGCTACAAAAAGGCGCGTTGCAAAAGCAGCTGCGCAATCTGGCGCGACTCAAGTATCTGGTGCAGCTCGATGGCCCCATCTACTACGACGCCGAGCTTTACAACCAGATGGTCGCCGCCGTGCTGGCGGGCCAGCAGGTGGGAGATCTGATCGACATGGCATCCCTCAAGGAGATCACCGGCTTGTCGCGCAAATACGCCATTCCGTTCTGCCTGCGCATGGAGATGGATGGCTGGGTGCGGCGCGAGGAGAACGAGCGCCGGGTGCTGCGTCTGCCGCAGACTCAAGATGAGATGGAGCCGGCATGAGCGCCACCATCGCCCCCTCTGTCTCTGCCAATCCTGTGGCCAACCGGCTGCGCCGCGAATTTCATATCGACGGCATAGTTCAGGGGGTCGGCTTTCGCCCCTTCGTCTATGGGCTAGCGCTGCGCCACGGCCTTGCCGGTTATGTGTTGAACGATGCCAACGGCGTCACTATCGGCGCCGAAGGATCGCCTGAGCAGCTCGCCAGCTTTGCCCGCCAACTGCGAGAACTGGCGCCGCCACTGAGCCGAATCGATCATTTCAGCGAGCGGGAACTGCCCCTCGCTCATGATCCCGACTTCGATGGCCAATTTCATGGCCAGTTTCGAATTAAAGCGAGCCAGCAGCAGAGCGCGGCCACGGTCGCCATTTCGCCGGATCAGGGGATGTGCGAGGCATGCGCCACGGACGTGGCCAATCCAAGCGATCGCCACCACCACTACCCCTTTACCAACTGCACCCACTGCGGCCCGCGCTACACCATCATCCGCAGCCTCCCCTACGACAGACCCCATACCGCGATGGCAGGCTTTGCCATGTGCCCGCGCTGCGCTGCGGCCTATGAAAACCCGCTGGACAGACGCTACCACGCCCAGCCGGTGAGCTGCCCCGAGTGCGGGCCCCATCTCAGCTGGCGCAGCGGCCACGGCGATGCGCTGGCCGAGCGCGAGGATGCCCTGCAAGCAGCTGCCCGCGCCCTGCAAGCGGGAGCACTGATCGCAGTCAAGGGGATGGGGGGGTATCACCTGATATGTGATGCCCGCAATGAACAGAGTGTGGCTAGATTGCGAACACTCAAGCGGCGCGCGCGCAAGCCGCTGGCGGTGATGATGGGCTCCCTTGCCGAGGCCAAATTGCATGTCACCGGCAGCGAAGACGAGTGGCAACTGCTCACCTCTCAGGCCAGACCCATCACCTTGCTGCGCAAGCGCAAAAACGATGATCGGTTCTCAGAATCCCTACTTACAACCGCACCGCTGGCCGAGGGGATCGCCCCCGGCATCCCCTACCTTGGGGTCATGCTCCCCTACACCCCGCTCCATCAGCTGCTGCTGGACGCCTGCGCCATGCCGCTGGTGGCCACCAGCGCCAATGGTCGCGGCAGCCCAATCCTTATCGAGTGCGAGGCGGTGGCCAGGGAACTCGGCCGCGAGATTGACGGCATCCTGGATCACAACCGCCCCATCCTGCACCCCTGCGACGACAGTCTGGTGCAGTGGGCAGGCGGGCGACGCCAGACGTTGCGGCTGGCCCGGGGCTATGCCCCCTGCACCCCCAGCCTGCAAGAGGCGGTCAGGGTGCCGCTCTTGGCTGTCGGGGCGCAACAGAAGAACCAGCTGGCACTGGCCTTCGGCCGCCAGCGCATCTACAGCCCCTATATCGGCGATCTGCACAGCCTGCCGATGCAGGAGCACTTCGAGCAAACCCTGGCCACCTTTCGCGATCTCTACGATCTCAAACCCCAGCTGTTGGTCTCGGATCGCCACCCGGGCTACCTCAGCCACCAGTGGGCCAAATGCTATTGCCATGATCAGGGTGCCACCCATCTCGAGGTGCAGCACCATCACGCCCACCTGCTGGGGGTGATGGCCGAGCACAACATCACGGGCTCGGTGCTGGGTGTTGCCTTCGATGGCACCGGCCTTGGGGATGACGGCACCCTCTGGGGCGGCGAGCTGCTGGTCGCAGACGTTCAGGGATTTGAGCGGGTTGCCCACCTTGCCCCCTTCAAGCTTATTGGCGGCGAAGCGGCCATCCGCGAGCCGGTACGTCAGCTGCTGGGGCTGCTGTTTGAATCGCACAGCCCTGAGCAGATCAGTGCCCTCGATATTCCGTTGATCAAGCAACTGCCCCTTAAGCGGATCAGTAACCTGCACCAGCTCTGGCATCTCGGTCGCAACGCCCCCTACACCAGTTCCATCGGTCGGCTGTTCGATGCGGTGGCGGCGCTCTTGGGGGTGATCGATACCCCGGATTACGAGGGCGAAGCGGGACTCTTGCTGGAGGCGGCTGCCTTGCAGCTGACCCCCGATGAACAGCCCTTCCCCCTCGCCTTTGATCTCAGCCAATCAGCAGAGGGGCCACTGCATATCGAGTGGGCCGAGCTCATCAATACCCTTGTCAGCGAGCGGCGCCAAGGCACCGCCACTGCCAGCCTGGCTGCCGGTTTTATCCGCGCCATCAGCAATCTGGTCATCGCCCTTGCCGAGCGCTTACCCGGCTATCCGGTGGCACTGGGGGGGGGCGTCTTTCAAAACCGGGTGCTGATGGACCAGCTGGTGCCCGCTCTCGAAGCCGCCGGCCGGCAGGTATTGACCAGCGAAACCCTGCCGCTCAATGACGGTGGCATCGCCGCCGGTCAGCTCTGGTTTGCCATCCACCATATTGCCACGCACCACCCTGCCACAGCCGGTTGTGCCACCTTGTCGGAGTCCTGAAATCCATGTGTCTATCCATCCCCTCTCAGGTGGTGCAACTGCACCCCGAAGATAACTGCGTCACCGTCGACACCTTGGGGGTGCAGCGGCGCGTCAGCTGCATGCTGCTCGAAGAGCCCCTCCAGGTGGGCGACTATGTGCTGCTCCATATCGGCTTTGTGATGAGCAAGATTGACGACGAGGAGGCGCAGGCCAGCCTCGAGAGCTTCCGCCAGATGGTGGCCCTGATGCCCAAACAGGATATCTTGCCATGCTGACCTTGAATGACCTCTTTCAGGGCTTTCGCCAGCCCGAGGTGATCCGCGCCCTCGCCGCCCAAATTACAGAACTGGCCAAGGATCTGCCCGAGCCGCTGCGGGTGATGGAGGTGTGCGGCGGCCATACCCACACCATCATGAAGTACGGCCTGCACCAGCTGCTGCCCGCCAGTATCGAGTTTGTCCACGGCCCCGGCTGCCCGGTCTGCATCATGCCCAAAGAGCGCATCGATCAGGCCATCGAGCTGGCGAGTCAACCGAATGTCATTCTGGTCACCCTGGGGGACATGATCCGGGTGCCGGGCTCCAAGGGCACGCTGGCCCAGCAGCGGGCCAAGGGGAGCGATATCCGCCCGGTCTATGACCCCCTCGATGCCCTGCGCATCGCCAAAGAGAATCCGGAGACAACCGTGGTCTTCTTCGCCATCGGTTTCGAGACCTCCACCCCCATGACCGCCGCCTTGCTGGCTGCCGCTGAAGAGCAAGAGGTCGATAACCTCCTGTTTCATATCAACCATGTGCTGGTGCCGCCAGCCATTCATGCGGTGATGGCCGACGGGGTGGCCAAGGTGAACGCCTTTATCGGCCCCTCTCACGTCAGCGTCATCACCGGCGCCGATATCTACCTGCCTATCGTCGATCGCTATCAGGTGCCTGTGGTGGTGAGTGGCTTCGAACCGGTGGATGTGATGGAGGCGCTCTTGATGATGGTGCGCCAGAAGGTGGAGGGTCGCTACGCGCTGGAGGTGCAGTACAGCCGCGCCGTCACCGCCAGTGGCAATAAAGCCGCCCAGCGACTGGTCGAGCGCTTTTTCGAGACCCGCGAGCACTTTCGCTGGCGAGGTCTGGGGGATATCAACGCCTCCGCCCTGCGCCTGCGCGATGCCTTCGCCAAGCGCGATGCGGAGCGTCACTTTGCGCTTAATCAGACTCCCATCGATGACCACAAGGCGTGCCAGTGCGCCGATATCCTGCGCGGCCTGGCCAAGCCAAACCAGTGCACAGTCTTTGGCCGGGGCTGCACCCCGACCCAGCCCATGGGCAGCTGCATGGTCAGCTCCGAAGGGGCCTGCAATGCCTACTACCGATATATGGGGATCCAATGAGAGAAATTCAGTTAAGCCACGGCGGCGGCGGCGTCGAGATGAATCAGCTGATCAACCAGCTCTTCTTTCGCCACTTTGGCAACGAGATCCTGCTGCGCGGTGAAGATGCCGCCCATCTGCCGGTGAGCGGCCCCGTTGCCTTCACCACCGACAGCTTTACCGTCTCGCCGCTCTTCTTCGAGGGGGGCGATATCGGCAAGCTGGCCATCGCCGGCACGGTCAACGATCTCGCCATGATGGGGGCCAAACCCGAGTATCTGAGCGCCAGCTTTATCATCGAGGAGGGGTTCCCCTACGCCGATCTCGCCCGCATCGTCGAGTCGATGGCAGCAGAGCTTGCCAAAAGCGGCGCCCGCATCGTCTGCGGCGACACCAAGGTGGTGCCCAAGGGGGCAGCCGACAAGATCTTTATCAACACCAGCGGGGTCGGCACCTTCCCTCTGCCTGAGCAGAGCAGGGGCATCTCGGTACGCAACCTCAAGGCCGGTGACGCCATTCTGGTGTCGCGGGATATCGGCAGCCACGGCGCCTGCATCCTGATGGCCCGTGACGCCCTGCAACTGGGATCCGATCTCAAGAGCGACTGTACCACCCTCTGGCCGCAGGTCGAAGCGCTGCTGCAGGCTGGCATTACCCCTCACGCCCTGCGCGACGCCACCCGCGGTGGCCTTGCCGCTGTGCTCAACGAATGGAGCAGCGCCTCCGGCGTTGCCATCGAGCTGGAGGAGTCCGCCATTCCAGTGTGCGATCCGGTGCGCGGCCTGTGCGAGCTCTACGGTTTCGAGCCCCATGATCTCGCCAATGAAGGAACCATGGTGCTGGCCCTGCCTGCCGAACAGGCACAGAACGCGCTGGGCATCTTGCGGCAATTCAACCCAGCAGCCAGCCAGATCGGCGTGGTGCAGGCGAGCGATCGCCACAAGGTGATCCTCAACAACCCCTGGGGCAGCCGCCGCTATCTGGAGCTACCGCAGGGGGAGCTGCTGCCGCGGATCTGTTGAGCGGCCATGCCGTTCCGTCAATTACAGGGAGGAGTCACTGCTCCTCCCCATATCGGTTAAGGAGCCACCATGCACGAAATGTCTCTGGCCATGGCCGCCATCGATCTGGCGGCTGAACAGGCCACCCAGCGGGGCTTTACCAGGGTGACCGCCCTCTGGCTCGAGGTCGGCAGCTTCTCCTGCGTCGACCCGGACACCATTGCCTTCTGTTTCGAGGCGGCCGCCAAGGGCACCGCCGTCGAAGGGGCCCAACTGCACTTTCAACACCAGGCGGCAGAGGCCTGGTGTTACGACTGCAACCAGACGGTCACCCTCACCGAGCGCGGGCAAGCCTGCCCCGAGTGTGGTGGGTACAAATTACGAGTCGCGCAGGGTGATAGCCTGCGCATCACCGACATCGAGGTAAGTTGATATGTGTAGCGTATGCGGATGCGGCCAGGCGCGGATCGCCGGCCATGAGCACGATCATGAGCATCATCACGAACATGAACATCACCATGAACATGGTCATGAACACGACCATCATCATGCTCATGACGCCCATCACCATCATGATCACGAGCAGAGCGCGCCGCGCACCCTGATCATTCACCACCACTATCACCATCAGGGGGATGTCCATCACCACTACCACGGGGTGCGGGCTCCCATAAGCTATGAGGGGCATGATCACCCCCATGAGCACCACCATGATCACCCCCACGACCATCATCATGATCATGTCCACTCTCATGACCACGGCCATTCTCACGCACATCCCCATGATCACAGCCACGACCATGACCATGACCATGACCATGACCATGACCATGACCACCAGCAGGGTGATCTGCACTACGGCAAAGGGGAAGCGGGATTGTCGGTGCCCGGCATGGGGCAGCGCCAGCTGATCGCCATCGAGATGGATGTGCTGACCAAGAACAACGCGCTGGCGGCCCACAACCGCGAGCACTTCACAGCTGCCGACCAACTGGTGCTCAATCTCGTCTCTAGCCCGGGGTCAGGCAAAACCACTTTGCTGTGCGAAACCCTGCGCCTGCTGGCCGAAAAACGCCCCTGCGCCGTGATCGAAGGGGATCAGCAGACCAGCGCCGATGCGGATCGCATTCGTGCTACTGGCGTCCCTGCCGTGCAGATCAACACCGGCAAGGGCTGCCATCTGGATGCCAAAATGGTTCACGACGCCTGCCACCAGCTGCCCGCCCATCAAGGAGGCATCCTCTTTATCGAGAACGTGGGCAATCTGGTCTGCCCCGCCAGCTTCGATCTCGGCGAGAAGTACAAGGTAGCGATCCTCTCCGTCACCGAGGGGGAAGAGAAGCCGCTGAAATACCCGGATATGTTCGCCGCTGCCCAGCTGATGGTGATCAACAAGATCGATCTGCTGCCCTACGTCAGCTTTGACGTGGCCCGCTGCATCGAGAACGCCAAACGGGTCAACCCCTATATTCAGGTGATCCAGGTCAGCGCCACTACGGGTGAAGGGATGGATGCCTGGCTTAACTGGCTGGCCAGTGCCTGAACCGGTTAATCGCCGCTGATAAGGGTAGAAAACAAGAGAGGGAGGCTGATGCCTCCCTCTCTTTTATCTGCTTTCTGCGAACCTTGTCAGCAGTTTTGTTTGTACGAATGGCCAGCGCCGCACAAGCACATCCCCTCACCCTAGCCCTCTCCCCAGGGAGAGGGAACCGGTTTGTGGATGCCGCATTCCGCTCCCTGTCTCAACAGGGAAAGGGGAACCTGGCAGTATGCTCGAAATATTCGCCCCAGAGAGCCTGCGTGCATACAACCAGCCCCTGTTTCCCAAACCCCGAGTCTGGCGAGATGGCACCGTCTGCCCCCTTCTCCCCTTGCGGGAGAAGGGCTGGGGATGAGGGGGAACTAACCCTCAAGCCGCATTTTCAGCCAATACACCAGTCACGGGCTGCATCTCACCAAAGCGCAGCACCCGATGGCAGATCTGGCGCAACAGCGCCTGCTGGTGACTGAAGATCACCATGCCAAGCCCGCGCTGTTCGCACTCAATCATCAACTCCCGCCAGAGCTGGCGCTGAATTTGCGGATCCAGCTGGGCAGTCACCTCGTCGGCAATCAGCAGTCGGGTGCGGGGATCGAGGGCGCGCAGCAACGCGATGCGGGCCAGCTCGCCACCGGAGAGCTGACCGGGTTTACGGCCAAGCCATTCGGGCTTGACCATAAAGCGGGCCAGTATGGCCTCATCGGGGCGCCATACATCCCACAACGCCTGCCCGGTGGTGCGATAGGGATTGAAGGTGAGCTCCGGGTGCTGGGGCACCAGCTGGATGGGGTTATAACCTTTTACCTGTTCAGGCACCGGCTGCCCATCCAGCAGGATCTGCCTGCCGGCCCCAACCGGTTGCCAACTCGCCAATACCCGCCCCAGCGTGGTCTTGCCATAACCGCTCGGGGCAGAGATACCGAGCCGCTCCCCCGCTTTCACCGTCAGCGATAACCCCTGCCAGAGGGGACGTTCCCCCTGGGCGATAGTGAGATTTCGTACTTCCAACATCAGGAAACCTCCGGCACAGAGAAGAGCGCATTGAACTCCGGCAGCGCCTGCCAGTGGGCACGGAGCATCTCGCTCCCCTGCCCCTGCCGCAGATGGTGGCAGCTCAAGGTATCGCTCACCTGCCCCTGATGCAGCGCCACAATGCGATCGGCAAAGCGGGCCGCCAGCGCCAGATCGTGGGTCACCCAGAGGATACCGCTACCTTGATTGGCCAATTCACGCAACTGGCCGAGCAGCAGACAAGCCAGCCCCTCGTCGAGCCAGGCGGTGATCTCGTCCGCCAGAATGTAGCGGGCGCCACCAAGGGCCGCAGTGCAGGCCAGAATGCGCTTGGCCATGCCACCGGAGAGCTGGCGCGGATAGCGGTCCAGAGTGGCAGCGGGCAGCTGGTAGCGCAGCAGCTGCTCGCCGAGCCGCTCGCGAGAACCATTCTGGCCGCAGAGACGTGCCGCACGCCCCAGCTGGCGCTCCACCGTCAGCAATGGATTGAGGGCGCTTACCCCCTGCGGCACATAGCAGAGGGTGTGGCCGCGCAGGCTGGCCCTACTGGCATCGCACAGGGGCGTGCCATCGAGGGAGATGCTGCCGCGCATTCGCAGATTGTCCGGTAGTAGGGTCAGAGCGCTTTGCAGCAGCAGGCTCTTGCCCTCGCCGCTCCCCCCCACCAGCGCCACTATCTCCCCCGGTGCCAGTTGCAGGCTGATATCGGTCAGCAATGGCTGCCAGCTGCGTCGCCCCAGCCAGGAGTAGTGGGCCGCCTCTATGGTCACCTGGTCAAAACTCAGCATGGTTCACTCCTGTGCCACAGCAGCTGTTGCAGAGCGCGGGTAGCCTGATCAAACAGCAAAACCAGCAGCAGCAACATCAGCCCCGGGAAGAGGGCCAGCCACCAACCGCCACCGGCCAGATAACGCAGGGCATCGGCCAGCAGCAGGCCCAGCGAGGCCTCGTGGGCCGCCAGCCCAAAACCGAGAAAGCTCAAGGCCGCGCTGTGCAGCACCGCATGGGGAAACATCAGCAGGGTGCCGATAAACCACTGGGGCAACAGCCCCGGCAGCAGGTGGATGCGCCAGCGACGCAGCGCCCCCATCCCCTGACAGCGGGCCAGCACCACATAGTCGCTGCAGGCGATCCGCCGCGCTTCTGCGCAAAGGATCAGCGCCAACTTGGGCCAGTGGGTGAGCGCCACCGCCAGGATCACCCCGCGCATACCGCCCCCCACGGTAAAGCAGATCAAAATCAGCAGCAGCATATGGGGCAGCGCCAGCATGGCGTCGATCACCATTCGCACCGCCGCATCACATCTGGGATGAACGAGCGACACGCTTGCCGCCACCATGGCCAGCAGGCCACTGCAGAGCGCCGTGCTGATGCCAAGCTCCAGACTGGTGAGGGTGCCCTGAAAGGCCCGCAACCAGAGATCCCGCCCCATCTGATCGGTGCCGAACCAGTGGGTCAGCGAGGGGGCTTGCTGGCGCGCCAGCAGATCCATCGGCACATCCTGATGAGAGAGGCTCCAGCCGTAAGTGGCCAGCAGCGCCAATCCGATCAGGGCAAAACCCAGCCGCAGTATCGAGGGAAACGGATTAAACAGCATGCTCACCCTCCCAGCCCCGATTGATGCGGGCCAGCAGCAAACTGGCCACCGTGTTGCCAATAAAGACCAGCAGGGTGCAAAAGAGCACGATTCCCATCAGCAGGGGAATATCGCCCCTGAGCCCCGCATCCACGGTGGCCTGGCCGAGCCCCGGGTAGGAGAAGACCTTCTCGGCCAAGAGCGATCCGCCAATCAGTTCGCCAAGGGAGGCAAACTGCAGGCAGAGCGCCGGGGTCAGGGCATGGCGCAGCACATGAAAACGCAGCATGGGCCAGCCGCCATCGCCCTGAGCGCGGGCGTAGCGGATAAAGTCGCTATCCAGCACCTCGGCCACCCGCGCCCGGGTATGCAGGGCAATGTTGCCCACCCCGAGCAGCGCCAGGGTCGTCACCGGCAGCAACAGATGGCGCGCTCGCATAGCCCAATCTGCCTCATCGGCGGAGAGACCCGGCGTCCAGGCGCAGCAGACCGGCAGTAGTGGCCAATGCACCGCAAACAGGGCGAGCAGCAACAGGCCGACCCAGAAGGTGGGCAGGGAGGCGAGCAGGTAGGCAAAACGGCAAATCAGTCGATCGGGCCAGCGATTGAGATAGCGACCGGCGCAGAGGCCCAGCACAATGCCGAAAAAACCGGAGAGCAGCCAGGCGCCCGCCAGCAGTAGGAAGGAGGCAGCAAAGCGCTGGCCAATGACCTCACCCACCGGTGCGTTGTAGAGCATGGAGTAGCCGAGATCCCCCCGCAGCACCTGGGTAAACCAGTGCCAGTAGCGCAGCCAGAGCGGCTGATCCAGCCCCCAACGGGCGGCGATGCGGGCGTACTGCTCCGGCGGCACATGGAGCAGGTCGTTGCCGATATAGGCCTTGATGGGGTCGATGGGGGAGTAACTCAGCAGCACAAAGGTGGCGACCGAGACCAGACATAACAGCCCTGCCAGACGCAGCAGGGCTTTTAGCAACAGATAACCTGAATGACTCAAGGGCGAACTTACCGGCACGTCCACCGCCAATCCTGCAGGTTGTTGAGGAGTGACCAGCTACCGTGGATTTCCGGCGCCCCCTTGCCAAGGTCGATGCAACGGTTGGCGAGATAGGTGTGCTGCACATTGAGCAGCCAAGCCCAGGCAGCATCTCCCTGCACTCCGGCGCCCGTTTTGCCATCCCACTCCACCTGCTGCCAGAACGGCACGGCCGCCTGCCAGTTCGGGGCATCCAGCGCCTGCTTGAGGTGGCCATCCACCACAGGGTTGCTGTAGTAGCCCGGATTGTAGAACTCCACGCCACCGGAGCCGCTCTGGTAGTGGTGATAGAGCTCCATGGGATCCAGACTCCCCCACCCCATCAGCACCGGATTGGCGTGCATCTCCCGCTCCACCTGCTCCCAGCTGCCGGACTTGAGGCTCACCTCAAGGCCAATGGGTTTGAGCATGGCGCGCACCGCTTCCGCCAGATCCCGGCGGGTACTGTCGCCACTGGTGTACCAGAGGGTAAAGGCGGCTCTCAGGTCACCCTTGCGGCGAATACCGTCACTGCCCATCTTCCAGCCAGCCTCATCGAGCAGGGCGTTGGCATGGGCGGCATCACCATCCTTGAAGGCGGTGGCTTTATTCAGCCAGGGCAAGCCTTCTACCGCGCTGTAGGCGGGGATGGCGTGCCCCTCCAGCAGCTGGTCGGCCAGCAACTTGCGGTCGATGGCGTAGTTGATGGCACGGCGCACCGCCACATCGGCAGTCACGTCGTTGCCGATGGGATAACCCTTGGCATCCTTGCCACCCGCAGGCGGAATAGGGAAAACGATGCCACGGTTCTCGACACTCGGTCGCACCCACAGCTTGAGGGAAGCTGGCACGGTGGGCGCCAGCGACGGGGCGATGCGCACCACATCAAGCTGGCTGCTCTGGGCCGCGGCATAGGCGCTCTCTTCGTCGATAAAGACAAACACCAGCCGTTTGAAGTCATTGTTGCCACCGGCGTAATAGGGGTTCGCCTCTACCACCAGCTGTTGACCGGGTAGGAAGCTCACCAGCCGGTAAGGGCCGGCACCGACCGGCTTTTGGGCATATGCTTTTGCGTCGTAATCCCGCTTCGACACTATCCCCAAAGATCCCAGCACGTTGACGAAGGTGCTCTGGGGAGCACTCAGGGTAATGGCAACTTCGGTAGGCGAGAGCACCTTGGCCGAGACAAAGTTGCCCATGTCGATCTTGCCGCCACCCTTGGCTGCGCTGTTGTAGGTGAAGGCCACATCCTCGGCGGTGAGCGGCGCGCCATTGGAGAATTTCAAATCCGGCTTGAGGCGGATATGCCACCCCTTGCCATCCTGGCTCGGAGTCACCGTTTGGGTGAGCACGTTCTGCCAGCTGAGGTCGGCGTTTTGCTTGAGCAGCGGGCTGTGCAGCAGCAGATAGCTGCCGTGACTCCAGCCAAGCAGAGGGTCAAACCCTTCGGTGGGTTCAGCTCCGATGGCGAGCTTGAGCTCGGCAGGCACAGGTTGGGCTGCGGCCAGCGCCGCGTGAGAGGCAGTGCCCAGCAGCAGAGTCAACAGGGCGGCAGCACTGGTGCCACAGTAATGGCGAAGGGAATTGCGTGGAACAGTCATGGGGATCCTTCTTGTTTTGTACCACTCACGGATCATCACTCAAAAAAGAGGTGGAATGCGTGTCTGAACATGGGAGTGAGGGGCCAAAATGGCCCCCTATTCTAAACTTGATTTCGCGTGAAACCTAGCGACTATGCCGGTTGAGCACGCCGGGCACCGAATAGCCGTCTGCGACCCAGATCCACACCGCCAGCCCCTTGCTGCACCGGCAAGGAGAGCAGCATCTTGAGGGTGCTGCTCACCAGCGCTCGCCCCTCCCCGGCCCCGAGATGGGGATCGAGCGGCGACATCAGGGAGCAGGACAACAGCTGACCACTTTCGGGCAATTCACCCACCATAAAGGTCATGTTGCCGCAGGGGAGCTGCAGGGCGAGCCGATCGCTGTTGCTGCGCACCGGCCAAAGCTGATCCGGCCCCGGCAACACCACCACGCTCAGCATCCAGGGGGTGAGCACACAGCCGAGCCACTGACCTTCAAACAACGTGCACTCCGCCACAATGGGCATGGTGGCGTGATAGAAAGGCAACGCCTGCATCTCTTCACGAGCGATCCGCTCGAACTGGGCTACCAGCAGAGGCGCGGGATTGCTGGCAAAACCGGCAAACTCCTGCGCAGCATCAAGCTCGCTTAAATGAGACTGCGCCATAGGCCCTCCTGCTCTTGTTCAGCTTTCTCCTGCTCAGAGAGCGGAATGGCGGGCGCACCAACGGCAGCCAGCAGGGTCAAAATCCGATCCGTCGCCTCCCCCATGGCAGCCGCCACCACGGGGGTGAGGCCGATGCGGGGTTCGAGGGATTCAGGCTCGACCCCGATCAGGGTGAGCCGCTTGGGCGACTCCCCCGTCATGTGCAGCGCCGAGAGCACATCCGCCAGCCCCAGCTGATGGGGGGATATCTTGCGACCAAACAGGGTCGGGATCTCCTCATCCTTCAGGGTCACGACGGTGCCCGGCGGATTACCGCTGCGCACCGCATCCACCAGAATGATGTGATCGCGACTGGCCATCGTTTCGAGCAGCTCCATGCCGGCGGTACCGCCGTCGAGCAGCTCGATGCCGGGGGCGAAACGGTATTCGCGCCCCAGCCCCTCAACGATGCGCACGCCGACGGCCTCGTCACTCAAGAGCAGGTTGCCCACGCCCAGGATCAAGGTGTTCATCACAGCACCTTCACCTGAGTCGTTTCACCATTTTGGGTATCCACCACATGCACAGCGCAGGACATGCAGGGGTCGAACGAGTGGACGGTGCGCACCACTTCCAGCGGCTTGGCCGGATCGGCTACCGGGGTGCCCACCAGCGATTGCTCGTAGGGGCCGGGTTCATCGTTGAAGTTGCGCGGGCCCGAGTTCCAGGTCGATGGCACCACCGCCTGATAGTTCTCGATCTTGCCGCCCTTGATGACGATCCAGTGGGAGAGCATGCCACGCGGCGCCTCTTCAAAGCCCACCCCGCGAAACTCTTTATCCGCCGGGATCTCGGCCTTGATGTAGGCGGTGGTGTCCCCCTTGCCGATGTTGTCCACCAGCGCCTTCCATTGATGGGACAGGGTATCTTTGAGCACGCAGCAGCGCACCGCGCGACCGATGATGCGACCCATGGTGGAGTGCAGCTGTTCAGTCTTGATGGCAGAGCCGGTGAGCGCCTTGTAGATGCCGTTCAGCTGATCGAAATGCGCCACCGTCTCCGGGTGTTTGGCGGCCAGCTTCACCAAGAGGTCTGCGAGCGGCCCCACCTCCACCACCTTGCCGTAGAAGGTGGGGGATTTGACCCAGGAGTATTTGCCGTCATCCTGCCAGCCGGTGTAGTTCGGCTCGGTCTTGCCCTCCCACGGCTTGAGAGGCTCGTCATCCTTGTACCAGGCGTGCTTGTTGCTCTCGGCGATGCCATCCATCAGCCAGCCATCCTGATGGCTCTCGATGGGGCGATATCCCGCCAGATTGCCATTCTCGATGTAGCCGCCCGGCATCAGGAAGCTGCCGCCGTTGGCGTCGGTGGGGAGCTCCGGCACGCTCAGGTAGTGCTTGGCCCCCTGCCCCAGATTCAGCCACTCGGGGTAGTGCGCGGCTATGATGGCGGCATCCACCTTGTAGACCTGCTCGATAAACTCGCCGAGCCGGTCGATAAAGCTCTTCACATAGAGCAGCCGCTCCAGGTTGAGCACGCTAGGCGCATCCAGATTGATGGGGTTAGCCACGCCGCCCACCGCCAGATTCTGGATGTGCGGGCTCTTGCCCCCCAGAATGGCGACAATGCGGTTGGCATCGCGCTGGCACTCCAGCGCCTGCAGGTAGTGGGCCACGGCGATGAGGTTTACCTCCGGGCTCAGCTTCATCTCCTTGTGACCCCAGTAGCCGTTGGCAAAGATGCCGAGCTGGCCGCTGGCCACCAGTGCGCGGATTTTATCCTGCACCTTGGTCAACTCGTCGGCACTGTTGAGGGACCAGGTTGATACCCCCTTGAGCATGTCCGCCGCTTTTTGCGGATTGGCCTCAAGGGCCGCGGTGATGTCCACCCAGTCCAGCGCGGAGAGCTGATAGAAGTGGACGATGTGATCGTGGATGTTGTGGGCCGCGATGATGAGGTTGCGAATGAATTGGGCGTTGACCGGCACCTTGGCGCCGATGGCGTTCTCCACCGCCCGCACCGAGGCGATGGCGTGGATGGAGGTACATACCCCGCAGATGCGCTGCACTATCATCCAGGCATCGCGCGGGTCGTTGCCCTTGACGATCTCCTCCATCCCGCGCCACATGGTGCCGGACGACCAGGCTTTGGTCACTTTTCCGCCTTCGATTTCGCAGTCGATACGCAGGTGCCCCTCAATGCGGGTGATGGGGTCTATGGTGATACGTTGGCTCATACGTTGGCTTTCCCTCGGGCCTGATAATCTTGGTGAACACGTTCAAGTGATGGCAGTACCGGCAAGAGCCGGATCAACAGCAAATAGGCACACACCTCGATGGCAACAAAGCCCAGAGAGATCAGCACCTCCTCCGCAGAGGGGAAGTAGTGGTAGCCATTGCCGGGGTTGAAGGCGAGCAGGGAGTAATCCAGTCGCCAGAGGGCGGCGCCCAGCAGCATGCTGAGGGCCCCCAGGAACAACATGCGCGAATCCCGGCGGCTCTTGTCCCAGTGGAACACCAGCAGCGGGAATATCATCAGCGCGATCTCGCTCCAGAACATGATGGAGTAGCGATTGAACTCGGAGAGGTAGGCCGACTTGTCGTGGATGACGATCTCGGCAAAGCGCAGCGCCACAAACAGGATCAGGAAGATGTCGATCACCTGGGTCAGCTTGTAGAAGAGCGACTTCTCGTTGGGGCCACGCCCCGCCAGTCCCGCCTGCACCAAGGAGCCCTCAAATACCACGATGGAGAAGCCCATGATAAATGCGGTCAGCAGCGAAAAGACCGGCAGCAACTCGTAGCTTTGCCAGAGCGGATGGATCTTCTCCCCCGCCACTATCATCAACGAGCCCATGGAGGATTGGTGCATGGTGGGCAGCAGAGCCCCCAGCGCCAGCACGAAGAACATGATCTTGTTGAGGCGAATGAGTGACGCCTTCCAACCGAACTTCTCCAGCAGCACGGGAGCGAACTCCAGCGCCATAACCCCGATATAGATGGTCATGCAGACCGCCGTCTCGAACAGCACCGAGGAGGTGTTGAAGTGACCGGGCAGGTAGAAGTACGGCAGGTTCCAGTAACGCCCCACGTCGATGGTGATGGAGAGGCCGCCCAGCGAGTAGCCGAACAGGCTCGCCAACAGGGCCGGTCGCACCAGCGGGTGATACTCGCCCCGGTTGAACACATAGACCGCCCAGGCCAGTGCCCAGCCGCCGCAGGCGAAACCGGTACCGATCAATAGATCGAACGAGATCCAGAGTCCCCAGGGATAACCGCCATTCAGATCGGTGACCGAACCCAGACCGAAGACGAGGCGTTTTAAAATCAACATGCCGCACAGCACGGCAAAGGGGGCCAGCACCAGCACAGGCCAGCTGACCAGCTTGCCGCCGAGGGGATACGCCTTGTGGTTACTCATGATCCTTGCCTCCCTTTGTGGTGCCCTGATCCTTGATCTGCGCACTCCCCTGATCATGGCCATCATCGTGATGGTGATCGTGACCATTCTTGGTGTTGCGGCGAATGAGCACCGAAAGGCCGGTCAGCACCACCATGGGCAGCACCATCCCCTTGTAGAGGGTGTGCTGGATATGCTCGGAGCGGGCACCGGATGAGAGCTCCGGCAAGTCGGGCATGTCGAGCTTGGTATAGGGCACCCCGGCCAGCACCAGCACCTGGGTGCCGCCCCCCTCTTTCTCGCCATAGACGTAAGGCTGGTAGTTGGGCACCTCGTGCAGGTAAGGGTCGTTGGCAGAGAGGGTCTGGCGCGGATAGGCGTACTCACTGCCCGGAGTCGCCAGCAGACGACGCTTGGCCTCGGCCATCAGCTCCTCGCGGGTGCCAAAGATGACGGCGCCGGTGGGGCACACCTCGACGCAGCCGGGCAACTTGCCCTGATCGATCCGCTCAAGCCCCTTCTGGTTGCAGAGCTCGCACTTGTGGATCGCCCCCAGCGGGTTGTCATAGTCATATTTGGGCACATCGAACGGGCAACCCACCATGCAGTAGCGACAGCCGGTGCAGACGCTCGGGTCGTAGTGAACGATGCCTGTCTTGGGATCTTTTTTAAGAGCCTGCACCGGACAGACAGAGACGCAGTTGGGATCGACACAGTGCATGCACTGCTTCTTGATGTAGGCATAGCCATCCACCAGCTGATCCTTGTGCTCGCCAGTGCCGCTCTTCCACACCTGAATGATGTTGTTGGTGTAGGGGGTCAGCTTGTCGTTGTTGGACCAGGTTTGCGCCCCGGCTGGATTGGCCGGATTGCCGTTAAGGCGCTGACACTCCGCCACACAGGCCTGACAGCCGACGCAAAGGGTGGAGTCATACAACATACCGAGCGCGCCGGGAATGGGCGGCTTGTTCTTGGCCGCCGCCAGTGCGGTGCCGGGTACGGCTGTGCCCGCCGCCAGCGCACCGACGGAGGCAAATTTGAGGAAGTTGCGTCTGTTCACGGTTACTCCTCCCGTGATGGGTGCTGCCCGGCTTCGTGGCGCTTCTGCTGGCGACCGAGTTCACGCACCGTCATCAGACTCACCCCCACCAGCACCCCGAGGGCGCCACCGATCAGGCCAGTCGCGGTGGGCGAGGTATAGCCCCCCTCCTGAATTTTCACATCGGGTTTATCCACCCGCGGGGTCGGGTTCTCGACCTTGGCGAGCTGGAAGATCCCCTTGCTAAAACCGACCCCCTGCTCGTTGCAGCCATAACAGGGGTGACCGATGCCGACCGGCCAGATGCCGCCGCCCACATCGCAGAACTCCAGGGTCGAGCAGTTGCCGTAGGTCTCCGGCCCCTTGCAGCCCAGATGGTAGAGACACCAGCCCTGCCGGTGGCCCTCATCGCCAAACTCCTTGGCAAAACGCCCTGCATCGAAGTGCGGACGGCGCTCGCAGTTCTCGTGGATCAGCCGCTCATAGGCAAACAGCGGACGCTTCTTGCTATCCAGCGCCGGCAGCTTGCCGTAGGTGATGTAGTAGGCAACCGTGGTGAGGAAGTTGTGGGGATTGGGCGGGCAGCCCGGGATATTGATGATTGGGGTGCCGATATTGCCGAGGGCTTCTTCGAGACTGACGGCACCGGTCGGGTTGCCGCCGCTAGCAGGCACACCGCCCCAGGCGGCGCAGGAGCCGATGGCGATGACGGCAGCGGCATCACTGGCGGCACGGCGAATATGGTCGACGATAGGCTCACCGGCCACCATGCAGTAGACACCACCATCTTTGAGCGGAATGGAGCCATCCACCACCAGCACATACTTGCCTTTATAGCGCTTGATGGCGTTGTGCTTGTTCTCTTCCGCCTGATGACCAAAGGCCGCCGAGAGCACCTCGTGGTACTCCAACGAAATGGTGTTGAGGATCAGGTTCTCGATGGTGGGGTGAGTGGCGCGCAGCAGCGATTCGGTACAACCGGTGCACTCCTGCGCCCCAATCCAGATCACCGGCGGCCGCTCGGGGCTGGTGAGCGCGGTGGCCATCTTGGCGACGGCATGCTGACTTAATCCCAAGGTTGCGGCCATCCCGGCACACAATTTCATAAAATCACGGCGATTAATCCCATGAGCCGATAAAAAATTATCCTCGACCATTCTAGTTATTCCCGTAGTGAGCACTTGTTTGGTAAATGCTTAATAGGAGAAATGCTAAGGACTCACCCACATCACAGTATTGATCTCTATCAACTTCGACCGGCTTCCCCCTATTTACATAGCGAGCCACATCACAAACAGAATTAATTACCCCCAAAGAGATATTTAGCAACTCCGTAAATTTTATGAACTTAATTGGATATTAAATAATTAATCGCCGCATATCCTCTCTTTCACTGTGAGCCAAATTAACATGATTGAAATCTTGGCTATACCGCTCATTTCACAATACTGATGCCCACCAATAAATGATCCATTGAATATATCTTTACTCATCTCATTGCATATTCCATACAGTCATCCACGGAACAACCTCCTGACTTGCCTCCCCATACCAGAACTGTCTCACGGCCAGCTACCACCGGTAGCAAGCACGGCCTGCACGGCACGGTTTACCTGCATGTCGCTTGGTTTCAGTTTGCATTTTACCTGCGCTTCAGTGCGACACGTTCTACTGCAAGCCCACACAGCACAACCCCGCTTGGCCTCCCTGCCCGTTTAACACAGCTTAATGAAAAGATGCCGCCGAGGTATGCATATCAATACGCTCCCCCCACTCTTTATTGTCTTGGATGCTGGTGAGTAAAATATCGCACTCACGGATATGTTTACGCATCATCGTGAATCTGCATTCAAATTAATGGTAAGAGAAAAGGCAAGGTGGAAGGCTGCCTGCAACATAGTGATCATATTTAACTCGTGATGCATTCGCTCATCCGGTTACAGATGTTACCGCCCACCTTCACACTATTTACCTTCACGTCACCCAGCGTAATTAACCAGAGCGTAAATATCCATATCTATCGATATAGATGATAATTGTTCTTGTTCAATGGCAACCCTAAAAAATGAGTTGGGATGACAATGAACATGACAAGCGATAAGGGTGTTAACCATCACCCAAGCAGTGGTGCCAGCAACTGCAGCGCCTTATCGAACTCGAACTCGTTGACCGCCCGGCTCACCTCTTGAAATGCAGCACGCAGCGGCAATGCACTGCCAGCCAGATCAGCCTCAATCTGCTGACAAAGCGCCAACGCCTGGGCATCGCTCTGTGCCAGCAAGGCCCCCAACTGCTGGAGTTGCGCCGCCAGCATCCCGGCATCGATGCCTCGGGAAGCGCCCATCGTCACAGGGGACACTGCCAGCGCGGCTTCCAGCCCAGACAGCAGGGGCTTCAGCTCGGCCATCAGGGATGGCAAGCGGGTTGCGACCCCTGCATCATCCCCCTCTTCACCGGCTTGCTCGAGCAGCGCCGCCTGCTCCGCCACACCGGTCGCCCCTATGGTGCTGGCACTGCCCTTGAGAGTGTGAACCAGACGCCGGGCCGTGACTTTGTCATCCGAGGCCCACGCCGAGTGGAAACTGGCTTCAAACCCCTGCTGCCCGTTACAAAAGCGCTGCAACATATTGCGGTAGAGCACACTGTCGCCCCCCATCACGGCCATGCCCCGCTGCGCGTCAAGGCCGGGCACGCCTTGCCAAGGGGTCGCATCGTCAGTCACCTGCAACTTGCTGGCGGCAGCCAGAGGTCTGGCAGGTGTGATCCAGTGCGAGAGGGTCGCCAGCAACAGCGGCATATTCAAGGGTTTGGCGATATGGTCATTCATGCCTGCCGCCAGCGCCTTCTCTTTATCCCCGACCATGGTGCTGGCTGTCATGGCGATAATGGGGATCCGGGCCAGCGTCGGATCGGCGCGGATCAACCGGGTCGCGGTGTACCCGTCCATCACCGGCATCTGGCAATCCATCAGGATACCGTCAAACCCGCGATCTTGCGCCAGCAGGGCGAGCGCCTGTGCCCCATCGCAAGCACAGACCAGGGAGATCTGCTCCTTGCCCAGCAGGGCCAGCGCCACCTCCCGGTTCATGTCGTTATCATCCACCAACAGCAGACGAGCCCCCGCCAGCCCATGAGCGGGCAGCGCAACCTGATGATAGGGGCTTGCATCCGATAACGCCTCTCGTCCCACGGCATCGCCCCCCTGCGCCTTACACAATGCCTGACACAGTGCCTGCGGGGTAAACGGATGGGCCAGCACATCACACGGCGCCAACCCCAGCGCAACAACATAGCTGGCAAGCGGTGCGGGATCGCCCGAGGTGATCAGCAAGATCGCGGGCGGCGCTGCCAGCGTGTCAACCTCCTGCAGCACCTCTGACAACCAGCTCTCCCCCTCCAGCCAGCCCAGCACAACTCGATCACAGGGTTTGCCCGCCGCGATGCCTTGATGCAGCAGTGCCAGCACTGCGGCGGGCTCGTCCGCGCAGACAAGCTCAACAGGCAGCGCCGCCAGCTGGTGGAGAATGGCCGCTCGCGAAGCAGGACACGACTCCAGCAACAGCAGACGCTGCGGCGCCAGCGGCATGGCCACACGTTGCTCTTTCTCCTTACCCTGATCCGCCAGGGTGGCGAGACAGATACGGAAGTGGAACTCGCTGCCCTGCCCCGGGGCGCTCTCCACCCGGATCTCACCGTCCATCAGTTGCACCAGATTGTTCGTGATGGCCAAACCAAGACCGGTGCCACCATATTTGCGGGTGGTCGAGCTGTCCGCCTGTTCAAAGGAGTGGAAGAGACGCTGGCACTGCTCGGCTGTCATGCCGATACCGCTATCCTGCACACTGCCCTGCAGCCAGATCTTGCCATCTCGCTCGTTACTGCGTGCCAGCCGGACAATCACCTCTCCCTGCTCGGTGAACTTGATGGCATTGCTGGTCAGGTTGAGCAGGATCTGGCCAAGCCGCAGGGGATCGCCGCACAAACGGTCAGGCAGATCAGCGGCCAGATCGAACAGCAGCGCCAGCCCCTTTTCCCGCGCCCGAAACGCCGTAAGATCCGCCAGCCACTCGAACACCTCGTTGAGCTGGAAATCCACCTTCTCCAGTTGCAACTTGCCCGCCTCCATCTTGGAAAAGTCAAGGATGTCGTTGAGGATCCCGAGCAGGTTGTTCGCCGCTCTGTCTATCTTGCTCACATAGTTGTGCTGCTCGGGGGAGAGGTTGGTTTGCAGCACCAGATGGGCCATACCGATGATGGCATTCATTGGCGTGCGGATCTCATGGCTCATGTTGGCCAAAAATTCGCTCTTGGTTCGGGTGGCATCTTCGGCGATCTGCCTAGCTTCTAGCATGGCGGCCTCAGCCTGCTTGCGGTCGCTGAAATCGAAGATGATCCCGTCCAGATAGACGGCCTTACCCTCGGCATCATAGGTGGCGAGTCCGATGGAGTAGACCCAGCGGAGCTGACCCCAGCGATCGAAGATGCGGTACTCGTTGATGTATTGCCGGTGTTCGGCAATGGCCTCGATGGTGTTGCGGTTGCTCAGTTCGAGGTCATCGGGATGGATCAAGTCACCAAAATCGCGGCTGTTATCGACAAAATCGCTGGCGGGATAGCCGGTTAATTTTTCCGCCTCGTCGCTGACGAACAACATGGTCCAGGGATGATGAGGCAAGCAGCGATAGACCATACCCGGTACGTTGCGCACCATGGACTGGATCCGCTGCTCGCTCTCGTGCAGCCGCTGGCGATCTGCCGCTATCCGGTCATGAGCCTCCCGCATGGCCTGCTCGGCGGCACGGATCGGGGTGATGTCGACCAAGCTGCCGACCGCACCGCTTCGCTCGCTCTCGGCAAGCTCGATCCCCGAGAGAAAATAGAGCATGTCCAGAGGACGGCCATCCGGCGAAAACAGGCGCACCTCATGCTGCGTTCTGGCCTGACTGCCCGCCACCCTTTGCAAGGTGTTACCCTCATCCACCGCATCCAGTCCGGCCAGTTGCGGCAACTCCGCCAGCCGCTTGCCTTCGACCGGCCGGGCGCCACCAAATGCGCTGGTAAAGGCGCGATTCACCCCCAGCAGGCGCCCCTGATTGTCGGTATAGAAGAGAGGATGTGGCAGGGTATCGATCAACGCCTGCTGGAAGGCAAACTGCTCGTTGCGCTCGCGAATGCTGCGGCGACGCAACATCCGCCCCTGCCAGAGCAGGGCCGAGCTCAGACATATCAACAGGGCGGTGCCGAACAAGGCCACTCGCCGCCATCCTGACACGGCCTGTTCCACATTGCCCAACAGCAGCAGCGTCCACTGCCCTTTGGCATCGTGCCACTCGATAGGCATGCGGCTCACCAGATAGCTATCTTTCCCTATCCGAACTTCACTGCCATCGAGTGCAGGCAGGATCACCGGTTTGCGATCCGGGGCAAAGTAGTGTCCATATAGGCGAGAGGCAAAGAGCTGCTGTTGCCTGGCGGCAGAGTTCGGTCCCACCACCGCCATTTGCCAATCGCTCTTGTTGCTGGCCATCACCACTCCATCTGGCGAGACCAGCAAACCGATGGTATCGCCCCACCCGGCCAGAAAGGTATCGAGCAGCGCCATCTCGTAACGCGCCACCACCACCCCAGTAATGTCGCTTCCTTGCGCCCGATCGTGAGAGACTGGCGCCGCCACATAGATCATCCGCTTGCCGGTATTGAGGCTAACCCCGGCATCTACTGTTTCCAGCCCCTTGAGCCCTTGCCTGAAGTAGGAGCGAAACGACACATCCTGCCCGACGACATGGCGGCCAAGCGCATCCCAATCACGGACAATCACCCCTGCTTTATTGGTAACAAAGGCATGATTGGCCTTCACCCCCTGCGCCAACACCTGCAGAGCTTCGCTCGGGCTCAGCTCCCCCCGCTCGAGCAGTGACGATTGCTGGATCTCGCGGTTGAGGCGGCCAGCCAGTTGCACCGCCCCCATCCCCTTGCTTGAGAGGGTCAGTTGCTGCAGATTGTCGCCCTCGCGCTGAATGCGGGTATCCAGCGACTGGCGATACTCCTGCCGCTCCAGCTCCAGATAGAAGGCATCGACCAGCGTGGCCAACATCAGGGAGAGCAACAGCACGGCAGTAATGTGCCAGAGACGCGATTTCATGGTTGACAGCATGCTCCATCGTTCTGCCTGACCATCATCAGCACCGCCTCACAGGAGAAGACGTGCAATAAAAGGCACTCACCGAGCAGCGTATTCATCAAATTGTGGCAGCCACTCTTATCATCAACCAGCAGCACCATAGGATGAGCCGCGCTCGGGGCAAGATGTTCCATATCTCGTGATTCTCCCTGCCAAGATGGAGGATGGCGACCCCTGCCAACCTTTCTCACACCATAACGGATCCCCCGACAGGCAGCCATGACAACCCGGTTGAAATGTGCGCACAACCCGACAGGAGCCAGCAACTCACAAGGGATAAATCGGATACAAGAAAAAAGTGGATATGGGGTAATGGCGGTTGTACACCATCAGAAGATGGGTCAGCACCAACGGTATGATGATATCGGATTGCTCTCTTTATCACGTTGGGTGATGAGCCCGCTTGCAGATTTATATTTCCAGCGCAAGGTAGCAGAGGTATCGGTTGACCAGGGTCATGCACCCTATATTATCATGCTCAAAATGAGCTGGCAGGATACAGCGACAGATGGGCACATCAGATAGCCATATGGACATAGCAAAAATAATTTCCGGGCCCACGCTGGTACTGGAAAAAGATAATGTGCACAGCGATGCGCTATGCAATCAGTTACGAGCCATTGGCATAAGCCAGATTACGGTGGTGGAGAGTGTCGAGGCGCTGGAACGTTGCGTGGCTGATGGCCCTGCCGCCATGATCATCTGCAATATCGATCTCGATTCGGCAAACTTGCTCACGCTGCTGAAAAATATTCGCAGTAGGGCACCTCATCACACACTGCCATTTTTGACCCTGACCTCAGGGACTGATCGCCCATTGATCGAACAATTTGTCCAGGCGAAAGTCTCTGACATTATCTTGACCCCGCTCAAGCCCGATACCCTTAAAACCAGGATCACTCGGCTGCTGTTGGCAACCAGCCAGTCGCGGCCCCCACTTTCACAATTTGAGTTCGGTCGTTTGCACCGTTTTTCCAACAGCGATCTGGTCGCCAGCAATCAGGATAGTCCAACCATTCTGGTGGTTGACGATGTTCCAGATAATTTGATGCTGATCACCTCGGTATTTCGCAAAGAGTTTCATCTCAAGTTGGTCAAGGATGGCGAAAAAGCGATCAGGATCTGCCAATCGGATAATCCACCCGATCTGGTGCTGCTCGATATCATGATGCCCAACCTGAACGGATTCGATGTCGCCAGAATTTTGCGTGAACATCCCCACTCAGAGCACATCCCCATCGTCTTTATGACGGCACTGGATGATATCTATTCCCGTAAACGGGCGATGAAACTGGGGGCCGTCGATTTTATCACCAAGCCGATCGACATCGAGATGCTGCGTTTTCGCATTGCCAATCTGATGCGGCTGGTGCATGCCAGAAGAGATCTGCAAAAAGAGTTCGATCAGATGCTTGAGCTCAATGCGCTCAAAGAGAGCCTCGAGTTCAATATCCGCTATGAAATTCGGGAGCCCCTGCTCAACGCGCTACACCTGCTGGAAGAGCTGGCGGCCGACTCATCGCTCAACATGCTCCAAAAAACCCAGCTATCCATCACCAGAAACTCTGTAGGCGATGCACTGGCATTGACCCGGCTGGCCAGCGAGATTTACCAGATTGAAACCGGCACCTTTGTTTTGAAAGCGGGTAAAGTCCAGCTATTTAATATTTTCAACCGGCTTTCGGTGCAATTCAAAAATCTCTATGCCGAGAAAAAGCTCGATATCAAGCTGACCAAACCCCAAAATTACCTCTATGACGAGCTATTCATCGCAGGTGACGAATTTCTCTGTTATTCCGCTTTTCAAATATTGACACGGCTCGCTTGTGAGCATGCGGCGCCCTCCTCCTGCGTGGAAATTGTCTGTCTGAAATACCCCGACAGCATTATTTTAAATATTGATAGCTCGACCTTGCTGGATATCAACAATGTCCTCTCTCTGTTCGACAGATTCCCATCCTCTAATAACAACAAAGAAGCACACAGTCACAATGGCTATCATGGCAAAATCATGCTGGAAGCCCATGGCGCCACCGTTACTGTGTCGCTGGATGAAGAAACCAGGCTGCTGAATATCTCGGCGCACTTCCCGCAAAAAGAGGGTTTCAATCCATATCCAGAGTGAAAAGAATCACGATCACAGAATTCTGCGGTAACATCGCCGTGGATCATTTTTGGCTACTGCGATGGGTGAATAAAAAAAAGGATTTATCACCCCTTTCCATTTATCGTCATCTGGTGGTTTACGCAACGGGGTCTCTTTAATGCAAGCAGCAAGGGCGAACACCATGAAGCTACCTATTATCCTGTTGGGCTATCTCATTTATACCCCACTCAACAAACCCATCCATTTACGGAGATAACATGAATCTCATTCGCCGCGTTATCCCCTTGTATGTTCATATTGCCCATCTGTTTCTGGGTTTATTGCTGGTGTTTGCCTTGATCACTCTTGGTCACCAATATCGGCAAACCAAAACCATGCTGATGAAAGAGGCTGAAGAGAGATTCACCCTGATTGGCCAAATCACCACTCAGGCTTTAGAAGGGCTGTTCAGCACCTCAGCTTTAAGCGTCAATCTGCTCGCCCAACAGCGCCTGACCGAAGCCAAGACCCTGTCAGAGCGAATGGCCAGCCTTCCCTACATGACAACCCTGCTCAAAGGACAACCTTCTGCCAACGCGGTGTATGCCGGTTACAACAACGGCGATCTATTCTGGCTCATGCGCTGGCCTGCCGACACCGAGGTACAACACCTAACGCCGCCCGCCAATACCCGCTGGATCGTGAAGAGCATCCGGCATCAAGAGGCAACCACTCTTACGGAGACCTTCGCGCTGGCCGACAATCTCACCATCATTGAACGGCAAGAGGAATCAGGACAATTTTTTGATCCAATAGAGCATCCATGGTTTATTCAGGCCAAGCAGAGTGGACAGCTGGTGCAATCTCCTCTCTATATCTCGCACGATACTCAGGAGATGTACCTGAGTTTTGCCGAACCAATGCAAAATGGGGCTGGCGTCATAGGGATGAGCCTGAACCTCCGAGCTATCGAGCGCCTGCTCAAATCCGCCAAGATAACCCCCAATATGCGTCTAGCCATCGTCAATGAGCAGGGCGAGCTAATGACAAGTCATAAAGGTGGGATGGTGATTCATGAAAATGGCGCTTATCGACTTGCAAGAGTGACCGAAGCCGACCTGCCTATGATCCAACACTTGATGAATGCCAGTCAGAATCAGAAGGCAGATAGTCTTTCCTTTAAATCAGAGGGCAATGATTGGCAAGGAATGCGTATCACTTTACCGGAAGCCGATGGGTCAAAATTAACCCTCTGGATTGCAGCACCTGTCGATGAGTTGCTGGCCACCGCCTTCACCATTCGCAATCAGACCTTCCTTCTGTCGGGCATCTTCCTGATCTTTGCCCTGTTCGCGGCCATCAAGCTGGCCAGAACCGCCGCCAGGCCCCTTGATGACCTGACTCAAGAAGCAGGAAAAATCGCCCACTTCGACTTCAACGATCCGATCCGAGTCAACTCCTATATTGCTGAAATCATCGATCTCTCCCAGGCCATGGGCGACATGAAATCGACCATCCAGCGCTTTTTGCAGCTTTCCACCTCCCTCTCCAGCGAGACCAGTTTCCCCCGCTTGCTGGTGCGGCTGCTCACCGAAATGCAGCAACTGACCGGTGCAACAGGCTGCATGCTCTACCTCTCCGATAGCGGCAACAAGAAGCTGGATCTGGCAGGGTTGTGCTGGAATGGCGAGGTGCAGGAGCAAACGCCGATCCACAGTATCGGAACGCTCAATCAGCCAAAACATCCACTGTTCCAGAGCTTGCAAGGAGTAGAACTGGAACCCGTTGCGTTGGTCACCAGCGAATTGCAGATCCTGTTTCCCTACATTGAGGAGAGCGACACGCCGCTGACCTTCTGGCCGATTGCCCTGAAAAACCGTGATGGCCAACTGCTCGGCACCCTGGTTTTTCTGATCGATGAACGGAAGAAGTCCCTGACCCCGCAGCGGATGGCATTTGTCAACGCGCTCTCTTCCACCGCCGCCGTGGCACTCACCACCCAGCGGCTGCTGGAGGAGCAGCGCAATCTGCTGGAGGCCTTTATCCAGCTCATCGCAGGGGCCATCGATGCCAAGAGCCCCTATACCGGTGGCCACTGTCAGCGAGTCCCCGAACTGACCAAGATGCTGGCAGAAGCGGCATGTGAGGCCAAGGAGGGCCCCTTCCAACACTTTTCGCTCGATGAAAAACAGTGGGAAGCAATACATATCGCGGCTTGGCTGCACGATTGCGGCAAAGTCACCACTCCGGAGTTTGTGGTCGACAAGGCCACCAAGCTGGAAACCCTGTGCGATCGCATTCACGAGGTCAGGATGCGCTTTGAAGTGCTGAAACGGGATGCCGAGATTGCCTACTGGCAGGCACGTCTCCATGGGGGTGATGAGGCCACGTTACAGGCCACGCTGCAACAGCAGTGGCAACAGCTGGATGAGGAGTTTGCCTTTATCGCCCGTTGCAACGAAGGAGGCGAATTTATGGCCACAGAGGATATTGCAAGGCTGCAGCAGATCGCGGGCCGCACCTGGCAGCGCACGCTCTCCGATCGGATTGGGATCTCTCAGGATGAACTGGCGCGCAAACAGCGGGCCGCGGAGTCACCGCTGCCGGTCACCGAACCCTTGTTGGCCGATCGCCCGGATCACCTCTTCACCCGCAGCAACCGCGACCGCCTTGCCCCTGACAACCCTTGGGGATTTCAGGTCAACACCCCTGAATACCTCTATAACCGCGGCGAGCTCTACAACCTCGCCATCCGCCGGGGCACCCTCACAGATGAGGAGCGCTACAAGATCAACGAGCACATGATCCAGACCATCATCATGCTCGAAAAACTCCCCTTCCCCGCCAACCTGAAACAGGTGCCGGAAATCGCAGGGGGACACCATGAGAAGATGGATGGCACTGGTTATCCCAAGCGGCTGAAACGGGACGAGATGAGCATCCCTGCCCGGATGATGGCCATCGCCGATATCTTCGAGGCGCTGACCGCCGGCGATCGCCCCTACAAGAAAGCCAAATCTCTCTCGGAGGCCATCCGCATCATGGGATTCATGCAACAGGATCACCATATCGACCCCGAGCTGTTTGCGCTCTTTCTCCGCTCTGGCGTCTACCTGCGCTATGCCAAGCGTTACATGAGCCCGGAGCTCATTGACGAGGTGGATATCAGCCCCTATCTCACCAGCCATTGATCGCCGCGAGGCACTCTGGGTTACCTGATGCCTGCTGTCTGGGGATCTGCATGCAGACCCGCCGTCTTGTCACCGGTGGTCACCCCGATGCGTAATAGAGTGGGGAGGATATGCACCGGACAGCCATGCTAACCCTCTCCATGGCACCTTGTTCTGACTGACCTTACGTACACTTGCCAATAACTGTAATCGAACAAAAAAACGAGAAAAATCAAGATAGATAGCCAAATGAAATGACATAATTGACTATAGTTCAATCGAACGTTTGAAAAACGTGACCACTTCACATGGGCCCAGCGTAATGACCACTGAACGGGAACAGTTGATCCGCTCACTGTTTGATGAGTACATCGAGCTGTATTCATCACGGGATGATCGGCTCACCACGCGGTTTAGCGACAATTTCAGCGGTTTTGCCGGCAGCAGTGATGTTCTGGTTACCGATAAAGATGAGTGGATCCGGATAACCCGCCGCGATTTTGCCCAGATCCCGGGCAGGATCCGCCTGGAAATACTCGATGTAACCCTGCAAGATCTGGCCGCCGATGTGGTGGCTGTCACCGCCTTCTTCCATATCCATCTACCGAAATCAGAACCTATCCTCTCCCGCAGAACCGCCAGGCTAGTGCTGATTTTTCGACACGAAGCCATGGCGTGGAAAATTGCTCACAGCAGTATCTCCATCCCTTACAGTGCGGCTCGGGAAAGCGAAATTTACCCGATGACCAGTCTGGAGGAGCGCCAACATGAGCTGGAGCTCATTATCGAGCTCAGAACCAAGGAGCTGGCGGAAGCGAACCGGAAACTGGAAGCGCTCAGCAATACCGACGGGCTCACCAACATCGGCAACCGTCGTCTGTTCGACAACTCATTGAACCAGGCCTGGGAGCGCTGTATTCAGACAGAGATGCCGATTGCGCTCATCATGCTCGACATCGATCATTTCAAGCAGTTCAACGACCTCTATGGCCACGTTGCCGGTGACGAGTGCCTTCGATTGCTGGCCCATACCCTGGCGCAATCCGGGCGCCGCTCGGGGGAGTTGGTGGCTCGCTACGGCGGAGAGGAATTTGTCATCCTGCTGCCACATGTCGAGCGTCAATCCGCCTATGAAATTGCCCAACATATCCAGCGGCTGATTTTTGCACTCGCGCAGCCACACGCACAAAATGCCACCGGTCTGGTGACCGTTAGCATGGGTGTTGCCTGCCTCAGACCATCGAGTCACTGGCAGCCGTCTGAACTGGTAAAACTGGCTGATGCTGCGCTCTACATCGCCAAATCATCCGGCCGTAACTGCATCAGAGTGGCGGAGTCACCCAGCCTCCCGCAACCAGTCTGCCCATAAGTCCCTCATACGCCACCATCCTCCCCATGGGGAACCACTGCGCGCTAACCATGCACGGCAAGGCTCAACGCATCCCATCGCAACATACCTTCCCACAGATCCAGTGTGCTTTGATAGGTATCTGCCGCGTTGTAATGGACCATGGCATGCAGGCGAGCATGATGGCCAAGTCGCTTGACCACATCGGGCATGGCATTGAGGCTGGCCAGCACCCGCGCCAGATCGCCGGGATCGTTTGGCTGATATTTGCGGCAATTTACGTCATCGGTGAGGTGTCGATCCCACCAGGCGCCATCGGCCGGGATCACTACGCATAATCCTGCCGCCATGGCCTCCAGAATGGAGAGACCAAAGGGTTCCTGATGACTCGTGGAGACAAAAATGCCGCATTGAGATCGGATCTCGCCAAGATTGGCGGGGTTGGCATACCAGTGCGTGTCTGGCAACTGTGGCTGAGGCTGGCTACATGGCTGCAGCGTGCCCTTGGGCTGCAGATAGCACACCATCAGCTCGGGGCGAGCATCAGGGATCATTTGATGGGCGGCCAGCATGGTCTCCAGTCCCTTCCAGCGCAGCAACGAAGCCGCCCACAAAATACGGGGCCCCCCCAGGGTCGCTTTGGGCCAATCAATCTCGCTCAAACCGTTGGTAAATGGCTGCCAGTGTGACGGGAACTCGGTCTCGCCAAGCCGGGCCAGCAATGCCGCCAGGGAGCTGCGGGTCGATTCCAGATAAAAGACAAAACTCGCCCGTTGCAAGGCCCTGGCAGAGAGGCCCGAGCATCCCACAGGGCCATGGATCAGCTGAACCACCCGGCACCGCAACCAGCGGGCAGCCCAGTAACAGCAGAGATCCACCCCTGGCCCAGACGCCGCCACCAGGCACTTCACCTGCCCCAAGCGCAGCACAAGCCAGAGGATCAGCAGGGTCTGCCACCCCTGTTTGAGCAGATAGCCGATGCCGGACTCCCGCCCCTTCAATATGTGGGGCAGCCAAAGGGGGTGATGTTGGCAACGGGGCCAGGAGTCGGGATCCTGGGTCAGCACATGGCATGTGAGCCCGGGCATCCGTTTGGCCAACTCATCGAGCAGCACTTCGGTCGCAACCTTGGAACCACCGCGAAACGGGATGGGATCCACAACGATGACCTTTCCGAACACCGGCTCAGTTTGCATGCTCATCTTGCTGCTCCCTTACTCTGGCACCTTGCGGCGGCCAAACCCCAGTTGCACTTTTTGCGCCACTTTTGCCATCCCACTCACCAGCATATTGCGACCTCTGGCAAGGAGTCGTTGCCCCGCCCAATGAATGAGTGGTCGGAAGGGTGTGGGGGCCGTGGCGTGCCAACGACCAGCCCGCGCGGCGTCCCACACCGCAGTGACCCCGTCAACGTAACGCGCCACCGTGAACAACTGTGCGGCACGCAACTTAGCGGCCCGCCCCATTTCACATCGGCGCTGCGGATTGCTCAATTGCCGCCAGTGATCAGCCATCTCGGCCCAATCCCCCGGGGTTGCCAGCAAGCCGGTCCCCCCCTCTTCCACAACTTCCGGAATGCCGCCCACTCGGTAGGCACTGACCGGAAGCCCCAACATGCCCGCCTCCGCCAACGTCAGACCAAACACCTCCTCACGGGCGCCGGAGACCAGCAGATCCACACCGCCCCGCAAGATAGCCGCACTGTCCGGCCGCTCGCCGAGAAAGTGGACACGCTCGGCCACCCCGAGCTCGACAGCCAACGCCATCAATGCTTCCCGCTCCGGACCGCTGCCAATGATCAGCAACTGGGCCTCCTCCCCCGATGCCATCAGGGCAGCCAGCGAGCGGATCAGCAGATCAATCCCCTTGCGTTTGATCAATGAGCCGACGGTTGCGATGATCATATCCCCCGGGGGCAAGCCCAGCATGCCGACGACCGGCCAGTGAGCACCGCCATTCAGGCGAGCGGCATCGACCCCGTTGGGTACCCGGATCAACCGATCGGCCGCGCAGCCATCCTGGCGCCAGCCGGTCAACACCGGCTCGCTCACCCCGATCAGCACGCTGGCCTGATGGACCCGCAGGCTGAACCTGTCTCTGGGCTGGTAACGGGCATGGAGGTGGCACACCAGCGGCACCTGCAACGCCCGACAGACCCCCGCCAGCCACTGACAAGGAGCCGCGCTATTGGCATGCACCAGCTCAATCTGCCGCTCGGTGATGAGCTCTCTGGCTCGCCGGGAGAGGCGCCGATGGGCCGCAAGATCAAAGCGGGGCGCCTGCCATCCCAGCAGCAGGCTGAACGGCTCGACCATGATTTCGACCCCGAGGGTGGCCGCCTCTGCCGCCAGCGTCGGGCTATTGCACCAGAGCAACGGCATAAACCGGCTGCGATCGAGGTGGGCCAGCAGATCCAGCAGGCAGCGTTCGCTGCCGCGGATCCAGTCCTCTCCGTAGTGAACCAGCAAAACAGGGGTTGCGTTCATCCTCTTGCTCCCTTTGGTGGCACTGCCGGCAACCGGGTTGCCTCCTGATGATCCTCAGCGGTGGCCTTCGCCTCTGTGGCCGCCTGCTGCACGTACTTGATGGCGGCGACGGCCAGCGCCAATTCCAGATAGATGGGCCAGGTAAACCCTTGGGTCAGGAAGGATCCCGAAATCACAAACCCAACCATGCTGGCCATCACCCCCTGCATCGCCGTGATCACTGCAGGAGGCATGCCAGCGAGCTGGCAACACCAGCAACTGCGCAGGGTCACCGCCACCATGCCGATAAACAGCGCCAGCCCGACAAAGCCGGTTTCAGCCAGCACCCCGAACCAGGTGGAGTGCACCGCATGATTGAGTCCATCCCAATGGGGGCTGTAGAAGAAGTAGTTGTAATAGAAATTGGACAAGCCCACCCCCACCAGCGGATGGCCCAGCGCCATGCCCCAGGCCGCTTGCCAGGCGTAGATCCGCCCCATGGCCGAGGCATCGACCCCGCTCTCGGCGGCGCCGCCAGATGCCCGATCGCTGATCCCGGCGGCGGCAAACAGCACCACCAGCGCGACCATCCCCATCGAGATCAACAGGATTTTCGACTTCACCCGCTGCCAGGCAAACAGGCCACCAACGGCGCAGATACCCAGCAAACCACCCCGGCTCTGGGTGGCGATAATGGCGGCCGCAGTCAGCGCAAAGCCGAGCCCCCCCAGTAAACGCCCCCCCACCCCATTGCCCTGATTGAGCAGCAAGCTCAGCGAAAAGCCGGCAGGAAAGAGCAGCACCAGCGCCAGATCGTTGGGATCCCCCAGCACAGAGCCCAGCTCGCGCCCTATGGTCACCCGGGTGCCCTCCACCAGCCCGATCCCGCTCGCCTTGTTGTAGAGGGCCACCAGCGCCACCAGACAGCCCGCCACCACGAAGGTGCGCACCGCCAACGCAAAATCCCCCGGGGTACGCACCAGCCAGGCGGTCGCCAGGGTCATCAGATAGATCTTGCTGTAGCTGCCGGTCCAGGTGGCGATCGCCTCGCCCCGGTTGCTGGCAAACAGCACACCGATGGAGACCATCACAAAGAAGGCCGTCAGCCAGCTCAGGGCTGGACTCCAGTAGGGCTTGATCCGACCGGTCAGCAAAATGTGCCAGACCAGCGCACCGATGGCAGCCAGCGAGAAGAGCAGCGGGATCTTGAGGGGATAGAGCTGGGGGAACACCTCATGCAGCCGAAAAAAGGAGAAGGTGACAAACCCCAGTACCATCAAGAAGGGCCAGCGCAGGGCAAACCAGATGGCGGGAATGGCAAGGCCGAGCACCGGCAGCAGCAAGGGATGGGGCAGCCGCCACCAGAGCAGGGCCAGCACCAGACAGATGGCGCTTGCCCAGATGGCTGGCGTTAGACGAGCCATGATCCTGCCCACCATTGGCCGAGCCAGACCATCGCCAGCGCCCCGAGGGAACTGGCCCAGAGGGTGGAGAGGCGATACGGCAGCGGCAGCAACCGCTGACTCACCAGATAAAAGGCCAGCGCCCGCACCAGATAGACCAAAAGCAGGGTCCAGATCACCCCGGCGACCCCGAAGGGGGGGATGGCGAGCAGAAAGCCTGCCACCCCAAGGGCGCTACAGCCCAGATTGATCACCATCTGGGCATTGCTCTTCTCGCCGCTAAAGCAGCCGACATTGAGCAAGTCCGAAACATTGCGCACCGCCATGCCCAGCACCAGCAGCGGAATATAGGCGATCGCCCCGTGATAGCTCTCCGGGGTCAGCCAGCGAATGAGCAAGGGGGCAGTGAGCCCGACAATCCCCGCGGTAACAAACCCCAGTACCGACCCCATCACGCTGTAGTGGGCATTGAGCCGCAGTCCATCCGGCTCGCGCAGCAGCATGAAACGGCGGGGATACCACCAGAGGGCAAAGGGTTGCAGCAACAACCCCACTGCCAGCGCCAGCTTGCCCGCCACCGCGTAGTAGGCAAGCAGCGCCTCACCCACCACATCGGCCAGCAGCCAGCGATCCAGTCCGCTCAGGGCAAAACCTGCCAGCCCGCTCACCACCAGGGGCAATCCATAGCGCAGCAGCGGCCGATAGTGCTGCCAGTCAAAGCGGATCCCGCTATCTCGCCACTGCCAGAGGCTCAGCAGCAGCGCCAGTGCGACGCAGGTCAGGGTGCCGGAGACCAGCACCCCGCTCACGCCCCAGCCGAGCCAGAGCCACCAGCCGGTCAGCAGGGACTGGATCACCGCCTTGCCTGCGGTCGCCACGAAAAAGAGCCGAGCCTGATTGCGCATCCGCAGCCATGCCAGTGGCACGCCGATCACCCCTTCAAACGGCAGGGCGCAGAGCACCCAGCGCACATCCGCAAGGCGGGTTTCCACCGGCAGCCAGGCTTGCACCAGAGGTGCCAGCAGCCAGAGCGGCACCAGACTGGCCAGGGCAATCAACCAGACCAGCCCAAACATGCGGGCCACCACCTGCAGGCGCTCCTGCTCATCTTTCGCCAGTCCGGCAAAGCGGTAGAGGGCATCCACCAGCCCGAAGCCCAAAATAAGGGAGCCCAGATTGATGAGGGTCAACAGCACCTCCAGCTGGCCGTATTCATGAGGCAGCAGCTGATGGGTCAGCACCGGCAGCATCAGCAGGGAGATCCCCTTCATCAGGAGCAAGCCGCCGGCGTAATAGAGCATGGCAATCTGGTTCACACCAAGTTTCATAGGGCCTCCCAGCCTCCCGAAGCATCCCGCTTCGGGTCAGCTACCGCTAATGCAAAGCCCACGCCACTCACTCCCGCCCTGAAGCGATAGCCCCTTAGTGCGGCTTAACCGGCCTGAACAAGCCCAGAATGAGACTGGCATTTGCGTTTTGCACAACGCTGGCTGCAAATTGCACCGACCAGCGCAATCTGCCCCTCCTCTTAGCCCCATTTGGCCCGTTCTAACAGGGGTCCTCCTGTTGGCCCGATCCCTGCTTTCTGCTTAGCGAGCAACGGACTGCACCAGAGGGAGAGGTCGCCATGAACACCATCAACCTGCACCGGATGAAAAGCTGGGCCAAACAGGGAGAGACGCCACTGGCCCGCCGGGTATGGCGACTGGCCAAAAGTGCCCGCCACTGGTCATTCCCCGTGATCCCTCCCCTGCATCGGCTGCTTTATCGGCTCTATCTGCTGGGCAGCAATGCGCTGGCAACCCTGACCCGCACCCTTTGGTGGACCCCCTTGTTTCAATCTCGCCTCACGGCACCCGCCCCGCGCCTCTATCTCTATGGTGGCATCCCCTATATCTGCGGTCCGGTCACCATCGAAATTGGTGCCGACTGCCGCCTCAGCGCCGCCATGACCATCAGCGGCCGGGCATCGAGCCAGACACCACGGCTGGTCATTGGCCGCAATGTCGGGATTGGCTGGCAAACCACCCTGGCGGTGGGCAGCAAGATAGTGCTGGGGGATAACGTCAGAATTGCTGGCCGTGCCTTTCTGGCGGGCTACCCGGGGCACCCGGTCAACGCCCGCGATCGTGCCCTTGGCAAACCGGATCGCGATGAGCAGGTGGGGGCCATTGTGCTGGAGCAGGATGTCTGGCTTGGCACCGGGGTGATGGTGATGGCCGGCGTCACCATAGGCGCCGGTACCATTGTCGCCGCAGGCAGCGTCGTCACCCGGGACCTGCCCGCAGGTGTGCTGGCAGCGGGTGTACCGGCCACCGTACTGCGCCCCTTGCAACCACAGGATCACAGCGACCCCGCACACGCTTCGGAGACCTTTGCATGAAACCACACACACTGCCGCAACTGGTGGTATTGGGAGAGGATTGGGGCCAGCACCCCTCCAGCACCCAACACCTGATCAAGCGTCTGTTGCCCGATTATCAGGTGCTCTGGGTCAACTCCATCGGCATGCGCTGTCCCCGCTTTACCCTTCATGATCTCACCCGCATCGTCCGCAAAGTGGGGGCCGTGCTGCGCGGCGCGCGCCATGCTGGCGGCCAGTCGGTTGCGCCAGTCGACGCCAGCAGCCCCCGGGTTCTGCCGCCGCTCGCCTTGCCACTGCCGGGCAGTCGGCTGGCGGGCAAGATCAATGGCCACTGGCTGGCGGCGCAGATCCGGCGCCAGTTGCCCGAGCTGGATCGCCCCTTGCTCTGGATCTCCCTGCCCAGCGCCGTCGATCTGATTGGCAAGCTCGAAGAGCGGGCGGTGATCTACTACTGCGGCGATGACTTCTCTGCGCTGGCGGGGGTGGATCATCAAGCCATCGCTCACTGCGAGGCCCGACTGGTGGAAAAAGCGGATCTCATTCTGGCCGCCAGCCCCGCGCTGGCCAGCCGCTTTCCCCCCCATAAAACCCGGCTCCTCAGCCACGGCGTGGATCTCGAGCTGTTTATGCCCCCCAGAGAACGCCCGGCGGATCTCCCCTCCGGCCGCCCCATTGCCGGTTTTTACGGCAGCCTGAGCGACTGGATTGATATTCCCCTGCTGGCAGAGACGGCTGCCGCCCTGCCCCACTGGGATCTGGTGCTGATTGGCCCGGTCCAGACCGATATCTCCCCCCTCAAGGGGCTCCCCAATATCCATTTGCTGGGGCCCCGTCCCCACCACACGCTGGCGGCCTATGCCCAGCACTGGCAGGTGAGTCTGCTGCCCTTTGTCGACAACGCCCAGATCCGTGCCTGCAATCCATTGAAATTGCGCGAATATCTGGCCGCAGGGAGGCCCATCGTCAGCACCGATTTTCCGGCTCTCGATGGCTATCGGGATCAGATCCAGCTCCCCCACGATGGGGAGAGCCTGGCCCAGGCCATCAACCGGGCCGCCTTTGATCAACCCAATCCGGGCTGGTTTCAGGAGAGTGGCTGGGAGGGGCTCACCCGCAGCGAAGGGCGCCACACTCGCCAACAGCAGGTGGCCCTGCAAAGCTGGGATCACAAGGCTGCCGAGCTGAATAACTGGTTGAAGGGGCTGGCCGGATGAGCAGAGGGCTTTGGCTGGTTATCCTGCTCTGCTGCCATGCAGCAATGGCCGCCACCCGGCTGGAGGGGCTGACCCCGCTGCCCCTGACAGGCAACCAGACACCCCAGCGGCTCGATCTGAGCACCCACAACTGGCCAATAGGCAGCGATGATGAACTGGTGATCGAGGGCTATAACCCCAGCGCCCGCCCACAAACCCTGATCCTGCGTATCGACGATAACGCCTCGGTCAACTACCGCAGCCGAGTCAATCTGGAGCGGATTGTCGCACCCGGCCCCTTCACCCAGCGCTTTGCCTTGAGCGAGTGGCGCACCAGCCAGCCCAGAGCGCTGGCGCTGGACAAACTCACCAAGCTCTATCTCTTTATGGCCGATAACGCCCCCTCAATGACCATTCACCGCTGGTACTGGGAACCCGGTCTGACCCTGCCTGCGGGCACCATTGCGCTGGATCTGGGGGCGGCGGCTGCGCCCCGCTTTACCGGCTTTGAGCCCCTGAGCCCGGGGGATCCCCGGCTGATTGGCCACCCCACCCCCATCTTGCGTCCCTCCGGCGATGCCCTTGTGCGCGATGGGCTGCGCAATCTCGACGGGGTGCGGCTGGACCTGGCCAAAGGACGCTACCAGCTCACCCTCTGGCTGGATGACCCAGGTGAATGGGAGTACCTGCCCCACCCCTTCGAGCGCAGCGTGCTGGTCAATGGCGAGCCCATCTGGGCCGAGCAGTGGCAACCGCAGGAGTGGCTAACGCAGCGCTATCTGGCGGGGCAATCTCGCGAGGCACTGCCAAATCCGGATCCCTGGCAGCTGTTCGGGGCACGACAGGGCGGCCCGGTTCATGTCACCCTGAACCACCCCGGCGGCCCGCTCACTATCACATTGGTGGGTCACTCACCGGATGCCAAATACCTGGCGGGGCTGCTGCTTGCCCCCTATCCGGCCAGCACCCGCAAAGAGGCTCTCCCGAATAGTGGAAAAGATCTCGCCGTATTGGCTGACGCTACCGCAAGCGTGCTGACCAAGCAGCGCCAGCTGTTTTTGGAAAAGTGGACTCTGGCCCCCTATTCCCCAACCCCAGCCCCAGCTGCGCAGCAATTGAGCCTCACGCCGATTACGGATGCCGCCCCAACCCTGCAGATCGCCCCGCTATCTGCGGCCGATGCGTTGAAGCAGGCTGCGCAACCCGTGCTGGCCGCCCGTGGCAGCCAGCTGTTGCTGGAGTTTGCCATCCACGCCGCCACCGACGATCCGGCCCCCTTGCTGGTGATCCAGCCCCCCGAGCAGGCAGGATCGCCGCTGGAGCTGACCCCCTATTACGGCAAGTGGCATCTGGTTCGCCCGCAGGCGAGCGGCACCCTGTTGGCCCCCTCGGATCAGGAGCTGGTCGAGGGGATCGCCGGGCTCACCCTGCTGGCAGGCGTACCTCGGCGTCTGGTGCTGCAGATCACAGTCCCTCGCGATGCGCCTGCCGGTCACTATCTGGGCAATATTCAGCTGCTGAGCCAGCAGCAACTGGTGCAATTGCCACTGACTATCGAGGTGCTGCCGCTGACTCTGCCCGCGGCCAGCAAGCCGGTCGGCATCTATGTCGAAGCGCCCCCTTATCTGAATTGGCTGAGCCCCAATCCCGAGGCGTTAAAAGAGCAGATCGCCGAGGCCAGTCGCTGCGATCTGCAGCGGCTCGCCAAACTCGGGATCAGCGGCCTTTCACCCGCCCTGCCACAGGATGAAGCGGGGATGCGGGAGGTCATGGGAGAGGCGGTGGGGCTCGGTTTTGTGCCCCCCCTGCTGGCCTATACCCCGCTCAAACGCTGGGGGGGCGACCCTGTCAGCCAGCTTGAACAGTGGCAGACGCGGCAACAGGGGCTGACCGCCAGCGGCTTGCCGCCAGTGGCATGGAGCCTGTTTGATGAGCCCGATCTTGCCACCCTGCCCGCCATTACAAGCCTGGCGCGAGAGATGAAACGGCGGGATCCGGCGGTGATCCGCGCAGGCCACTTCAATCATCCGGGTCAGGTTGGTCTGCTGGCAGAGGTGGAGATTGCCCTGATCAACGCAGGCTTTGGCGCCGACAAGGCCGATGTGGCGCGGGTGCTCCAGCACAAGGTCACCCCCTGGTTTTACAATCTGGGCACCCCGAGAGCCGCCGGGTTCTATCTGTGGCAAAGCGGCGCCGAGGGCTATTTGCAGTGGCATGGCCGCATGCCCACCGCCCTGCCCTATGACCCCACCGATGGGCGGGAGAGCGACTTTATGCTGCTCGGCCCGCAAGCCTGCGAGGCGCACCGCCTCTCCCACGATCTGTTGCTGTTGCAGCAAGCCATAGAGGATCTGCGCTGGCTCGCCTGGCTGGAGCAGGAGGCCCGCTATCAGGTGGAGGCCGCCTTGCTACTGGAACGCCTGCGCGATCAGCTGCCGACCCGCTGGCAGGTGGCAGAGCAACTGCCCTCTGCCGCCTGGATCCAGTGGCGCCGCGAGATTGAACAACTGGCCAAGGGATTGAAAACATTGCAAACTGGTGCCAACTCATCCTCCTGAAGTGACTGTGTATGGCCAACCAGACTCCCCGATCCACAGCAAAAGACTGCGTCCTGCCCCGCCTGTTGCCTCTGATGCTGCCGCTGCTGATCCTCACCGGTTGCGCCCGTCAGGAGCCGGTCAATGAGACCCTGCCGATCCTCAACCAGTTGCGGGAACAACAAATGGCCGAACAGCCCCAGCTGCAACTGCAGTACCAGCAAGCGGAGACACAACTGTCAGCGGATCAGGAGCAGCTGCTGCATCAGTTTTTAGGCCGTAAGGATCCGGCCCGAATTGCGCTGGTAAGCGGTCCCGGGTTGCAAACCGACATGCTGGAGAGTGCGCGGATGGCGAGCGTGCGGCTAACCGCACTCACCCGTTTGCTGGGAGCTCGCGCCATTGAACTGGAGCCCCGCTATGACCCCATGCTGGCCCCCAATACCTTGCTGATCCGCATTCTGCCAAACGGTGAACCGGGGTCGGTCACCCCAGCGGCGGCGCAATAAGGCCGAGGCAAGAGGTTGGCAAAGCCACCCGATAGAGGGGATAAGGGGCCAGCCCCCACAATTTGCGCCAACCCTGGGTCAGACGGTAAGAGAGCAGCGGCGGGCTCTGGTGCAGCTCGCCTAAAAACATCACCCCCTGACTCATTCCTTCACTCGCCAGCGTCACTGACATCGCCTCCCGATCCGGCGCCACCAGCATGGCCTGCAGCAGGCCGTCACAGCGGGGATGGGCCAGCTGATAGCTGACATAGGTGCCGCCCAATACCGGCGTGGCCACCCGCAAGCGCCATCCCAGCTGGACCAGCTCCAGCAGCATCGGCTTGGCCCCCTCGTTAACTGCCCGGTTCTGATAACGCCAGCCCATGGCGGCAGCACTGAGCAGCGCCACCAGCAACAGCAGCAGATATCCCCTAGATAGATGCATCACGGCGTCCCCGGATAAAGAGGATGGTCATCACCAGCAACATGATGGCCCACTGGTAGAGCTGGGCCAGCGAGCCGGTATGCAGCCAGCCATACCAGCGCAGATCCAGGCTCATCAGCACCAACCGCAGCTGATTGGCCCCGATATAGAGCAGACAAACCAGCAGCAACATGGGCCACTGCCGGTAGAGTGGGCGCTCCGGCGCCAGCCAGCAACAGGAGACCAGCCAGGAGAGCACCACCAGATAGAGTTGAGAAAACGAGGAGCACCCCTTGAGCACAATCAGGGCATGGCCCCCCAACCGCTCGATGCGATTGCCATCAAGGCGAGTCTCCCAGCCCAGCAGCTGCAACCACTGGCCCACCCCCCAGGCATCGAGCGCCAGCACAGGGCCGGAGAGCAGGGCAAACACCTGCTGCCCCCACAACACCGCCACGGTAAAGGCGAGCACAATCTGCAACACCGCCCGCTCATCGCCACTCTGATGACGGCGCCATAGCGAGGCCACCAGCAGCAGACAGGCCAGCGCCTTGCAACTGGCGCTGGGGATCAGGATCAGCAGGATAAAGAGGGCGAGCGCCAGTGGATGCGGGCGCCAGCTCGGTGCAACCCGCGATGCAATTTGCCACCAGATAGCAATCAGCAACACCACCAGCAAGTTGAAGTGGCCCATATTGAGCCACACCATGCCCCACTGATTGGCCAAACCAAGTAGCAGCCAGTTGGGTGCCCACTGCCAGGGACGGATCTCCATCGCAACTCCTGCCGGTTATCAGCGCTTTTGACCGCTGTCGCAAGTTCCATGCCTGCCCGACCTCACCCGGATCAAGCCAAGTCAGAGGATTCGCCAAAGCTGGCACGCTTTATTCATTCCACCCTGCTGGCACTAGCGCCAGGGAGAAGGAGTGAGCAATGAAACTCAAACCGTTGGCAGGGCTGCTGGGGATGTTGTTGGTAACCTCCCCCGCATACGCCTTGACCGAAGTCGATACCGAACTGCAACTGCTGATGGATGTGTCGGGCAGTGTCAGTTCATCGGAATTCAATCTGCAATTACAGGGCTATGTGGACGCCTTTTACAGTCAGGATGTACAAAGCGCCATCCTCGATACCAGCGGCGGCAAGCTGGGGTCAATTGCGGTACAGATGATCATGTGGAGCGGCTCGACCCAGCAGAGCGTGATGACCGACTGGTTCCACCTCTACGACATGACCTCCATCAACAACTTCGCCGCCACCCTTGATGCCCTGGTGCGCCCCTATGCGGGGATGACGGCACCCGGTTCGGCCATGGCCTTTGGTGGCTTGCAGTTTGATACCAACGACTTCACCGCCGCCCGCCAGGTGATGGATGTGTCGGGTGACGGTATCCAGAACGCAGGGCTGGATACCGCCACCGTGCGTGATCAACTGCTCGCCTCCGGCATCGATACCATCAACGGCATCACCATAGGTCAGGACTATGCCGATGGGGTGTTGCAAGAGTGGTATGTGGAGAACGTGGCGGGCGGTCAGGATGCATTTGTCATCAATGCCACCACCTTCGCCGACTTTGGCAATGCCTTGCAGCTCAAACTGGCGGCCGAAATTGAAGGGGGCATTATTCCGGAAGGGGCACTGGCCGCTCCCATCGAGGAGATCCCGCTGGCCGCCCAGCTGCTGCTCGGTATGCCGCTACTGCTGGCCTGGCGCTATCAGCGCCGTAACCAAGGACGCCTGCAGCCCGCCAACGGGCAACTGGCACCCGCCATCGGCTGATTTATCACCCCGTGTGTCGCGATTAGGGAGCAATGGCTCCCTGATTTTTTGGCTTCGTCATAACATTAAGCAAGATATACACGGCAACTGTGTTCATTAGCATACTATTGGCCCATAGAGTGGTCGTAGCTGCCATACTTTACCAACTACCGTTTCCCAATAAAAAGCTGACAACACAAAGCGTTAAGCGTCGCCTTTGAACAATTTGTTATATTTTGGCTTTTCTAATGGCTAATTTCTCGTTATATAAATGAACTGCATAATCTGTCGCTTTAGACATAAAGTGATACCCCACCATTGCCACCACTTCATATTGATGGCTATTTTGTTCAATGCCGAACACTTTTAGTGCAGAGGGATGAATCAATTTTGAACTTAACTTATAGAAAAATTCATAGTCCTCTAGGTAGTCATGCACAACAGCCAAATTACGAATATTAAAAGGATGAGTTGCGACATTTTCAAAGATAGTAGGAATAGGCTCCTTCTGAAGCATACTATAACCACTTTCTGATAGTGGATAATCAGCATCTTTACACTTTTTTATAAATGCTGAGTTTAGAACATCTCTATCGCCTGCCAATTGCGCATAAAATCTGTACAGTGATTCTTCATTTGAATTGACCTCAAGCATGATTAAGTACAGTTCAAAGATGTTTCTGCTTGCGAGCGTGACCACTGAGTTGTTATTTATATTTAAAAGCCACATGTGGACTTCACTGTTAATAGCCTTGAAAATATAATAATTCAACAAAGACTCTTTATTGAGATAGTCCAATGTTCCCATCTCGCTGGCGATATATGCAAGATCCCTGTGGCAACAACTAAGCATATCAATAATTTTCTGCTGTCCGTTAAAATCCATATAGCAACCTATTTAAAACAACTAAAATATCCCACAACGATACATGACTGTAACTATATGTAAGGCTGGATTTATTTATAAATACATCCTTCAATATAATTTCATTCTATCACAAATCACCACAACCAATTAAAAACACTTAAATAAAAAATAATTTTAAATGTTAATTATAATTTAAGGGCTGTAGGTTCGATTAGCGAAGTGCAATCGGACGTTCGCGGCCATTATGTAATATGTTTCTTTAACTAGCCAAAATGCGCCCCTCTTACCTCTTCTCCGAGCCACCGAAACTCGACAACCAAAGGGCCGTAGGTTCGATTAGCGCAGCGTAATCGGACGTTCGCGGTCTTTCTAAAATATTTCTTTTTAACTCACCAAAAACAGCCCAGATTACCACTTCGCCCCACCAAAAACTGACTCTCGAACTGGCACCGGTCGTTACGTTATTGCCATATTGACGCGGAGTGTCACCGCGAGCGTCCGATTACGCCTACCGGCTAATCGAACCTACGAGCTTATCTCTCGAAAATCAGCTTCCAATTTTCCTCCTAGAGCCGTACATTCGACTATCTAAGTGTAATCGTAACCTACGAGTCATGTGACTTTCACCTGTTATAGATTTCATATTCTCGGGATCATTTTAAGAGCTCTTAGCCGCTCATCATTTGCGATCTCTGCACCAAGAAATGTTTGGCTAATGAAGGTTGACACCGCCGGACCAGAATGAATTTTCTTTATTCTTTCTTTAGCTGCATAAACATGTTTTAGCCGAGAATAAACATCTTCCCACCAATCCCATCCATATTTTTTTATGAGACTATCTTTTATCTTGTACATCCTCTTTTTACTGCTGAAACTCTCATCAGAACCAATAAGGCTAGCCCATATCATTCTTTTCTGTAAATCAGTAGGAACCCAGCACTGCTTTTCAAGCTGATTAATAACGTCAGGGTGTAGATAGAGCTTGTGCTCAGAGAGCATCCTATTAACCCATAATGGCTTAGCTTCTTCATATGCTTGAGCCACTTCAGATCTAGTGAATCCTTGGATATGATCCTTCCATGTTTCTAGTTGATCTATCTTGCTTAATTTTGTAGATAATTTTTCCATAGTTCTCTTACATATAATGCTCACCTAAGGGAGTGGAAACGCCCTACGCTGATAGTATCTCTTGAGCGTTTGTTAAGCATTCAGCTTTTCGATTGTGCCCTGTATTGGCAATTTCTGTTCAAAAAACACTCTAAAAGAAATGTGAAGATCTTGAATCCAAATTTCACTATTTTTGGCTTCTAGAAATTTCAATAACTTTTCAGGTATTGGCTCTTTTTGGTAGTGAAATGTAGCATTTCTAAAAAGTCGCAAAGCATCTATAAAGTCGGTTCTTTCTAATAGCAAATCTATTTTATCATTAGAAAAACCCTTCTCTCGATAGCCTTCCACAACAACGTATAACAATGAATAAAAAACTGAAATCCGACGAAATGCAGAACCAAACTGAGAGAGTGTTTGTAATTCACTTGGAAATATCCCATCGACAGGAATATCGGCACTAATTACGACTTTTATAGCATCAGCATTTAACCAATGTGAATGTAATGCGACCATGTTTTGGTCCATACTCTCTCCTTTAAACCTAAAAGTAATTATATGGATCACACGATTAATATGTTATTAACGCCTTCCATCTAACTCCGCCCTACCACTCGTCATAACAACCAATAGATAATATTAAAATCACTGTATTACCAACCAGCGCCTGATTCATAAGTCCATTATCAATAGCCTTGAGCCGGCTCCACTTTTAACACTGGGTATGACCACAGTCAACAAACGGAAATAGAAAATGCAGCCTATCTCCTCTTTTATCGGCTTGCCGCGATGTTTACTCCACCATCTTCACGATATAAAAAAGGCCTCATTAAGAGGCCTAATCAGAAATATCCAGATTCAGGCTGATAGCCCGCTTTTACGGCAATCACCCCGGCTCTGGTGACATGGGCAGCACCTGCCCATCGAGCGCCTGATCACTATGGGATGGATAGTCCGGCACCGGCTCGCAGTAGGGAATCCGGCTTAGAACCGGTGCCTTGACCAGGGCGGCCAGCTGATCGGAGCGGCGCAGGCTGGCATCCGCCAGTTCGGCCACCAGCGCAAGACCGCAGCCGAGCCCCAGCCCGCCAACAATGCCCGCCAGCAGAAACAGCCAGAGCGGGTAGTTGCTCGGCTTGCTGGGGGCAAAGGGCTTGTCGATCACCTTGATCCGCTCCCCCTGCTCGAAGTTGCCCAGATCGCCGGTCACCTTGGCCTTCTCATAGCGCAGCAGCAAATCCTGATAGAGAGTGCGCTTGACCGCAAGATCCCGCTCCAGCTCGGCGAGCTGGCGCTCGGTATCCCCCTGGGAGTCGACCACCTTGTCCAGCCCATCCAGCTGGCTCTTCAAGCCGGCGGCGTTTTGCTCCGCCTCCGTCAGCTGCGTCTGGGCCAGCTGCCACTCGGGCCCGCGGGCCATATCCGGCTGGGATTTGAGCTGCTCGAACTCCTGCTGCAACTGGTCAATCTGATAGCGCAGACTCTGCACCTTGCTGTGCTCGTCGCTGTAGCGGGCCCGCAGCAACACCAGCTCGGTGCGCATCAGCTGCAGCTTCTCATCCAGCTGGCGGGCCAGCTGACTCTCCTGCCCCAGCGATAGCTGATCGACCCGGGCCTTGGCCTGCTGCAAGGTGATCAGGCTCTCGGCATAGCGCTCCTGCAAACCATAAAGACGGGCGACGTTGGTACTCTGCTGCTGGGGCAAGGCGCTGGCATGCTCCCGTTTAAAATCGGCGAGCAGCTGCTCGGCCGCTTGCAGTTCGCTGCGGCGGCTGTCGAGCTGGCTTTGCAGGAAACGTTCGGACGATTCCGCCGACTGGCGCCCCTTGCTGAGCAGGTTGAAGAAAAAGCGCCGCGAAATGGCTTCGAGCAAACCGGCGCTGTTGGCCGCCGAATCCGCCTTGACCTTTATCTCGATCACCTCATCGCCGATCAGCCGCAGCGAGACGGCACTCGAGAGCCAGTCCATGATGGCATCGCGCTGGGCTGGGGGGGTCTCATCATTGACCAGACCGCGATCCCGCGCCACCCCATCCAGTACATAACGGCTGCGCAGCAGGGCTTCAAGCACCGCAAAGCGATCTTTCAGGCTCTCCTGAGTGATCAGATCCTTGAGGGTCGGTGTCTGGTTGGCATCTTGCGGCACCATAAAGGTGGTGCGGCTCTCATACTCCTTGGGGGTGAGCAAGCCGACCGTCACGCCCACCAGCGGCATCACCAGTACCGGGATCACCAGCAGATAGCGACGGCGCCAAGCGGCAAAGAGAATGATGTAGAGGTTGTAATAGAACTGGACAGGCATGGCATCACTCCCTGAGAAAAGCCCTCCCCCCGCACGATGCAAGGGCAGTGCCACCAGAGGTGCTGATCGCCTCTGTGGGCAGATCGCAAGAGTGGTACAAGATTCGCATTCTCCCGCTATCCGGGGTGTCACCCCTTCCCTTGCCGGAGCGCGAACCATGTTGTCATCAACCCCGTCGCACAGACCCCATCCCCGTAGGGGCGCCAGCGCCCAGTCCGTCGTGCAACCTGTCGTACAAATCGTGCAGCACCTGCAGCCCGGCGGGCTGGAGACCATGGTGCTCAACCTCACGCAGGCAAGCCCTGCCGAGCAGCCGGTGCATATCATCTCCCTCGAAGGGCGCAAAGGGGGTGTGTTAAGGGCGTGGCCCGCCCTGCATCCCTTTGCTGGCAATATTCACTGTCTGGAAAAGCCCGCGGGCTGGTCGCTGGAAACCCTCTGGCGGCTCACCCGGTTGCTGCGCCAGCTGAAGCCCGTCGCGGTACATACCCACCATCTGGGGCCCATGCTCTATGGCGGTCTGGCCAGTCGGCTGGCACGGGTGCCCACCCTGGTACACACAGAGCACGATGCCTGGTATCTCGATGATCCCCATCAGCGCACGCTGGCCCTGTGGGGACTGCGCGCCTTCAAACCCATTCTGGTGGCCGATGCCACGCCGGTGGCCAACCAGCTGCTGGCCAAGCTGGGCCAGCTGTCGCCAACCGTGATCCCCAACGGCATCGATGAGCAGCGCTTTGCCCCGGGCGCCGCCGCCCTCGCCCGACAGGAGATGGGGCTGCCGCTGGGGGTCAAGTTGATTGGCTGCGCCGCCCGCCTTGAGTCGGTCAAGGGACATAACTTGCTGCTGGAGGCGATCCGCACCCTGCCAGAGGAGGTGCATCTTGCGTTGGCAGGGGTCGGCAGTTTGCAAAATGCGTTGCAACAACAGTGTCAGCAACTGGGGATCACCCATCGGGTCCATTTTCTGGGGCTGGTCGAGAACATGCCGCACTTCTATCAGGGGCTGGATCTTTTCTGCCTCCCCTCGCTGGCGGAGGGGATGCCGCTCTGCGTGCTGGAAGCGCAGGCCTGCGGGGTGCCGGTGGTGATGAGCGATGTGGGGGCGGCCAGAGAGATCGTCTGTCAGGCCAGCGGCCATATTCTGTCGGAGCGGGATCCCGGCCGCCTTGCCCAGCTTCTGGCACAAGGGTTGCTGCAGTGCCATAGCCTGCGTGCCGTCACCCGACAGTTTGTGTGCCAGCAAGGCAGCTTGAGCCGGATGGCTCAGGCCTATCAGCAGCTCTACAGCCGCTGATCAAGCGACCCGATGACCAGAGGAGCATCCCATGGAGTGGATCATGATCGTGTTCTGGCTGTGCGCTGTACTGGTGGTCTACCACCATGTCGGCTATCCCCTGCTGCTCAAATTCGGTGGTCGGCAGGCGCGCAAGGTGGCCAATCCGCCCCGCCCACTGGATCGGGGATTCAAAACAGACGCAGCCGATGAGGCGCTGCCGACCATCACCCTGCTGATGCCGGTCTACAACGAGGCGGCGACCATCGCGGCCAAGCTGCAAAACCTCGCCAGCCTCGATTACCCCGCCGACAAGCTGTGGGTGCATGTGCATTTCGACGGCTGCAGCGACAACAGTTACCCCATTGCGCTGAGCCAGCTCGGTGATCCCGCCCTGCAGCAGTTGCAGATCAGGCTGTTTGATCACCCCCGCAATCGCGGCAAGGTCGCCGTGCTCAACGAGGCCATGACCCGGGTGCACAGCGATCTGGTGGCCCTCACCGATGTCTCGGCCCTGCTGCCCATCGACAGCCTGCTGCTGGCGGTCGCCCATTTTGCCGATCCCAAGGTAGGGGTGGTCGGGGAAGCGTACCGCTTCTGGCAACCGGGCTCCCAGGGCGAGGAGAGTTACTGGCACTATCAAAGCCAGATCAAGCTCTGCGAATCGGCCCTTGGCGGCATGCTGGGGGCCCACGGGGCCTTTTACATGATTCGCCGGGAGTGCCTCACCCCGCTGGCCGCCGATACCATCAACGACGATTTCATCTTGCCGATGCAAGCCATCGTCAAGGGGTATCGGGCTGTCTACGACAATCGCTGCGCCGCACTGGAGCTGGAAGTTTCCGATGCCGCGCTGGAGGCGACACGGCGCCAGCGGATCGGGGCTGGCAACACCCAGCAGCTGTTGCGGTTACTGCCCCTGCTGCACCCCAAGTTCGGCTGGGTTGCCTTCAACTTTGCCAGTGGCAAGGGGCTGCGGGTGTTGATGCCGCTCTGCCTGACCCTGCTCTGGCTCTGCGCCATCCCGCTTGCCACCCAATCCCTGCTGTTTCAGCTGCTGCTGGGACTGCAACTGCTGGGGTATCTGCTGGTCATCCTGATCCAGCTGACCCCTGTCCACCCCTGGCCCAATCTGTTTCGCAAGATCCACTATCTGGTACTCGGACACTGGTACAACGGCATGGGCACCCTGCGCTACTGCCTGCGCGCCCCTATACGTTTCATGTCACAGGAGAAAGCCGTATGACACACCCCATTCCAAGATTGACCCTGGTGGTCAAACGCAGCATGGATTTGCTCGGTGCCACTCTTGGCCTGCTGCTGACGCTGCCATTGTGGCCGCTGATCATGCTGGCCATCCGGCTCGATAGCCCGGGGCCTGTGTTCTTTCGTCAGCTGCGGATCGGGCGCAGCCACGCCACCCATACCGAGCTCTTTTTCATGATCAAGTTTCGCACCATGCGCGCCGACGCCGAGGCGGCCACCGGGCCGGTCTGGTGTGGCAAGGGGGACAGCCGGATCACCCGCAGCGGCAACTTTCTGCGCAAAACCCGGCTTGATGAGCTGCCGCAGTTTATCAATGTGCTCAAAGGGGAGATGTCGCTGATCGGCCCCCGCCCGGAGCGACCCGGGATCGCCAACCGGCTGGAAGATGCGGTGCCGTACTTTATCGAACGCACCTATGAAGTGGCCCCCGGCATTACCGGTCTGGCGCAGGTCAATCAGGGTTACGACGAGTCGCTGGATGATGTGCGCAGCAAGCTGGCGTTCGATCTGGCCTACTCGGTCGCCCTGCTCCACCCCTGGCGCTGGCTGGTGCAGGATGTGCATATCATCGGCAAGACGATCGCCATCATGGTCGGCAAAAAGGGGCGCTAATCCCGCCGCGCCTACCTCAACCACATCTCAACGCCCATCAGGCCATTGCCACTGCAATGGCCTTTTTTATGACGCATCGTTGTGGCACGTCGCGTTGATCACAGAGAAGCCAGCGACCTGATCGCCATTATCTGGCCCCATCCACAGGCCGGATGTCCGCTTGACCAACCGCAGAAACCCAAGCGTTGCGTGATCACAGAAGCAATCCGCCCCTGCAACCCCTAACACCGGCACATAAAAAACGAGTGGCCAGCGGCCACTCGTTTTGACAGGTTTCTCCGTGATTCAGGCGCCGTAGACGGCCAGAATATCGGCCACTCTGTTGCTCACGCTGTAACCCCTGGCGATGGTGTTGCGGGCCGCCTGACTCATTTTGCTGCGCACCACCCCATCGCTGCGCAGCCAGTAGTTGACCAGCTCCGCCATATCCCGCACATGGCCGGGCTCCACCAGCCAGCCATTGGATTTGTGATCGATCAGGTTGACCAGGCCCCCCACCGCAAAGGTACAGACTGGTATGCCGTGAGCCATCGCCTCCAGGGCCACCAGCGGCAACCCTTCAAAGCGGGAGGTGATGCAGAGCAGGTCGATGTTGTGCCACTCATTGGCCATGTTCTGGAAACCATGAAGCTGGACGCGATCACCATACTGCTGCAACAAGGCACTTTTCATGGGGCCATCCCCGTAGAGATGAAACGCCCCTTCCGGGCAGAAGGCTGCGAGCTGGCAGAACGCCTCCGGCCCCTTTTCCGGCGAGAGGCGGCCGACAAAGGCAATCCGGTTGCCAGTTACCGTAGCCGGCGTCGCAGGCATGGGGACAAAGTTGCTGATCACCGTGCTTGGCACAGGCAATTTGCGAGCGATGGGCTCGCTCACTGCAATACACTTCGCAAAACGCGCTGTAGTGCGATCCAGCCAGCTGTAAAACTTCAGCAACCCCTCCCCGTCATCCCCACTGTGAAAGGTCGAAACCACCGATTTACCGGTGAACCAGGCTGTCAGCCGCCCCAGCACCCCGGCCTTGTAGCCGTGGGTATGGATCAGCACAGAAGCAGGCTGGCGGGCCAGACGGCGCATAAAATCGCGGCTATTTTGGCACACCTCGTAGGGCAAGCCCTGCTGTTTGAGCAGGGTCGTAAAAGGGGTCATACCGTGGTTGCTCACCAGCACTATGGTGGGGCGAAATCCCCTGGCCAGCAGATCGTTGGCCAAGTGGATAATGTGAACTTCTATTCCACCGACCTGACGCGCATCGATGGCCAGCCAGATCTGCTGCATGGGTAACATAAGGCCCTCCTCCCGTGGCTCCATGCCACCTGAAATGAGGCTTTGCATAGAGCGGGCCAGTCAGGCAAAGAGGGGCAGGATCAGGCGCCGGGACAGGCGACCAGCAAGAGGGTCATGTCATCGAGGGCAGCATCATTGATGCGTTCATCAAACCAGCGGGCAATGCGATGAGCCAGTTGCTCAAGACCGGGCCCCGAAGTCAGGCAGATCTCTTTTAGCTGCGACTCCCAGCGCTGGCGCTCTGCGGCATCACGGCTATCGAGCAGGCCGTCGGTCCAGAACAGCAGGATCTCGCCGGGCTTGAGCTGACGCTCATTGGTCACGAAGTGGGGATCCGGGCGTAAACCGGGCAAGGGACCGGTCACGCCGACCTGACGGATGGTGCCGGGCCCAACCAGCCAGGGCGCAGGGTGGCCCGCGCTGGCCCACTGCACCCGCCCCTCGTTGCCGAGTTCAATGCAGAGGGTGGTGAGCAGGGTAGCCCCGAGGAGCGGATCACTGTGAACCGCATTGGACAAGATGGTCAGCAAACGGGCGGGGGCGCGCTCCAGATCGTGTGCCGTCAGCAAACCGCGCAGATAACCGGCATAGGCATGGGCAAAAAACTTGGCTTCTGCATCGTGGCCCATCACATCCCCGAGCCACAGCACCCGATCCTTGACCAGCAGAAAGTCCCCGCCCCCCACGGTGGCCGCACGGGTTTGCAACGCCAGCTGGTATCCCCCTATGGAGGTGGCGGGCAATAACGGGCGCAGCGCCGAGGTCATGCGCTGATCCAGCTGCTCGCCCCATTGCGACTTGAGCTGCTGCGAGCGTTGCAGCACCCGCGAAACCGCCAGCAATAGGTCCTGCTTGGTGATGGGTTTGACCAGAAAGTCATCGATCCCCAGCGCCCCCGCCCGACTCTGGGTCCACTGATCCTGATGACCGGTCAGGAAGATAAAGGGCACCCCCTTCATCTTGGGATCCTTCATCAACTGCTGGCGCAGCCCAAAGCCATCGATCCCTTCCATCTCGATATCGGAGAGCACCAGCGCGGGAGGTTGCTTTCCGAGCGCCAGCAGAGCGGCATGGGAGTCGGCATAACTTTCAACCCGGTAGTGCTCATGGAGATAGGCGGTGAGCAGGGCACGCATCACCTTATCATCGTCGATCACCGCGATCACCGGCAGCTGGTTGACCGGGCCCTGCTGGCGAAGGGTCACGCGATTGCGATCATCGTCGCGAGAGAAGTGCACCTCGGCAAACAGCTGGTGCACCAGCGCCAGCCCGTATCCCCCCTCCTGCAGCTCATCGGGTAACGGCGCACTGGCAAGACCGGGTTGCGGGCCGCCATCATCCTCCAGTATCAGACTCAAGCCCGTTTCATCCTCTTTCAGAGTGAGCCAGAGCCGGGTCGCGGGAGGCGCTGTGTGTTTGACGCTATTGGTGGCCAGCTCACTGAAACAGAGCAGCCAGTTGGCTTGATCCTTTGGGGAGACCTGAAACAGGGAGAGTCCCTGCGCCAGCCGGTTGCGCAGTTCGCGCACCGACTGCAGGGTTGCCGGAGCAGATCGCAACCAGTCATCCATATCGGGCCTCCATCAGCGGGCGATCAGATCCGGAAATTGAGCAAGGCACTGCGCCGACACCAGCGCTTGAGCCATTCGGTCACCCGGTTGCTGGGCAGCCGGTTGAGCTCGCGCAGGATCTCGCTGGCCAGCCCCGGGTTGAGCTTGTCGTTATAGACTGCGCCAATCAGATTGGCCTCGGCACGGGTCAGTTTATCCACCGCACTTTGTACCACGGTCGTCGGCGTCACTCCCGCCAGCACCACCAGCAGCGCCCCTTCACAGGCCCCACACACCTGATCGGCTGGAATATTGCCCCGATTGAGGGCGGTGAGCGGCGAGGTATCGAAGATCACCACATCGTAGTGCTCGAGCCAGCGAACCAGCAATTGGCGCAAGGTATCCTTGTTGCGAAAAGCCATCAGATCCTTACCCGGCGCCGGGAGCAGGGACAACGACCGGCCAGTGGCCACCGGCTCGGGCACATCATTGGGCCCCCAGGCAACCGCCGTGGCGCGGCCGGGGTGATAGAGATTGAGATCCACCAGCAGGGTGCGCAGCCCATCCGCTTCCGAGCGCCTTGCCAGCGCATCGCAGATGGAGCTCACCCCCTCTCCCCCTTCCGACGAGGTGACCGCCAGCGAGCGGATCCCCCGAGCGACCGTCGCCGCGTAGAGGGATTCGAGCTCCAGGTATTGAATGGGGATGCTCATATCAAAGCGTCCCGACCAGGGCCACCACCGAAATCGTGGTCAGGATGTCGCGCATGCCATCCATGAAGATGGCCCAGTTGCTGCTTTTGCTGTCAGGGATAAAGACGGTGTCCCCTGCGCGCAGCACCGGTAACTGGCTAAAGTCGGGCTCTTTGGCAAAGCCGTCGAGATCGAAGCTGCGGGCCTGATCCCCCTGACCACTGGTGGCCATGTTGATCACCACAATCTTCTTGATATAGGCGCTGCTGGTCGGGCCCCCCGCCTCGGCCAGCAGATCCAGCAGGGTCATGGAGGAGTCAAAGCGGTAGCGACCGGGACGGGCTATCGCTCCCAGCACCCGAATGGTGTTCTCCTTCGGCTCGTCGAGCCAGGGACGATTCTTCTCCGGCAGGTAGATGGAGTCGCCGGGCAGCACCTTGGGCAGCAAGGTTTCATCGCCGGTTTCAAAGTAGAGAGCAAGGTCGAGCTTGCTGACCCGCGCAGTGCTGCCACTGCGATGGGCGATACGCACATTGCGCAGATCCGCCGCCGCAGTCGGACCATCGGCGGCAGACAGGATGTCGATAAACCCCATCTGCTCATTGAAGGCATAGCGACCGGGGGCTCCGACCTGACCGAAGATATAGATGGAACTGTCCGGTGACTGGCGCACCCACTGGGACTTGTTGTCACTGGGATCGGTGGGCAGCTCGGGGATCATGATGGTGAATCCGGCCCGGATCTTCGGCAGGCTGGCCAGCGCCCCGCCCTGATGAAGGAACTTGTCGAGATCAAACAGGGTCGGCGTGGCCTGCCCCCCTTCGGCGGTCAGGATCTGCACCTTGGCGATATCGGCCCGCTCGTTGGGTCCTCCGGCGTGGGCGATCAGATCCAGCAGCGACATCTCGTCAGACCATTCATAGCGGCCCGGGATCCGCACCGCCCCCATCACCATCACCGCCCGCCCGGGTGCCACCTTCAACCAGGACTTCTCGTTGATATCGGTTTTTTCCGGCACAAAGATGGCATCACCGGGTTTGACTTGGGGCAGCGCCTTTTGCATCCCTTCGGTATAGGCCTGCAAGTCGATGGGTTCGATCGTGCCATCGGTGCGCAGCAAACGGATCTGGCGACTCTCGGCATAGCGGGTCGGGCCGCCGGCATTGGCCAGAATATCGAGGAAGGAGTCCCCTTCCCGCCCCTCATAGGCGCCGGGTTTGAACACCTCGCCCATGATGTAGATGGTGCGCGCCCCCCGTTTTATCTGCTCTTCATCCTTGGGCACGAAGATGGTGGCGCCCGGCGCCAGATTAGGGAGCAGCTTGTTGTTGCCGGAGTCGAGATAGGCTTTGAGATCGAACAACTCGGGGGCATCACCATTGATCACCCGGATCCGCTCCACCCCGGCAAAACGGGTCACCCCACCTGCCCGCATCAGCAGATCCACGATGGAGTTGCCACTCTTGAAACTGAAGGCGCCGGGGCTGTTGACCTCGCCAAACACCTTGATCGCCTTGCCGGTATCCCCATCCCCGCCTGCCGCCAGGGTTGCCGCATCAAAATCGATCTGCACGTTGCCGATCAAAGGGGATGCTGGCACGAACACCACATCAAGGGATTGCAATGGCGGCAACAGGCTGGCATCGCCGGTATCGAGATAACGCTTGTAGTCGAAGCTAGAGACCGTGCTGCCGCGCCGCACCTGCATATTGTTGAGCTGGGCACCAGGCACCAGACCGCCAGCGGCATCGAGGGCCATCTGCACGTTGCCATCGGGCGCCAGATCATAACTGCCGGGCTTTTTGACATAGCCCATCACGCTGATCAGCAGCCGCTTCTCCAGCAAGGTGACGGTCAATTGAGAGAGGTTGTTGTAAACAGGTTTGAGGGCGGTGCGGATCAGCTCATCCGCCTGTTGCAGGGTCTTTCCCCCCACCACGACGTTGCCGACTTCAGGCAGTGCAATCTCCCCCTGCTTGTTGATCTGGAAAGGCTGATCAAAAGCAGGCTCACCGGGTTGCACTATGGCCAACCGATCACCGGGAGCCAACAAGGTGGAGGCCAGTAACGGGCAGGTGAACAACAGCAAGAGAACACAGATCAATCCTTCGAGAGCGCCCCGTTTCATAGACATCCTTTTCGTCTGTTACGTCTGCCCCCATTGGCGTAAGGGGAGCCCTGACCAATCAGCACGACAGCCATCCGCTGTTGTCTGTTGCAGCCGCAAACGTACTTGTTGTAGTGATTGTGCCAACACGGTCTGACGCCAGGCTACATCCGACCAGAGCCGTCCGTGCATATCCCGTTCGATATCAATACGTTGAGATTGTAGTCGTTTCAACTCGGCAGGCATACACCCCTGCAGACTCGCTTGCTTTAATTCCGTCAGCTGCAAGTCGAGTTCCTTCTGACGCTCATCATAACGAGACCAGACCCGCCGTTCATCCTCATTGACCGGAATACGGGTGGGTCTTGCCTCTGCCATGCCGCCATACCCCTCCGGCGGCCACTGCGCACAACCCGACAGCAGAATGGACGAAAGCAGGATACCAAAGCGTTTCATGATGCAGCGGCCATCATGCCACGGGAACGCATATAGGCCTTGATGCTCTCATGGCAGGGGATCACCCGGTCGATATGCAACATCTCCAGCAGGTCATGAGGTTGACCGGGTCCACAGACAAGGGCCATCTGATGCCCGTTCATAATCAATCTTTTATAGAGAAATACCAAGGCTCCGATCCCCGATGAATCAATAAAATGAACATCGCTGATATCGGCCAGGATATCTCCCGGGTGGGTCGAGAGGGTTTCAAACAACGGGCGGAGCTCACTGACGGCCATCGCGTCAAACTCGTTTTCCAGTACCACTACCTGGATATCATTAAGGGTGTAAGTCATGCTTTCCATCGCTAGCTCCTTGTCGATTCTCAGACTATTTGCTGTCACGGCATTCAGCACGTTGCAAATGTTATGCCGGGCAGTGCCACGGCACTTGTTCTCCAAATGATACTCTTTGCTCCTTATTCACCGACACCCACTCCTCGTTTTGATTGCCAAATTGCAATTAACCTCCCCCGCACGTTGCAAACTGCAATTCACCTTGGCCGAGATCGCCCGATAACAGGCTAAATAGCTGATAATTCAAGCCCATTAGACTGGGCCCGATTATTGCTTACCCTTGGACACAGCTCACAAGCCACCGTTGGCTCGGCCCCCATGCCGCCATTTTCCAGGAAGGAGAGATCATGAAAGCAGGCCTTTACATCGCACCACTGTTGGCAGCCCTTTGCGGCACCGCACACGCAGCCCCCTCCCCTGACAGCACCGTGTTGAAGGTTGAAGGCGCCATCAGCAGCCCCACTCATCAGGCTCTGGCCCTGTGGGACAGCGCCATGCTGGATCAACTGCCGGTACACGAAATCAAAACCCATACCCCCTGGTATGACGAAGCCAAGACTTTTCGCGGCCCGCTGCTGCAAGATGTATTGGCCAAGGTCGGGGCAACCGGCAAACAGCTCACCATTACCGCGCTCAATGACTACTCGGTACAGGTGCCGACAAGCGATGCCGAGCAGTATCGGGTCATCCTCGCCCGCACGATCAATGGCAAGCCACTGTCGGTGCGTGACAAAGGGCCGCTGTTCCTTGTCTATCCGTTCGATCAATATCCCGAACTGCAAAACAAGCTCTATTACGGTCGGGCTATCTGGCAGATCAGCGCGATAAAAGTGGAGTAGATCCCATCATGCGTTCCATGGCGGCCAGTCAACGTTTCTTGTTTGTGGTGCTCTGCGTGCTGCTCCTTGCCTTTGCCGGTATTGGTACCATCCAGTACCGGCAATTTCAGGATCTGCAGCGCAGTACCAGCCAGGGCGAAGACAACGTGATGTGGAACTATTTCCAGCTCTATAACGAAGCGCTGCGTTTTCAAAGCTCGCTGCTCCATGAGTCGCAACCGACCTTCCAACTCAGATACGATATTCTGGTCAGCCGCATGGATCTGGTGTTGGAGAGCAAGGATCGCAGCCTGCTTCAGCAAACAGAGATCTACCAGCAGGCAAGCAAAGCCATTCGCTCCTACATCTCTCTGGCGGATATCTGGCTCGGGCCGGAAGCCACCAAGCCGCTCGACAATCTTGCCCATCAGGAGCTGCGCCAACAGCTTGCCTCCCTGCTTCCCCTGCTCCATCAGCTGACTCTGGAGGTGAACCAGCAGGCGACCCTGTTTGATGTGGCACGTCGCGACAGCGTGAGGGAGCAGATCATCACGACGACACTCATCGCGACCCTGCAATTTGCGCTGCTCTTTGTGCTCGCCCTGCTGATCTGGCGGCAAATGAATATCTCGTTTCTGCAACACAAACTGATGCAGCAGCTCAATGACAAACTGCTGCGGGCAAATCAGGCGGCAGAGGCCGGCACAAGAGCCAAAAGCAGCTTTTTGGCCAACATGAGCCATGAAATTCGCACCCCCATGAATGGCATTCTCGGCATGCTCTCACTGCTGGCCGACCGGGATATGGATCCGAGGGAGCGAGACTATCTGGAGACGGCGCGGGAATCGGCAAACCATCTGCTCGGTCTGCTTAACGACATTCTGGATGTATCCAAGCTGGAAGAGGGCAAGATCGAGCTGCAACTGGCCCCCCATCACTTGCCTCAGCTGCTGGAGGATATCCGGGCCCTGATGCAGAGCAACTGCGATGCGAAAGGGATCAAGCTGACCCTAGCTGTTGCCCCCGATACGCCAGAGTGGTTGATGATCGACCCGCTGAGGGTGCGCCAGGTCCTCTTCAATCTGGTGAGCAATGCCATCAAGTTCACCCATCAGGGGGAAGTAAAGATCCATGTTGATAGCACCCTGTTGGAGCAGGATCGCCACTCGATACGCATCTCGATCCAGGACACCGGGATCGGCATGAGCAAAAGTCAGTTAAAGAACCTGTTTCAACGTTTCGCCCAAGCGGATGTCTCGATCACCCGCCAATATGGCGGATCGGGCCTGGGACTTGAAATATCCCGTAACCTCGCACGCCTGATGGGCGGCGATATCTCGGTAGAGAGCAGCGAGGGACATGGCAGTACTTTTACCTACATCTGGCCCGCTAGAGCCACGACCCCCTCGATTGTTTGCCTGCCGTCCAAGCCGCTGGATCAGGAGAGCTATCGCATCTTGCTGGTTGATGACAATGCCACCAACCGCAAGGTGATCGGCGCCATGCTCGACTCCGTGGGCCATCAGGTCACACTGGCCGTTCAGGGAGAAGAGGCGCTGGAGAAACTGGGTCACACCGAATTTGATCTGGTGTTGATGGATGTCCAGATGCCAGTGATGGATGGCCTGGTGGCCACCACCCGGATCCGCACCTCCCAGATGCCTTGGGCAGATATCCCCATCATCGCCCTGACTGCTGATGCGATGCCGGAATCCAAGCAATACTATCTTTCCCATGGCATGAACGGGTATATCACCAAGCCCATCAATAAAGAGACGCTGTTAAGCGAGATAAACAGACATATTTCCCATGGGCGGCTCAAATACAACACAGCCATGCGTGTCACCAAGCAATAAAACCGCGGATTCCGGGCTACTGAGTGCTCATGTGGGGCAACATTGACGTCTGCAGGCAACTGAATGGGCTTGGGTCTGGAACCCACGCAGGCAAGCCGCTTCGCAACAGCTGCACGGGCCGTCGGCTTGTCTCGGGTATGCAGGGATTTTTTGATCTCTTTGCGGCGACCACAGGGGAGCGTGGTGACTTTCCGGTAATACCAGATGCCGTGGGGACTGAGCCAGAGATTCATCGATGAGCTCCTCGTCGTCCACACAAAGTGGATGACCAAGGGCTTTAGGAAGCTAACTTATTGAATTGCAGAAACAAGTGGTGGCCCTACCAGCCACATCCCGGCACTCGAGTCCCCCGCCTTGGCTGCTACCTTCCGGTCCTGACCAGGTCGACGGGTTATCAATGCGAGAGGACCAATAGGACCACCGGCGAGGAGAATAGGCAAACTGGGCGTTCAATGCAACGGCTTTCTACCCTTCGATTGTTCGTTTGCCTTATTTTTCAACAATCTGCCGAATGAATCAGCTAAACAGCATAAATTTCGCCCCCACCAGCAGCATCAGCAGAGCAAATGCCTGCTTGAGGCGTCTTGGTGACAATCGGTGTGCCAGCTTGGCACCAAGGCGGGCAAACTGGGTACTGGTCAGCACAATGCCCAGCAGGGCGGGCAGATAGATGTAGCCCACACTCCACTCGGGCAGATCGGCATGACCCCAACCCGCATAGAGGTAGCTGAGGCACCCCGCCAGCGCGATGGGCATGCTGCAAGCTGCAGAGGCCGCTACCGCATTGCGCATTGGCACCGAGTTCCAGCTCAGATAAGGGACGGTCAGCGAGCCACCGCCAATACCAAACAGCGCTGACATCCAGCCAATGATGGTACCGGCGATGCCTGTGCCGAACGCTCCTGGCAGGTGTCTTTCCGCCTTGGGCTTGAGGTTAAGCCCCATCTGCAGCGCCATAGTCCAGGCGAAGCAGCCGATAATGATATTGAGGGTACTGGCACTGAGCAGATTGGCCGTCATACCACCGAGCCAAGCACCAACCAACATACCAGCCCCTAATCGGCGGATCATCACCCAGTCGACGGCGCCCGCTTCCTGGTGCGCTCTAAGCGAGCTGAATCCGGTAAAGATCATGGTGGGAAGGGAAGTGCCCAGGGCCAAATGGGTAATGATTTCGGGTTCAAATCCCATCGCCCGAAAACTGACCACCAGCACGGGAACAATGATCAATCCACCGCCAATCCCGAACAACCCCGCCAGCATACCGGCAAAGGCCCCCAGCAGGAGGTAACCCATAAACAGCATAAAAATTCCTGTGTTAAACAAAAACTGGCCAACACGGCCGGGCAACAGTGGATATCTGCATGAAAAAAAAGAGATGGCGCGAGGGCCATCTCTTCATTGTGCCGGTTAGTGCAGTGGAATGGTACCGTCCATCACCTTGTAGAAGGCCAGCACGGCACAGCCAAGCAGGGCCGCCGTCATTCCCTGCTCCAATCGGTTAAGGCCGCGCAGACCGTGATGCTGACGCGCCTTCCAGTAGATGAAGATGCCCGGGCTGTAGAGCAGCGCCACCAGCAACAGGTACTCAACACCGGCTGCGTAGACCAGCCAGCAGCCGTAAACCGTCGCCACCATGGCCAGCAGCAGGTCACGCTTGCGCTGATGGGGTTGACCCTGATAGGTCTCCCCTTTCAATGCCAGCTTCAGGCCATAAGCGCCCGAAAAGACGTAAGGCACCAGCGCCGCCGAGGTTGCGATGTTGACCAGCGCCAGATAGGTGCTGCTCTGGAAGTAGATGATGATCAGGAAGATCTGCACCAGACAGGTAGAGCACCAGAGGGACACCTGCGGCGAGCCGTTCTTGTTCTCCTTGGCAAACCAGCCCGGGAACACACCGGTCTTGCCCGCGATGTAGGGCACTTCAGCGGCCAGCACGGTCCAGCTGAGCAGAGCACCCATCACCGACACCACCAGACCGATGTTGATAAGCCAGGCGCCCCAGGGGCCGACCACGGCTTCGAGGATCATGGCGGTCGAAGGGTTCTTGAGCGCCGCCAGTTGCGGCTGGCTCATGACACCCAGCGAGAACAGGGTCACCATCACGTAAAGCGTCAGGGCGCCGAGCAGCGCCAGCACGGTGGCACGGCCCACATCCTTGCGATGACGGGCACGGGCAGAGACCACCACGGCCCCTTCAATCCCGATAAAGACCCAGAGGGTCACCTTCATGGTGGACTTGACCTGATCCATCACGGAGCCCAGCTCCATGTTGTTCTGGCCCCAGATATCCAGAGTGAAGGTATCCATGTTGAAGGCCAGCAGGATCGCGACACAGAAGACGATGAGCGGCACCATCTTGGCGATGGTGGTGACGATATTCACCAGCGCAGCGACCTGCACCCCGCGCAGCACCAGCGCATGCACCGACCAGATCAGGATGGAGGCCAGCGTGATGGCCACCGGCGTATTGCCGTCACCGAAGATGACGTGATCCGGCGTATCGAAGAAGTAGCTGAGCGCGCTGAATACCACGATGGCGTAAGAGACGTTGGCCAGCAGTTGGCAGAGCCAGTAACCCCAGGCGGCGTTGAAACCGATGAAATCGCCGAAACCGGCCTTGGCATAGCTGAAGATACCGCCATCGAGATCGGGGCGGCGCATGGAGAGGTTCTGATAGACCAGCGCGAGACAGATCATGCCAAGACCGGTGATGGCCCAACCCAAGGCGACCGCCCCGGCACTGGCATGCGCAGCAATGTTTTGTGGCAGACTGAAGACCCCGGCGCCGACCATGGAGCCGATCACCAGCGAAATGAGGGCGCCCAGCCCTAGTTTCTTGTCCATTTCAATCCTGTTTATTTAGGCGGCGGCAGAGCGTCCGTATTCATACTGCGCGCAATATGGGAGGGGCTGGGAATCCTGACCCCGTGAAAAAGGCGGCAACTATATTGCATGACTATTCCGACCGCAATCCCTCGTCCCGTCAATCATGCACCGCCTTGACCGCGCGCAATTTTACAGCACTGACCCATATGGCCTGTGAGCTGGCTCAAATTAACCAAGACCCATTGATATTTCTCATTTTTCTGCCAACACAACCTGACTCGCATGGTTCCTATGCATCGCCATTCAGGCACTCTCTGTATAAATAATCTGCATAAAAAAGCCCCGGTGGAAACACCGGGGCCCATTATGTAAATCCCTATAAACGCAAACCGCCATCCAGTTCTATCATCCGCCCCGACAGATAGTCGTTGGCAAAAATAAAGCTCACCGTCTCGGCCAGCTGTTGCGCCTCGCCAAGGGTGCCGACCGGAATGGCCTGCTGCATCCGCGCCATCGCCTCCGGCTTCATCGCCGCCGTCATGTCGGTGGCAAACACCCCGGGGGCAATCCCCATCACCCGAATGCCATGGCGCGCCAACTCCCGCGCCCAGGTCACCACCAGCGAGGCAACCCCTGCCTTGCTGGCGGCATAGTTGCTCTGGCCAATATTGCCGGCGCGGGCGATGGAAGAGATGTTGATGATAACGCCCCCCTGCCCCCCTTGCGCCATCAGCGCCGCCCCCTCGCGACCGCAGAGGAAGGTACCTGTGAGGTTGACGTCAATCACGCTCTGCCACTGGGCCAGCGTCATCTTCTCCACCAGCTCCCCCTCTTTCACCTTGATCAGCATGCCATCGCGCAAAATGCCGGCGCAGTTGATAAGACCGTGCAGCACGCCAAAACGCCCCTTGATGGCAGCAAAAACCGACTCAACCTCGGCTTCGCTCGCCACATTGCAGACAAACAGCTCGCACTGGCTATCTTGATCGCACTGATCATTCTGGCTGCGCACCAAGGCTGCGGTCGCCTCCAGATCGACGCGATTGATGTCGAGCAGTGCCAGCGTCGCCCCCTGTGCGCCCAGGGCCAGCGCAATGGCCCGTCCCAAGCCACGTCCGGCGCCGGTAATAACGATGACCTTATCTTTGATATCCATCAATGCTCCTTGTAGCTGGTCGAAGGGAGATGCCTTGAAGAGAGGTGGCCCGTCAGGCGGGATCCTGTTTATCCAGATAGAGTTCGACGATGCTGGAGAAATCGCGGCTCCCCTGCCCCTTAGCGGCATGCAGGTTGAACAGGTTACGCGCGAGCGCCCCCATGGGCACAGCGCTGTGGCCATGCTCGGCCAGCGCCATGGCCAATCCCAAATCTTTCACCATCAAACGGGTCATAAAGCCCCCCTGATAGTTGCGGGCGGCAGGGACATTCTCCATCACCCCGGGCCAGGGGTTGTAGCGCTCCAGACTCCAGTTGTTGCCGGAGCTCTTGCCCATGATGGTGGAGAGCACGGCGGGATCCAGCCCCTCCTTCACCCCGAGGGCCAGCGCCTCGGCAGTGCCCGCCATATGGATCGCAAGCAGCATGTTATTACACATCTTGGCGATCTGCCCAGCGCCCAGCGTCCCTGCGTGAAACAGGTTCTGCCCCATGCAGGCGAGCAGGGGCTTTGCCGCCTCGAAATCGGCTGCGTCGCCGCCAACGATAAAGGTGAGCGTCCCGGCGGCTGCACCGGCGACACCGCCCGATACGGGGGCATCGATAAAGCGCAAACCGCGGGCGCGGGCCGCCTCCCCGACCTGACGGGCAGAGTCGACATCGATAGTTGAGCAGTCGATCACCAGTGCGCCAACCGGCAGGGCTGCCAGCAGATCCTGCCCCTCAGACAACCAAAGATCGCGCACATGCTCCCCCGCAGGGAGCATGCTGATCACCACCTCGCAGCCGGTCACCGCCTCACGGGCATCCCCCGCTGCGATGCAGCCAGCGGCGATAGCGTGCTCAATGTTTTGGGCAACCAGATCAAACACCTGCACCGTATGCCCGGCCCTGGCCAGATTGGCCGCCATGGGCCCCCCCATATTGCCGAGCCCGATAAACCCTATCCTTGTCATCCCGCTTGCTCCTTGCATTGCTGATGGCGGCGTCCGCCGGTTGCCAAGATGTTATTCCTTGCAGGCCAACGGATTGCGCCCCTGCGGCCAGCGATAGAACTCGTCCAGCCATTCCCCCTCCGGTGGCAACTGTTGCCAGCGGGGATCTTTATCCTTGTCGATCAGCAGTGCCCGTACCCCTTCCACAAAATCCCCCTTCAGCACGCAGTTGACCGAGAGGGTCAGCTCCTCGGCAAATACCTCGGCCAGGGAGTAGCGGCGAGCCTGCCAATATTGGCGCCACAAAATGGCGCGGCTGATGGGGCTGCCGGTGCGGCAGATCTGCTGCGCCTGCTGGAGTACCGCCTCCTGTTCATCGAAATGGGCGCTGAACAGCCGCGCCAATACCCCTTGCAACGTGCGTCCCGCCAGCAAGGCATCGATTTTCTGTTGATGGGGTAGCAGCACTGGCGCTGGCAAGCGGGCCACCACCTCACGGTGCAACCCCCTGAACAACTGATCGATCTGCTCACGGGGATCACCACTAGCAGCCCAGTCGAGTACGGCGAGGCGTGACAACAGCGCACTGTGCTCGCCACTGGCGATGGCGTGATCCGCCAACCCCACCCCAAGGGCATCTGCGCCATTAAAGCGGGCGCCAGTCAGACCGAGCCAGAGCCCGAGTCGCCCCGGCATCCGGCTTAAAAACCAGCTCGCTCCCACGTCGGGGTAGAGTCCTATGGTTACCTCCGGCATGGCGAACAGGCTCTTTTCGGTCACCACCCGAAAATCGGCACCGGCAAACAGGCCAATACCGCCCCCCATGCAGATACCGTCAGCCACGCAGATAAGGGGCTTGCGGTAAGAGTGGATGTGGTGGTCGAGCCGGTACTCCTGCTCGAAAAAGTCGCGGGCATATTCGAACAGTTCCGATCCGCTTGCCTCCTGTTTGCGGTAATAGAAGGAGCGGATATCGCCACCGGCACAAAATGCCTTCTCACCCATCCCCTGCAGCAGTAAACAGACGATGGCGGGATCCTGCTCCCAACGGGTCAGCATCTGTTGCAGGATCTGGATCATCGGCAGGCTCAATGCGTTGAGAGACGCAGGGCTGTCGAGGGTCAACACCCCGACCTGATGGCCATCTTCGGTGGGATAACAGCTAACCTTGACCGACTCACTCATAAACGGCTCCGTATGGATTTATTCTGTTGGGCCATATTGCCAGCGCGGTAAGCGTTTCTCCAGGAAGGCGGCCACCCCTTCACGCTGATTGGCTTCGCTAAAGAGATCGAGAAACAGCGACCGCTCAAGGGGCAAGGCGGCATCACGCGGGCCACTGCGGCCCTGATTGATCAGGGTTTTGCAGGCGCGCAGGGCGCTCGGGCTCTGGCGCTCCACCAGATGGGCCATCTGGTGCGCCGCCTCCCATGCCTGACCGGTTTTCACCACCTCCTCCACCAGCCCCATCTCGTAGGCCAGCGAGGCACTCACCTTCTCACCGCAGAGGATCATCCGCTTGGCCCAGCCCGGCCCCACCAGTTCGGTCAAACGCTGGGTGCCACCGGCACAGGGAAGCAAGCCCACCGAGGCTTCCGGCAGTCCCAGCAACGCCTGCTGCTCGGCGATGCGGATATCACAGGCCAACGCTACTTCCAGGCCACCGCCCATGGCATAACCATTGATGGCGGCGATACTGACGCCATGAAAACGGGCCAGCGCCTCGAAGGCCTTGCCAAAGGCCTCGGCTACTTCGCGGGCCAGCTCGACATTCCCCTCGACAAACATATTGAGGTCGGCACCGGCGCAGAAAAATTTGTCGCCCGCACCACGGATCACCAGCGCCACCACATCGGGACGACTGTCGAGCTCCACCATCATCTGCAAAAAGGCCTGCAGGCTGGCGAGGGTCCAGGTATTGGCAGGGGGATGGTCGAGGGTGATATAGGCCACGTGGCCATGATATTCGAGTCTGATCCTTGTCATAACATTGTCCTTGTCGATGAAGCTGCCGCCATGATGACAGGCTTGAATGACGCCAACCTGTGGCTGGCTCACAAAGCCGAAACCGGGATGGTGCAATCGGGTGGCAGGCAACACACCCTTGATGCGACCACCGGTTAGCCCAGCGACAAACCGGGATCGGCCAGCATGCGGCGCGCGATGATGAGTCGCATCACCTCGTTGGTGCCCTCCAGAATGCGGTGTACCCGTGTATCGCGCAGATAGCGCTCGAGCGGATACTCGCGGATATAACCATAGCCGCCAAAGAGTTGCAGAGCCTCATCACAGATTCGATAACCCACATCGGTGGCAAACCGTTTGGCCATGGCACACCAGGCACTCTTGTCCGGTGCCCCACGATCCAGCTTGTCGGCGGCCTGACGCACCAGCAAACGAGCGGCAGCCAGCTCGGTCGCCATATCGGCCAGGCGAAACTGCACGCTCTGGAATTCGCTGATCGGGTGACCAAATTGCTGGCGCTGCTGCACATAGGCCAGCGCATCGTCCAGCGCTTGCTGGGCGGTGCCCACCGAACAGGTGGCAATATTGATGCGCCCCCCATCGAGGGCCTGCATGGCGAACTTGAATCCTTCCCCCTCTTCGCCCAACCGATAACAGGCAGGAATGCGAACCCCGTTGAAAACAACCTCCCGGGTCGGCTGGCTGTTCCAGCCCATCTTCTCTTCTGCTTTGCCATAGCTCACGCCGGGGGCATTAGCCGGCACCATAAAGGCAGAGATCCCCTTCGCACCTTCACCACCGGTACGGGCCATCACCACCAGCACGTCAGTGCTGCCCGCTCCCGAGATAAAGACCTTGGTTCCCTCGATGAGGTAGCTGTCACCCTCGCGCACCGCCCGGGTCTTGAGTGCCGCCGCATCAGAGCCCGCCCCCGGCTCGGTGAGGCAATAGGAGCCCAACAATTCGCCGCTGGCCAGTTTGGGCACCCACTCCTTGGCAACCTCGGTGGACAGCCAGCTGCCCAGCATCCAGCTCACCATGTTGTGAATGGTCAGATACGCAGTGGTCGAGGTACAGCCCATGGCGAGGCGTTCGAAGATGAGGCTCGCATCGAGGCGCGGCAGCCCCAATCCGCCAAACTGCTCCGGGGTATAGAGACCACAAAAACCTAGCCCGGCCGCCTGCTTGATGGTCGGGATCGGAAACTCATGCTCCTTGTCCCAGCGCGCGGCATGGGGTTTGAGCGCCTCATCGGCAAAGGCGGCGGCCGCCTCCACATACGCCTGTTGATCATCGGTCAGGGTAAAATCCATCTTGTCGTTCACTCCCTTGTTGCCCGCATTTATTTTCCTGAGTTGGTGCTTTATGACGCGGCGCCCACACACTGGTCATTCGGATCTGCCACTATGGCGCTGTTGTCGTGGTAGCTGATGACGATCTCACTACCACCGCTTTATCGACACACAACAGATTAACAATTGATTTACGTTTACGCTAACGTAAACTTGTGACAGAAGTGAAGTACAAAAATGGACCGACCACTGCCAACCTTGAAGCCGAGTCAGCCGGTCGAACCCACCTTCCTACCCGACTGTCATATCCGCAAGGAGAGCATGAATGCAGATGGATGAGACCCTGAATGCCCTGACCGAACAGGTTGCGGCCTTCTGCCAGAAAGTGATCGCCCCGCGCGCCAGCGAGATCGATCAGAGCAACGCCTTCCCCCGTGATCTCTGGCCCCGGATGGGTGAACTGGGGCTGCACGGCATCACGGTGGCGGAGGAGTATGACGGGGTAAACCTCGGCTATCTGGCCCACGTGCTGGTGATGGAACAGGTGAGCCGCGCCAGCGCCTCGGTCGGCCTCTCCTACGGCGCCCACTCCAATCTCTGCATCAATCAGATCCACCGCCACGGCACGGCGGAGCAAAAAGCACGCTACCTCCCCCCGCTGGTGAGCGGCGAGCATGTGGGGGCGCTGGCCATGAGCGAGCCGGGAGCCGGGTCCGATGTGGTCAGCATGCGCCTCACCGCGGAGCGCGAGGGCGATCACTTCGTGCTCAACGGCAACAAGATGTGGATCACCAACGGACCCGATGCCGACACCTTCGTCATCTATGCCAAGACAGATACCAGTGCGGGCCCCAAAGGAATTTCTGCTTTTATCGTTGAAGCCGGCACTCCCGGTTTTTCTACCGCCCAGAAGCTCGACAAGCTGGGGATGCGCGGCTCCAGCACCTGCGAGCTGGTGTTCGACAACTGCCGGGTGCCGCAGGAAAACCTGCTGGGCACCCTGCACGGCGGGGTCAAGGTGCTGATGAGCGGGCTCGATTACGAGCGGGTGGTGCTGGCTGCGGGCCCCCTTGGCATCATGCAGGCCTGCATGGATGTAGTGCTGCCCTATGTGCGTGAGCGCAAGCAGTTTGGTCAAGCCATCGGCGAGTTCCAGCTGGTGCAGGGCAAGCTCGCCGACATGTATACCCGCCTCGCCAGCAGCCGGGCGCTGGTCTACTCGGTGGCGAGCGCCTGCGATCAGGGTCGCACCAGCCGTAAAGATTGCGCCGCAGCCATCCTGTTTGCCGCCGAAAACGCCACCCAGATGGCCCTCGACGCTATCCAGCTGCTCGGCGGCAACGGTTACATCAACGAATACCCCACCGGCCGCCTACTGCGGGACGCCAAACTCTACGAGATCGGCGCCGGCACCTCGGAGATCCGCCGCTGGCTGATCGGCCGCGAGCTGATGGGGAATAACGCATGAGCAGGCTCCACTCCCGTCTCGACACGGCGAGCCCGGAATATACGGCCAATCGGGCCGCTATGCAGGGGCTGGTCGACGATCTCCATGCCCGCATTGCCGAGATCGCGCTAGGGGGCGGCGCGGCCAACAACGCCCGCCATCAGGCCCGTGGCAAGCTGCTGCCCCGCGAGCGCATCAATCAGCTGCTGGACCCGGGCTCCCCGTTTCTCGAACTGTCGGCGCTGGCTGGCTGGCAGGTCTATGACGAGCCGGTGCCCGCCGCCGGCATCATCACCGGCATCGGCCGGGTTTCGGGCCGGCTCTGCATGCTGGTGGTGAACGACGCCACCGTGAAAGGCGGCACCTACTACCCGCTCACGGTGAAAAAACACCTGCGCGCCCAGGCCATCGCCGAGCGGCTGCGCCTCCCCTGCCTCTATCTGGTGGATTCCGGCGGCGCCTTTTTGCCGATGCAGGATGAGGTGTTCCCCGACCGGGATCACTTTGGCCGCATCTTCTACAACCAGGCCCGTATGTCGGCCCAGAATATCCCCCAACTGGCGGTGGTGATGGGGCTCTGCACCGCAGGCGGCGCCTACGTGCCCGCCATGGCGGACGAGTCGATCATGGTCAGGGAGCAAGCCACCATCTTTCTGGCGGGCCCGCCGCTGGTCAAGGCCGCCACCGGCGAGGAGGTCAGCGCCGAAGCCCTAGGCGGCGCCGAAGTGCACTGTGCCCACTCCGGCGTTGCTGATCATATGGCCCGTGACGATGCCCATGCGCTGGCCATCGCCCGAACCCTGCTCACCCATCTGGGCAGTGATCATGTTCCGCTCTCGGGTTTGGCATCGGGCAGCCCAACCAACAATGAGCCAGCCTACCCCACTCCCTGTTACCCGATCGAGGAGCTCTACGGTCTGGTGGGCACCAGTCTCAAACGCCCTTACGACGCCCGCGAACTGATTGCACGGCTGGTGGATGGCTCTGACTTTGACGAATTCAAGGCGCTGTTCGGCACCACTCTGGTGACCGGCTTTGCCCGTATTTGCGGCATGGAAGTGGGGATCCTCGCCAACAACGGCGTGCTGCACAGCGACAGCGCCCAGAAGGGGGCCCACTTTATCCAGCTCTGTAACCGGCGTGCCATCCCGCTGCTCTTTTTGCAGAACATCACCGGTTTTATGGTGGGGAGTAGCGCAGAAAAAGAGGGGATCGCCAAGCACGGCGCCAAGCTGGTCACAGCAGTGGCCTGCAGCCGGGTGCCCAAGATCACCCTGATCGTCGGCGGCAGCTTTGGCGCTGGCAACTACGGCATGTGCGGCCGCGCTTATGAGCCCGATTTTCTCTTTAGCTGGCCCAACAGCCGCATCTCTGTCATGGGGGGCGAGCAAGCTGCCGGAGTGCTGGTGCAAGTGCGTCGGGACAAGCTGGCGGCCGAGGGCAAACATTTGAGCGAGCAAGAGGCGGCCGCCATCCGCACTCCCGTGCTTGAGCAGTATGAGCGCCAAGGCCACCCCTACTACGCCAGCGCCCGCCTATGGGATGACGGCGTGATCGATCCGGCCCAGAGCCGTACCGTGCTGGCGCTGGCGCTCGCCGCCTGTCAGGGTGCCCGCATTGAACCCGAGCAGTACGGCATCTTCCGGATGTAAGGAGCAAACCTATGTCAGATCCATTTACTTCATCAGCACTTGGCTCTTCAACACAGGGCTCGTTTCGGCTGGAACGGCATGGCCCGCTGGCCGAGCTGGTGCTGTCGCGCCCGGCCCGCCACAACGCCTTTGATGCCGACCTGATGCTGGGGCTGCTCGACTGTCTCGATGATCTGGCCCATCTTCATGGTCATGATCTCGCCGAACGCCCCCACGCCCTGCTGCTGCGGGCAGAGGGCAAACACTTTTGCGCGGGCGCCGACCTCAACTGGATGCGTAATCTGGCCCACGCAGATTTCGAGCACAATCGCGAAGACGCTCGGGTACTGGCGCGGCTGATGCAGACCCTCGATGAGCTTCCCTTCCCTACGGTGGCGCTGGTGCAAGGGGCCGCCTATGGCGGGGCGCTGGGCCTCATCTGCGCTTGCGATCTGGTGCTGGCCAGCGACGATGCCCGCTTCTGCCTCTCAGAGGTGAGCCTGGGTCTGGTGCCTGCGGTGATCAGCCCCTACGTGGTGCGCACTATGGGGATGCGTCAGGCGCGCCGCTACATGCTCAGTGCCGAGCCGTTCGATGCCATTACCGCCTGTCGGCTCAATGTGGCACACCAACTCTGCAAACCGGATCAACTGCTGGCGGAGGGGCGAGCGCAGGCCCTTCGTCTGTGCCGCAACGGGCCGGAGGCGATGAAAGAGACCAAACGACTGCTGGCGGCCATAGAGGCCCATCCTTCCCGCCTGCACGAAGAGAGAACTGTCGAGACCATTGCCCGGGTTCGGGTGGGGCTCGAAGCACAGGAGGGAATGCAGGCCTTCTTTGACAAACGCCCTCCCGCCTGGCGTCCCCGTTTCAAGGATGAGACATGACCCATCACACTCAAATTAAGCGCCTGCTGATTGCCAATCGCGGCGAAATCGCCGTGCGCATCATCAAGACGGCGAAACGCCTCGGCATCCACACCATCGCCCTCTACTCCGATGCCGACGCCCATGCCATGCACACCCGTCTGGCCGATGAGGCATGGCATCTGGGGCCTGCACCGGCCAGAGAGAGTTATCTCGACACCGGCAAGGTGCTGAAGATTGCCAAAGAGGCGCACGCCGATGCCATCCATCCCGGTTACGGTTTTCTGTCGGAAAACAGCGATTTTGCCACCGCCTGCGAACAGCGCGGCCTGCGCTTTGTCGGCCCAAGCGGCGCCGCCATTCTCGCCATGGGCGACAAATCGGGCGCCAAGGCGCTGATGCAGTCCGCCGGCGTACCTGTACTGCCTGGCTATCACGGCACGGATCAGCGGCCGGACTTCTTGCGCGATCAGGCGAGCCAGATTGGCTTCCCGCTACTTATCAAGGCGGCCAGCGGCGGCGGTGGCAAGGGGATGCGCCGGGTCGATCAGCTGGCCGACTTTGACGAGTCGCTGGCGGCAGTCAAACGGGAGGCAAAGGCTGCCTTTGGCGACGATCTGGTGCTGCTCGAGCGCTATCTGCCCAAGGCTCGCCATGTGGAAGTACAGGTCTTTGCCGATAGCCTCGGCAACGCCATCTATCTAGGGGACAGGGACTGCTCGTTGCAGCGACGCCATCAGAAGGTGATCGAAGAGGCGCCCGCCCCCGATATTCCTCCGGCTCTGCGCCGCACCATGGGGGAGGCAGCCGTGGCCGCTGCCAAGGCCATCCACTATCAGGGGGCTGGCACCATCGAATTTCTGCTCTGCAAGGATGAGTTCTTCTTTATGGAGATGAACACCCGGCTGCAGGTAGAGCATCCCGTCACCGAAGCGGTGACCGGACAGGATCTGGTGGCCTGGCAACTGGCCGTGGCCGAGGGCAAGCCGCTGCCACTCACTCAAGATGAAGTGGTGCTGCGCGGCCATGCGGTGGAGGCGCGCCTCTACGCCGAGGATGTGGCGGCCGGTTTTCTGCCCGCAAGCGGCCCCATCCACTGGCTGCACTGGCCCGTTGGTGTGCGCATCGACACCGGCGTCACCGCAGGCGATGAGGTCAGCCCCTATTACGATCCCATGATCGCCAAGCTGATCGCCCACGGTCAGAGCCGCGCCGAGGCGTTCGTCCAACTGGCCGATGCGCTGGCGGCGCTGGATCTCGGCCCGCTGGTACACAACGGCCCGCTGCTGCTGCGCCTGTGTGAAGAGCCTGACGTCTTGGCGATGCGCCACCACACCCAGTGGCCTATCCCCACCACAGCGCAGCCCATTCCTGACCTTGCCTGGCCGCTGGCCACCCTCTGGCTGGCGAGCCGCCCCACGGGCCCCTCTCCCTGGCAGCAAGCCTGCGGATTTCGCCTTGGGCCAGATCGCTGCTGGACAGCGGCGGTGCGCATCGGTGATGAGCGCCGGGTATTGACCCTTCACGATCATGGCGGCCAGTTTGAGTGGCAAGGGGAAACCCGTTGCTACCAGAGAGGTGATGATAATATCCGGCTGCAGCAGGGTGGCTGCTGGCAACAAATCCCCATTCAGAGGGTCGCAGGCTCGGAGGCAACCTTCATCATGACCCTGGGGCGCCAGCGCATCCGCTTCGCGGCCGATGATCGGCAGCACAGCCACCACCATGAGCAGACAAACGAGAAGGCGCAGGGCGCCATCGCCCCCATGCACGGCATCGTGGTAGCCGTGCTGATCGAGCAGGGGCAAACAGTCAGCAAGGGGCAACCCCTGCTGGTGCTGGAGGCGATGAAGATGGAACACCAGTTGCGTGCAGAGCGAGACGGGGTAATTGAAGCCCTGCAGTGCAAACAGGGCGAGCAGGTAAGCCAGGGGGCCGTGCTGGTGCGCTTTGCCGAAGAGACTGCTTCACAGGAGGTTCACCCATGAACCGATCACAGGACGTCCGTGACGACAGGGTCAGTCTGGTGGAGATGGGGCCGCGGGACGGCTTGCAAAATGAAGCCAACCCGCTGGCACTGATCCAGCGGCTGGAGCTGATCCAGCGACTGGCCGACAGCGGTCTGCAGCGCATCGAGGTCGGCGCCTTCGTATCGCCCAAAAAGGTGCCGCAGATGGCGGACTCCGCAGTACTTTTTCAGGCACTGCCGCGCAAGGGCTCAACCCGTTACGGTGCCCTGGTGCCCAATCTGCAAGGCTTGCAGGCTGCCATTGCCGCTCGCGCCGACGAAATTGGCCTCTTCACCGCCTGCTCCGATGGCTTTACCCGCGCCAATATCGGCATCAGCGTGGAGGAGTCGCTGGTCCGCTTCGCCCCGCTGGTGCAGGAGGCGCGCCGACTCGGCATCAAGGTGCGCGGCTACCTCTCCACCGTCATCGCCTGCCCGTTCGATGGCCCGACCCGCCCGAAACGGGTCGCCGCCATGGCCGAACAGTTGCTGGATCTCGGCTGCCACGAAATTTCGCTGGGAGACACCATAGGCGTCGGCACCCCGGGCACGGTGACGCCCATGCTGGATGCGGTGCTGCACGAGATCCCGGCGGGACGGCTCGCGGTCCATTTTCACGACACCTACGGCCAGGGTCTGGCCAACCTGCTGCCCGCGCTGGAGCGCGGCATTCGCACTATCGACTGCTCGGTAGCGGGCCTTGGCGGCTGCCCCTATGCACCGGGCGCTTCCGGCAATGTGGCGTCAGAAGAGGTGGTCTACCTGCTGCACGGCCTTGGCATGACGACCGGGGTGGATCTCGACAAATTGGCGGCCACCGGCCAGTGGGTCAGCGAGCAGCTCGGTCGCCCCAACGGCTCGCGGGTCGGTCAGGCTCTGCACGCCAATGCCGAGCGGCTGCGGGCCCGCCTCTGCCAGCCACTCTCCCGGCAACAGGAGTCATAACCATGTCCCGTTCCCAGCCCTGCAAGGAGATCACCTACAGCATCTCGGAGCTGGCCCACGAATTCGATGTCACGCCGCGCACCATCCGCTACTACGAGGATGAGGGGCTGCTCACCCCGCTGCGGGAGGGGCAAACCCGCATCTACAGCCATCGGGACAAGATCCGGCTCAAGTTGACCTTGCGCGGCAAACGGCTGGGGTTTAGCTTGGCCGAGATCCGCGAGCTGTTCGATATGTACGACACCGACAAATCGAGCAAAACCCAGCTCCACTCCATGATCCAGCTGATCGAGGCAAAACGCGGCATGCTGCGCCAACAACTGGAGGATATCCAGATGGTGATGGCCGAGCTGGAGGCCGCCGAACAGCGCTGTGTTAATTCCCTTAACAGCTTGAAAACTGGCGCAGATTAACCGAATCTGGGAGCAAGCTATTGCCTTGGGGATCCCATGAGATATTGGTGCTGGTTTTTGCTCTTGTTCAGCCTCTCTGGCTGGAGCCATCCCCTCATCAAGGTTGGCGGATACCCCTATGCCCCCTTTGTGGTCAAACTCTCCGATTCCCGCTATGAAGGGCTGACGCTGGACCTCATCGCCAAGCTAAACGAGATCCAGCACGAGGTAAGATTCGTGTTTGTTCCCACCTCGGCCGCCAACCGTTACAAGGCGCTCGATCTGGGCCGTTTCTCGCTGATGCTGTTTGAAGACACCAAGTGGGGCTGGGACACAGATAAATTCAAGATAACAGCCCCCTTTCTCGGTGGTGGTGAGGTCTATGTGGCCCTGAACAAAACGGGCCGGGATCAGCGCTTTTTTGACGATCCTGCCAGCCATCACCTCATCGGGGTGACCGGCTATCACTACGGCGTCGGCCAGTTCAATGCTGATCCCCTCTACCTGCAGCGCAAGCTCAATATCACCCTGGTCAAGGACAACATCAGCGCCCTGCAAGCCCTGCTCAAAGGGCGCGGCGAGGTAGCCATTCTCAACGTTTCATACCTTAACCAGTATCTGCAGGCCAATCCCGACACAGCCGACCAGCTGCTGATCTCGCAAAAATGGGATCAACAGTATCAACACCGCGCCATCCTTCACCCTGAGGCCCCCATTACCCCTGCCCAGCTGGAACAGTGGCTGGCAGCGCTGCAACAAAAGGGTGAACTGGATCGCCTTTGGACAAAGTACGGCGTACAACAGCACGCAACCCCATGATTACTATCCAGCTTTTCTGTACCATGGCGGGAACCAAATGGGAGTGCACCAAATGAACACCACCGAGCCCGCGTCCCCCAAGCTCCGCTTGCTGCGCTACCTTGCCTACGCTTTCCTGCTGCTTCTTATCCTGATCACCCTGCTGCTGTGGCAAACCCCCCGTCTGATCCAGCGCTATCTGCCCGGCTGGCTGGCCGAGCACTACGGCCTGCAACTGATGCTGGGGGAGATTAATGTAGGACTGCGCAACCCTTCTCTCACCCTCGGCGCGACTGCCCTGCTCGATGCCAAACAGCAGCCTATCATCGGTTTTGAGCAGCTATTTATCACCCCAAACCTGCAAGCCAGCTGGCAGCAGAGAGGGGTCGTGCTTTCCACCGTCACCCTGACCAAACCCGTGGTGCTGCTGCAACGGCTGACAGATAAAAAAGGAGATGTTCGACTCAACCTGACCGATGCGCTTGCCACCCTGCTCGCCCCTGCGCCCTCCCCCGAGCCCGAAACAGCCAGCGCCCCGCTATTGGTCGATATTGCCAGCATCGCAGTCACTGACGGCCATGTGCGCTATCAGGATCAACGCAAGGAGAGCGAACCCGGCTGGTTTCCGCCTCTCAATCTGGAGAAAGTGACCCTCAAGCTCGATAACCTGCGCACCGAGGCAAATCACCCGACCGCCTATCAGCTGAACGCCGCCATCAACGGCAAAAGCAGCCTCGCTGCCCACGGCAAACTCGATGTGATGAGCGGCATGGGTCAGGGTAAGGTGAGCCTCAAACAGGTCGACCTGAAACCCTTCGCCCCGCTCTGGACACCCTATCTCAAGCTGGATCTGGCCAAGGGCCACGCCAATGCAGAGGTGGAGTACCAGCTTAAAGAGGGCAAGCAAGGGGTACTGTGGCAATTGTCCAAAGGCAAGCTGACGCTGGACAACTGGCAGCTTAAAAAACACAAGGGCGACGAATTTGCCCGCTTCGGCCAGCTGGCCCTTAGCGATCTGGCTGTCGATGGCCAGAAACAGTCGCTCCAGATCGGCAAGGTAACCCTGCAACAGCCCCTGCTCAAGGCCACCCTCAACCCACAGCAGGAGCTTGATCTGGCTGACTTGCTGATTGAACAAGCTCCCGCCAAGCCCGTCAAAGGAGCCGACACCGCAAACGAGGTGGCCAACAATGCGGCGCCCAAGTCGGCACAACAAGCAAAGACAGCCGGTAACGGCAAGAAACATATGCCAGACAAACCCTGGCAGTGGCAGATCAAGCAGATCGCCATCGTCAAGGGCGATCTCACCCTCACCGAATCGAGCAGCGGCAAACCGCAGGCACGCCAGCTCTCCGGCCTCAAGCTGGCGTTGGGGCCACTGGGCAGCAAGGGGGAGCAACCGAGCAAACTGACTCTGGCCACCCAGTTCAACCAGAGCAGCCCCCTCGCCTTTGATGGCCAACTGACCCTGACTCCTTTCACCTTAAGTGGCGACATCAACCAGCAGGGGCTGCCCCTGACGCTGGCACAGCCCTATCTGGCCGATCTGGTACGCATTAAGGTGCAAAACGGGCTGCTGAGCAGCAAGACCCGCCTTGATCTCGCCACCACCGCCCAGGGAGATCTGAGCAAGCTGACCCTGCAAGGGGGGCTCGATATCAACGGGCTCAAAGTAGTCGATCGGGCAGACAATCAGCGGCTGCTGGAGTTTAACACCCTGGCTCTCACCGGTCTGACGTACGACGGCATCAGCCAGCAGATGCGGATCAAGGACATTGCTCTGAACAAGCCCTTCGCCCGCATCGAGATCAACGAAGATGGCACCACCAACCTGCAACAGCTGCTGTTGCCGCAACCAGCGGCAGCAAAAAGTACTGAAGCAAAGGCAGGCAGCAAGGCTCCCGACTTTCGTTTCACCATCGACCAGCTGCGCACCGAGCAGGGCAACCTGCGCTTTGCCGATCGCAGCCTGAGCCAAGATTTTGTGGCCGATATCGCCTCGCTGGGCGGCCAAAGTCGCCATATCAGCAATATTCCGGGGCAACGCTCCGATCTCGCCTTCAACGGCAAGGTGGATCGCTATGCGCCAGTGACCATTCGCGGCGGTACCAACCTGCTGGTGGCCAACCCGATCCTCGACATCGCGGTCGCTTTCCACAATCTGGAGCTCACCACCTTCACCCCCTATTCGGGCACCTATGCCGGTTATGCCATCGACAAGGGGCAGCTCTCCATGAAGCTGCACTACAAGCTGGAGGGCAATCGGCTGGAGGGGGATAACGACATCACCATCAAGAAGCTGCAACTGGGCGAGAAGATCAAGAGCGATCAGGCCAAGGATCTGCCGCTGGGGCTAGCCATCGCCCTGCTAAGCGATGCCAACGGGGTGATACAGATGAACCTCAAGGTGAAGGGCGATCTCGATCAACCGGACTTCAGCATCGGCAATATCTTCTGGGATGTGCTGGGCAACACCCTGAGCAAGGCGATCACCTCCCCCTTCTCCCTGCTCGCCTCGCTGGCCGATGGCACCGAAGATCTCGACGAACTTCCCTTCCTGCCGGGGGATCCCGATCTCACCCCCACCCAGCAGGAGAAACTGGTCAAGCTGGCGCAGGCCCTTAAGGATAGACCCAAGCTCAGCATGAACATTCGCGGCAAGGTCAACTTCAACGAGGAGCGCCCCATCCTGCAACGGCAAAAGCTGGAGCGGGTACTGGCCAAGCTCACCGGCAATCAGGCGGATCTCGACCTGCTGGAACAGGACTCAGCCCTGCAAGAGGCGCTGGCCCAGGCCTATGAAGAGCGCTTTGGCGAAGATCTGGAAGATCTGGCGGACCGCCTCCATCTGGATGAAGAGAGCACGGCACTGCGGGCCCAGGCGGTGATCCTGCTGCGGGATCAGCAGCTCATCACCGCCAAATCCCTGCGCAATCTCGCCATGCGCCGGGCGCAAAATACCAAGGAGTTTCTGGTCGACAGCCAGGGGATCGCCCCGGAGCGGCTGTTCGTGCTCGACAGCCAGGTCAAGGAAGAGGACAAGGAAGCCAAAGTGATCCTGACACTGGATCAGTGACGCCGCCGCACTTCGTAAAAAGCGTAATAAAAATACAACCCCTCAACTATTTTGACACCTTTTGCTCACCAAACAGCCTGCCTTGGTGAGCATTTGGCCTCTGATGCAAATAATCACGTAGTTTTTTTACGATTTATCCCCATTGCCCCCTTGCGGGCGCGCCACAGCCTGCCTAAAATCGCGCGTCTTTTGTTAACCCCCACCTCTATTTTTGGAGAACGCCACGTGAGCGAAAAATTGGCCAACCCTGCCCCTCTGGGTCTGATGGGTTTCGGTATGACCACCATCCTGCTGAACATCCATAACGCAGGTTTCTTCCCCATCAGCGCCATGATCCTGGCCATGGGCCTGTGCTACGGCGGCATCGCCCAGATCATTGCTGGCATCATGGAGTACAAGCGTGGCAACACCTTCGGTGTGACCGCGTTCACCTCCTACGGCCTGTTCTGGCTGAGCCTGGTGTTCCTGCTGATCATGCCGACCATGGGTCTGGCCGAAGCCACTCCGCACGCCTACATGGGTTGGTATCTGCTGATGTGGGGCATGTTCACCCTGTTCATGCTGGTTGGCACCATCAACTACCCGCGCGCCAAGCAGTTCGTGTTCGCCTCCCTGACCGTGCTGTTCTTCCTGCTGGCCGCCCGTGACTTCACCGGCAGCACCCTGATCGGCACCATCGCCGGTTTCGAAGGCATCATCTGTGGCGCCAGCGCCATCTACCTGGCCATGGCCACCGTGATCAACGAGCAGTTCGGCCGCACCGTGATGCCGATCGGCGATCACAAGAAAGCCGCCGCCGTACAGCTGAAAGCCGCTGCCTGATAGGCAAGCCACTCAGATTGTAAAAAAGGCACCCTCGGGTGCCTTTTTGCTATCTCGAATAACCATTCAACCGATCGGTTATCAGCTAAGTGACCCGGCGTCCACCTCCCCCGCCAGCAAGCGGGTCACGGGGAAACGTAGGGCGGGATCCTGGCTAAAGAACTGGCTCAGTTGCCGGTATACCGCGGGATAAACCTGCTGCAGCCGCAGCGGATCGGTAAAGAAACATTCGCAGCTGACGGCAAAAAATTCGGCGGGATGTTCAGCCGCATAGGGATCGATAGCGGTTACCTCGTCCCGATCAAGCTGCTGGCAGAGCGCATCGAAGGCGCTCTGAAAGGCCTGTTGCCAAAGCAGGCTGCTCATCTGCCCCGGCAACGGCGGCGCACCGTCCGCCTCACCACCCAGCATATCGAGTTTGTGGGCCAGCTCGTGGATCACCAGATTAAAGCCGTCCCAGTCGCCATCCTGCTGCAGTTCGCTCCAGGCCAGCACCAGCGGCCCTTGCGGCCAGGATTCGCCAGCGTTCTCCTCTTCAAACTCGCTCACCAGCCCGAACTCATCCTGTACTTCCTGACGCCGGGTCACGGGCTCGGGAATGATGATGATTTCGTGAAAGCCGCGATACCAGTCAAGGCCGAGGTGCAGAATAGGCAACGCCGCCTGCAGCGCCAGCACCGCCTGTTGACGGCGGCTGAGCTCGACCCCGATCAGGGTCAGGGTCTTGCGCTTGAGCAGCTGTTGCCCCAAGCCGATAAGCATTGTCTGCTCGGTGTCGCTGAGCCCTTGCAAGACGGGCACAGCCGCCAGCGCCTGACGCCACAGCGCCAACTCATCCTCACTCATGGGAGTTTGCGGGCGACCACCCAGCCATTTGAACCATCCCAGCACGCCTACTCCTTCTTTTGATGCAAACAACAGGTCACAGCAGTTTGACGAACCGTTTCGGCCGCTCCTGATAATCCTGCGCCAGATAGAAACGGTGGGCCGCCTCGCGCTTGAGACTGCTGGAGAGTTCCAGCTGGGCGCAACCTGCGGCCCGCGCCATCGCTTCGGCGCCCTTGAGCAAGGCTGCGCCCACTCCCGCCCCTCTTGCCCCTTCATCGACAACCAGCGCCGAGATCAGGCCCCAAGCTGGTGCAACATGCAGCGGTGCCAGCTTGTGCCACACCAGCACGCCGACCACCTTGTCGGCCAGGGATGCGAGCAGCACAACGCTCGCGGGATCCGGCGCCAACAGGCGCGCCGTCACGTCAGCGCCTTCGGCAGGATACCCCAATTGGGTGAACAGGTGGGCGATGGCGCTCCCGTCGTCGGCCTCAGGGGGACGGATCGTCAACGTTTCAGGATCATTTTTCATTGTTGGCCTCATGTTTGCTTTCCATTGTGTTACGCCCGTCACATTGTCCGGCGCAGATCAACAAGGAGGATCTCATCTTTACTCATAGAAAACGCTGCCTGCCATTATCCACCCACCCTTGTCAATTCACAAATTTGCAACAAGACAACATTTTTAGCTGGGAAGAATGGATGCAACTCGATATGTTACCTCCCATGCATGGCGAGGGTTTGCGCCCTGCCAAACCACTCGGAGCCACCCTCGTTTGCTTACCTCAGACTGTTAACAAATGAGCCCCGAACTGTGACAGAGAGCGAGGCCAAGATCTCGCCAAGACAGCGCCACAAACACAACAAAGGAGTTGTTGTACATGAATGAAATCGTCAATGCCATCAATGGTGTAATCTGGAGCCCTGCGCTCATCTACCTGTGTCTGGGGGTCGGTCTTTACTTCTCCCTGCGCACCCGTTTTTTGCAACTGCGTCATATGAAAGAGATGGTGCGCCTGATGTTTGATGGCAAGAGCACCGATGCCGGTGTCTCCTCCTTCCAGGCGCTGGCCATGACCCTGGCCGGTCGCGTGGGTACCGGTAACATCGCAGGTGTGGCCACCGCCATCACCTTCGGTGGTCCGGGCGCCCTGTTCTGGATGTGGATGGTCGCCTTCCTCGGCGCCAGCTCTGCTTTCGTGGAGTCCACCCTGGGTCAGGTTTACAAAGAGAAGATCAACGGTGAATACCGCGGCGGCCCGGCCTTCTACATCGAGAAAGGGCTTGGCATGAAGTGGTACGCCTGGACCTTCGCCATCGCCACCGTCTTCGCCTGCGGCGTGCTGCTGCCGGGCGTGCAGGCCAACTCCATCGGTTCCAGCCTGCAGACCGCCTTTAATATCGATCCGAACGTCACCGCCGCCGGTCTGGCGCTGCTGCTCGGCTTTATTATCTTCGGTGGCGTCAAGCGTATCGCCAGCTTCGCCAGTACCGTGGTGCCCTTTATGGCGCTGGGCTACATCATCGTGGCTTGCGTCATCATCGCCCTCAATATCGGCCAGCTGCCGGGCGTGATCCTGCTGATCTGGAAGAGCGCCTTCGGTCTGGATGCCGGTTTCGGTGCCATTCTGGGTCTGGCCATCATGTGGGGGGTAAAACGCGGGGTCTACTCCAACGAAGCGGGTCAGGGTACCGGACCGCACGCCTCCTCTGCTGCGGCAGTGAGCCACCCGGCCAAGCAGGGTCTGGTGCAGGCGTTCTCCGTCTATATCGACACCCTGTTCGTCTGCTCCGCCACCGGCTTTATGCTGCTGATCACCGGCCTCTATAACGTACAAGGGCCGGACGGCGCCGCCATCTACACGGGTATTGCCGGTATCGCAGCAGGCCCGGGCTATGTGCAGACCGCCATGGAGAGCATGATGCCGGGCTTTGGCAGCATTTTCGTGGCCATCGCGCTGTTCTTCTTCGCGTTCACCACCATCGTTGCCTACTACTACATCGCCGAAACCAACATCGCCTACATCAACCGCAAGATAAATCGCCCCTGGCTCACCTTCTTGCTGAAGATTGCGCTGATGGCTGCCACTGTCTACGGCACCGTCAAGACGGCAGATCTGGCGTGGGGCATGGGTGATATCGGGGTCGGCCTGATGGCATGGCTCAACATCATCGCCATCCTGCTGCTGCAAAAAACCGCCTTCACCTGTCTGAAGGATTATGAAGCGCAGCAGGCACAAGGGATTGACCCCGTATTCCACCCGGAGAAGCTCGGCATCAAGAACGCCGATTACTGGGTGGGCAAACGCTCCGAAGAGAACTTGGAGCGGGAGAAATCGGGCCATCAGTTCGAGCCGGATCAGGATCGCAAGATCTCCTAAACCGACACGAAATAACCGTTCGATAAAAATGGCAGCCTCGGCTGCCATTTCTTTTTCCTGTCACCTCATCTCAGAGCGGATTGCGGCGCGGCCCGAAGGGCAGGCGCCAGCGAAACAGGCTGTTAAGGGTGGCCCGCCACTGATTGGGTCGCCCCAGGATCTGCTTTTGCAAGCGGGTCTCTTCTTTCAGCATCGCCTCATCGCTGCGGGCCCAGGCCTGACTGTAGAGCTGCTTGATCCCCGCCAGTGCATCCGGCGACTTGGTGATAAGAGTGCGGGCAAACTCCCGCGCCTCCACCAGCGGATCGGCGCAGACCCGACTCACCAGCCCGAGGGATTTGGCCTCGATGGCATCCAGCTCGCGCCCGCTCATGGCCAGCTCCATGGCGGTATCCACTCCCATCAGGTTGCGCATGGTGACGCTACCGCTCATATCGGGAATGATGCCCCACTTGATCTCCATCACCGAGAAGCGGCAATCGGGGGTGCTGAAGCGAAAATCGGCGCCGAGCGCAATCTGCAAGCCACCGCCAAAACAGACTCCCTGGGTCACCGCAATCACCGGCACCGGCAGCTGGTGCCAGCCATAGGCAACCCGCTGGGCCAGATTGGTCGCCTCGTCTGCTTCACGCTTGAGAATATCGAGCGCCGCTACCGGCTGTCTCAGCATGGATTTCACATCCAGCCCGGCGCAGAAGGCTCGCCCCTCGCCATGCAGGATCACCGCCCGCAGCCCCTTGTGCCGGGCGAGCTGCGTCAATGTCTCATCGATGGCGCTGAACATGGCGCGGTCCAGCGCATTGAGTTTGTCCCCCCGCGTCAGCATCACTTCGGCAATCCCGTCGTGGATCTCGCACTTGATCCTTGGTTTTTCCATCTCCCTTATCCTCCCCTTGATCCCTGAAATTGACTCACTGGTCATACCACTACGTTATCAGAGTGTGAACAGGCGGTACAGCTGAGACTAAAGTCGGCTGGTCGCCTCCCCCTCCCTTTGTCACACTGGGAGCTGCATGAGTGCCGCAAGCCAGCAGAGGACGCTGTCATGTCAACCCTGTTCAATTTTGCCAGACCACCGTTCGACCGACTGGGCGAGGAGGCGCGCGAGCGGCTCTCCCGTCACCTTTCGCTCTGCTATTTTCGGGCCGGGGATCTGCTGCTCAAGGAGGGGGACGAGCCTCCCGGCCTCTATCTCATCATCAAGGGAGCGGTGGAAGAGTCGGCCCCTCACCACCAGTTTGGTGATTACGGGGTTGATGATCTGTTCGATGTGCGCGCCCAGTTTGACGGCCGCTGCCGCCACCGCTTCACCGCGCTGGAAGATAGCCTCTGCCAGCTCATTCCTCGCCACACCTTTCTGGCGCTCTGTGAGCAGGATCCACAGTTTGCCAGCTACTTCACCGCCAATCTGGCCGAGCGCCAGCGCCAGCAGGAGCAACGCGAACAGCTGGGTCAGAAGAATCTGGCGGAATTTATCCTGACCCGCATCGAACCGGGCCACCTGCAGGCACCGCTTATCGTCGACAGCAAGCTGTCACTGCTGGCGGCCACCGAAGCCATGGTGAGCGAGGGGACCGATTGCCTGCTCTCCCCGGCCCACGACGGCTCCCTCACGCTGGCAACCCGCAAGACCTTGCTCCACGCCCTGACTCTCAAGGGATTGCCGCTGACGGCCCCCCTCTCGGTGCTGACTCCCACGCCCTTGATTGGTCTGCCGCTGGAGAGCTATCTGTTTGATGCCCTGCTGCTGATGACCCGCCATCGCATCAAGCGACTGGTGGTGTGGCGCGGCAACGAGGTGGCGGGCATCTTGCAACTGACCCAGGTGCTGGGGCTCTTCTCGACCCACTCCCACGTGCTGACGTTACGTATCGCCCGCGCCGACAGCCTGCCGACGTTGGAGGCAGTCGCCCGCGAGCAGCAACAATTGACCCGCTCGCTGTTTGCTCAGGGGATTCACACCGCATTTTTGATGAAGCTCATCGCCACCATCAACGAGCAACTGATCGCCAAAGCCTTTGCGCTGGTGATCCCCCCCGAGGTGCAGGATAAGGTCTGCCTGCTGATGCTGGGCTCGGAGGGGCGCGGCGAGCAGATCCTCAAAACCGATCAGGACAACGCCCTGATCCTGCCAGAGGGGCTGGCATGGCCCACCCAGGCAGCCGATCTGGCCGAATTCAGCGCCCTGCTGGAGCACCTCGGCTACCCGCTGTGCCCCGGGCAGGTAATGGTGAACAATCCGGCCTGGGTAAAAACAGGCGATGAGTGGCAAAGCGCCATTGCCAGCGCCTGTACCACGGCAAATGAGGATGAGCTGCTCTGGCTCGCCACCCTGGCCGATGCTCACCCCATAGCAGGGGATCGTCAGCTCCATCTGCCTGTTGCCAGAGCGCTGCGCGAGCAGTTGGCGGACAGGCGGGATCTGCTGGCGGAGATGGTGCGACCGGCGGTGGCCTTTCATGCCCCCCTCACTCTGTTTGGCAGGCTGGAGCAGCCACCGGAAGGGCTGGATCTCAAGCGGGGCGGCCTGTTTCCGCTGGTGCACGGTATCCGCATGCTGGCCCTTGAGGCTGGCATTCTGGAGACCTCAACCCTGGGGCGTATCGATGCGCTGGTGGCAGCCGATCGGCTCAGTGCCGACTATGGCAGCAATCTGGCAGAGGCGTTTCGGCTCTTTATCCGGCTGAGGCTGCGCAGCCAGCTCAAGGGGGGCAATAGTCGGGTGCAGACAAGCGAGCTTAGCCACAGCGAGCGGGATCTGTTGCGTCAGGCGCTGCATCAGGTTAAGAAGTTCCAGCAGTGGCTCACCTTGCACTTTCGTCTGAGACAATAGCCATGTTGAGCCGCGTTCGACGCTACTGGTATGGCCGTGCGTTCCGAACTGGCGAGTTCGCGCCGCTCTTTGCCACCCCACCGGAAGATGAACGGATCGCCCTCGATTTCGAGACCACCAGTCTCGATCCCGAGCAGGCCGAGATCGTCTCCATCGGGGCGGTGCGCATTCAGGGCAACCGGCTGCTGACCGGTGAGGCCCTCGCCATCAAGGTACAGCCACCGGCCAGCCTGACCAGCCAATCTGTGGTGATCCACGGTCTGCGCCATCAGGATCTGCAACAGGGAATGGAGCTGGAAGCCGCGCTGCGCCTGCTGCTCGACTATATCGGCCCGCGCGAACTGGTGGGCTATCACATCGCCTACGATCTGCGCATTCTCAATCTCGCCTGCCAAAAATTGTGGGGATTGACCCTGCCCCAGCGAGGGATCGAGGTGAGCCAGCTTTATCATGACCACCTCTATCGCCGCTACCCCGATGCTGCGATTGACCTCCACTTGAGTGACATCTGCCGTCACTTGGCGCTGCCCCCCCTGCCCGCCCACGATGCCCTTGCCGATGCCACCACGGCCGCGCTCATCTACCTGCGCCTGACCTGCGGCTCGCCGCTCACTTATCCCAAAGTCTAATTGTCGAGAAATAACATTTAATTCACATTTTGCTTACATGAGCAGATTGCCTGCTCGTCGGGGTTACCCCATCCACCGCTGACACTCATGTTATGGAGAACTGCAATGGAACAGCAAAGCTATCTGAGGATCCAGCAAGATCCCAACTTCCAGGAGCTGGTCGCCAAGCGCCAGCGTTTTGCCTGGGCCCTCTCGGCTCTGATGCTGGGACTCTACCTGGCGTTTATTCTGCTCATCGCCTTTGCCCCCGGTTGGCTCGGCACCCCCTTGAGCGAAGGGTCGACCATTACTCGCGGCATTCCTGTCGGGGTAGGATTGATCCTCTCCTCCTTCGTGTTGACCGGCGTCTATGTCTTTCGCGCCAACGGCGAGTTTGATGAACTGAACCAGAAGATCCTCAAAGGGGTGCAATCATGAAAGGCAAGTTGCTGCTGTTGACCTCACTGGCCTCCTCTCCCCTGCTGGCGGCCGATGCAATCTCTGGCGCCGTGGAGCGTCAGCCCCTTAATGTCGCCGCCATCGTGATGTTTCTGGTGTTTGTGGCCGCTACCCTGTTCATCACCTACTGGGCCTCCAAGCGCAACCGCTCGGCTTCCGACTACTATGCTGCCGGTGGCCGTATCACCGGCTTCCAGAACGGTCTGGCCATCGCCGGTGACTATATGTCCGCCGCCTCCTTCCTCGGGATCTCCGCGCTGGTCTACACCTCCGGCTATGACGGCCTCATCTACTCCATCGGCTTTCTGGTGGGCTGGCCCATCATTCTGTTCCTGATCGCCGAACGGCTGCGCAATCTCGGCAAATACACCTTCGCAGATGTCGCCTCCTATCGTCTGAAGCAGACTGAAGTGCGTACCCTCTCCGCCTGCGGCTCGCTGGTGGTGGTCGCCCTCTACCTGATCGCCCAGATGGTCGGTGCCGGCAAACTGATCGAGCTGCTGTTTGGCCTGCAATACCATGTGGCCGTGGTGCTGGTCGGTATCCTGATGGTGCTCTACGTGCTGTTTGGCGGCATGCTGGCCACCACCTGGGTGCAGATCATCAAGGCAGTGATGCTGCTCTCTGGTGCGTCCTTCATGGCCATCATGGTGATGAAGTCAGTCAACTTCGACATCGGCGCCCTGTTTAGCGAAGCGGTCAAAGTGCACGAGAAAGGCTCCGCCATCATGAGCCCGGGCGGGCTGGTCTCCGACCCCATCTCCGCCATCTCGCTCGGTCTGGCATTGATGTTCGGTACCGCCGGCCTGCCCCACATCCTGATGCGCTTCTTCACCGTAAGTGACGCCAAAGAGGCGCGTAAATCGGTGTTCTACGCCACAGGCTTTATCGGTTACTTCTACATTCTCACCTTCATCATCGGTTTTGGCGCCATCTTGCTGGTGAGCACCAACCCGGCCTTCAAGGATGCCACCGGCGCCCTGCTGGGCGGCACAAACATGGCAGCCGTCCACCTGGCTGATGCAGTGGGTGGAAGTCTGTTCCTTGGCTTCATCTCTGCCGTGGCATTTGCCACCATTCTGGCGGTAGTCGCCGGATTGACCCTGGCCGGTGCCTCTGCGGTCTCCCATGACCTCTATGCCAGCGTGTTGAAGAAGGGCAAGGCCAACGAGACCGATGAACTGCGCGTCTCCAAGATGACGACTCTGGTGCTGGGTGTGGTTGCCATTGGTCTGGGGATCCTGTTCGAGAAGCAGAACATCGCCTTCATGGTCGGTCTGGCCTTCTCCATCGCCGCCAGCTGCAACTTCCCGGTGCTGTTCCTCTCCATGTTCTGGTCACGCCTGACCACCCGTGGCGCCGTCTACGGTGGCTGGCTGGGACTGGCGAGCGCAGTGACCCTGATGATCCTGGGTCCGACCGTGTGGGTGAAAGTGCTGGGCCATGCCCAGGCCATCTTCCCCTACGAATACCCTGCCCTCTTCTCCATGGGGTTGGCATTCATCGGGATCTGGTTCTTCTCCATCACTGACAGCTCCCAGAACGCCGCCGACGAGCATGCCAAGTTCCTGCCGCAGTTCGTTCGCTCCCAGACCGGGCTGGGTGCCTCTGGCGCCACCTCCCACTAACAGATCAAGTTCATCCTTCCAAGCCGGCTTCGCGCCGGCTTTTTTTATTGCCCATCAATCGGCTGCACGCCCCGCTTGCCCCGATCAAGATCACACTTCTCGCTAAAACTTTCGGGGGATCTGTGCCATAATGCGCGCCATTTGACAGACCAATCGGGACACATACCTTGTTAAGTAGCAACAACATCACCATGCAGTTCGGCGCCAAGCCGCTGTTTGAGAACATCAACGTCAAGTTTGGCGGCGGCAACCGCTATGGCCTTATCGGCGCCAACGGCTGTGGCAAGTCCACCTTTATGAAGATCCTCGGCGGTGATCTGGAGCCCACTGGCGGTAATGTGAGCCTGGACGTCAACGAGCGCATCGGTAAGCTGCGTCAGGATCAGTTCGCCTACGAAGATATGCGCGTACTGGACGTGGTCATGATGGGTCACACCGAGCTGTGGGCGGCCATCGCCGAGCGCGATGCCATCTACGCCAACCTCGAAGCCACCGACGAAGACTATATGAAGGCCGCCGAGCTGGAAGGTCTGGTCGCCGAATATGACGGCTACACCGCTGAAGCGCGTGCAGGCGAGCTGCTGCTGGGTGTCGGCATTCCCCTTGAGCAGCACAGCGGCCCGATGAGCGAAGTGGCGCCGGGCTGGAAACTGCGGGTGCTGCTGGCACAGGCGCTGTTCTCCAACCCCGATATCCTGTTGCTGGACGAACCGACCAACAACCTGGACATCAACACCATTCGCTGGCTGGAGCAGGTGCTCAACGAACGTGAAAGCACCATGATCATCATCTCTCACGACCGTCACTTCCTGAACTCCGTCTGTACCCACATGGCGGATCTGGACTACGGCGAGCTGCGCGTCTACCCGGGCAACTACGACGACTACATGCTGGCCGCCACCCAGGCGCGCGAGCGTCTACTGGCCGACAACGCCAAGAAGAAGGCCCAGATCGCCGATCTGCAATCCTTCGTCTCCCGTTTCAGCGCCAACGCCTCCAAGTCCCGTCAGGCGACCTCCCGTCTCAAGCAGATCGACAAGATCAAGATTGAGGACGTCAAGGTCTCCAGCCGCCAGAACCCCTTCATCCGCTTCGAGCAGGACAAAAAGCTCTATCGCAACATCCTGGAAGTGGAAGGTGTATCCAAGGGGTATGGCGACGGTCCCCTGTTCAAGGGCCTCAACATGATGATGGAAGTGGGCGAAAAGGTCGCCATTCTGGGTACCAACGGTATCGGTAAGTCTACCCTGATCAAGACCCTTGTCGGTGCACTGGCTCCGGATACCGGCAGCATCAAGTGGTCCGAGAACGCCCAGATCGGTTACTACGCTCAGGATCACGCCGAAGATTTCGACACCGATCTCAACGTGTTCGACTGGATGGCCCAGTGGAAACAGGAGAACGAAGACGAGCAGGCTGTACGCTCCGTACTGGGCCGTCTACTTTTCTCCCAGGACGACATCAAGAAGCCGGTCAAGGTGCTCTCCGGTGGTGAACAGGGCCGCATGCTGTTCGGCAAGCTGATGATGCAACGCCCCAACATCCTGATCATGGATGAGCCGACCAACCACCTGGACATGGAATCCATCGAATCCTTGAACATGGCACTGGAGCTCTACCAGGGGACCCTGATCTTCGTCTCCCACGATCGCGAGTTCGTCTCCTCCCTGGCGACCCGCATCCTGGAGCTGACTGAAGATGGCATCCGCGACTTCGGCGGCACCTACGAGGATTACCTGCGCACCCAGGGCGTGGTATAACCCCGCAAGTGCGCAATGCAAAACCGGCACTCATGTGCCGGTTTTTTTATATCCCGTATTTAGACGACTGAGATGGCGTATAGCAGTGGTGTGACTACACGCCACAGAGCAGAGAGCAGAGAGCAGAGAGCAGAGAGCAGAGAGCAGAGAGCAGAGCTTGAATATCCCCCCTCTTGCCCACAGATAAAAAAACGGCTCCATCAAGGAGCCGTTTTCACTGAATTGAACTGACGATTACTCGACGGTCGCTTCCACGCTGGTGAAGTACTCGATCTTGGCCGCTTTACGCAACTCGTCGATCAGAGATTTGTAATCCACCTGGGCTTTGCCCTGACCCAGCTGAGCTTGCAGCATGGCGGCCATACCGGATGCGGCGGCAGGGACGTTGACCTTGTCCAGCGCAACCACAACGCGGTCACCATTGGTCTCGGCAACCAGAGCCACGCTCGGCTTGCCGTCGATCGGATGGGGCAGCGTGAACGCCTGGGCAATCAGGTTCTGATCCAGCTCGCGATCGAAGCGGGCAACCCCTTTGTGGGTCTCCACTTTCAGACCGAGTGCAGTCAGATCGGCGGTGATGCTCTCACCTACCTTCAGCTTGTCCAGCAGGCCCTGGGCCTTGCCACGGGCCACTTCGCTAGCCTTGTCATGCTTGATGGCGGCAATCACCTGCTCTTTCACCTCGGCCAGCGGCTTGACCGCTTTGGGCTTGTGACCAGTGATGTGCAGCACCAGCGCCTTGCCGTCAGCCAGCTCGATCACGTCGGAGTTGGTGTTGTCATCGCGCAGCTGTTCGGAGAACGCTACGGAAAGCACCTTGGGATCGTTCAGCGGAGCCGGAGCAGTCGCCTGGGTGAAGAAATCGGAAGATTGAACCTTCATCCCCATGGCATCAGCGGTCAGATCCAGCGAGTCCGGGTTTTCGAAGCTGTTGTCAGCCATCTTCTGCTGCTCGGCGAAGAATTTCTCCTTGGCCTTGTCAGCTTGCAGACGAGTGATGGTCTCTTCTTTCACATCGGCAAACGGCTTGGTCTGGGCTGCTTCAACCCCCAGCAGCTTGATGATGTGGAAACCGAACGGGCTCTTCACCACGCCGGAGAGATCGCCAGCCTTGTTCAGGGCGAACGCGGCTTTCTCGAAGGCCGGATCCATCACCCCTTTCTCGAACCAGTCCAGCTCACCGCCTTTTTTGGCAGAGAAGGTATCGGAAGAGTCAGCCTTGGCCAGCGCAGCGAAATCATCACCCGCCTTGGCTTTGGCCAAAACGGCTTCTGCTTTCTGCTCGGCCGCTTTCTCGTCCTTGCCAAACGGGATCAGGATGTGAGCCACGTGGCGACGCTCGGCACGCTGGAACAGATCCTGGTGCTGATCGTAGTAATCCTGGGCATCCTGCTCGGTGACCTTGATATCTTTGGCGAGGTTGGCGGCGTCCAGCAGCAGATAGTCGACCTTGACCTGCTCGTCGTTCATGAAACGGGCGCCATTGGTCTTGTAGTACTGCTCAAGCTCGTTGTCGGATACCTGAACGTCAGCCATGTAGTTGGCGGCAGCCAGACGCACCAGACGCAGATCGCGAGTCTGGTTGTAGAGCTTGTCGAGCTGCTCCGCTTCACCCTTGAGGGAGAATTCGGTGCCCAGCAGGGCGCTCATCAACTGTTGACGCACCATGTCCTGACGCAGGGAGTCACGGAACATTTCGGGAGTCATGCCGGCACGACGGATCAGTTGCAGGTAACGGTCATTGTTGAACTTGCCGTTCTCGGCAAACTCCGGCATCGCTACGATGGCTTGCTTGATCTGCTCATCGCTGACGCGCAGACCCAGCTCGCGAGCCTTGCTGTCCAGCAGCGCCTGATCGATCAGCCGATCCAGCACGCCACGGCGGAACTGTTTCATGTAATCGGGGTTCGCGGCCAGCTGGCTGAATGCCTCTCCCATCTGGGATTCCATGCGGGCGCGCTCGTTACGGTAGGCATTTTCCAGTGCCGCAGCACTGATCTCGGTGCCATTGACGGTGGCGGGGGCGGTACGGGCCGGGCCGTTCAGGTAACTACCTACACCAGCCAAGGCAAAGGAGAGGATGATCAGGCCCAAGATAACCTTGGCTACCTTGCCCTGCGCCCCTTCGCGTAGTTTATCCAACATCATGTTTGTACTTATGCTCCCGAACTCGATGGGCGTAAACAATAAAAAGGCGCACCGATTGCGATGCGCCTTGGTCAATCAGTATGAGAGAAGACTCTCTAACTTGTCTGGTCTGCGACCAAGGACGGTAGCCGACGGATATCAGCGACCGACTTAGTTAACAGCGTCTTTCAGGGCCTTACCGGCTTTGAAGGCAGGAACTTTACCAGCAGCGATTTCGATGGTCGCGCCAGTCTGCGGGTTACGGCCTGAACGGGCAGCACGCTCGCGTACAGCGAAAGTACCGAAACCAACCAGAGCAACCTGGTCACCCTCTTTCAGCGCTTCACCAACAGCATCAATGAAGGCATCCAACGCACGGCCAGCGGCAGCTTTGGAGATATCGGCACCGTCTGCAATCTTGTCAATCAGTTGAGATTTATTCACTCTTATATTCCCCTTTTATCAAACACCGCTGCGGCGCTGATTTCCCTGGCCACAACAAGTGGAGGTTTTATAGCAAGCCTCCTGATCAGTTGCAAGTGACAATCTGGCGCAAACCCGCGCCACACAACGCATTGCGACTCATCACGAGTACCCGATCGGTGGTCAAGGCTACTTCCGTTATCGGGCGCATGCAAGCCTTAACCACCCGCCGAATGCGCCAAATTTGCGGCGCATCAACATTTACACGACAGAAACGCGCTCAAACCCCTGTGGATTGTCCTGCAACGCCAATTCCAGCACCTCGTCAATCCAGCGAACCGGATAAATTTCAAGGTCTTGTTTGACGTTTGCCGGGATCTCCTCAAGGTCACGCTCGTTCTCTTTCGGAATAAGCACTCGCTTGATGCCGCCACGGTGGGCTGCCAGCAACTTCTCCTTGAGACCGCCGATGGGCAGCACTTCGCCGCGCAAGGTGATCTCCCCTGTCATCGCCACATCAGCACGAACCGGATTACCGGTCAAGCTGGAGACCAGGGCAGTACACATGGCGATACCGGCGCTCGGACCATCTTTCGGGGTTGCCCCTTCCGGTACGTGCACGTGGATATCGCGCTTCTCGTAGAAGTCGGCATTGATCCGCAACTTCTCGGCACGGGTACGCACCACCGTCATGGCCGCCTGAATGGACTCCTGCATCACTTCACCGAGAGAACCGGTATAAGTGAGCTTGCCTTTGCCCGGCATGTTGGTGGTCTCGATGGTGAGCAGATCGCCCCCCACCTCGGTCCACGCCAGACCACATACCTGACCAATCTGATTCTGGTCGGTCGCCTTGCCGTAATCGAAACGCTGCACCCCGAGGAACTCCTTGAGGTTGGCCTGATTGACCTGAACATGCTTGATGCTCTTGTCCAGCAGGATGCGCTTGACCGCCTTGCGACAAATCTTGGAGATCTCGCGCTCCAGACTCCGCACCCCCGCCTCGCGGGTGTAGTAGCGGATCACTCCGACCAGGGCAGAATCTTCGATGGTGATCTCGGACTCTTTCAGGCCGTTGCGCTGGATCTGCTTGGCAACCAGATGCTGCTTGGCAATGTTGAGCTTCTCATCTTCGGTGTAACCGGAGAGGCGGATCACTTCCATCCGGTCCAGCAAGGGGCCCGGGATGTTCATGGAGTTGGAGGTAGCCACGAACATGACGTCCGACAGGTCATAATCCACTTCCAGATAGTGATCGTTGAAGCTGTTGTTCTGTTCCGGATCCAGCACTTCCAGCAAGGCGGATGCGGGATCGCCACGCATGTCCGAGCTCATCTTGTCGATCTCGTCGAGCAGGAACAGCGGGTTCTTCACGCCGACTTTCGCCATCTTCTGGATGAGTTTGCCGGGCATGGAACCGATATAGGTACGGCGGTGACCGCGGATCTCCGCTTCGTCACGCACCCCACCGAGGGCCATCCGCACATATTTACGGCCTGTCGCCTTGGCGATGGATTGGCCCAGCGAGGTCTTGCCCACACCGGGAGGCCCAACCAGACAGAGGATAGGGCCCTTGAGCTTGTTCACCCGTGCCTGTACCGCCAGATATTCGAGGATGCGATCCTTGACCTTCTCGAGGCCATAGTGATCGGCATCCAGCACCTCTTGCGCCTTGCCAAGGTCTTTCTTGACCTTGGAGCGCGCCTTCCACGGCACCTGTACCATCCAGTCCACATAGCTGCGAACCACGGTAGCCTCGGCGGACATGGGAGACATCATCTTCAGCTTGGCAAGCTCGGCCTGGGCCTTTTCACGGGCATCTTCCGGCATGCCAGCCTCTTCAATCTTGCGATTGAGGGCTTCAAACTCATCCGGGCTATCTTCCAGCTCACCCAGCTCTTTCTGGATGGCCTTCATCTGCTCGTTGAGGTAATACTCGCGCTGGCTCTTTTCCATCTGCTTCTTGACGCGAGTACGGATGCGCTTCTCGACCTGCAGCAGGTCAATTTCCGACTCCATCATCGCCATCAGGAATTCGATGCGCTCGGAAACCGAGACGATCTCCAGCACCTTCTGCTTGTCTTCCAGCTTGAGCGGCATGTGGGCCGCCATGGTGTCAGCCAGACGCGCAGCATCGTCGATCGCCGATATCGAGGTCAGTACCTCGGGCGGGATCTTCTTGTTGAGCTTGATATAGCCTTCAAACTGGCCGATGGCGGAGCGAACCAGCACTTCCTGATCCTTCTCCTCAATAGCTTGGGAGGGGATGTACTGAGCCTCGCAGACAAAGAAATCCTTGTCGTCGATCATCCGCTCCAGGCGGGCACGCTGCCCACCCTCTACCAGCACCTTGACGGTGCCGTCCGGCAGCTTGAGCATCTGCAGAATATTGGCCACTGTCCCGACGGTGAAGATCTCCTCCACAGTCGGCTCATCGGTTGACGCATCCTTCTGGGCCACCAGCAGAACTTTCTTATCCTGCTCCATGGCCGCTTCCAGACAGCGAATGGATTTTTCCCGCCCCACAAAGAGTGGAATGACCATGTGGGGATAAACCACCACGTCACGAAGAGGCAGGACGGGAATCTCGATGCGTTCTGAACGCTCTAGGTTCATATATGTCCTCTCGGCTTGTTATACCGTTGGCAAAGCGCTTGGCTGAGTATATGGGGGCGCAGAGATGAGATTCAATCGCCGAAACCGTAAAAAGCATGAAAGGGGCAAAAAGCCCCTTCCATTCGATTAAAAATCAGACATTTACTCTGATGCAGCAGCCTGGGTTTCGGGATTTTCGTAAATCATCAAGGGCGCGGAGTCCCCTTTGATCACTGTCTCGTCGATCACCACCTTGCTGACCCCTTCCAGAGAAGGCAGGTCATACATGGTATCCAGCAGAACGGCTTCCACAATGGAACGCAGACCACGAGCACCGGTTTTACGCTCCATCGCCTTGCGGGCAATGGCGTTGAGTGCGTCGTCACGGAACTCCAGCTCAACACCTTCCAGATCGAACAACGCCGCGTACTGTTTGGTCAGCGCGTTTTTCGGCTCTTTCAGGATCTGGATAAGCGCAGACTCGTCCAGCTCGGTCAGGGTCGCGACCACCGGCAGACGGCCGATGAACTCGGGGATGAGACCATACTTGATCAGATCTTCCGGCTCTACCTTGGCGAAGGTCTCGCTCAGGGTGGCCTTGGCATCCTTGGATTTAACCTCGGCACCAAAACCGATACCGGTTCCCTTCACTGAACGCTGCTCGATCACCTTGTCCAGACCGGCAAAGGCACCGCCACAGATGAAGAGGATCTTGGAGGTATCAACCTGCAAGAACTCCTGCTGCGGATGCTTGCGACCACCTTGCGGCGGCACGGAAGCGATGGTCCCTTCGATCAGCTTGAGCAGTGCCTGCTGTACCCCTTCCCCGGAGACATCGCGGGTGATTGAGGGGTTGTCCGACTTGCGGGAGATCTTGTCGATCTCGTCGATATAGACAATGCCACGCTGGGCTTTCTCTACGTCGTAGTCGCACTTTTGCAGCAGCTTCTGGATGATGTTCTCCACGTCCTCGCCCACATAACCGGCTTCGGTCAGGGTGGTCGCATCGGCCATGGTGAACGGCACATCCAGCAGACGAGCCAGAGTCTCGGCCAGCAGGGTTTTACCGCTACCGGTCGGGCCAATCAGCAGGATGTTGGATTTGCCGAGCTCCACACCACTGTTTTCGCCGCTGTTGCGCAGACGCTTGTAGTGGTTGTAGACGGCAACGGCCAACACCTTCTTGGCATACTCCTGCCCGATCACATAGTCATCGAGATGAGCGCGGATCTGATGAGGGGTCGGCAGCTCGTTACCATCGCGCTTGGGAGAGATCTCGCGGATCTCTTCGCGGATGATGTCGTTGCACAGCTCGACGCACTCATCACATATGTAGACGGAAGGGCCAGCGATCAGCTTGCGCACTTCATGCTGGCTTTTGCCGCAAAAAGAGCAGTAGAGCAGCTTATCACCCTCACCCTTGCGTTTCTCTGTCATTCAGCAACCTCGTTTTATCAATAGAGGATGGATCGGCCTGTTGAGTTTACAACAGACCGGGACACCCTGCTCAGCTACGCTGGCTCAGGACACCATCGACCAGACCATAGGCCACGGCCTGCTCGGCGGACATGAAGTTGTCACGATCGGTGTCACGCTCGATGGTAGCCATGTCCTGACCGGTATGGAAAGCCAAACGCTCGTTCAGGGTATTTTTGATCTTCAGGATCTCTTGGGCGTGGATCTGGATATCAGATGCCTGACCCTGGAAGCCACCCAGCGGCTGGTGGATCATCACGCGGGCGTTAGGCAGGCAGAAACGCTTGCCCTTGGCGCCACCGGCCAGCAGGAAGGCCCCCATGGAGCAGGCCTGCCCCATGCACACAGTGCTGACATCCGGCTTGATGAACTGCATGGTGTCATAGATGGACATGCCCGCAGTCACCGAACCACCCGGCGAGTTGATGTAGATATAGATGTCCTTGTCCGGATTCTCGGACTCGAGGAACAGCAACTGGGCAACCACCAGATTGGCCATGTGATCTTCAACCTGACCAGTCAGGAAGATCACCCGCTCTTTCAGCAGACGGGAGTAAATATCGTAGGAACGTTCACCCTTGGCAGTCTGTTCGACCACGATGGGGACCAGCGCATTGCTGGGAGAATCGGTCATATCGTTATAGTTCTTGTACATAAGGCATTGTCCCTAAAATAAAATGGCCCGAGTGGAGATCACACGAGCCATTATACTTAACAGTCTTGACCTTAAGTCAAATGTTCTTAGGCAGCGGCGCCAGACTTGTTGATCACTTCGTCAAAGGCAACTTCTTTTTCGGTCACTTGCGCTTTGGAGAGGATCAGGTCGATGGCTTGATCTTCTACTGCCAGGTTACGAACGCCGTTCAGCATCTGTTCGTTCTTCTGATAGTACTCGATCACTTCCTTCGGATCTTCGTAGGCAGTCGCCATGGACTCGATGATGCTGTTTACACGGGCATCGTCAGCCTTGATCTCGTTGGTACGGATCACGTCGCCCAGCAGCAGACCTACGCGTACACGACGCTCGGCTTGAGCCTGGAACAGTTCAGCCGGCAGCTCGGGAGCGTTGCCGCCCTGGAAACCACCGAAGCGCTGCAGAGCCTGCTGACGCAGTGCGTCGATCTCTTGAGCAACGGCAGCTTTCGGCAGGTCGATTTGGTTGGCTTCAACCAGACCGTTCAGAACCTGCTCTTTCACGCTGTTTTTCAGGGCTTGAGCCAGTTCGCGCTCCATGTTCTTGCGCACTTCGGCTTTCAGCTCTTCAACAGAACCGCTTTCGATACCGAAACGCTTCACGAACTCTTCGGTCAGCTCAGGCAGGAGCTGCTCTTCAACCTTGATCAGCTTGGAAGCGAACTTGGCTTCTTTGCCTTTCAGGTTTTCAGCGTGGTAATCAGCCGGGAAGGTCACTTCGATGGTGAACTCGTCGCCCGCTTTCTTGCCCAAGATGGCGTCTTCGAAGCCCGGGATCATACGGCCAGCGCCCAGCACCAGGTTGAAACCTTCAGCTTTGCCGCCGTCGAACTCTTCACCGTCGATGGAACCGACGAAGTCCATGGTCACACGCATGCCATTTGCAGCGGCAACATCGGCATCAGCCCAGGTAGCGTGCTGCTTGCGCAGGGTGTCGATCATGTTGGCCAGATCTTCATCCTTCACGGTAGCAACCGGCTTCTCAACCTTGATGGTCTCGAGACCTGCAACTTCGAACTCCGGATACACTTCGAAAGTGGCGGTGAATTCGAAATCCTGACCTTCTTTGATCTCTTTCGGATCCATGGTCGGGGCACCGGCCGGGCTCAGTTTGTTTTCGATGATGGCTTTGATGAAGTTGCTCTGCATCATTTCATCAGCAACGCGGGCGTGAGCCATGGCGCCGAACATCTTCTTGATGATGGCAACCGGAGCCTTGCCAGGACGGAAACCGTCGATGCGACGAGTTTTGGCCAGGCCATTCAATTCTTTACGCACAGCGGCGTCTACGGTAGCAGCCGGTACAGTGATGGTAAGACGGCGTTCCAGACCCTGGGTTGTCTCTACAGAAACTTGCATTCTTCTACCTCGTTCAACTCAGCACTGTGTGCTGACCCTTTATTGCCCCTGGGCAAAGCCCGGAGTCTTCCTGTTTATAAAGACAACGATATGTCTTTGTGATGAGAAAATATGACGCGGCATTATAGCGGCGCACTTTGGTCGAGTCGAGCCACACATCCCCCACATTGAGCGGCGTGCAAGCACAATTCGTGCAAAACTGCCCTTTATATGGGGAGAGAGGCCCTCTAGTTCAACCATCCGGTGAGGATAATTTTGCGTTTGCTCACCTTTTTTCATCCGAACGCCGCTTTATTACCCATTTTTCGCCGAAAAACAGCCCACTGTTGCGGACGACGACTTAATTTGACCAGCCAAATGGCGATTGGGCCAATCAACCATTGCGTCCCTACCCCTCCCTCGTTATGGTGGCAACCAAATTGATGTTCTGGAGTCACTCACATGGCCTTTTTCCGCTTCTTGTTCAATCTGCTCTGGTTTGTACTGGGAGGTGTCTTTATGGGCCTGGCCTGGTGGCTGGCCGGTCTTGTCTGCTTTATCTCGCTGGTCGGCATACCCTGGGGACGTGCCTGCTTCGTGATCGGCACCTTTACCTTCTTCCCGTTTGGCAAGCAGGCGGTCAATCGCAAGACCATGACCGGCCAGAGTGATATAGGCACTGGCACTCTGGGGCTGATTGGCAATATTCTCTGGTTTGTGCTGATCGGTGTCTGGCTGGCCATCGGCCACATCGCTTCCGCGCTGGCCTGCTTCGTGACCATTATCGGTATCCCGTTCGGTATCCAGCACCTCAAGCTGGCGCTGATCAGCCTGGCGCCCATTGGTCAGATGATTGTGACCAATCAGGAGGCTGAATCGGGCCGCTATATCCGCTAACGGCGGGAAATGCGCGGGCAGACGCTGCCCAGCAACGAAAAAAAGGGCAGACTAGGGTCTGCCCTTTTCTATTCTCTTTTGTTGAGGCCATCATGTTACCCAGTCACTTTTTCGCCAATCTCGCCCGCATGAAACTCATCTATCGCTGGCCCCTGATGCGCAACATCCAGCCGGAAAACATTGCCGAGCACAGCCTGCAGGTGGCCATGGTGGCCCATGCCCTCGGCATCATCAAAAACCGGCTGTTTGGCGGCAGCGTGAATGCCGACCGCGCCGCCGTGATGGCCCTCTATCACGACAGCAGTGAGGTGCTGACCGGCGATCTGCCCACCCCGGTCAAATACTTCAATCCCGAGATCGCCCGCGAGTACAAGAAGATAGAACTGGCCGCCGAACAGCGGCTGCTTGGCATGCTGCCGCCGGAACTGGTAGAGGATTTTCGCCCGCTGCTCGATTCGGCAGCCCAAGATGGCGAGCTGGTCAGGCTGGTCAAGGATGCCGATACCCTCTGCGCCTATACCAAGTGCCTCGAAGAGATTAATGCTGGCAACCGGGAGTTCGAACCGGCTCGCAAGCGCCTTGAAGCCATGCTGGCAGCCCGGATGAGCAATGAGATGCGCTACTTTATCGACACCTTTGTGGCCAGCTTCTCCCTGCCGCTCGATGAGCTCAACGCTCACTAAGCCAGTCTACATGACCTGAAAACAGAAGAGCCCGCCGGTTTAACACCGGCGGGCTCTTCGTCTTTATCAGCGGATTAGATGCAACCCATCAGTGACCCAGCTCGCGGGACGGTACCAGACCGCTCGCCCGCCAGGCGGGATAGAGGGTCGCCACCAGACTCATCAGGATGGCGGCACCCGTCACGATGAGCAGATCCTGCATATGCAACTCGGTTGGCAAAAAGTCGATGAAATAGATATCCGGATTGAGGAAGCGATGGCCGATGAGCTTTTCGACAACGCTCAGGATCTGGGTCAGCTTGCTCGAAAGCAGCCCGCCCAGCAGGGCGCCGAGCAGGGCACCGGCCATGCCGTTGACCATCCCCTGAATGACGAAGGTGAGCCGGATCTGGCCGGGGCTCGCCCCCATGGTTTTCAGGATGGCGATTTCGCTGCGCTTCTCGTTCACCGCCATCACCAGGGTGGAGACGATGTTGAAGCAGGCGACGGCCACCACCATCAGCATCACCACATACATGACGGTACGCACCATCTGGATGTCCTGATAGAGATAACCCTGGCTGTTCATCCAGCTGCGGATATAGACGTGATGGGGGAACTGCTGCGCGGCGGAGATCGTAATATTTTGTGCATTAAGCACATCGCTCACCCGCAGGCTGAAACCCTCCACATCGCTGCCCATGCCGGTGATCGCTTGTGCATCGGCCAGATGCATAAAGCCGAGCAGGCCGTCGAGCTGACCGCCGATCTCCAGCAGCCCCACCACGGTCAGGGCTTCGCGCCGAGGATTCTTGATCCCGGCCTGATCGCCCCCTTGCGGCAGCAGCAGGGCGACCGAATCCCCCACCTTGACCCCCAGCTTGTCGGCGATGGTCTTGCCAAAAATCACCCCACGTTCACCCGGTTGCAGCTCACGCAGACCACGGCCCGTCATGTATTTGCCTGCATCCGACAGATTGGCCTCCAGATCGGGCAGCACGGCGCGCAGTTGCACCCCCTTGAGGGCAGAGCCATGCTCCAGCAGGCCATTGAGGCGAATGACCGGCGCGGCCGCCTCAACGCCCGGCTGGGCCAGCAGGTAGTCGCGCAGACGCGGCCAATCCGGCAGCGGCCGCTCGACGGCGTCCAGCTCACCTTGCGGCACGACCGAGAGCACCCGATCTTTAAGCTCCCGCTCGAAACCGTTCATGGCGGAGAGGCCCAGGATCAGCGCCATCACCCCGAGGGCAATACCGATCAGGGAAGAGGCAGAGATAAAGGCGATAAACCCGTTGCGACGGCGGGAGCGGCTGTAACGCAGGCCCAGAAAGAGGGGCAGCGGTTTGAACATCAGGCAACCTCCGCCATCACGCCGCTCACCAGGGTCACCCGGCGATGGAGCTTGGCCGCGAGGCTCAAGTCGTGAGTCACTACCACAAACGCAGTGCCCAGTTCACGATTCAGTTCACACAGCAGTTCGTACACCGCCGTGGCACTGGCGTGATCCAGATTGCCGGTAGGCTCATCCGCCAGCACCAAGCTCGGTTCGTTGACCAGCGCCCGGGCGATCGCCACCCGCTGACGTTCGCCACCAGAAAGCTCGGAGGGACGGTGGTTCAAGCGATGGGAGAGCCCTACCCTACCCAACATTTTGGTCGCCTTTTCGGTGGCAACCGCCACCGACTCACCGGCGATCAGCAGCGGCATGGCCGCATTTTCCAGCGCACTGAACTCGGAGAGCAGGTGGTGGAACTGGTAGACAAAGCCCAGCTCGCGGTTGCGAAAACGGGCTTGGGTACGGCTGTCCCAATGGTGGATATCCTCCCCTTTGAACAGCACGGCGCCGCTGGAGGGGTTGTCCAGCGCCCCCATCAGATGCAGCAGAGTGGTCTTGCCGGAGCCGGAGCTCCCCACCACCGCCAGCATTTCACCGGGCGCGACGCAGAGATCGATCCCCTTGAGCACCTGAGTCTCCAGCTCCCCCTCTTTATAGACATGATTGAGCGCCTGGCAGCGCAGCAGAGGTTCACGGGATACGGCTTCATTCATAACAGGGGCTCCACTTGCCTCGGTAACAACGCTGGCACCCGCAACTACGGGGGCACCAGTCACAACAGAAGATGCATTATTCACGGCATTACTCATAACGCAGCGCCTCGGCCGGTTTCACCCGTGCGGCGCGTGCCGCCGGGTAAAGGGTGGCACTGAAGCTCAGCAGCACGGCGCCCAGCAAAATGGTGATGACCTGAGCCGGCTCGACAATCACCGGCAGGCCACTGCCGCCCGCCGCCATATAGAGGTTGAGCCCCACCGCATTGAGCAGAGGGTTGAGACCCAGGGAGAGCGCCAGGCCCGCCAGTCCGCCAAACAGGGCGCCAATCACCCCGCTGGAGGCGCCAAGCACCATGAAGATTTTGACGATCCCCGATTCACTCATGCCCATGGTGCGCAGGATGGCCACTTCACCCTCCTTGTCCGTCACCACCATCACCAGCGCGGAGAGGATGTTGAAAGTAGCGACGGCGATGATCAGCACCAGCATCAGCCCCATCATCCGTTTTTCCATGGCGACCGCCTGGAACAGCTCGCCCCGCTCGCGGCGCCAATCCTGCCATAGCAAGCCATCCGGCAGCGGCGTCTTGATCACTTCGTCAGCCGCAAAGGGATCATCGAGCCAGAGGCGAATGCCACCGACGGTTTCTGTCGGCAGACGCAGCAAGCGCTGGGCATCTCCCAGTGCGATCAGCGCAATCTGGTTATCCACATCGGCGCCGACCCCGAAGATACCGGAGACGGTAAAGAGGCGCTGGGCCGGTACCCGACCAAAGGGAGTGAAGCGGGTCCCCTCGGTCAGGATCAGGCGAACCTGATCGCCGATGGAGACATTGAGGCGACGTGCCACCCCCTGCCCCAGCACGATGCGGTAGTGGCCGGCCTGCAGGGTATCGAGGCGCCCCCCCAGCATCTGGCTGTGGAGGATGTCATCCTTGGGCCACTTTGCAGGGTCGATCCCCTGCACACTCACCCCGGTCAGCTGGCCGGGGCTTTGCAGCATCCCTTCGCTGTCGAGCATGGGGGCCGAGGCGACCACATGGGGTAATTTGGCCAGATCCGGCAAGCCTTGCGGGTCTGCATCAATACGGCCAGCCTGATTGGTCACCACCACATGGGGGATCACCCCGAGGATGCGCCCTTTGAGCTGCCCTTCGAAACCGTTCATCACCGAAATGACCACCATCAGGGCGGCGACCCCGATGGCGATGCCAAAGGTAGAGAACAGGGAGATAAATGAGACGAAGCGATTGCTGCGCTTCGAGCCTGCATAACGCAGGCCGATGGCCAGCGAAAGGGGCTGAAAAAGTCCGGTCTTCAAGGATATGTACGTTGCCAACAAAATAAGATACCGGATAATAAAGGGAAACCGTCCATGACAACAAGGGATAGCCTCCATGCAGGAACAGTTCTTCAGCGTCACTCATGCCACGCCGGTCAATGTGATCCCCATGCCGGCCGACTTCCACCTCCCCTCGCTGGAGGAGCTGGACGCTGAGCTGCCGGAGCCCTTTCGGATCTCTTCGGCCATTACCTCCATCGATCTGGTGACCACTCGCCTGCTGCGCAACCAGAACGAGTCGATGCACGATCTGATCGAGATCGTCAATCAGCAGTCCCGCAAGATCGACATGATCATGGGCTATGTGCTCTCCCTGCAGGACCATCCGGAGCAGCGCTTTCACACCCTGCGCTTCGGGGCTGGCCAACTCACCTACCTGCACCCCTATCATGGTCACGGGGATGCGCCGCACCTGCACCAGATCGTGCGCCTCAAGATTTTCCTGCGGGAAGAGGCGGCCGCCATCTACTGCTATGGCCAGGTCAAACAGCTTGACGGCGGTGAACATGGCACCCATGTGCAGCTCGACTATGTGCGGATCCGCGAAGATGACCGTGAACTGCTGGTTCGTGCCAGCCTCCACGTGCAATCGAAGCAGCTCAAGCTGCGCGCCCAAGAACGTCAGCGCTAACCAGAGCGAACGTCAGCGATAGATAACGTCAACGTTAAAAGAATCGAACCATGCCAATGACACTCCCCGCCTTGCCCGCCAAAGCGGGCCAAAAGATCACGCTCGGCCAGCTGGTCGGCAGCAGCCTCTCGCTGATTGCAGCTCGTCTCACCAATGAAGCCAAAGGGCCGGTACTGCTTATCACCGCCGATACCCCGAGCGCCCTGCGCCTGGAGCAGGAGCTACAGTATTTGCTGACAGGCAAGCTGCTGGCAGACAAGCAGCTAGCCGATCAGTCCGCCCCCGTATTGCTGTTCCCCGATTGGGAGACCCTGCCCTACGACACCTTCTCCCCCCATCAGGACATCATCTCCCAGCGGCTCGAGACTCTCTACAAGCTGCCGCAGATGAGCAAGGGGGTACTCATTGTCCCCATCTCCACCCTGATGTTGCGCTGCGCCCCCCGGGTCTATCTCGACAAATACAGCCTGATGGTTAAGGCCGGCCAGCGCCTCAATCTGCAACAGTTGCGCGGCCGCCTGGCCGAGGCGGGTTACGTGGCGGTGGATCAGGTGCTGGAGCACGGCGAGTTTGCCGCCCGCGGCTCCCTGCTCGATCTCTTCCCCATGGGCAGCAGCAGCCCCTATCGCATCGACTTCTTCGACGATGAAGTGGACTCCATCCGCCCATTCGATCCCGAGACTCAGCGCTCCAGCGAACCGGTCAAGACGGTCAGCCTGCTGCCCGCCCGGGAATACCCTACCGACGAGGCGGCCATCGAACTGTTTCGCGGCCAGTTCCGCGAGCAGTTCGAGCTGTCGCGGGCCGAGGGTTCCGTCTATCAGGAGGTGAGCAAGGGACGCTGGCCCGCCGGCATCGAGTATTATCTGCCGCTCTTCTTCAACCAGACCGCCAGCCTGTTTGACTATCTGCCGGAAGAGACCCTGCTGCTCACCGTGGGGGATATCTACCCCGCCGCCCAGCGCTTCTGGAACGACATCGGCCAGCGCTATGAAGACAGACGCTGGGACAACACCCGCCCACTGCTGCCACCGGCCCAGCTCTATCTGCCGGTGGAGCAGCTCTTTGCCTCCCTCGGCCAATATGGCGCGGTGCGGCTGCAAGAGGCCGCCACCGCCGGTGATGCCGGTCAGCACGATCTGCCCATCTCCGCGCTGCCCGATCTGCAACTCGATCACAGCAAGGAGCAACCTCTGCTGGCGCTTAACCAGTTCCTGCAAGGCTTTGCCGGGCGCACCCTGTTTGCGGTGGAATCCGAAGGGCGACGGGAGGTGCTCGGCGATCTGCTGGCGCGTATCTCGCTGCAACCTAAAGAGTTCCCCTCCCTCGACGCCTTTATGGCAAGCCAGGATCGCCACGGCCTCTTGGTTGCACCGCTTGAGCGTGGCTTCCTGTGGCAGGAGGTCGGTCAGGATCCACTGGCGCTGATCACCGAGACCGAACTGCTGGGCGGCAAAGTGCGCAGCAAGCGGGCGCGGGAGAAGAGCAAAAACTTAAGCTCCGATGCGGTGATCAGAAACCTGGGCGAGCTGACCCAGGGTCAGCCGGTGGTCCATCTGGATCATGGGGTCGGCCGCTATCTGGGGCTCGAAACCATCGACGCCGGTGGTCTGCCCACCGAGTTTTTGACCCTCGAATATGCCGGCGGCGACAAGCTGTTCGTGCCGGTCACCAGTTTGCACCTTATCAGCCGCTACACCGGCTCTGATAACCCGCCCAGCCACAAGCTGGGTGGCGAGGCCTGGAGCAAGGCGCGGCGCAAGGCGGCGGAGAAGGTGCGCGACGTGGCAGCCGAGTTGCTGGATGTCTACGCTCATCGCGCCGCTCGCGCCGGCTTTGCCTTCAAGCACGACAAAGAGGCCTATCGCCAATTTGCTGCAAGCTTCCCGTTCGAGGAGACCGACGATCAGCTCAACGCCATCAATGCGGTGCTGGGGGACATGTGTCAGGCCAAGAGCATGGACCGACTGGTGTGCGGCGACGTGGGTTTCGGCAAGACCGAAGTGGCGATGCGGGCGGCATTTGTGGCGGTGCACGGCGGCAAGCAGGTTGCCGTGCTGGTGCCCACCACCCTGCTGGCGCAACAGCACTACGACAACTTCCGCGACCGCTTTGCCAACTGGCCGGTGCGGGTCGAGGTGCTAAGCCGCTTCCGCTCCGCCAAGGAGCAGAGCGCAGTGATGAAGGAATTGGCCGAGGGCAAGGTGGATATCATCATCGGCACCCACAAGCTGCTCGGATCCGAACTCACCTTCAAGGATCTGGGGCTGCTCATCGTCGATGAGGAGCACAGATTCGGGGTGCGCCAGAAGGAGAAGATCAAGGCTCTGAGGGCCGATGTGGATATCCTCACCCTCACCGCCACCCCTATTCCACGCACCCTCAATATGGCGATGTCCGGCATGCGGGATCTCTCCATCATCGCCACCCCACCCGCCAAGCGGCTCGCCATCAAGACCTTCGTGCGTCAGCACGAACCGGCGGTGGTGCGCGAAGCGGTACTGCGGGAACTCAAGCGTGGTGGTCAAGTCTACTATCTGCACAACGATGTCGAGAGCATCGAGAAGTGCGCCGCCGATCTGGCGGAGCTGGTACCCGAGGCCCGCATCGGCATCGCCCACGGCCAGATGCGCGAGCGCGACCTTGAGCGGATCATGTCCGACTTCTACCATCAGCGCTTCAACCTGCTGGTTTGTACCACCATCATCGAGACCGGTATCGACGTGCCGAGCGCCAACACCATCATCATGGATCGGGCGGATCATCTCGGTCTGGCCCAACTGCACCAGCTGCGGGGCCGGGTTGGCCGCTCCCATCATCAGGCCTATGCCTACCTGCTCACCCCCCACCCCAAGCTGATGACCAAGGATGCGGCCAAGCGGCTGGAGGCGATCGCCTCGCTCGAAGATCTCGGCGCCGGTTTTGCGCTGGCGACCCACGATCTGGAGATCCGTGGCGCGGGCGAACTACTCGGCGACGATCAGAGCGGCCAGATCGAATCGGTCGGCTTCACCCTCTACATGGAAATGCTGGAGCAGGCGGTCGAGGCACTGAAAAATGGCAAGGAGCCGTCGCTGGAGCAACTGATGAGCCAGCACACCGAGGTGGAACTGCGCCTGCCTGCGCTGCTGCCGGATGACTACATCCCGGACGTCAATATGCGTCTCTCCATGTACAAGCGGATTGCCAGTGCGGCGGACGAGCAGGAGCTGCGCGAGCTGAAAGTGGAGCTGATCGACCGCTTTGGCCTCTTGCCGGAAGCAACCAAAACCCTGCTGGAGCTGGCCGCCTTCCGTCAGCGTGCCACCGCCCTTGGCATTCGCCGGGTGGAGATGAGCGAGCGTGGCGGCTATCTCGACTTCACCCAGGAGACCAAGGTCAATCCGGCCTATCTGGTCAAGCTGCTCTCCAGCCAGCCAAGGGTCTACAAGATGGACGGGCCGACTCGGCTGCGTTTCCAGGTGCCGACCCAGGATCGCGCCATGCGCCTGAAACTGGTGGATGGTTTGCTGGCTGATCTGGCCAACAACAGCCTGTGAATCTCTGCAACGCTGGCGGCGAGCCAGAGAGATAACGCCAACTAAAACGGGAGCCATATCGGCTCCCGTTTTGTTTATGTTGGCTGGTGACTAGCGTCTCCCTTCTCCCCTTGTGGGAGAAGGGTCGGGGATGAGGGGGGCAGTGAAAACCATTCCTCTCACCCTGCCCTATCCTGAACGGAGAGGGAATCACACCGGTAAATGTTGGGCTTCGCTGCGCTCAGCACCAACCTACACCTCTGACGATCAGCCCTGGTTGGCTGGATCCTCATGGGCGGAGAACTCGCGCATAAAGGCCTCGGCGCGCTCCACCATCTTGGTCGAGCCAACAAAGTAAGGGGTACGCTGGTGCAGCGCGGTGGGTTGGATATCCATGATGCGGCCAAAGCCGTCGGAGGCCTTGCCACCGGCCTGCTCCACCAAAAACGCCATCGGGTTGCACTCATAGAGCAGGCGCAGCTTGCCGTTCGGCGAGTTGGTGCCGGACGGATAGATGTAGATGCCGCCCTTGAGCAGGTTGCGATGGAAATCAGAGACCAGGGAGCCGATATAGCGGGAGGTGTAGGGTCTGTGGGTCGCCTCATCGCGCTCCTGGCAATATTTGAGGTACTTCTTCACCCCGTCCGGGAATTTGATGTAGTTGCCCTCGTTGATGGAGTAGATTTTGCCCTCTTCCGGAATGCGGATGTTCTCGTGGGAGAGGCAGAAGCAGCCGATGGAAGGATCGTAGGTAAAGCCGTTAACGCCAAAGCCGGTGGTGTAGACCAGCATGGTGGAGGAGCCGTAAACCACATAACCGGCGGCGACCTGACGGTTGCCCGGTTGCAGGAAGTCCTCCAGCGTCACCGGCGACCCCTGCGGGCTCAAACGGCGGTAGATGGAGAAGATGGTTCCGACCGAGACGTTGACGTCGATATTGGAGGAACCATCGAGCGGGTCGATCAGCACCACATACTTGGAGTTTTTGGAGAGCGGTGAGTCAAAGGCGACGAAGTCCTCTTCCTCTTCCGAGGCCATGCCGCACACCTCGCCGCGCGCTTCGAGCGCCGCCTTGAAGCGTTCGTTGGCATAAACATCCAGCTTCTGCTGCACCTCGCCCTGTACGTTTTCAGCGCCCATGGAACCGATGATATCCGCCAGTCCCGCCTTGTTGATCTCCCGGTTCACCACCTTGGCAGCAAGGCGGATCGAGCTGAGCAACGAAGTCAGCTCGCCGGTCGCGGTAGGATAATCCGCCTGCTTTTTGACGATGAACTCACCCATGGTGATCATGTTTCGCATTTTTGTTCCTTTAGATCGCATCCGTTGGCATTGAAAACGTTTGCAGGCATCGGCAAAAAAAATGCCGATCACCGGCGGCCTTGATTTGTAACCTAATGTAACGTCTGTTTTTTGTTTTTGCAGCGAATTAAGCGGCCTATTAAATAGGCTATTTTGCTTCACGTTATGGTAAAAGGCGCGTTTTATTCGGTTTCAATCGATAACTTTCAGCCCCTTAATTCGTGGCAATAACCTGCTGCAAGCCATGAGCTGACTGGCCTTGGGCCATTAAAAATGGAGTCTGATGGGCCTGCCGTTCCCTCAGCCATTGCCTCTTGAGATCCGATCGCCAATCCAGCACACTGATTTCGCTTTGGAAGCAAATAAAACTCAAGGATTATCAATGAACAAGACTCTCATTGCCGGCATGGTAGCCGGACTGTTTGCCCTTCCCGCCTTGGCTGCCCAGGTGCCTGCCGGTACCAAGCTGCTGCCGGATGCCCAACAAATCTACGTGACCAATATCGGCACCGAACCCACCACCATCGACCCCCAGCTGGTAGAAGAGACCGCCGGTAGTGCCATCGTCAACGATCTGTTTGAAGGGCTCTATGAGCTGGATAATACCGGCAAGATCAAACCAGCAGGCGCCGTCAGCTACGAGGTCGACAAGACAGGTACCGTCTACACCTTCAAGCTGAGACCCGAGGCAAAGTGGTCAAACGGTGAACCGGTCACCGCCGCCGATTATGTCTACGGCTGGCAACGGGCGGCCGATCCCAAGACGGCCTCCAACTACGCCTGGTTTATCGAGTTGACCGGAGTGGTCAATGCAAGCGAGGTGACACAGGGCAAGAAGAGCCCGTCAGAGCTCGGGATCAAGGCGCTCGATGACCACACCCTGCAGGTCACCCTGATAAATCCGGTCCCCTTCTTCCTGAAGACGCTGGCCCACTACACCACGTTCCCGGCCCCCAAGGCCACCATTGAAAAATTCGGCAAGGATTGGGTCAAACCTGGCAATATCGTCTCCAACGGTGCCTTTGTACTCAAGGAGTGGACCCCCAACGAGCGGCTGAGCGCCGAGCGCAATACCCACTACTGGAACAACCAGCACACCGTCCTGAACAAGGTGATCTATCTGGAGATCGTCTCGGAAACCGCCGCCTACAACCGCTATCGCACCGGTGAACTGCACTACACCACTTATCCGCTGGAGCAGTACAAACAGCTCAAGAGCAAGAGCCCGGAAGAACTGGTCAGCGTCCCCACGCTGGCCAGCTATTACTATGTCTTCAATACCCAGCGCAAACCGTTCGATGACCCGAAAGTACGCAAGGCGCTCTCGCTCGCCATCGACCGGGAGACCATCACCGACAAGATCCTGGGACAGGGACAAATTGCCGCATATAGCTTCACGCCCCCCATTGTGGACGGTTTTGAATTGAAAAAACCGGCCAGCCAGCTGCAGAGCAAAGAGGAGCGGATCAAGCAAGCCAAAGCCCTCTTGGCCGAAGCGGGTTATGGTCCGGACAAGCCACTCACAGTGGACATTCTCTACAACACCAACGAGAGCCACAAAAAGATTGCGCTGGCCGTCTCCTCCATGTGGAAACACAACCTAGGGGTCACTGCCACCCTCAACAACATGGAGTGGAAGACCATGGTCTCGGCGCTGAACGAGGGGGATTTCGGGGTTAGCCGCTATGGCTGGAACGGGGATTATAACGACGCCTCCACCTTTCTCGACATCATGACCTCCAGCAGCAGCGCCAACAGCGGCAAGTGGTTCAACAAGGAGTACGACGCCCTGCTGGCCAAGGCCCACGACTCGCTGGATCCCGCTGAACGCAATGCCCTGTATCAGCAGGCAGAGGCTCTCATTGATGCGGATGCCCCCATCGCCCCCATCTATTTCTCGGTCAAATCAAGGTTGCTCAAACCTTTCGTGAAAGGCTATCCCCACCTTAACCCGCAGGATGTGGTCTACAGCAAGGAGCTCTATCTGGTTGCCCAGTAACCGGCTCGGCAAGATGTGACCATAAAAAAGCGCCTGCATTGCTGCAGGCGCTTTTCATTGGCGGCCAAGCGGGCCATTGGGCCCATCTACGCTTTCACGCAAGATTACTCTTCGGGACAAGGAGCCAACACCTCCCGGCGACGACCCATCACCACCGGACGCACCAGCAACTGAGCCAGCAAAACCCCCAGCAGAGTCAGACCGCCCCCGATCAGGTGATAGCTGGTCAGCCGCTCTCCCAGCAGGGTGATGGCAAGGCCAGCCGTCATCACTGGCAGCAGATTCATAAAGATGGCGGTACGATTGGCACCAAGCAGGGTGATCCCCTGCATCCAGAGCCAGGGACAGAGGGCCGACGCGGGGATCCCCGCATAGAAGATCAGCCAGATCGCACGCCCCTCTGGCAGCTGACCATCCACCAGCAGAAAGAAGGGGGTCAGGATCAGCACACTGCAGAGCACCTGACCGTAGAGCAGCGACCAGTTGTCGAGCCCCAAATCCCACTTCTTGAGCAGCACGCTATAAAGGGCATAAGTGCCCGCCGAGAGCAGCATGTAGACAGAGCCGATATGAATACCCTGGGTAAACAGTCGGGTCGGATCCCCCTGCCCCAGCAAGATAGACAAGCCAAAGATGGAGAGCAGCGCCCCCAGCACGGCGCCCCAGGTGGGCCGCTCACGCAGCAGCCAGATGCTGAGTAACACGGTCAACAGTGGCGTCAGCCCCATCATCAATCCCATCTCGGTGGCCCCCATGGTCTGTGCGGCGTAGTACCCAAAGGTCTGATTAAGCACCATGCCCAGCGAGGCCAGCATGGCGATCTGCCAAAGGCCGGCACGAATGCGGGCACGCGCACGCCATACTCGACGGGCCAGAAACGGGCTTAATACCAGCGCAGCCACCACCCAGCGCGACCAGGCCAAGGCTGCCGGGGACAACACACCAACCGCCAGTTTGCTGACGATGCCATTGCCAGCCCAGATGGCAATGCAGGAGAAAGGAAACAGAAAGGCAAAGGGCATGAGAGGATCCAGACCGAAGAGACAACAGCGGGCCAGTATAGGGGGCGATGGAAGATAAACAAAGGTGTGGGCCTGAACAGCCACATAGTGAACGCCAGTAGCCAGAAACAAATATGCCCGCAAAAGTGCGGGCATATCAGTGCAGAAACAGGTTCAGAAGCGCATCACGCGGCATCCATGTGCAGTCTGGAGATCAGCTCGTTGACCTCGGTGACTGTCTGGCGATGGGGAATATCCGCCGGATTCGGCATCAGCAACAAACCGGATTGGAAATCAAACCGCCCCCGACCATGAATGTAAATCCGACCTTTAAAGAAGGTTTTGACATGCTTTGCCACCATCAGTGGCAGGTACTTCTTGAACACTCTCATCGTTTGCAACCTCTTGCAGTTGTATCCGTATGACAGCAGCTTCTGCGAATTAATTCCGTAAAATATTTATAAAAATCCGGAAAACTCGCCCATCTCTTCCCAAAAAATTCAATCTATAACTTTTTATTAACTTTTAGCCTATTGTATGCGGCCCTTCGAGCCAGAGCAAGGCTCCTTTGCCATCGTGCCACTCGATACAGGCGATCCCCGAGGTGGCAAACATGGGTGCTCCTGCGGCCGGACAGAGGCTTTGCACCAGATAACCCACCAGCGGCAGATGGCTGACCATCAGGATCTGGTCATGTTGTTCAGCCAAAGTGGTAAGGTAGCTGGCCACGAAAGCGGGATCACCGTAAGGGGTAATGTCGCCACTCTCTTCAACGGCTGCTGCGTCAGGCAATTCACTGCATATGGCTTGCCAGGTCTGGCGTGCCCGCAGATAGTTGCTGTGGATCACCCGATCCAGCGGGCCAATCAGCTGAGGCGCCAGCCAGCGGGCCATCTGGATAGACTCTTCAATACCCTGCTCGGTCAATGGACGCTGTTCATCTGTTTTCGCATTCATGCCAGCCTGGCCATGACGCATGATATAGATCTTCATTACAACCTCGCCCAACGGGCCTGTTTTGATAGCCGGGGGATCTTACCCCGCCACGGGTGTGGAAACAATTGCGCTACCTCTCAGAAAAGGGTTTGCCTGACGGGATAGCGGGGTCGATAATCATGTTTAAATTCAAATAAATCCAACGTGAGTCACACACCAATGAGCCCATATGCCAGTCCCAATGACCATCGGCAATACCATTTTCTGGAGCTGGCCAACCGGCTCAGGGTCTTGTTGATTTGTGATCCCGACACCGACAAATCCGCCGCTTCTCTGGCGGTCAATACCGGCCATTTTGACGATCCCGCCGACCGGCAGGGAATGGCCCATTTTCTGGAGCACATGCTGTTTCTCGGCACCTGCACCTACCCCAAGCCTGGTGAGTACCAGCAATTTATGAGCCGTCATGGCGGCAGCAACAACGCCTGGACTGGCACCGAATTCACCAACTTCTTCTTCGAGATCGACAACGGCTTCTTCGAAGCGGGGCTGGCTCGCTTCTCCCAGTTCTTTATCTGCCCCACCTTTGATCCGGAGTGGGTGGACAAGGAGCGCAACGCGGTCGACTCCGAGTATCGCCTCAAACTGCAGGACGACATGCGCCGCAGCTATCAGGTGCATAAAGAGACGGTCAACCCGGCGCACCCCTTCTCCAAGTTCTCGGTGGGCAACCTCGATACCCTGGCCGATCTGCCGGGACGGGATCTGCGCTCCGATCTTATTCGTTTTTACGAAAGCCACTACAGCGCGGATCGCATGGCGTTGGTGATGATCTCGCCGGAATCCATCGATACCCAGTTGCAGTGGTGCTGTCGCTACTTTGCTCCCATTTTGAATCGCAATTTGGGAACCCCGACGCTCACCATGCCGCTTTACCGGCTCGATGATCTCGGCGTGCGCATCCACATCAATCCGGTCAAGGAGACCCGCAAGCTGTCGCTCAGCTTCCCCTTGCCCAATGTGGACGAGTTCTACGACAAAAAGCCCCTCACCTTCCTGAGCCATCTGATCGGTTATGAGGGGGATGGCAGCCTGCTCTCCCTGCTTAAAGCGAAAGGCTGGGTCAACCAGCTCTCGGCGGGCGGTGGCATCAGCGGCGCCAACTTCAAGGATTTTGGCGTCAACTTCGGCCTCACCCCGCTCGGCCTTGAACATGTGGACGACATCCTCGCCGCCCTGTTTGGCTATCTGAAACTGATTGGCCGCGAAGGGCTGCAGAGCTGGCGCTATGACGAAAAACGGACCGTGCTCGAATCGGCATTCCGTTTTCAGGAGCGCGGCCGCCCCCTCGATACGGTGTCGGGGTTGGTGCTCAACCTCTTTAGCTACCAGCCTGAGGATCTGCTCTACGGCGACTACATGATGCGCGAATATGACGAGGGGCTGATCCGCCGCTTCCTCGCCAAGCTCACCCCGCACAACCTGCGTATCACCATCAGTGCGCCGGAAGTAGCGACCGATCGGCTGGCCCGCTGGTATCAGACCCCCTACAGCGTGACGACCATTACCGAGGCCGAGAAAATTCGCTGGCAGCAGAGCGAGCCGGATCCGGCGCTGGCGCTACCCAAGCCCAACCCCTTTATCAGCAGTAGGCTCGATCCGCGTACACCCGAGCTTGCCGCCGACATGCCCGCCTGTCTTATCGATCGCCCCGGTTTTCGCCTCTGGCACCTCCATGAGCACCTGTTCAGCGTGCCCAAGGGCAATCTCTACATCTCCATCGACAGCGAACATGCGGTAAAAAATCCGCGCAATATCGCCATGGCGCGCCTCGCCGTGGAGCTGTTGGCCGACCACCTCAACGCCCTCACCTATCCTGCGGAGCTGGCGGGGCTGGGTTACCAGATCTATGCCCATCAGGGGGGCTTTACCATCAACCTGAGCGGCTTTGCCGACAAGCAGCCGCTGTTGCTCGACATGATCCTCGGCAACCGCACCCTGGGGTATCCGGATCCGGGTCGCTTCGCCGAGATCAAGGAGCAGCTCATTCGCAACTGGGACAACCAGTCCAAGGCTCGCCCCATCTCCCAGCTCTTTAACCAGCTCACCAGCCTGTTGCAACCCAACAACCCGCCGTTCGAGCAGTTGCTGCGTCACCTGCGCACCGTCGAGCTGGAAGAGATGCCCGGCTTCGTGGCCCAGCTGTTTGGCGAGGTGCATGTCGAAGCGCTGGTGCATGGCGACTGGACTGCCGCCGAAGCACTGGAGCTGGCCGCCCTGATGGAGCGCCACCTGAGCGATATCAATGGCACCAGCAGCAAGCCGAGCGGCGAGACCCGTCGTCCGCTCATCTCCATTCAGGACAGGGGCACCCTTATTCGCGAGCAGGGTTGCGATCACGAAGACTCGGCGCTCCTGGTCTACTACCAATCCCGCACCACCCGAGCGCGGGATCTCGCCTGCTTCACTCTGGCGAACCACATCATGTCCTCTACTTTCTTCCACGAGCTGCGCACCCGCCAACAACTGGGGTATGTGGTGGGTGCCGGCAACCTGCCCCTCAATCGCCACCCGGGGCTGATCTTCTATATCCAGTCGCCGGTGGCGGGGCCGCAGATCCTGCTCGATGCGGTGGAGGAGTTTATCGACCTCTTCCCGCTCGCCATGCTCGAATTTACCGAGCAGCAGTGGCAGGAGAGCAAGGCGGGGCTGCAAGCCCAGCTGAGCGAGCGGGATGCCAACCTGCGCAGTCGCGGCCAGCGGCTGTGGGTCAGCATCGGCAACAAGGATCTGGGGTTCGATCAGCGGGAGCAGGTCTGCGACGAGGTGGGCAAGTTGAGCCGCGCCGATCTGGTGCGCTTTATCACCCAACTGCGTTCGCGCACCTCCGATCGGCTGATCCTCTGCAGCTATGGTCAGGGGCACGAACATGACGAGCGGATCACCGGCCAGTTTATCGACGATCCACGGGCATTTCGGCTCAATGCCGCCACCTTCGAAGCCTGATCAGGCCTCGACATCCCCCGTTTTTCCTTCCCACGGCAAATCGCAGGCAATAAAAAGCCGACCCATCAAGGTCGGCTGGAAAAACCATAACAATTGCGACCAAAGCCGCCAAAAGTGAACATGAGCGTGAAAATCAGACACTGAGTTGCTGATCAGCAAGCGGGAAAGACCCGATACTCGCTTTGCAATGCCAACAGTGATTGAGAAACAGCCTCATATTAGGCACTCCCCCCGTCAGTCACGTTGATCTACGTCAAAGGAGGTAGCGAAGAGCGCACAGCCCGGCGATTTGTCGGCGTAGATCACCCTTTGGCCGCCCGTTAGCAGCCCGTTAACCCCGGCGAACCAGCCGGTAGGCTACCTCATCGAAGTAGGAGAGCTGACCCGACAGCACCCGCGGGTGATCCACTTCGGCGGCGCGCCCCAGCACCTCGATACGAAAGTCCCGTTCGAACAGGGCTCGCACCTCCATCTCACCCACCGAGAAGGGGGGCTGACTCTGCTGCTCCGGCTGATATTCAAGGGTCACCAGCAAGATCTGGCCACCGGTCTCGACCAGCGCACTGATCAGGGCCGCATACTGGCGGCGCATCGCGGTCGGCAGGGCGATCAGCGCCGCGCGGTCATAGACCAGCCGGTAACGGCGACCCAGACTGGGGGCGGCGAAAAAATCTCCCTGAAAAATGCGCAGGCTGTCCACCTGATGGCACTGATAAGGGCCCACTTCGCTCACGGTCGCGGCGAGCTGGTTTTCACTGAAGAACTGACTGACGGCAAGGCTCGATAGCTCGAACCCGTCGACCGGATGGCCCTGAGCGCTCAGCCAGAGCATGTCACGGGACTTGCCGCACAGGGGAACCAGCACCGGCTCGTCCGCTTGCTGGGCTGACCACCAGGATTGCAACCAGTGGTTGAAGTCCGCCTGATGAAAGCCAATCCGGTTCTCTTCCCAACGCTGATGCCAAAACGCAGCTTCCATCGTTATTACCCTTCTGTACTTAAAGATGCCTCAATATCACAACTTAACCGGCACCGCGCAACCCTCTGCCCTCCCCTTTTTGCCGCGCTGCCTTTGCGTGTTATCGGGCGAATGGCGGGACGTCCCCTTGCCCTGCGCCTCGCTGTCGCAATGGGCGCTATTGGCTGCGTTTATAACGGACAAGGCATACCAACCCATGCAAAAACGTCATGGGTGTATGGCGATGAATGAATAAGAGGCATGTCATTGGCAGGTCAAACAGCGCCTACCAACGCCAAAAAAGTCACGACAGCGTGGCGCGAGCGGCCGCCAGCTGACGCTCGATATAAGCAAAATCGGGACGATCGGCGGGGAGTTCCGAGATACAGGCCGCTTTGAGCTGATTTAACCCATCAAGCGGTGAGTCTTGCGTATCGCAATGGGCCAACAGCTCCTCCAGCAGGCAGCCAAAGGCGCGCACTTCCAAACGCTCAAGTCCTACGGCCCGCTCGCGGTTGTTGCTGTCATGGCTGTTGCGTTCATACAAAGAAGCCGCACCAAAATCCCCCAGCAGGGCGCGAGCCGGGGCGTCAGGCCCGCGGGTAAACAGAATATTGTGGCCGTAGAGGTCCCCGTGCATGATGCCCGCGCGGTGCAGATGGCACGCCACCGAGGCGATGCCGTGGGCCATCGCCAGCGCATCCGGCACACTCAGATGCAGCCCCTCGGGATAGACATCCCGGGTGCAGGAGTCCAGGCTCGGCGGCCCGGCCAGATTGGCAAAGGCCGGGTCGATCAGCTCCATCACCAGCGCCGGAATGCCGGAGGGGTGATCCGCCACCTTGCCTATCACCTTGATAAGGTTGGGATGAGTGCCCGCCGCCAGCGATGCCGCCATCTCGCAGCGGGGCAGCCCGTCGCTGGTCACCGCCCCCTTGAACAGCTTGACCGCCACCTGACTGCCATCACCTCTGTCGCTCGCCTGAGTCACTTCATCAGCAGGATTACCCACAAGGGTGGCGCGATGGATAACGCCGGATGCTCCCTGCCCCAGCAGCTCGCCCAGCGCCAGCGTCTCCCAGGCAAGGGGTTCGACATGGGCATCATCGATGGCCCGCGCCTCCGCCCCTTCGCTAAAGGGGTTGCCGGAGTAGGCGAGCCATGCAAGGCGCGGCAGCGAGAGCAGCCACTCGGGGAAGCGTTCGATGCGGTTGGCGGCGATGCGCAGCAGCTCCAGATTGCGGCAGTTGGCAAGACTTGCCGGCAACTCGCGCAGGCGGTTGCCCGCCAGCATCAGCTTTTGCAGGGCGTCGCACTGGCCCAACTCATCGGGCAACTGTTCAATTGCGTTATCGGTCAGGATCAGCCAGCGCAAACCGGCGGGCAGCGCCTTGGCCGACACGGTGGCAATCTGGTTATCCTTAAAGCCCACCATGGTCAGCGCCGGGCAGCGTCCCAGCACCTCGGGCAGCTCGGTAAAGCGGTTCTCGGAGCAGAAGATAATGCGCAGTTTGCCAAACCCGGCCAGCTCGTCGGGGAGCGCGCTTAGCTGGTTGCCGGTGAGATCCAGCACCTCCAGCGTCTCTTTCAGGCTCAAAATCTCGGAGGGGAAAACCGCAAGGTTTTCAGAGAGCTTCAAATGGCGGGCACCGCACAATTCACCCGCGCGCAGCTGTTCCAGAGTATGCATAACCGTTTCTCAATCCTGATGATCTGCCTGATGACGTAGCCAGCCATCAGCGCGCGCCGAACCCGGGTCCGGCGATTTTAAAGGGGGGCATTATAAAGAATCAGAGGGGCAGATCACCCCTTGTAGCTTGAAAGTATGCCGCTTATACGATCGCCAAGACAGCGACATCTATTGCACGTTGGCAGCGCTTTGCTCACGGCCTGCTTGCAATGCCGCTGTAGCATGACCTGAATGCACAGCGTAACGAATCCTTATTTCCGTCCGCACCCCAGCGATTGAATAAATGCCAGCGTACGACGATTAAACTGTTCCGGCTGCTCCACATTGCAGACATGGCCGCACCGCTGGATCACCGCCAACGAGGAGCTGGCATCGATGGCCACCTGTTCGCGCACCGGTGCCAGAAACATATGATCCTCCTCCCCCATCACATAGAGGGTGGGAATGGGCAGGGAGCGTTCGCGAAAATAGCGCATCAGCGGGTTGACCTCGGTGGCGAGGCGGAACCAGCGCTTGAACTCTTTCTGGCAGAGCTTGCGGGCCTCGCGCACAAAGAGGTTGCGCGACTCCTGATGGTGCTGGCGCGGCATGATGATGAAGGCAAACAGCCGGTAGAGCCACATATAGGGCAGGAAGTGCTGGCCGAGTCGGCCCAGCTGCACCAGCACCCGCGATCGGATATCGAGCCGCAGGATGGCGCCCCCCAGTACCATGCTCTTGACCCGCTCCGGGCAGAGCTCGGCCAGATGGCGAATCAGGATGGTACCAAGGGAGATGCCGACAAAGTGGGCGCGGCGGATATCGAGATGATCGAGCAGCCGAACGATATCTTCGGTCACTTCCCGAAAGCTGTAGTGGCCCTTGACCACCTGTTGCAGCTGGTGGGACTGGCCGTGGCCGCGCAAGTCCAGCAGCAGCACATTGAAGTGCTCGCGATAGGCGCGCAGCTGTTTGAACCAGATGGAGGAGCTGCCACCGGCGCCGTGGACAAACACCACCCAATCCCGCTCGGGACCCAGTTCGAAAGTCTTGTGATACAACATCCAATAGGCTCCCTTGGTGATGGGGGGTATACTCGGCTGGCGCATATTAACAGAACAGGCCCGCCGATAGATATGCGCCTGACATGACCCGGATCACCCCTTGCGCGAGAACCCACCATGGATTTGACCCGTTTGCGCCACTTTCTGCTCTCCCTGCCGGGCACCACCGAAGATACACCGTTTGGCCCGGAGATCCTGGTCTACCGCATCGCGGGCAAGATGTTCGCGCTGGTGGATTGGCAGGCCGAGCCGCTTACCATCAACCTCAAGTGCGAGCCCGAGCTAGCGTTGCTGCTGCGCGAGATCCACCCCGAGGTCAAACCGGGCTGGCATATGAACAAGTTACAGTGCAAATCTACACGTCATTTTTGAGTAGTCATACAGCGCCTAAGTGGTAAAATCCTTATGTTGATTAATCAGTTAGGAACTTACTATGGCGGTTTATGAGATCTATTCAAAACGACAGAAGCGTCTTCGCGGTGAGTTCAATGATGTTTATCAGTATGAAGACATACCGTCCAAGTTAAGAATTCAGATTTCTAAAATTTATGATGACATTTTTAATGCACATCGGCATTTAATGAATCGCATTTTTAACTCCATCAATGACATTTTGACAAGAGAGTACGGTGTTGATTCATTAAATTGCGATCACAGAGCTATAAACTCATACAGTGAGAAAAGTCGAGAGACTCAGATTCTCCTTTCATTCTCAAAATCAGAATCTAATACCGAATGCTTCCTTGATGTTCTAGAGCTGATTATGGAAGCTGTTAAAAATGCTGTAGAGCGAGGCATGATTCAGTTTGACATTCAAAACGCAATAGAAGAAATCAACATCCGGTTCAGAGAGAATTCCGTCGGCTATCAACTTGACTCAGATAGTCTAACGATTATTAGAGTTGATTCGCAGTTTGTTCATTCAGAGGTAGTTAAACCGACACTTACTCTTCTCAATGCTGATCCTGCTTATGCTGGCGCGCTGGATGAGTTCATGTTGGCTCATGAACATTACAGACACCAGAACTTCAAGGACGCGATCCTTAATTGTGGTAAGTCATTTGAAAGCATGTTGAAAGCTATCCATGAAAAACGTGGGTGGGCTTATGACAAGCATCAAGATACCGCGAACAAGTTAATCCTGTCATGTGTTGAAAAAGGACTGTTCCCTACTTTTCAGCAGGATCAACTCATGCAAGTTCGCAAGATTTTAGAATGCGGTGTGCCTACTATCAGAAATAAAACTGCTGGTCATGGGCAGGGCCTTGAAGTAATTGAGGTGCCAGAACATCTAGTTAGTTACATGATTCATCTAACAGCAACGAATCTACTTTTTTTGGCTAAATCAGACGAGGCTCATGTGTAGGAAAACCATTTTAGCCTCAGCAATAAGACTCGTGTATAATTGACACAATGCTTTTAATCATATTTATCAATAAGTTATGGTGTTTTGTGTCCTTACAATCTAACAAACAACACTGGAACACAGTGACCCTGAACAGCACCTTGCCGGATGATCTCTGGCAAGGCTGGGTGCTCCACTCCTATGAGCGGGTTGTCGCGGGTTTGCCCAAAGCCAAACGGCCACAGGCGCCGCGCACCCTCTCCCCCACTGACGACCCAACCTTATGACGCCAGCACTGCGTATTATCCCCCTTGACGAGACACATATCCCCGCCCTCGTGACCCTGTTTGAGCAGGCGGTGCGACGCAGCGGCCCCGAGCACTACAGCGCAGAACAGGTGGAGCAGTGGGCCCTCGGTTCACAGCATCCGGGCTTTGTCGGCCAGCTGCGTGAACACCACGGCTGGGTGGCAGAGCAGGCAAATGTGCCCCTCGGTTTTGTCACTCTGAGCTCCGATGGCCACCTCAGTCTGCTCTATGTGAGCGCCGACCATCAGCGCCAGGGACTGGGCAATCTGTTACTCACCACGGCGCTCGCGGGAGCCAGAGGGCTCGGTCTGACGCTCATCACCACCGAGGCCAGCGCCTTCAGTTATGAGCTATTTTTACGACATGGCTTTACGTTGACCGGGCTGGAGTGCGTGGAGCGGGGCGGAGTCAGTTTTACTCGCCATCGCCTGCACTGCAGCTTGCCAAGCTAGAGCAAGCCACTAAAATACGCTCAATTTTCGTATTGTTACTGTATTGAGGCAGCAACCATGGTGGTAGAAAGTGAAGGCTATATCTCGCTGATCGAGTATCTGGTGGAGAGTTTGGGATTGTTTGAATCCCAACAGCAGAGCGATGGTGAAGAGACCATCGAAGACCTGGTCAGTGGCCGTGTTGCCAGCAACCTGATGGCCATTTGCGAACAAAACCCCCAGCTCGATCCCAAGGTGCGTTTCGCCATCATGCAGGAGGCCGACGCCGTGGTCGCCGATCTGGAAGAGGTGCTCTCTGCTGTCTGGCTGCGCGCCCCGACCCCGGAACAAAAAACCTTCCTCATCGAATTTATCGATCTCATCAAGAACCTGTTCGACAGCGCGATCGCCTGACCGATCGCCCCTCCCGAGCGAAAACAAGCAGATAAGGAAAAGGGCCGCCTTGGTGGGCAGCCCTGCTTGCTATCATTTTCAACCCGCCAGTGCGTTCATTCATCAGGCGGTTATCAAGGCAAGAAATGTGTCTGGACTTTGCATCCGATCCCTGGACGCTACCTAGTTAGTCCCGACTGGTCGCAATAAGTTCCCTCCTCCGACCATTTATTTTCACTTTTATTAAGAAATCGACTACAAACCTGTTCAACGGTTCAGGCTGGGAGGTAAACAGACTCCAATGCCACCCAATCCGCAGTAACCATCCGGATTTTTCTCCAGATATTGCTGATGGTAATCCTCGGCGTAGTAGAAGGGCGCCAGCGGCAGAATGCGGGTGGTAATGGCACGACTGTCGCCGCTTGCCGCCATCGCCTGCTGGTAGGCCGCCATGCTCTGCTGGGCAATGATCTGCTGACTCTCGTCGCCATAGAAGATCACCGAGCGATACTGGGTGCCAATGTCCCCGCCCTGACGCATCCCCTGCGCCGGATCGTGCTGCTCCCAGAACAGTCTGAGCAGGTCGCCGTAGCTGATCACCGCCGGATCAAACACCACCTGCACCGTTTCGGCATGACCGGTCAGCCCGCTGCACACCTCTTTGTAGGTGGGATTCTGGGTCACGCCGCCCTGATAACCGGCCGCGGTGGAGTAGACGCCCGGCTGCTGCCAGAACAGGCGCTCCACGCCCCAGAAACAGCCCATGCCAAACCAGGCGATCTCCATGTTCTCGGGCCAAGGCCCCTGGGTCGGGTTGCCATTCACCGCATGCTGCTGACCAATCACCATCGCTTCGCGTCGTCCCGGCAGGGCATCTGCCGGTGAAATAATCTGTTCCATGAATTCTGTCCTTGTATAAAACCCTGTGAAATCACACAGCTGACGAAAAGGAGCATCGAAGATAGCAGTTTATCGCGCCGGATCAACAGGAGGGCCCCTCCCCGCTCGCCCCGGCGGCCGTCTGCGCTTCGAACCATCCTTTCCCGATCCGCACGGCCAAGCCGCCCCGCGTAGACCAGAAACGGCCAAAATCAATATTTAGTCTTGATTTGTGAATTAATTTTCATATATTGAGCCAATCGCTGTTTTTTTATGGAAGAAATATCAAGTGCGTGAACGCGAACCCAGTCTGGTCAATGCCTTCCGGCAATCCACCCCCTATGTCAATGTGCATCGGGGTGCCACCTTTGTGCTGATGATGGGGGGAGAAGCCATCTGCCACCCCAACTTCGCCAATATCGTCAGCGATATCGCCCTGCTGCAGACACTGGGCATACGCCTGGTGCTGGTGTTTGGTTCACGTCCGCAAAACGATGAAGCGCTGGCCCGCGCCGGTATCGAGGCCCAGTATCACAAGCGGATCCGGGTCACCGATGACGAGAGCTTCACCATCATCAAACAGGTGTGTGGTGGCCTGCAATATGACATCACAGCCCAGCTCTCCATGGGACTCGCCAACACACCCATGCAGGGGGCGCGGATCAGCGTGGTGAGCGGCAACTTCGTCACTGCCCAGCCGCTGGGGGTGGATGATGGCATCGACTTTTGCCACAGCGGCCGGGTGCGCCGCATCGACGTGGAGGGGATCACCCGCCAGCTTGACCAGAAGAGTCTGGTGCTCATCTCCCCCATCGGCTGCTCGGTCACCGGCGAGAGCTTTAACCTGAGCTCCGAAGAGGTGGCCCGCCGGGTGGCGGTCGACCTCAAGGCGGACAAGCTCATCTGCTTTAGCAGCACCCAGGGGGTAATGGACAGGCGCGGAGAAGCCATCTCCGAGCTCTTCCCCGAGCAGGCCGAAGAGCTGCTGGTGGAGCTGGAGCAGGCGGGCGAAGAGATGTCCGGCACCGCCCGCTATCTGCGCGCAGCCATTGCCTCTTGCCGTGGCGGGGTGCCCCGCTCCCATCTGGTGAGCTATCAGGATGATGGCGCCATGTTGCAGGAGCTGTTCAGCCGCGACGGCCTCGGCACCCAGATCGTGCGGGAAAGCGCCGAGCAGGCCCGCGCCGCCACCATCGAGGATATCGGCGGCATTCTGGACCTTATTCGCCCGCTGGAGGAGGAAGGCATTCTGGTGCGCCGCTCCCGCGAGCAGCTGGAGATGGAGATCGACAAGTTCACCATCATCGAGCGCGATGGCCTCATCATTGGCTGCGCGGCCCTCTACTGCTTTATGGAAGAGGCGATGGCGGAGATGGCCTGCGTCGCCATCCACCCCGACTATCGCAACTCCAACCGGGGGGATCAGCTGGTGGCCAAGGTGGCCGAGCGGGCCAAGCGGCTTGGCATTCGCCGCCTGTTCGTACTTACCACCCGCTCCATCCACTGGTTCCGGGAGCGGGGCTTTGATCCGCTGGAAGTGGAAGATCTGCCGGTGGCGCGTCAGCGTCTCTACAACTGGCAGCGCCGTTCCAAGGTTTTGTCAAAGACCATTGCCTAAGTCATTGATCCTGCGTTGAGTTAGCTGACAATTTGAACTTTTTCACAAACTCGATTGACAGTGCAATCCAACGCAGGGTATTTCTAAATGCACTCCACCGCCCTGGTGGAGCCAGAAGAGGAGCGCTGCCCAGGCAGCCCAAGAGAGGACGCCAGCGTCCGGTGAACTTGGGTCAGGGGGAGCAGCGCCGAGACGAGTGAGGAGACTGGTAACCTCAACGTCGGCTGCGGGGGCTGAATCCCCCGGGTTGTCATCGGTAGTGATCATCCCCCACCGCGCCCTGTCAGGGGCGGTACGGGATGGGCTCTGCAGGTGGAGTGCTTCTGGCCGGGATAGCTTCGTTCATTCCTGCCATTTTCAGCCTCCTCCTCTCTTTTTTGCCCGATGGAACCGGAATCTTAAAATAAGACAGGAGTAAGCAATGAGCCCGATCAATGTCGCCAAGTTTGGCGGAACCAGTGTCGCCAACTTCCCGGCCATGAACCACTGCGCCGATATCGTGCTGGCCAATCCCGCCACCCGGGTGGTGGTACTGAGTGCCAGCGCCGGTGTCACCAACCTGCTGGTCTCCCTGGCACAAGGTGAGCTGGACGAAGCGGGCCGCGACGAGCAGCTGGCCAAGCTGTCCGACATTCAGCAGGCAATTCTGGCCGACCTTGGCCACCCCGCCGAAGTGACGGCGCTGATCCACGATCAACTCGGCGAGATCCGCACCATGTCGCAGCAGGCCAGCCAGCAGACCGATGCCGAACTGGCTGATCGCCTCATCGCCTGCGGCGAGCTGATGTCTACCCGCCTCTTTACCGAGCTGCTGCGCCAGCGCGGCGTCAAGGCCCACTGGCAGGATGTGCGCCAGCTGATGCGCACCGACAGCCGCTTTGGCAAGGCCACCGTCGATCTGGCCACCACCCGTACCCTCTGCCAGCAGACGCTGGGCCCGCAGCTTGGTGACAGCCTTATCATCACCCAGGGCTTTATCGGCGCCGATGGCGATGGCCGCACCACCACGCTAGGGCGCGGCGGCTCTGACTACAGCGCAGCCCTCTTGGCCGAAGCGCTCGATGCCGCCAGTATCGAGATTTGGACCGATGTGCCCGGCATCTACACCACGGATCCACGCCTCGTCACCCGCGCCCGCCCGATCCCCGAAATCAGCTTTGTCGAGGCGGCCGAGATGGCCACCTTCGGCGCCAAGGTGCTGCACCCCGCCACATTGCAACCGGCGGTGCGCCAGAATATTCCGGTGTTTGTCGGCTCCGCCAAGGACCCCGCCGCCGGTGGTACCTGGATCCGCGCCAGCACAGATTCAAGCCCGCTGTTTCGCGCCGTCGCCCTGCGCCGCCAGCAGGTGCTGGTGACCCTGCACAGCCTCAACATGTTCCACGCCTACGGCTTTCTGGCCGAAGTGTTCGGCATTCTGGCCCGTCACCGCATCTCGGTCGATCTCATCACTACCTCGGAAGTGAGCGTGTCACTGACGCTGGATCACACCGGCAGCCAGAGCAACGGCGAACCGATCCTGAGCGACAAGGTACTGGCCGAGCTGGGCCAGCTTTGCAAGGTGGAGGTGGAAACCGGTCTGGCACTGGTGGCGCTCATCGGCAACCGGATGAGCGAAGTAAACGGGGTGGGCAGTCAGGTCTTTGACGCCCTGCGCGAGCACAACATCCGGATGATCTGCTACGGCGCCAGCGCCCACAACCTCTGCTTCCTGGTCAAGGAGAGCGAGGCGGGCAATATCGTCAACCGCCTCCATCAGGAGCTGCTGGACTGATCCTCACCCGAGGCAATTCCGAACACGCAACAGGGCGCCCGCAAGGCGCCCTGTTCATTTGTATTTCGCAGATGTGTTGGCTCAGGCAAGGCTGGTGGCAGGCAACTGGCAGGCCACAGCTTCGCGGCGCAGCTGCTGCAAGCGGGCCAGCAGCCCGGTCTGGCCGAGCTCCGTCTCCTGAGGCGAGAGATTGTCCACCAGCAGCGGATAGTGATCCGTCACCGCCTGCATCAACCAGTCGAGGCGACGCAGGGTGAGCGGGCCGCAGCTCTGGCCGCTCAGATCATCGGCCACATCGAGCCGGTGGCTACGATACATGTCCCGCCACCAGTTGGCGACCAGCGCCTCGTCGCTCGCCAGCGCGGCGCTCCACTCCCCTTGCAGGGCGTGCAGGCGGGCCAGCACGGGCGCGCTGGCCCCTTCGCGGATCAGGTGGTGGATCTCCCGTTTTACCCATTTCAGGCAGAGTTCACGCCAGTAGCGAAATTGCGGCAGAGGATCGGCCTCATCGAGCCAGAGTCCGGAGAGGGTGCGGGTCTCCAACCGCTCCGGCACATGGAACTGCGGGTCGACCAGACCGTTGGAGTTGTATTCAAAGCGGGGATCGAAGGTCCACATATAGCCAAAGTCGAACACGCAGATCTGCTCGCCGTCATCGAGCAGGTTGCCCGGGCTCGGGTCCCAGTCAAACCAGCCCCAGCGGGCCAGCTCCCCCTGCACCTCCAGCATCTGGGCCAGATTGCGCTCGTTGAGCTGATGGACCGGCACACCCCGCAACCAAGGGGAAACCAGCACACCGGCCCGCGCCGAGCCGAAGTTGGTGCAGACCACGTGGGAGAGGACGGTAGGGTGCAGCTCGCGCAGCACCTCGATTTCGCGCCGCCGCTCCAGCTCGGTCAGAAAGGCGGTCTTGCCATCGAGGTTGGCCACCAGTGAATCCTGACGGCGCCGCTTGAGGCACCAGTGATGCCCCTCCACCTTGAGGTGAAACACCTCGGCGGTGAGACCGTGGCGATAGACCTTGACCACAGCCGGATGGCTATCCTTCAGCTTGACCAGTTGGGCCAGCGGCAGCGGGCAGTCGCGCTCGCGTCCGATCCGGATCTCTTCCTTGCTCTCCAGCATGCGCAGCAATCTGGCCTGACGTGCCATCACTTTGGGATTCATACATGTACCTCCAGTCGCTATCGAGAGACTAAACAGCAGATCCCTCCCAAGCCAGTGGCAAAACCCCATGATGACGCTTTCATCACATATTCCGAACAACCCCTCGATCGGGATCACAATTTGCAAGGTTGAGCTGTAACCAAATATTCATTAAGTGGTCATTAAATTGACAAGCTGAAACAAGGCCCGCACCATCGGGTCAAACTCTATGCGGATGAACGATCTCTCCCTCACTCGCTCAAAGGATGAGCTTATATGAATCGCCCCTCCTCAGGCCGCCCCCGCGTCCTGAGTCTGCCCTCTCTGCTGCTTGCCCTGCTGGGCGGATTGCTGCTGCTGACCCTGTTGTTGCCGCTGATCAATCCCGGCAGCTGGCTGGGCCGTGCCCAGCCGCTGGTGCTGGGCCCCGCCGACAACCCGCTGGCCACCCTCACCCGCCACGCCCTGCTCTATAAAAGCGACAGCCGCGGTCTCTATCTGGTGGTGCGCAGTCAGTGGCAGTTGCGAGGGCCATTGCAAGCGGGGGACAAGGTGCGGGTGGAGCTGCTCAACGACAAGGGGGAGCGGATCGACCAGCTGAGTCAAGCGGTGGATAAACGTCAGGTGTGCCGCAATAACCGCTGCACCCTGGATCTCAACAGCACCCTGCGCGCCCCGGACGATGCACTGGCCAGCCGTTATCAGCTGCGCATCGGTCTGCTGCTAAAAGATCGCCCCGAGAGCGGCGATTTCAGCCAGATCCTGCAAACCCTGCCGGAACAGGGCTTCAACCTCACCTATCTGGTGGTGAGCCTGACCCTGGTGCTGGCCCTGAGCGCCGCCGTGCTCAAGACGGTGCTACCAAAGCTGCGCCGCAGCCTGCGCTGGCGGATCATCGGCAGCCTGCTGCTCGGCAACCTCACCTTCGTGCTGCTGCATGGCTTCGTGGTGTTCAAGCTGGGGGAGTTTCTGCTCTGGTCAGGCTTTCGGCCGGAGCACTACTATCTGGCCTGGGGCAGCATGGTGCTGGGTTGGAGCCTCTGCGCGCTGGCGGGCTTCAACCTCTATATGGGGCTGGTCTTTACCGCACTTTCCGGTATAGGCCTGCTCGCCAACTTTATGAAGATCGCCATCTACGGCGTGCCGCTCGGCGGGGATGATTTTGGCAACCTGCTGGCGCTGCTGCGGATCCTGCTCGACCAGCACCCCATCCTGCCCATCTTCACCGTGTTGCTGGCACTGTTTCTCTGCTGGCGCTTTGCCCTGTCACGCTGGGTGCTGCGCACAGCCGCGGCCACCGTCGCCTTCTTTGCCCTCTGCGTCTTTGCCACCCAGACCGGCAACAAGCTGCTGGGGGCCAACATTCGCTACGTGGATCGCGCGGTCAACTACCACAGGGACATCATCCGCTCCGGCCCCGGCCTCTATCTGTTCAATCTGGTGGACGAGATGCTGCAAAGCGGCAGCGTGTTTCGCTACCCCTTGCAGATCAACGAGCTGGCCCCACAGCTGAGCTATCCGCCCCAGGGCATTGCGCCGCGCTGGGATCTGGTGATCGTGCTGCAATATGAGTCGCTCTGGCTCGACTGGAAGGGGCGGATCTGCGCCCCGGCTCCCACCCTCTCCCTGCCCGCCAGCGTGCAGCAGTGGCAAAAAACCATCCACTCCCCCACCACCGGCGGCATGACGGTGCTGGCGGAGTTCGAGATGAACACCGGCCTGCCGGTGGGCTTGCTCAAGCAGGGCGTGGTGCCCTACTACTACCTCTCGCAGCAGGTGCCGGGGCTGGCCCAGAGCGCCAGACAGAGTGGCTACCAGACCCTGTTCGCCCACCCTTATGTGGAAAAATTCTGGGGCCGCGCCAAGGCGATCCCGGCGCTTGGCTATGAGGAGCGCTGGTTCGACACCCGCTTCACCACCCTCGAGCACAAGGGGCTCTATATCTCCGATGATGCGCTGATCGACCACATACTCAAGCGCAGCGAACAGGATGACAAACCGCTGTTTGCCTATGCGGTCACCATGCAGGGGCACGGCCCCTTCGATGGCCCCCGCTATCAGGGGCAGGAGCGCAGCGGCGCCTGCCCGAACCAGAGCGAGAGCGACACCCAGCTGCTCAACACCTATTACACAGGGGTGGTGGATGCCATGGCCTCGCTGGAGCGGCTGCTCAAGACCCTTGACCAGTCGGACAAGCGCTATCTGGTGGTGGCCTTTGGCGATCACCAGCCGTTTTTGATGTCCGCCGGCAAGGGGATTCACGGTGACAAGCCGGCGCGCGATGCCACCTACCAGATCCCCATGATGGCCTTCACCCGCGCCGATGATCCCCTCAATCTGGCGACCCAGTTTGCGCCGGTACGCCAGCTCTACCAGATGGGTCAGGCCACCCGCCAGCTGCTGGCGGGGGATATCACCCCCATCGAAGAGAAGCCCCTGCTCCATCCGGTGCTGGGGGAGGAGAAAGGGTTCGACCCTTCAAGCCTGGTGCCGCAGATCCGCGCCAGCTTCCGGCCCGATGCCCAGCCCTGAGCCTTAAGCCCTGCAACACGAATAGATGAGGCCGCAATAGCGGCCTCTGGTTATTACTTTCTCTTTGTCACTGCGACTGCAAAATCCCGTCTTTAGCGGGCGTTGCGGGTTGCAACGGCATCCGCCAGATTGCGCAGCAGCACTTCGGTATCGGCCCAACCGATGCAGGCATCCGTGATGCTCTGAGCGAAGGTAAGCTCGCAGCCCTCGACCAAATCCTGACGCCCTTCCACCAAATGGCTCTCCACCATCACCCCAAACACCGCCTTGCTGCCGGCACGCAGCTGACCGGCTACGTCTTCGGCCACCACCATCTGGTTCTTGAACTGTTTGCTGCTGTTGGCGTGACTGAAGTCGATCATCACCTTCTGGGGCAGACCGGCCTTCTCCAGCCCCTTCACCACCTCGTCCACGTGGGCGGCGCTGTAGTTCGGCTCACGACCACCACGCAGAATGATGTGACAGTCCGGGTTGCCGCGGGTCGCCACGATGGCGGAGTGACCGTATTTGGTGACCGACAGGAAGTGGTGCGGCGCACTGGCGGCACCGATGGCATCGATGGCCACCTTGATGGTGCCATCAGTGCCGTTCTTGAAGCCCACCGGGCAGGAGAGACCGGAGGCCAGCTCGCGGTGTACCTGGGATTCGGTAGTACGGGCACCGATCGCGCCCCAGCTCATCAGATCCGCCACATATTGCGGGGTGATCATGTCGAGGAACTCGGAGGCAGTTGGCAGCCCCATGTCGTTGAGATCCAGCAACAGCTTGCGACCAATGCGCAGACCATCGTTGATCTTGCAGCTGTTGTCGAGGTACGGATCGTTGATCAGCCCCTTCCAGCCCACTGTGGTACGCGGTTTTTCGAAGTAGACCCGCATCACGATCTCCAGCTGATCTTTCAGCTCGTCGCGCAGCGCCTTGAGGCGCTTGCCGTACTCCAGCGCGGCAACCGGATCATGGATGGAACAAGGGCCAATCACCACCAGCAGACGATCATCTTCACCGGCCAGGATATTGTGAATGGCCTGACGGGATTCAAAAACGGTGGACGAGGCCACCTCGGTAGCCGGAAACTTCTCAAGCACCGCAACCGGGGGTAATAACTCTTTGATTTCACTGATACGAACGTCGTCGGTTTGATGCTGCATGACAAGGCTTCCTGCTAGATGACTGCGATTAGGAAATCTCAACATAGCCCGCGACAGCGCATGTGTAAATAGGAAATTACAGCAATCACAAAACTATTTTATATGACAATCTTGCAAGTTATTGAAATGATGCTAAGTGAAATGGAAGTGCGGATGAGGAAGGCAAAAAGGCCCGCTCCGCGCGGGCCAGAAGCATCTGTGGTGACGGGTTTGTCAGTGATCAGCCACGCTGGCTGATACTGGCCAGCTTGTCGAAGTAATCCGGGAAGGTCTTCGAGGTGCACTTGGGATCATTGATGGTGACCGGGGTATCTGACAGCGCCACCAGCGAGAAGCACATGGCGATACGGTGATCGTTGTAGGTATCGATCTCGGCATGTTTGAGCTGGGTCGGCGGGGTCACGGTGATGAAGTCATGCCCCTCCTCCACTTCGACGCCCAGCTTGCGCAGCTCGGTCGCCATGGCGTGCAGACGATCGGTCTCTTTCACCCGCCAGTTGTAGATATTGCGAATGGAGGTCGGCCCCTCGGCAAACAGCGCGGCAACGGCGATGGTCATGGCCGCATCGGGAATATGGTTCATGTCCATATCCACTCCGTGCAGCGGTGCCTGCTCCGCCTCGATAAAATCATCGCCCCAGGTGATGCGCGCGCCCATCTTCTCCAGCACGTCGGCGAAGTGGATATCACCCTGAATGCTGTGCTTGCCGATGCCGGTGACCCGCACCTTGCCCTTGATGGCGCCCGCTGCGAGGAAGTAAGAGGCGCTGGAGGCATCTCCTTCCACCAGAAAGTCACCCGGGCTGATGTAGGTCTGGTTGCCCTTGATATAGAACAGCTTGTAGTTGTCGTGCTCGATGACCACCCCGAACTGCTTCATGATGTGCAGGGTGATGTCGATGTAGGGCTTGGAAACCAGCTCTCCCTTGATGTGGATCCGGGTATCACCGGCCGCCATCGGCGCTGCCATCAAAAACGCGGTCAGGAACTGGCTGGAGACGGAGCCATCGACGTGCACATCGCCGCCCCACAGCCCCTTGGCATCCACCACCAGCGGCGGATAACCATCGTGTTTGAGGTACTGGATATGGGCACCCGCTTCGCGCAGGGCATCCACCAGATGGCCGATGGGACGCTCTTCCATACGTGGCTCGCCGCCCAGGGTATATTCACCGGAACCGAGGCATAGCGCGGCGCAGAGCGGTCGCATCGCAGTACCGGCGTTGCCGAGGAACAGATTGACCGGCTCTTTTACCGCAAAGCTGCGGCCCAGACCCTGCACGGTACACTCGGTCTTGTCGGCGGAGAGCTTGTACTTGACCCCGAGCTGGGTCAGCGCAGCCAGCATATGACGAATGTCATCGCTGTCGAGCAGGTTGGTCAGACGGGTGGTGCCACGAGCCAGCGCCGCCAGCAGCAGCGCACGGTTAGAGACACTCTTGGAGCCGGGCAGATTGACCTCACCGGCCACACGAGAAATGGGTTCCAAACGCAACGAATTCATAGACTTCCTGTGCTATCTCAAAAATAAACGCCTGTCCGGACGTTAACAGCCTGCGTCCCGCTCGGCAAGGGCACTTTCAGGGGAAATCGCACGGCAAACGCCAGCGCGCTGGTTCTGTTGAAAAAAAGACGCCGGGGTATCCCCGGCGTCTTGAATCACTGCAATAGCTGGAAGCGGCTCACTGGTTGTCACGAGAGGCCGCCGGCAAGCACGTGGGTACTATCTTCTCAGCCGTGGCGCTTGGCAAAGCCATCCATAAAGCTCACTAGGGCCTTCACCCCCTCCAGCGGCATGGCGTTGTAGATGCTGGCGCGCATGCCACCGACAATACGGTGCCCCTTGAGGGCCAGCAGGCCAGCGGCTTCCGATTCGGCCAGGAACTGCTTGTCCAGCTCGGCATTTTTCAGCTGGAACGGGATGTTCATGCGCGAACGGCAGCTGACATCCACCTGATTGCCGTAGAAGCTCGACTGATCGAGATAGTCATAGAGGAAGTCTGCCTTCTCCTTGTTGCGCGCTTCCATCGCCTCGAGGCCACCCTGTTCCTTGAGCCACTCGAACACCAGACCGGCCAGATACCAGGCGTAGGTGGGCGGCGTGTTGAACATGGAGTCGTTCTTGGCAGTGAGCTTGTAGTCGAAAATCGAGGGGACATCGGCTCTCGCCTGATCCAGCAGGTCATCGCGCACGATGGCAATGGCAAGCCCGGACGGCCCGATATTTTTCTGGGCACCGGCATAGATGATGCCAAAGCGACTCACGTCGAGAGGACGGGAGAGAATCGTGGAGGAGAGATCTGCTACCAGCGGCACCTCGCCGGTAGCCGGGATGTCGAACATCTCGATGCCATCAATGGTTTCGTTCGGGCAGTAGTGAACATAAGCCGCATCGGCGCGAAACGCCGGGGTCGGCAGCAGGTGAGAGATCCCCTGCTCGTTCTTGGCAACCCCCTGGAAGGTCTGGATATCGCCATACTTTTTGGCTTCATCCACCGCGCTCTGGGACCAGACGCCGGTCAGCAGGAAGTCCGCCTTCTTGTTGGCGCCGCCCAGCAGGTTCATGGGCACGGCGGAGAACTGACCGCGGCCGCCACCGTGCATGAAGAGCACCTTGTAGTTGTCCGGCACCGCCAGCAGCTCGCGCAGATCCGCTTCGGCCTTCTCGGCCACCGCCATGTAGGGCTTGCCACGATGGGAAAGCTCCATGACCGAGGCTCCCAGCCCCTGAAAATTACAAAATTCGCGCTGGGCGCGCTCCATGACTTCAACCGGCAGCATGGCGGGGCCGGCGCAGAAGTTGTAAATCTGTTTGCTCATGACGCTTTCCGTGAGTGGATGAGAGTAATCGATGACTTGTCAGGTTTTACACAAGAGCAGCCAGCGGATCAAAGGCTTTTTGGGAGCTGGCTCAACCTTTTACCGTCATTCTGCCTCCCCCTTGCAGTAGAAAAAGCCCTGAACGGGTCAGGGCTTGCAGGGAACATGCACAGAAATGGCGGGCAGAGCGCATAAACGACCACAGCTCAGCCATTTCTGACAAATTTACAGTTTGGCGGTGAGCTCCGGCAGAAGAGTGAAGAGATCCCCCACCAGCCCGTAGTCCGCCACCTGAAAGATGGGGGCATCGCTGTCCTTGTTGATGGCCACGATCACCTTCGACTCCTTCATCCCCGCCAGATGCTGAATGGCACCAGAAATACCAACCGCGATATAGAGCTCGGGCGCCACCACCTTGCCGGTCTGTCCCACCTGCAGATCGTTGGCGACATATCCCGCATCAACAGCGGCTCGCGATGCCCCCACGGCGCCGCCCAGCTTGTCGGCCAGCGCTTCTATCAAAGCAAACTGCGCCTTGGACCCCAGTGCCCGGCCACCGGAGACCACCACCCGGGCGGCGGTCAGTTCGGGCCTGCTGGAGCGCACCGCGCGGCGCTCGACCAACCGGGTACGACCAGCGAATTCGGGCACGGCCAAGCGTTCGATGAGAGCCTGCCCGCCCGTCGCCGCCTTGGCAAACGCGGTGGCCCGCACCGTCATCACTTTGACGGGCGCCGAGCTTGCCACTCTGGCAATGGCATTGCCCGCATAGATGGGGCGCAGGAAGGTGTCGCTACTCTCGATAGCCGTCACCTCGGAGAGCATCTCCACCCCGAGCCGGGCCGCCACCTGTGGCAGCAGCGCCTTGCCCATGGCACTCGCCGCCATCAGGCAGTGGCTGTAACCTTCGCACCAGCTGGCCAGCAGCTTGTCCACCCCATCCAGCAGCCCGTCGGCCAGCAGGGGATGTTCGGCAAGCAACACCTTGTCGACGCCGCTGAGGGCTGCCGCCTGTTCACCCGCCTCGGTCAGCCCCTGACCCAGCAACAGCAGGTCAACCTGACCGCCGATGGCTCCGGCGGCGGTGACCAGTTGTGCCACGTTGTCGGCCAGATGGCCCTGATGATGTTCGGCAATGATCAGCACGCTCATGGCAGCACCTTCGCTTCGTGTTTGAGTTTGTCCACCAGCTCGTCCACCGAGCCCACCTTGATCCCGGCGCTGCGGGCTGGCGGCGCCATCACCCCGAGCAAACGGGTCTGGTTGGCCACCTCAACGGCGAGTGTCGAGAACGGAGCGCTATCAAGCGGCTTGCGCTTGGCCTTCATGATGTTGGGCAGCGAGGCAAAGCGCGGTTCATTCAAACGCAGATCGGCGCTCACCACCGCAGGCAACGGCATGCGCAGGGTCTCGAGGCCACCGTCGATTTCGCGGGTCACCAGCAGTTCCCCCGCTTCCACCTTGAGGGCTGACGCACAGGTCGCCAGCGGCCAATCATTGAGGGCAGCCAGCATCTGGGCCACCTGATTGTTGTCAGAATCGATGGACTGCTTGCCGAGCAGCACCAGATCCGGCTGCTCCTGCTCACACACCTTGTGCAAGGCACGGGCGACAGTGAGCGGGGTGAACGTCTCGTCGGTGACATAATGCAGCGCCCGATCCGCCCCCAGCGCCAGCCCATGGCGCAGTTGCTCGGCGGCAGCGTCAGGGCCGAAAGTCACCACTACCAGCTCGCTGGCGATACCCGCTTCCCGCAGCCTGACCCCCTCCTCCACCGCAATTTCACAAAAGGGGTTGATCCCCATCTTCACATTGGCCAGCTCCACGTCGGAGCCGTCTCCCTTCACCCGGATCTTGACGTTGTAGTCGACTACCCGTTTGATTGCGACCAGCAGCTTCATGGGGTCATGCCTCGTCTCTTTGGATTGAATTCATTAGTGTGCCTCTGCGTTTGTTGCAGTACGCTCTTCCCTGATTTTTTGCTTTTTCTTGCTCAGCTTTGCTTACAACTACTTTACGTTTACGTAAACTACCAGCATTACCCTAGGCCAACCAGAGCGCAGAGGCAAGATGGAACGGGAAGCAATGGAATTTGATGTCGTCATCGTCGGCGGCGGACCGGCGGGGCTCAGTGCAGCCATCGCCCTGAAACAGCAGGATGCCACTCTCTCTGTCTGTCTGCTGGAGAAGGGGGCGGAAATTGGCGCCCATCTGCTCTCCGGCGCCCTGTTTGATCCCGTCGCCTTGCAAGAGCTGCTGCCGGATGGCTGGCAGCAAGCGCCGCTCGGCGTGCCGGTCAGCGACGATCAGGTTCATCTGCTGCAAAGCGAGCAACGTTCCCTGCAACTCCCCGCCTGGGCGGTACCGCCCCGGATGCACAATGAGGGCTGTCACATCATCAGCCTCGGCAATCTCTGCCGCTGGCTTGGCCAACAGGCGGAAAAACTGGGAGTCGAAATATACCCGGGATTTACCGCCAGCGAACTTATCATGGAAGCGGGCCGGGTCAAGGGGGTCATCACCGGCGATCTGGGGCTGGATCGGGTGGGCAATCCGAAAGCAGATCATGTGCCCGGCATGGCGCTGCTCGGCCGCTACACCCTCTTTGCCGAAGGGGCCCGCGGTCATCTCGGCAAGCAGCTGATCGCCGACTTCAACCTAGCAAGCCCTGCCCAGCCCCAGCACTATGCCATCGGCTTCAAGGAGCTGTGGCAACTGCCTGCTGGCCAAGGCAAGGCGGGACAGGTGCTGCACGGCAGTGGCTGGCCCCTTGGCAAGCAGGGGGGCGGCAATAGCCACGGTGGCTTCTATCTCTATCACATGGAGGGGGATCAGGTGGCGGTCGGGCTGATTGTCGATCTCAACTACCAGAATCCCTGGCTCAGCCCGTTCGACGAATTCCAGCGCCTCAAGCATCACCCGCTTATCGCCGGCGTGTTGCAAGATGGGGAGCGCATCAGCTATGGCGCCCGCGCCATCACCAAGGGGGGCTGGCACGCCCTGCCCCGCATGCACTTCCCGGGCGGCCTGCTGATCGGTTGTAATGCGGGCACTCTCGACTTTTCCCGGATCAAGGGGATCCACACCGCCATGAAGTCCGGCATGCTGGCGGCAAAAACCGTCGCGATGGCCCTGCGGGGGGGCGATGAAGGGGGCCGGGATCTGGCCCAGTATGGTGACGAGCTGCACCAGAGCTGGCTGGCCCGCGAACTCAAGGCGGCGCGCAACTTCGGCGCGGCTCTTCATCGCTATGGTCCCTGGTTGGGCGGTGCCTTCAACTGGCTGGAGCAACGGCTGTTTGGCGCAAACTCGCCCTTCAAACTGCTCGATAAGGCTCACGATTACCGTCAGCTGCGCGTGGCCAGCCGCTGCGAGCCCATCCATTACCCCAAACCCGATGGCAGACTGAGCTTTGACAAGCTCTCGTCTGTGTATCTGGCCAACACCAGTCACGACGAGGATCAGCCTTGTCACCTCAAGCTGCAGGACGAGCGCATTCCGGTCGAGGTCAATCTGCCCACCTGGGCCGAACCCGCCCAACGCTACTGCCCGGCCGGGGTGTTTGAGGTACTGGAAATGGAAAGCGCGGCCAAACTGCAGATCAACGCCGCCAACTGTATTCACTGCAAAACCTGTGACATTAAAGATCCCAGTCAAAACATTATCTGGACGCCGCCACAAGGAGGATCCGGGCCCAACTATCCCAATATGTGATGGAATACGGCGATGCCAAGATGCGGTGACATCAAAGATACTCAGTCCCAAAACATCGTCTGGACACCGCCACTGGGGGGCTCCGGGCCCAATTATCCGAATATGTGATGAAGCAGGCAGCGGCAACAAGCAGCCCCAGCTAGCCCTCCCCCAGCCAAAGGCTGGTTCTACACCGCATGGCTGCTAAGGTGATCCGACCTCGCTGTTTTTTTGGACAAACAAGCTGAATCCCTGATGAATAGCCCCTGACAAGCGGGGCCCACCCCTGTATAGTTCGCCGCATTCAGGTTTTCCATCGGCCCGATCTGCTTATCCACGGGATCGCCTTCTGCAGCGATCTAAGGCCGCATGACCTGTGCAACCATCCCTGATTACCCATGACTTTTTAAGGGGGGACAGATGATCACCGCCTACATTCTCAATAACAAGGTGCTGGACATAGTCACGCTCGGGCCTGACGACATAGTACCTGACAACACGGTCTGGCTGGATGCCTACAAGCCGGACACGGCAGAGCGAGAATGGTTGACGGGCCTGTTCCTGGAAGAGGTTCCCGACAAGGAAGAGCTCGACGACATCGAAGCATCCGCCCGTTTTTACTGGGATACCGATGGTCTGCACATTCACTCCCTGTTTCCCCAACGGATCGGTCGTGACACCAAGGGTGTCCACGTCTCTTTTACCCTGCGCAACAACCTGCTGATCAGCATTCGTGAAGATGACATCGGGCTGGTGCGCCTGCTGCGCCACTATATGCGCCAGGATCGGCTGGAGGTGGAGGATGCCCTCGATATCCTGCTGGAGGTACAAAACCTCAAGGTGGAGTACCTCTCCGATCTTATCGAAGATGGTTACAAGACGTTGGAAAACACCGCCGATCAGATCTTCGAGCCGGATCAGATCAACCCTATGCTCAAGGAGCTGTTGGCACAGGAAGAGGCCAACGGCCAGATCCGTCTCTCCCTGCACGATACCCGCCGCGCCCTGCGTTTCCTCAAACGCAGCCTGCGCCAGCGCATGAGCCTCGAGCAGAACAAGTGGATCGACGAGATGCTGCACGACGTGGAGTCACTGCTGCCTCACACCCAGTTCCTGTTCGACAAGATCAACTTCCAGCTGGAGGCCTCCATGGGGGTGACCAATCTGGAGCAGAACAAGGTGATCAAGATCTTCTCGGTTGCCGCCGTGATCTTCCTGCCGCCGACCCTGATCGCCAGTATCTACGGCATGAACTTCGGCCGCATGCCTGAACTCGCCTGGGAGTATGGCTATCCCCTCTCGCTGGTGCTGATGGTGATGTCATCGCTCGGCACCGGCCTCTTCTTCAAGCGCAAAGGCTGGCTGTAACGCCGCCGACGCGCGCTGCGATATCTGAAGAAACGGATTGGGGGGCATGGCCCCCCGATTAATTTGCGCCACACCCAACGCCTTGCAAAGGGCGCTTCGTCGCCCCATATCCCTTCCATCATTCAATTCAATTGGATAACGGGCAACCATGACCCTCTACCCCGAACATCGATATGACGATCACGGCCAGTTGCGCCCGCCTCTCTGGTTCTGGCCCATTGCCCTGTTGCTGACCCGCTCGGTCTGGCTCTTTCTGATGGCGGGAGTGACCCGCGAGAGCGGCAGCGAGACCCTGACCCTCTTTTATCCGGACAAGATCACCCTCTACATCAGCCTGCTGACCGACGTACCCGCCATGCTGGCGTTGCTCGCCTGCGGGGGCACCTATCAGCAGACCCAGAGCATTCGCGCCAGACTCCGGCGCCACAGCCCGCTGCTGCTGCTCTGCTCTGCCGTCAGCGGCCTGCTGATGCAGTTGCACAGCCTCAATCTGCAGAAGTGGTCATTCAGCTGGCCTACCGCACTGGTGCTGGTCGCCAGCCTCTGGTCACTCTGGTATCTGCTGCGCAGTCGCCAGCTACGGGAATATGCTGCTGATGATCCTCATCAGGAGTCGAACATCTAGCCAAGTTTTAGCTGCAATCAATTGAAATAAATATAAAAAGCCTCTTGGTGAGTTGAACGCCCGACGCGCGGCCATAACCCCGAGCCGCAAGCTGCCCCGCTGTCGAGGAGCGGCTGCGCCCGCACTCTCGCCCCATAGGTGGCGGCCAAGCGGATAAGGAATTATCAATCGTCGTGTTAGGTCACCCCGTTCATTCAGGCTTGATTCATTATCAATGGAATTGATAACACTTTTCATTACTCTTACTGCGTTATAAACTTGCTCCCCCCGGGCGGCCCCACCCGGGTGCTGGAGCCTTTATGACAAGCCTTTCTCTCTCACCCCGACAATTCTGGCAGTGGCTGGCCTACCACCATCAGGCCGCCGAGGGCACCCTCTATCTGATGTTCTTCTCCGGCCTGCTGCTGTGGGAGCCGCTGACTCCGCTCTGGTCGCTGGCACGCTGGAATCTGTTTTTCCATGTGATGCTCTCGCTCACCCTGTTTCCGCTGCTGTTTGGCGCCTTCTGGTTCTCCCACCGCAGCTTGTTGAACCGCAGCAACAAACCCTTTTTGCGCACCACGGGGCGAATTATTGAAGCCCTGCTGCTGATCTGTCTGGCCAGCGGCCTGCTGCTGGTGCTGCACGGCACCCCGGGCGATGCCATGGGCAACCTCGCCAGCTGGGCCCACTGGTTGAGCGCGTTGGCGTTAACTCCTCTGGTGCTGCGCCACGCCTGGCGCTGGACCATCTTGAAATGGCGCTCCTGATCCCATGTTGAAGTCATCGTTCTCTGCATATTTGTCACCCCTGCTGGCCTTCGTCCTGCTGCTGGCCAGCCCCTTCGCATTGGCCCAGCAGATGGGCGCCGGGATGCTTGCCTATGAGGAGGGAAGCGCCCCGCGCCTCGTCACCGCCAACCTGAGCGCAGGCTCGGTCACCCTGCTTGAGCGCGATAGCGGCAAGCGGCTCAAAGAGGTGCAGCTGGGTGGCGATCTGCGCCAGCTGGCCCGCGCCGATGACGGTACCCTGCTGGTCACCGACTACAGCGGTGATCGCCTGTTGCTGCTGGATGATGACCTCGATCTGGAAAAGGCGCTCCCCACCGGCCACCGCCCCTATGGGGTCATCTTCGATGCCAAGCGGCAGTGGTTCTGGGTCACGCTGTTCGAATCCGCTCGCCTGCAGGCCTACGACACCGCCGGCAACCTCCAGCTGGATGCAGAAACCGCCGAGACTCCCCGTGGACTGGCTCTGACCGACAACGATCGCCTGCTGCTGACCCACGCCATGACCGGCCAGCTCGCCATCTATGATCTCGCCAAGCTTGAGAAGGACGCGAAGAATGCTGCCCTGCCCAAGCCCAGACTCATCACCCTGACCGAGACCCATAGCGACACGCCGAGCGACTCCCAGGGCTTGCCGCGCCTGCTCGACGGCATCGCCCTCTCCCCAGATGGCAGCGAAGCCTGGCTGCCCCATGTACTGTGGAGTTTCGACCACCCCTTCCAGTTTCAAAGCACCGTCTTTCCGGCCGTCTCCATCATCGATCTCGATGAGGAGAAAGAGCGGGTCGATGAAAGAAAACAGCTCTTTTTGCAGATCAACCTGCCAAGCGTCGGCAACCGCAGCCAGATCGTCTCCAACCCGTTCGCTGCGCGCTTCGCCGCTGACGGCAAGCGGGTCTATCTGACCCTGGCGGGCTCGGAAGATCTGCTGGTGTTTGACCTCTCCCGCAGCGGCAAGTCCAACAACAACCGTCACCGCCGCAAGAAGTTTCAGGGGGGCGCCAAGGCGACCCAGCTCTTGCGTCACCTGCCGGGCCAGAATCCGCGGGATCTGCTGATCGATGGCAACCATATTCTGGTGCACAACGCCATGGGGCAGGATCTTACCCGCCTCAATAGTGGCGGCAGCGGCCCGTTTGCCCGAGTCACCGTCGATGCGCCCCACTTCGCCAAACTGGTAGAGACAGATCCGCGCCCCGAACCGCTCAAACGCGGCGAGCGGCTGTTCAACCTAGGTAACACAGCGTCCAACTCACGCTTCCCCATGGCGGGAGACAACTGGATGAGCTGCAACTCCTGCCATCTGGACGGGTTCCACTTCACCAACCGCTATCTGATGGCGGCCCATCGCCAGAAGAGCGGCGACAACGCCATCAACGGCCACGCCAACCTCACCAACATGGTGGCGGGGGATTTTGTCGGCGAATACCTGCGCATGACCCAGCAGACCCAGGGTGGCATGGGCCATGACACCCGCGATGGGGCCGAAGCGGTTGACCCCGCCAAGCCCCAGCCCGAAGTGAAGGCGATGATGGAAGATCTGCACGCCTTCGTCACCGCCGATGGCAACCTCCCCTATCTCGCCAACTGGCTGCGACTCGATGCCCCGCGCACGGATCCCGCCAAGGCGCCGACTACCCACCCGAAGGAGTGGCTCAACTCCGCCTCCTGCCAGAACTGCCACCAACAGGCGTTCAAGGACTGGAGCGAGAGCAACCACCGACTGATGGGCAACTCCCACCCCTACTACAAGGTGGTGCAGGCGCTGGCCCGCGAAACCGAAGGGGAAGCGTTCGGTCAGTGGTGCCAGGGCTGCCATATGCCCCAGCAGGTAATGACCGGCCAGCTGGATCTACCCAAGGGCTCCCATATGTTCGAGCAGGGTGGCGCCTCGCTGATTGCCGCTCACAAGGCGGGCGAACCTGTGGTGGAGGAAGGGACCGGCTGCGTGCTCTGTCATCGCATCACCAAGGTAGAAGACGCGGGCGGCAACAGCGCCTTTACCGTGAATTTGAAAGACCGCGAGAGCTATGTGTTCGAGGATGCCGCGGGCGGCAGCCTCCAGCACTGGCTGGCCGAGCGGCAGATCAACGCCCGTCCGGCGGCCCACAAAGCCTCCTATCAGAAGGATTTCTACCGCGATGCGGCCCTGTGCAAGTCGTGCCACAACGAGTTTGCCCCGGGCACCGGCGCCAACATCGTCAACACCTGGGACGAGTGGGAAAAGTCCAGCTTCGCCAAGGCCGAGGATCCTGCCAAACGGCGCACCTGTATCGACTGCCATATGAACCCGGAGCCGGGCAATGGCGGTGCGCCGGTGGCGGGCGAGTCCACCGAAAACGGCACCATGAAGGCGCGGCTCTATCGCCACAACTTTACCGGCGCCCAGCACCAGCTGGTGGGGCTGCGCAATCCAGAACTCGAGCAGGAGAGCCTGGCGCTCTTGCGCTCCAGCGCGACCCTCTCCGCCCGTATCGAACAGGCTACCGATAGTCAGCAGCTGGTGGTGCGGGTCGCCAATACCGGCGCGGGCCATGCCCTGCCCACCGGGGTGGCCGATTTTCGTGAACTCTGGCTGGAGCTGACCGTCACCGACGCCAGCGGCAAGGTGGTGCTTGCCAGCGGCCAACCGGTGGATGGTGCTGTCCCTGAGGATGCGAGACTGTTTCGCAAAGTGTTCGGCGATGCCGAGGGCAAGCCGGTGGGGCTCAAGTTCTGGCGCTACGCCAAACTGCTGGAAGATACCCGCATTCCGGCCGATGGCTGGCGCGATGAAGCCTGGTCGCTGCCCGCAGAAGCCCAAGGGCCCTTCAAGGCCGATATCAAACTCAATTTCCGCACCTACCCCAAGTGGGTCAATGATGCGGTGCGCGCCGCCGAGCCGAGCTTGCCGGAGCCACCCATAGTGCAACTCAATCGGCTGCAACTGACCCTGCAGCCTCTCTCCATCACGCCCGCTACGGAGCCTCAATCCTGATGTTTGCAAGTTTTCTGATTACCCTGCGCGAGGGGCTGGAAGCCTTCCTGCTGGTCGGCATCTGCCTCTCCTACCTCGCCAAGCTGGGGGCGAGCCGCTACAACAAGTTCATCTATCTGGGGGTGGCGCTCGGCCTTGTCGCCTCCCTTGTGGTCGCCTTCCTGTTCCAGGTGGTGGTGAGCCAGTTCGAGAGCGAGCGCTACAACCACCTGTTGATGGCGGGGATCCTCATCTTCGCCACTCTGGTGCTCACCTATATGGCGATCTGGATGCAAAAACAGGCCAAATCCCAGGTGGGGGCCATGACGGCGCGCATCGATGCAGCCATCGATGGCGGCAACCTGTTTGGTCTGGTGCTGCTCGCCTTCCTGGCGGTGATGCGCGAAGGGTTTGAAACCGTGCTCTTCTTCTCCGCCCTGCTCTACTCGGGCCAAGGGGTGGATCTGCAATCGGGCCTGATGGGCGCGCTGGCGGGGCTGCTGGTCTCCATCGCGCTGGTGTGGGGGCTGCTGCGCTCCACCCGCAAGGTGGCGCTGGCCCCCTTCTTCCGCTGGACCGGCCTGCTTATCATCATCATCGCCGCAGGTCTGCTATCGTCTGCCGTCAACATGTTGCAAGCGGCAGATATCATCACTTTCTGGACCACGCCGGTATTCGACATCAGCCACATTCTCGACGATCAGGGGGTATTTGGTACCTTCCTGCGCGCCCTGTTTGGCTACAATGCCTCACCCGCTGGCTTGCAGCTGCTGACCTGGGCCCTCTATCTGGCGATCTTCGTTACCCTCTGGCAGCGCAGCTATCGCCCGCAGGTGAGTGCCGCGACTGGCAAGGTCTGAGCCAACTCGCCCTGTGGCAACAAGGGCACGGGGTAACAACACTATTCAGGAGCCGCGCCTTGGCGCGGTTCCCTTATCTATCAAGCAGTTTCGGAATAGGTCATGAGCGATAACAACAAGAAAAGCATTGCGGTGCTGGGCGCCGGCCCCGCCGGTCTGATGGCTGCCTGGCGCCTGCGCAGCGCCGGTTTTGCAGTCACCCTGTTCGAGCAGGAGCCGGTGGTCGGCGGCATGTGCGCCACCCAGACCTTCAAGGGGCGCGATGGGGAGTATCGCTTCGACTACGGCGGACACCGCTTTATCACCAAGAACCCCGAGCTGCTCGCCTTTATCGACGAGCTGATGGGGGACGACCTGCTCCACGCCGAGCGCAAGAGCGTGATCCGCTTTGGCGGGCGCACCTATGACTACCCCCTGAACCTGCCCAACTTGCTCAAGACGGCGCCGCTGGCCCTGATGGCCGGTGCGGTAAAAGACTTGCTGCTGTTGCCCTTTAGCAAGAAGCCGGCTGATTTTGCCAAGGCGAGCTTTGCCGAGTGGATCCAGAGTCACTTCGGCCGCACCCTCTACCGCCAGTTTTTCGAGGGCTACACCGGCAAGCTCTGGGGCATCAACCCGGACAAGCTCTCCGCCGACTGGGCCGGTCAGCGCATCAGCCTGATCGATCTCAAAGACGTGGCCCGCCGCCTGCTGCCAAGACGCAACGGCAGTATCTCGGTGCGCACCTATGCCCGCAAATACCGCTACCCGAAATATGGCTTCGGCCAAATTTTCACTACTCTGGGGGCGCGACTGGTGGCAGAGGGCGTTGAGCTGAAAACCGGCGCCACCATCACCCGCCTTGAGCAGGCCGATGGCCGCATCGAACAGGTGTATTGGAAACAAGATGACGTGGAGCAGAGCGAACGCTTTGATCAGGTGATCTCCACCCTGCCGCTGCCGCTCACCTGCCAGCATCTGGGCTTGCCGTGCGATCTCCAATACCGGTCGCTTCGCTTCGTCAATATGCCCCTCAAGCAGGAGAACCTGTCGGACAACACCTGGCAGTACCTCTCAGACCCCCACATTCTGGCCACCCGCCTGCAGGAGCCGCGCCGCCGCAGCCCCTTTATGGCGCCCCAGGGTCAGACATCGGTGATGCTGGAGATCCCCTGCAATCCGGGGGATGCCACCTGGCAGGCACCGCTCTCTGATCTGCGCAGTCGGGTTACCGCTGATCTGGCGAGCCTCGGCGTCGATACCCAGAAGCTTGGCGATGAAACTTTTGAAGCCCGCAGCGAGTACGCCTATCCGCTGATGGATCTCGGCTATCAGGCCCGCCGCAACGAAGCCATCAAGGCGCTGATGCCCATCACAAACCTCATCATGACCGGCCGTCAGGGGACATTCCGCTATATCTTCACCGACACCGCTATGGAGATGGGGATGATGGCGGCCGACATGGTGATCGACGGGGTGGACCGACGCCACGCCATCTTTAACCATCGCAACGAAAATACCGTGATCGAAACCCAGAGCGTGGCCTGATGGCCGCGCCATTGGCATAAGTAAGGAGAACAGGATGACTATCCGCCCGGGTTTACTCGCCCTCACCCTGCTGCTGACCCTCTGCGGGCAGGCGCAGGCTTACTCCTACGCCGCCGCCGGCAAGGAGCCGCTGATCGACGCCCGCGAAGCGCTGCTGGGCGCCGCCACTGACGGCAAGGATGCCAGCGCCACCTTGAGCGAGATTGCCGACGAGCTGACCTATCTGGAACAGCACCACAAGGTGGAGCTGCAAGGGCCGCTGGCCGCCGCCATCAAGGCCAAAGATGCCGCCGCCACCGCAGCCCTGCTCAACCGGGCCTACAAGGCGGAGATCGAGCGCCGCCTCGAAGGGGCCAGCCAGAATCTTGGCGACTACCAGACCGCCAAGGTGCTGGTGGTCAAGAGCAAGCGCTTCCTCGACTTGATCCTCCCATCACTCAATGAAGGGGATCGCAAGGCGGCCGAACAGGCGCTGGCCAGGGTGCTGGATGCCATCGGCAACCCGGGGGTATTCGGGGTGGGCGCCAAGCCCGCCGACCCCGCCGCCTTTGCCGCAGCGGAAAAAGCGCTGATGGCCGTGCTGGCGCCGCTTTGATGGCAACCTGCCAATCATTGTGCCACCTCGCTGTGACAAACGGTGGGTTTCGCTGCGCTCTACCCACCCTACGCACGGCCTGCCGATAGATGCACCCGAACGCCGGTTTGCCCCCTTCTCCCCTGGCGGGAGAAGGGCTGGGGATGGGGGGGAAGGCAACGGCCCGGCGTTTGGCTTCCCTCTGCTCCACCACCATTTGGCTGCTCATTCTGCTGCAACTGGCCTGGCTTGGCTGGCTACAGGCCTTTCCGGTGGCGCTCGATTCCGACGATGCCCTCAATTTTGCCCATGGGGTAACGCGCTTTAGCGTGCTGGAGTTCTCCCCCCACTTTCCGGGCTACCCCGCCTTTATCTGGCTGGCGCGGCTGATCAATCTGGCGGTAGACGATCCCGCCCGTGCGGTGCAGTGGGCAAGCCTCTTGGGTAGCAGTTTGCTGGCACCGCTCGCCGCCTGGCTGGCGGTGAGGTTATGGCAACGGCCCAGCCTGCTTGCCCCCATCTGGCTGCTGGTGCTGGCCCTGCCGCTCACCCCGACCCTGGCGCTCTCCGGCCTTTCGGACGGACCGGCACTCGCAGCCTGGCTGGGCGCGCTCTTGGCTTTGCAGCAGCGCAAGCTAGCGCAGGCGGGTCTGTTACTGGGCCTTATGCTGGCCCTGCGCCCCTCCTACTTCGTGCTGGTGCTGCTGCCCCTGTGGCTCGGGCTGGCACAGCAGGAAACGCGCGTCAGATTTGTGTTCCCTATCGCGCTGGTGGGGCTTATCAGCCTGCTGTTTGTCTGGCAGGCCGATGGCTGGGCCTATTTCAGCGAGGGGCGGCGTTTTACCAACGGCCACTTTACCCTCTGGGGCAACACGGCGGCGGCCCACGGCGATCGGCTGCTGAGCTGGGCGCGCACTTTCAACGATCAGCTCACTCCGCTTTGGCCCTTGGCTGTTGGGGCGCTGCTGGTACTGCCGCTTTGGCAACGCTCAAAAGGCCAAGCTGCAACCCTCTCCCCACTCTGGACGCTCTACTGGCTCGCCCTGCTGCTCTGGACCCTGTTTGGCCAGAATCCCGACAATCCCCGCCATCTGGCCCCCTTCACCCTGCTCGGTATCGTGCTGCTGGCAGGCTGGCTGCCGCGCCGTGGCGAGGGGGTGGTCGTGGTCGCCGGATTGCTGCTGCTCGGCATAACCTTCACCCTGCCCCGTCCGCCCGCCATGGTGCAGGCGGCAAAACTGGCAGAAAAAGTGTGCCCGGCGCTGGTGACCCAGTGGGGAGTGCGGCTGCTGCGGGAGACCACAGCCTTGGCCGTCACCGATGGCTGGTACAAGGGGGATGCGGCGCTGGCGCTCTCTCGGGGAGCCTGCCGCCTCAGTCGCCGCCCCATCGCCGCGAACGAAATGCCCAGCGCGGTGCGCCAGCACTGGTTTGCCCCACGCTTTGCCGCCGAGCCCGGACTCTGGCTCGCCATTCCCTCGCGGCAGACAACCCATGGGGAAAGTGACAAGAAACATATAAAGAGCACAAAAATCCGCCAAGGCAACTAAAAAAGAGGGGAACAACTCGGGTACACTCACAGCGCATCCATAACAGACGAGTCTCCTTATGCGTGTAACCAGAGAGTGGCTGTGGGTTTTGTCGGTGCTGACCGGGGCCTGTGCCCTCCTGTTGCTACCATTCTGGCTGCGCGGCGGCAGTCAGGGCCATGATCTGTTTCACCACCTGCTCTCCGGTCACTTCTTTGCCGTGCAACTGTGGCAAGGTGAGCTCTATCCGCGCTGGTTGATGGAGATGAACGGCGCCTTCGGCAGCCCGGTCTTTTTCTTCTATCCCCCCCTGCCCTACTATGTGAGCGCCCTGTTCGCCGGCCCCACCCCACTGGCCCACGAGGCGATGACGCCGCTGCTCTGGAGCAGCAGCGTGGCACTCTGGCTCTCCGGCCTGTTTGCCTATCTCTGGTTGCGCCCCTTTGCCGGCCACGGACGGGCGCTGGCGGCCAGTTTGCTCTATATGGCGCTGCCCTATCATCTGGCCATCGATATCTACGCCCGCTTTGCCCTGGCGGAGAGCTGGGCCTTCGTCTGGGCACCGCTGGCACTGCTGGCGCAGGATCGACTCTGCCGCGGCGCCCCCTTTGCGCTACTGCTGCTCGCACTGGCCGTCTCCATGCTGACGCTTTCCCATCTACCAAGCACCCTGCTCATTCTGGGCTTGCTCACCCTGCGCAGCCTGCTGCTGGTCTGGCGCTACAAGGGGAGCACAACGCTTGTCAGTGTCCCTGTCACCGCCGCCCCGCTTATCGGCACCCTGCTGGGCCAGCTCTGGGGGTTGGCGATGGCCAGCCTGTTGCTGCTGCCCGCTCTGCTGGATCAGGGGGGGATCTCCATGGAGCAGATGCGCACCGGCATGTTCGAATTTCAGCGCAACTTTCTCGATCGTTTGCCCCAAAGCCGTGATGACTGGCGCTTTCGCGGCCATCTCGCCTGGCTGACGCTGCTCACCCTGGCTCTGCTACTGGTAGCTTGGGCTGCCGCCCGCGAGCCGCGCCATCCCGAGTTGCTGCTCTGGGGGGTCATTGGCACCCTGAGCTTTCTGATGATGCTGCCTCCAAGCGAGCCCCTGTGGCGCCTGCTCACTCCGTTGCAACTGGTGCAATTTCCCTGGCGCCTCAATCTTCTGCTGGTCATCGCTACCGTCGCCGTGGTGGCGCTGGGTACCCCCACCTATCGCCCGTGGCAGTGGGTCTGGTGGTTACTGCTTGCCCTAACCCTGCTCTCGCAGGGACTCTATGTACGCGAGGCGCCGCTCACCCAGGCTCCCGTAAAGAGTCAGCTCGACGGGGAGTTCGACAGCAAGCGCAGCGCCCGCGAATACCGACCAAAGCAGGTGCCACGCGGCATGTTTGCCCCCACCCTGCTGGCCTGGAAAGAGGAATTCCAGCCCGCCATCACCAGCGACCATCAGGGGGTGAACTGGCAGATCCAGCGCTGGCAGCCTCGTCATATCGAATTGACGGTGGATGCCCCGGCACCCGCCAAGCTGGTCCTGCACCAGTTTGATTACCCGGGCTGGCAGGCAAGGCTCGACCAGCGCCTGCCGCTGAGCGTCAGCAGCACCCGCAACGGGTTGGTGCAGGTCTGGGTGCCCGCCGGACAACACAGCCTCACCTTCACCCTCACCGCCCGCTGGCCGGAGCGGCTCGGTTACGCCATCTCGTTGCTGGCCTGGCTGCTCTGGCTGGGGGGAGTGATCCGCGCAGCGCGCCGACATGACCGCAAGCGTGATCCCCAAGGTGCCTGAGCGATCGGACCCCCCCCCCCCCTTTTGAGGGGGTAGGAACGTCATGCCGAGCGGGGGCAAACCTGATAGACTCGCCCTTCTCCCTTTTTCAACCAAGGTTCACCAGCGGATACCCTATGCCCCACGCACAGTCCCCCCAGGCCACCATGCTCTCTCCCCGTTTCCTGTTTATCCTGCTCGGCGCTCTGGCGGGTCTGACCCCGCTGGCGGTGGATATGTATCTGCCCGCCATTCCGGCCATCGCTCGGGATCTAGCCACCAGCATCGACGGTGCCCAGCTCACCATCAGCGCCTTTCTGGGCGGTTTTGCCATCGGCCAACTCTTCTACGGCCCGCTGGCCGACAGCTATGGCCGCAAGCCGGTGATCTTGGCGGGGCTGGTGATGTTTGCCATCGCCTCGGTGGGCTGCGCCATGGCGGACTCCCTGCCCGAATTGCTGGCCTATCGGATGTTGCAGGCAGCGGGCGGTGCGGCGGGCTCGGTGGTGGTCAATGCCCTGCTGCGCGATCTGTTCGAGAAGGATGCGTTTTCTCGCGCCATGTCGTTCGTCATTCTGGTGATGACCTTGGCGCCGCTGGTAGCCCCTGTGGTGGGCGGCTATATCAGCGCCCACGCCGATTGGCGGGTGATCTTCTGGCTGCTGGTGGGGATCAGCCTGCTGATCTGTCTGGTGATGCAGTGGAAAATTCAGGAGACCCTGAAACCCGAGCACCGTCAGCCCCTTAATCTGGGCCAGATCCTCAAGAACTACTGGGGGGTGCTCTCCCATCGCGGCGCCATGGGTTACGTGCTGTGCGGCTCCCTCTCCAGCTCCGGCATGTTCGCCTTCTTAAGCGGCTCCCCTTACGTCTATATCGAGTATTTCAAGGTGCCGACCGAGCACTACGGCTGGCTGTTTGGCCTCAATATCCTGCTGATGATGGTGGTCACCTTCGTCAACAGCAGACTGGTGAAAGGGGTGGGCGCCGAGCGGATGCTGCAATACGGCCTGCTGGTGCTGCCCTGCGCGGGCGCCCTGCTGGTCTACAACGCCTGGAGCCAGACCGGCGGCCTGTGGGGCATCGTCATTCCGGTGGTACTGTTTGTCGGCCATATCAGTCTGGTGGGCGCCAACGCCATGACCGGCCTGATGGGCCACTTCCCGCAATCTGCGGGCACCGCCTCGGCACTGGCGGGCACCCTGCGCTTTGGCATCGGCGCCCTGGTCGGCATTCTGGTCAACCTCAATCCGCCCCACTCGCCACTGCCCATGGCCATCGCCATCGCCTGCTGCGGCGTGGGTTCCACCCTGAGTTACTGGCTGCTAACCGGCAAGCGAGGCGATTGATCCCCCTCCCCCCTGTCAGGAAAACGAAAGAGGCTTCCGTCAACGGAAGCCTCTTTTCGTACTGGCGCCAAGACGTTCAGAACTGGGCACTGTTGAGCCAGAGGTGCGCCCCTATGCTCACCAGATAACCAAGCAAGATAGCAGGCAGCCACTTCAGGTGGCCAAAGAAGGTATACATGCCGTGGGCCTGTCCCATCAGGGCCACCCCGGCCGCAGAGCCGATGGAGAGCAGGCTGCCGCCCACTCCGGCGGTCAGGGTCACCAGCAGCCACTGCCCCAGCGCCATGTCCGGGTTCATCGACAGTACGGCAAACATCACCGGAATGTTATCCACGATGGCCGACAAGCCCCCGATGAAGATGTTGGCCATAGTGGGATCCCCACCGGCATACAACCAGTGTGACACCAGCTCCAGATACCCCATAAAGCCCAGCCCACCGACACACATCACCACCCCGTAGAAGAAGAGCAGGGTATCCCACTCCGCCTTGGCCACCTTGTTGAACACATCAAATGGCACCACAGAGCCCAGACTGCGCAACCGCACCTCATCGCCATTGCGTTCATAGAGCGCACGCTTGCGGGCAAGGGATCGCGGCAGCGACTTGCGCAAATAGAAGCCGAAAAACTGCAGATAACCGAGCCCCAGCATCATGCCCAGTACAGGTGGCAGATGGAGGAAACTGTGGCATAGCACCGCCGTGATGATGGTCAGCAAGAACAGCGCGACGATGCGACGGGCCCCCCGCTTGAGATCGACCACCTCGTTATCAGCCTCCGGCACATGACGCGGCACCATCAGGCTCATCAGGATGGCGGGCACCAGAAAATTGAGCAGGGAGGGAATAAGCAGGGTGAAGAACTGGCCAAATTGCACCTTGCCCGCCTGCCACACCATCAGGGTGGTGATATCGCCAAAGGGACTGAACGCCCCTCCGGCGTTGGCGGCGATCACTATGTTGATGCAGGCAAGATTGACAAAACGCCGATCACCGTTGGCCACCTTCAACACCACAGCGCACATCAATAGCGCAGTGGTCAGGTTGTCTGCCACCGGCGAGATACAAAAAGCAAGCCCACCGGTCAACCAGAACAGGGTGCGCAGGTGAAAGCCGGATCGCACCAGCCAGGCGCGCAGGGCATCGAACAGCCGCCGATCTTCCATGGCGTTGATATAGGTCATCGCCACCAGCAGGAACAGCATCAGCTCGGCATATTCCAGCAGGGTATGGCGAAATGCCTGCTCGGCGACAGGGCTCATCCCCTGCTGTGCATAGGCGATACCGATCAGGATCCAGATCACCCCGGCGGCCACCAGCACGGGTTTGGACTTGCGCAGTTGCAGATACTCTTCAGCCATCACCAGGGCGTAGGCCAGCACAAACAATCCGACACAAAAAAGTCCGATGGCGGAGGATGTCAACAGAACAGGGCCACTACTGGCATGGGCGGGAGGGATAAACAGGGAAAGCAGCAACATAACAGGGGTGAGCGCAGACATGGTCTCTTCCTTTTAGAACCGTCTGGCAACCATGCTAGCACCTGGATGAAAAGAAGAATTCATCCAGGTCAATTAACGATTAATTGGTGTGCTGTCAAAACGCGGGATTATTTCTTGCCGAAACCCGACTGCTTGAGGGTATAACCTGCGCTGTTCTGCCAGGCATCCAGCCCGCTACGGTTGTTGCCCGCCACCAGACTGGCCGCCAGACTCGGGCTGTTGAACAGCTGATCGGCGGTAAAGACAAATCCGCCCTGACTGCGGGGCACTATGACCCCCTTCTCCAGCAGTTCGTGACGCAGCTCGATCACAGCTTCACGCAGGGAGGCGGCATCCTCGCCATTGGCGGTGGAACCGGCCAGCACCATAAAACCCGGATTTTGCCGCTTGCCCACCGGATAACCGTGGGCCTCGGCCCCTTTGCCATTGAAGTGGTAGAGCTCGCGCTCCCCCGGCCGGTTGTCGGAGAGTGCCTTTTGCAGGGTCATCAGCTCGTTGTAGATCTCGATGGGGACGACGGCAGCCTGCTTGTTGCCCTTGCTATCGATGATAAAACTGACTTGCTTGTGTAACATCCTTGCTCATCCTGTGACCCATGGAAGCCCCTATTCTAACCACCTCGGGCAAGCGGGATCCAGCGAGGATCCACTGCTCTTTTGCCGCCTTGATCACTAACTGGCACTCTTGATCAGCCGTAAGGGGTGTTGATCAATGCTGGCCGTGCTAGCGTACCAAGCATGATGAAAGCCATTGACCATCAAACGGTTATCCCATGCTGACCCTGCGCAACCTCTGCAAGAGCTTCGATAACGGCAGTGAACGACTGCCGCTGTTCCACCATCTCGATCTCGCCCTCCCCGCTGGCGAGACCACCCTGCTGCTGGGCCAAAGCGGCTGCGGCAAATCGACCCTGCTCAATCTAATCGCCGGGCTGATTGCGCCGGATGAAGGAGAGGTCTGGCTGGGGGAGACCCGGATCGACAACCGCTCACCCGACGAGCGGGCGCGCCTGCGGGGCCGCCATTTCGGTATCGTCTATCAGGATTTCAACCTGCTGCCGACCCTGAACGTGGCCGAGAATCTGGCACTGCCGCTCGCCATCAACGCTCTGCCACCGGATGAGACAAAGATTGACCAGTTGCTACATCGGCTCGATATGAGCCACAAGCGCCATGCCTGGCCGGAGCAGCTCTCTGGCGGTCAGCGACAGCGGGTGGCACTGGCCCGCGCCCTCATCCATCAGCCCCAGTGGCTGCTCGCCGACGAACCCACCGGCAGCCTCGATGAGCACAATGCCGAACAGGTGATGGCGCTGATGGTGGCGGCAGTGCGCGATACCGGCGCAGGCTTGCTGCTGGTGAGCCACAACCCGGCCTATGCTGCCTTGGCCGACAGGGTGCTACGCCTCGAAGGGGGTCAACTTATCGAGCTCAAGGGGCCCCGTCATGACTAAACAGCAACTGCGTCTGTCGGAGGCACGCTGATGCTGCCACTCAAAGCGCTGCTGCGCCTCTATCGCAGTCACCCCTGGTTGCTGCTGATGAGTCTGGCCGGGCTGGTATTGGGAGTGTCGCTGGTGGTGGCCATCGAGCTGCTCAATCACAGCGCCAGCACCAACTTCGTCGCCGCCCGCAGCCAGCTGGCAGGGGAAGCCAACTACCGGCTGGCCCCCGCTGGTGGGCTGGATGAACAGCTTTATGTACAACTGGTGACCAGCCAGCCCGCCCTCAATGCCATGCCCCAGATCCATGGCTGGCTCAAGGATGAAGAGGGGCGCAGCTTTCAACTGCTTGGGATGGATCTCTTCAACCCCGGCCCCCTGCGCCAGCTGTTTGGCGCCACTCGGGAGAGCGAGCCCGCGTTCTCCTTAAACCGCGCCGACAGCATCTGGCTGGCGGCCCCCGAGGCAGATCGCCTTGGCTGGCAAGCGGGCCAGAGCCGCCGCTTTGTATTGGGCGGCAGCGATGGCGCCAGCGCCCGCCCCCTGACCCTGACACTGGCGGGCACGTTCGAACCGGGCGCCGTGCCCATGGAGCGGCTGCTGATAACCGACATCGGCCTCGCCCAGCCGCTGCTGGATAAAGCGGGTCGGCTCGATCGCATCGTCTTCAAGCTAAGCGAATCAGAAGCTCGCACCCTGCAGGCCACCCTGCAAACCGATTATCCGAACCAGCCCTTGTGGCTTGAGCCCATCAGCCCGGCGCTCGATGCCAGCCAGCTTGGCGATGCGCTGGCCCTCAATCTGACGGCGCTCTCATTGCTCGCCATGGCGGTGGGATTGTTTCTGGTGTTCAACGCCCAGCGATTTGTCCAGAGCGTGCGCCGCCCCCAGCTGGCCCAGTTGATCATTCTGGGGATGGGGCCGAGTCGGGTGCTACGCTGGCTCATCCTGGAGCTACTTATTCTCGCCACCATCGGCACCCTGCTCGGGGTGCTGCTGGGGAGCCTGCTGGCGCTGGCGCTGATGGGGCAGCTCACCCAGGCGCTGGCCGATCTCTATGGGCCAAACCCCATCGACCTGTTGCGCCTCTCCCCCGTGAGCCTGCTCAAGGCGCTGTTGATCGGGCTGCTCGGCACGCTGGCCGCCAACCTGCCCGGCTGGTGGCAACTGCTGCGCCAATCCCCCCTCGAACTGCGAGCCGGGAGCAGCCGTCCCCCCGCTCACCCGTGGCGACGGCGCGGGCTGGCCATCGCCATCTTGCTGCTGTGCGCCCTCTGCCTGTGGCTGCCGAAAACGGGTCTGAGTGGCGCCCTCTTTATCGCCGGCGGCTGGCTGCTGGCCATGGCGCTCTGGCTGCCCGATGCCCTGCGCGGCCTGCTTGGCTGGTTGCGACGGCGCGCGGGCGGCCCCCTCACCGCCCGGCTCGGGGTGGCTGAGACCCTCTATCATCTCGACCGCACCGCCATCGCGGTGATGGCGTTGCAGCTCGCCATCGCGGCGGCCATCGGCATCGGAGTCATGGTGTCGAGCTTTCGCTCAAGCGTGGAGATCTGGCTCGGCCAGCGTCTGGCCGCCGATCTCTATGTCACCGCCCCCAAGGGGGTGGCGGGCAACAAGGGCACTTTGAGCGACGCCACCCTCGAGACCCTGCTCGCCAACCCGCTGGTAAGCGCCGCCTCGCGCCGCTCGGTGCACCCTGCCCGCTGGCGGGGGCAGCCCATCGAGTGGGCGCAGATGGATTTTATCCCCCAGCTTAAAGCAGCCTATCCGCTGCTGGCCGGACGCTGGCCAACCCGCCCTGACGAGGTGCTGGCGAGCGAACCGCTGACGGTGCGCCTCGGGGTCAAGGTGGGCCAGACATTGGCAATCAGCGGCGAGCAGGGGCCAAGGCAGTTCACCGTCACCGGCGTCTATCAGGACTACGGCAGCGACAAGGGGCAGATCCTGCACGCCTTCGAGGCGGGAGCGGTGCAATCCCTCGCCCTTTTTAGCAACGACCCCGAGCAGTTGGCCGATCGCCTGCGCGAGCGCTTTGGCGAGCAGCTCAATCTGCTCTCCGCCCCCGCCATTCACAGCGCGGCCCTCAAGGTGTTTGACCAGACCTTTGTGGTGACCGAACTATTGAAACTGCTGATCCTCGGCATCGCCTTTGTCGGCATCGGCTCGGCCTTTATGGTGCTGGGGTTGGCGCGCCGTGGCGAGCTGCAGACCTTGCAGAGTCTGGGCTTGAGCCCTCGCCACTGCCGCCAGCTGCTGGTGTGGCAAGGGGCGGGATTGGGGCTGCTCACCGCCCTGCTGGCCCTGCCGGTGGGGTATGGCCTCGCCTGGGTGCTGATCGAGGTGGTCAACCCCCGCGCCTTTGGCTGGCGCCTCGCCTTCGAGGCCGCCCCCCTTCATGCGGTCACCGCCCTGTTGCTGGCACCAGTCTGTGGCGCATTGGCCTCCTGGTATGCGGCAAGGAGAGTGGTATGAAATATCGGTTAGCGCACTGGCTCAGCCATGGCTTGAAGCTCCCATCGACCACTTCCCTCTCTCCGCCCCTTCTTCAGCACAGAGAAGAGCTGAGTGCGGCATTGAACCATCCCCTCTCCCTTCGGGAGAGGGCCAGGGTGAGGGGGATCTTGTCCTCCTTACGGCCCCTGTGGCTCGCCACCCTCTTGCTCCCGCTGATTGCCATGATTGGCAGCTCGCAGGCCAGCGATCTGGGCGCCCTGCTCGGCGGCGGCAACGACAACTTTAAAAAGGTGCTGCCGGGGCAAACCATCAAACTGCCGGAGGAGCACGCCGCCCACCTCGATTACCGCTCCGAGTGGTGGTATCTCACCGGCAATCTCAAGGATGAACAGGGGCGCGAATATGGCATGCAGTGGACCCTGTTTCGCCAAGCTATCGAGCAAGAACTCCGCACCAGCAACCCCTGGCTCACCCCCCAACTCTGGCTGGCCCAATTTGCCATCACGGATCTCGAGCGTGGCAGCCACCAGCAAGATGAACGGGCCAGTCGGCAGGGGCCGGGGCTGGCGGGGACCAGCGGCGGCCAATATTGGCTCAGGGAGTGGCGGCTTGCCTCGCAAGGAGCGGCGCTCTTCCCCGCCACCCTCAAGGTGCAGAGCAAGATTGGCGAGCTGAACCTCACCGTCACTGCCGCCAAGCCGCTGGTGCTGCAAGGCAAGGCCGGTTACAGCGAGAAGAGCCCGGGCAACGCCTCCTTTTACTACTCCTACCCGCGCCTGCATTTAAGCGGCACGCTGATCCGCGATGGTGAGACCCGCACCGTCACCGGACAAGGCTGGTTTGATCACGAGTGGAGCAGCTCGGTATTGGCCGAGTGGCAATCGGGCTGGGACTGGTTTTCGCTCCAGTTGAACGATGGCCGCGAGCTGATGCTGTTTCGCCTGCGCACCAAATCGGGACGCACTGAGCCTGAGAACCGCTACGGCATGTTGATTGAGCGCGACGGCAGCAGCCGGGTGCTCGCCCCTGACGCGATTCGCCTTACGCCGGGCAACACCTGGCGCGGCCCCAAGGGGCAGAATTACCCCGTCGAGTGGCAGCTAAACGCCGCCGGAATGAGCCTCACCATCAAAGCCCGTCAGCCCAATCAGGCCATGACAGGTCGCTTTGACTACTGGGAGGGAGCTGTCTCTGTCTCGGGGGATGCCAAGGGGGTCGGCTATCTGGAGATGACGGGCTATTGATCCAGGAGCGTGTCTGTTGATTGCAATCGCCGTCAATGCCCTGCCAGGCGGGCTTGATGATGCACGCAGCCACCATGGCGCCGGGGCTCTCGCCCCTCACTGCAGCACACAGGGCGCGCCGCACCTGGAGCCGGCAGTTTTAAAGGGGGGCATTATAAAGAATTCGGGGCGCAGTTCGCCCCTTTTGTTGCCGCAAAGGCCTGTATCGACATGTAGCAAAACAAGTTGGAGAGAAAGAGAGCAAGATTCGGGTCGTCCCAGCAAGGAGTGGTTGCCATAGTGGGGGCCAAACCCAAGTCGGTTGGAACCTATTGGGGTTCCAATCCACTGCCAACTTTGTGCGCCTCTTAATCTGGCGCACAACACACTCAGCGAGGGAACTGCCATGTCATTACTGTCCAACAAGGTCGCCATTATCACTGGCGCCAGCTTCGGCATCGGTCGCGCCAGCGCCATCCTGTTTGCCCGTGAAGGGGCCAGCGTCGTCGTCGGTGCCCGCCGCCAACCCGAGCTGGATCTGCTGGTGGAGGAGATCCGCCATGAGGGGGGCCAGGCGGTGAGTCTGGCGGGAGATGTGAAAAGCGAGAGTTACGCCCGCGCCCTAGTGGATCTCGCGCTAACCCGTTTCGGCGGGCTCGATATCGCCTTCAACAACGCCGGTACCACAGGCACGCCGGGTAGCGTAGAGCAGCTTGAGCTGACGCAGTGGCAGGAAACGCTGGATACCAACCTCACCAGCGCCTTTGTGGGTGCCAAGTATCAGATCCCCGCCATGCTGGCGCGTGGCGGCGGCTCGCTTATTTTTACCTCTACCTTTGTCGGCCATACCTTGGGGCTGCCCGGCATGGCGGCCTATGCCGCGAGCAAGGCGGGCCTCATCGGCCTGACCCGGGTGCTGGCCGCCGAGTATGGGGCACAAGGGATTCGGGTCAACGCCCTGCTGCCGGGGGGCACCGACACTCCCATGGGGCGGGCTTTTGCCAATACGCCAGAGAGCCTCGCCTTTGTGCAGAATATGCATGCCCTCAAACGGCTGGCCCAACCGGAGGAGATCGCCCGCTCGGCCCTTTATCTCGCGTCCGATGCATCCAGCTTTACCACCGGCATTGCCCTGCTGGCCGATGGTGGGGTATCAATTTGTCGCACATGACCTTGTCGCCCCCAACACACTGCGACCGCAAACTTATCGTGAGAGCGCCTTATGTCTGATTACGCCCGCATCGCCGATGCCATCCGTTTTATCGCAAGTCAGGTGGAGCGCCAGCCCACTCTGGACGAGATAGCGGCGCACGTTCACTTAAGTCCCTTTCACTTCCAGCGGCTGTTCAGCCGCTGGGCCGGAGTGACGCCCAAACGCTATCTGCAGGTGCTGACCCTGGAGCGGGCCAAGGTGCTGCTGCAGGAGTCGCGCCCACTGCTTGAGGTGGCCGATACCCTGGGCCTGAGCAGCGGCTCGCGGCTCTACGATCACTTCGTGCAGCTCGAAGCGGTGACGCCGGGCGAGTACAAGCAGCGCGGGGCCGGGCTGGTTATCGATCACGGGGTGCATGACACCCCCTTCGGTCAGGCATTCGTCGCCCTCACCCCGCGGGGGGTGTGCAACTTCTCGTTTCTCGATGACCAGACTCCACAGACGCCGCTGGCCGCCCTCGCCCACAGCTGGCCTGAGGCAAGGCTGCAAGAAGCGCCATCACGCACTCAAGGGGTCATCAACGCCATGTTCGATGGCAGCAAGGCGCCTGATCGCCCCATCTCCTTGCACGTGAGCGGCACCAACTTTCAGATCAGCGTCTGGCGGGCGCTGCTGCAGATCCCGCCCGCCAAGGTGGTGAGCTACGCCCAGGTGGCGAGCGCCGTCGGCAATCCCAAGGCCGCCCGCGCCGTGGGTCTGGCGGTGGGCGCCAACCCCGTCGCCTTGATGATCCCCTGCCACCGGGTCATCCAGCAAAACGGCAAACTCGGCGGCTATCACTGGGGCGAGACCCGCAAACAGGCGATACACGCCTGGGAAGCGGCGAGGTATGAGTAAACGTGGCCTTTTTCTGCCCGGCCTGATAAGGGTGACGAAACAGGAGTGTTAGTAGTGACTCAGCAGACAATCAGGCTGCGCCAGACAGCGTGCGGCGATATAAAGCGGGGACATAAGAAGAATCGGGACGCAGATCGCCCCTTTGGTTGCTTTGGCAAGGCTCCGCGCTCAGCCGCCCCACCCCAGCAAATTAACGAAACAGGTAGGGTGCAATAAGCGCAGCATGTTGCTCTAATTACAAAACAACCCTCTCATAATACATAACCCAATAATAAATGTATGTTATTGATTATTCCCATTCATTTGATATGTTCAGATACAAATAAAAATCAACACGACAATAGTAAAACCATCAGCTTTAATGATACAATTAACGAGCAGGAAATTTTATTTTGATAATAACTTCAGCAATTATAAAAAAGGATCATTTACATGTCAGAAAAAACTCAACTGCTACTTGAAGGTCTGAGAAGGACTGACAGTTTCATTTTAGCTGCAGACCAAAAATCATCGTTTTGCTTAGCTGCTGGACTTGCATTTCTAGGAATATATTCAACATTATTTTATTCTGTACTATCAGATGAAAAAACTGTAATACAGCCAACGCTGACGTGCACAATTTTAGGGCTGATATTAATCCCTTGGATTATGTTCTTTAAATATATACAAAATGTTTTCTCTCCAAATCTCAAGCAATCTAAAACAAAATCTATAATTTCGTTTTCATCTATCAAAAGCAGCCATGCAAATCTAGATGAATTTAAATTAACTTATAGGAGTTTACATGATGATAATGATTTTAACTGCTTCACGGAGAATGATATTCTGGAAAACCATTGGATCTGTTCTGAGATCTGCTTTGATAAAATGAAGAACTTTAAAAAAGGATTGTATTGGTTATGGCTCTCTCTATCATCATCCATTTTAGGATTAGCTATCCTTATATTTTTTAGTGAATACTCTGACTTTGTAAAACTTCTTGGAATTTGTAAATAGAATAGGGGAAACCCTATTCTATTTTGTTTTACTTTATAAACACAGCTATTATGTTTTTATATAAAATAACATTTGACTTATTAGGGTATAAAATAACTTCCATTGTATGGAGCCCTCTATACGCTGTAGCCTCTGGAATATCAAGCACAAGTTGGTTTTGGTATTGAGAATTGTTATAATCTATCTTTCTTTCAATTTCATAAGACCCTTCACTATTTTTCTCCCTAGCCTCCTTGCCATGATTTGTTTTTTTGAACACAACCTTTAAAGGATAGAAAACCTCTAACTCTCGAGGATTGGATATCTGTACTTCAAACTTCAAAGCAACATCTTTCTCCAAGAAAGATGATGCAGACCTATATTCACAGAAAGAGCTATCGCTTTCCATTTTATAATAACATGTAAAAATAACATTAGGATGAGGTATTACACTATTTATTCCATTTTTCCAATCCGTAGGGATGGGCAATACAGCTTGATACATGTCCATATTCAGCAATCGGCAACGACGATTAATTGGTTTACCAACAGCATCCATCATATTTGGCAATATATAAAGTTCTTCTTTTTCAACTCCATTCTGTATAACTTTTTTTATTTCAGAATAAAGTTCTGGGAAATCTATATGCTCTAAAATACCTTGTCCCATCATAGCAGTGTTGGTTTTGGCCTGTGACTGAGCTTTGGATGCCAAATCTACCGGAAGTCCAAGAGCTGTGACTTCAGAAGCGTCACCATATCCATAGTTAGCCCATATAACCTCATCATCATTGCCATAGTCCATTCCAATTCTAACACCCAAATTTACATCTTTACCGAGAATGCGATTCAATTCAGGGAATACTGATTTAGTTAATATCAACTTTAATGATGCAGCTGCATTTAACGCATTTGCTATTGCATCTTCCGAAGATGTTTTTTTATCTCCAAAAAATGCCATTACAGCATCCCCCATAAGGCGGTGAGGATAACCATCTAACGCTCTAATAACATCAACACAAGCCTGAAGAATACGGTTTTTCACCAAATATGCTTTTTCAAGAGGCATTAACAATGACAGTCTCGAGCTCCTTTTTATGTCCACAAACATTGTCACAATATGGTGATTTTCAATATCACCTGAATTTTTCAAATCAGCAAAATCCGGATGAGACCCTATTTTACTAAAGTTAATCCCACTCTTATTAAAGTACGGGCGTAAGATATTCTGATAGGTAAACTCCTTGGGTTTAACCAAAGATTTGAGGGTATCACCATATATTCGCACTCGACCATTTTTAAATAATTCAATAGATTCATTAACATTCCTGATTGACTCATTTCCAGCGATAGACTCCATCCCAAATGAATAATTACCTTCTAGGTCAGAAAAATATTCCTTTGTGATACTATCTAAATTAATTTTTCCCATACGCCCTCTAAATATCAAAACATACAAATCATTAACAATATCAAACACCACCTATATTACTATCTTTAAGGCTCGTCCGAAACCCTTAATTCAATAATTACTTTCATCATCATGTTAAAAATGTTGGTGCTTTCATAAGTAATACCACCATAATTTAAAAAATTACCTATATTGAATCATTTTTTTGTGCTGTACATTTAATAGAGCAATAAGAAAGACGCCCTAAGGCGTCTTTACTTTTATCTGGTATCTGGAGCAAACCGGTTAGGAGATCACCCCCTGCCCGCTTTGCCCCGCACCCAATCAGATCGGGGTAATGGAGGTGATATGGGCATCCCCGTCCAGTGATTTGAAGATCTGTACCACGGCTTCGCCATGGATCGGTTTGGCAAGCGGCACAGTGCTCTTGCACTTGAAGCGGTAGTTGGTGCCAGCCACCACTTGAGTGGAGACTTCAAAGGGTACGTACTGCACCCCGACAAATCCTTTCAGCGCCTGATCAAATACCGCCTGATCCTCAGCGGTCAGCTTGTGATATGCGGTCCATCCACCCACCAACACTGCTTGTTCTGACATATCAAACTCTCCGTGCTCTATGATCCCGACTCGTTTGGCCGTTCGGGCTGCGCCCCGTTGATTCAAGTGGTTTCCGGTCTCCACCGGGGTGTCATCACTGCCGGTTGGCGCGATGACAATGGGCCCGTTTGCGCAGCTATCTGCAACTGGATCAGCCCTCCCCCCAGCCACAAGCCGCTGTTGACAGCAGGCTCAATTGGCATGAGAGAGCCTAGTGCGAGATCGCAAAAATGCCCCTGTCACATATGACAGGGGCAAGGTGGCGAAAAAGCTGCTCGAACAAAGAAGATGTGTGGCGCAAACGATTGAGAAAAGAAAAGACGCCTCAAGGGCGTCTTTTTGCATTTTTATGCTCTAAGGGCAGAAGGGCGCGAGCCGCTTATTCCCATTCGATGGTTGCGGGCGGCTTGCCGGAAACGTCGTACACCACGCGGGAGATACCGTTGATCTCGTTGATGATGCGGTTCGACACGTGACCGAGGAAGTCGTATGGCAGGTGAGCCCAGTGGGCAGTCATAAAGTCGATGGTCTCGACGGCGCGAAGCGCAATGACCCAGTCATATTTGCGACCATCGCCCATGACGCCAACGGAGCGCACCGGCAGGAAGACGGCGAACGCCTGGCTGACCTGGTTGTAGAGGTCGGCTTTGCGCAGCTCTTCGATAAAGACCGCATCGGCGCGGCGCAAGATATCGCAGTACTCTTTCTTCACTTCGCCAAGGACGCGCACGCCCAGACCCGGGCCCGGGAACGGGTGACGGTAGAGCATGTCGTAGGGCAGACCCAGCTCGAGGCCAACGCGGCGCACTTCGTCTTTGAACAGTTCGCGCAGCGGTTCGACCAGACCCATCTTCATCTCTTCCGGCAGGCCGCCGACGTTGTGGTGAGACTTGATGACGTGGGCCTTGCCGGTCTTGCTGGCAGCGGATTCGATAACGTCCGGATAGATGGTGCCTTGCGCCAGCCACTTGGCGTTTTTCAGCTTTTTCGCTTCATCATCAAACACTTCGACGAAGACGCGGCCGATGATCTTGCGCTTGGCTTCCGGCTCGTCAACACCGGCCAGGGCAGAGAGGAAGCGCTCTTCCGCTTCAACCTTGATGATGTTGAGACCAAAGTGGTCACCAAACATCTCCATCACCTGGGTGCCTTCGTTCAGGCGCAGCAGGCCGTTGTCCACGAAGACGCAGGTCAGGCGATCGCCGATGGCGCGGTGCACCAGCATGGCAACCACGGAGGAGTCGACACCGCCGGAGAGGCCGAGGATCACTTCATCGTCACCCACCTGCTCGCGGATGCGGGCAACGGCGTCGTCGATGATGGTGGCCGGGGTCCAGAGGCATTCGCAGCCGCAGATGTCTTTGACGAAGTGCTCCAGCATGCGGGCACCCTGACGGGTGTGGGTCACTTCCGGGTGGAACTGCACGCCGTAGAAGCGCTTGGCTTCGTTGGCCATGGCCGCGTGCGGGCAGGTCGGGGTCTGGGCGATGGTGGTGAAGTCGGCCGGAATGGTGGTGACCTTGTCACCGTGGCTCATCCAGACATCCAGCAGGGCATTGCCGTTGTCGGCGATGGCATCTTCAATATTGCGCAAGAGGGCGCTGCTCTTGCCAGCTTCGCCCAGCACTTCCACCTTGGCGTAACCGAATTCACGCTCGGTAGAGGATTGCACCTTGCCACCCAGCTGCTCGGCCATGGTCTGCATGCCGTAGCAGATGCCGAACACAGGGACACCGGCGTTGAATACATACTCGGGGGCGCGCGGGCTGCCCGCTTCGGTGACGGACTCGGGGCCACCGGAGAGGATGATACCGCTCGGATTGAATTCGCGGATCTGCTCTTCGGTTACGTCCCAGGCCCACAGTTCGCAGTAAACGCCGATTTCGCGCACGCGGCGGGCGATCAGCTGGGTGTACTGGGAACCGAAGTCGAGGATAAGGATACGGTGCTGGTGAATGTCTTTAGTCATTTTATTCCTGCATCAGGCTGATGTTGTCACAAAGGGCACGGGATAAAAAAAGGGTGGAAAAACGGGGCGCAGGGCCCCGTTTTATCAGCCCATCCGATAGTTGGGGGCTTCTTTGGTAATGGTCACATCGTGGACGTGGGACTCTTTCATCCCGGCGCCGGAGATGCGCACGAATTCAGCTTTGGTGCGCATGTCGTCGATGGTGGCGCTGCCGGTCAGGCCCATGGAGGAGCGCAGGCCGCCCATCTGCTGGTGGATGATCTCTTTGAGGCGACCCTTGTACGGCACGCGACCTTCGATACCTTCCGGTACCAGCTTGTCGGCGGCATTGTCGGTCTGGAAGTAGCGATCGCTGGAGCCTTTGGACATAGCGCCCAGAGAACCCATACCACGGTAGGATTTGAAGGAGCGACCCTGATAGAGCTCGATCTCGCCCGGCGCTTCTTCAGTACCGGCGAACATGGAGCCGACCATGACGCAGCTGGCGCCCGCGGCAATGGCCTTGGCGATGTCGCCGGAGAAGCGGATGCCGCCATCGGCAATCACCGGAATACCGGTGCCTTCCAGCGCGTCAACGGCGTCGGAGATGGCGGTGATCTGGGGCACACCCACGCCGGTCACGATACGGGTAGTACAGATGGAGCCCGGGCCGATACCGACCTTGACGGCGTTGACACCAGCAGCAGCCAGCGCCTTGGCGCCCGCGGCGGTCGCGACGTTGCCACCGATGATCTGCAGATCCGGATAGGCGTCACGAGTGGCCTTGATACGATCCAGCACGCCCTGGGAGTGGCCGTGGGAGGAGTCGATCAGCAGCACGTCTACACCGGCTTCTACCAGCGCAGCGACGCGCTCTTCGTTGCCGGCACCGGCACCAACCGCAGCACCGACCCGCAGACGACCCTTGTCATCTTTACAGGCGTGGGGCTTGCGCTCGGCTTTCTGGAAATCTTTAACGGTGATCATGCCCTTGAGTTTGAAGTCGCCGTTCACCACCAGCACTTTTTCGATACGGTGCTTTTGCATCAGGGCAACCACCTCTTCGCGAGGGGCCCCTTCACGCACGGTGACCAGACGATCTTTCTGGGTCATGATCTGTTCAACGGTCTGGGAGAGGTCAATCACGAAGCGCACGTCACGGCCGGTGATGATACCGACCAGCTGATTGCCGTCAGTCACCACGGGGTAACCGGCGAAGCCATTCTTGTGGCTCAGCTCCTTGATTTGGGCGATGGTCATGTCAGGGCGCACGGTGACGGGGTCGGTGACCACGCCGCTCTCGTACTTCTTGACCTTGCGCACTTCAGCAGCCTGCTGCTCGATGGACATGTTCTTGTGGATAAAGCCGATACCGCCTTCCTGGGCCAGTGCGATAGCCAGACGGGCTTCGGTCACTGTATCCATGGCAGCGGAGATCATCGGGATGTTCAAGCTGATGGCGGAGGTCAACTTGGTACGCAGATCGGCAGTATTGGGAAGAACTTCGGAGTGGGCGGGAACCAACAGTACATCGTCGAAGGTTAACGCTTCTTTGGCAATCCTGAGCATGGCAATATCTCACCGTTGAGGAAGTGGGGGTGTAAAATATTGCCGACGAAGTTTACTCACGCATTGGTCACTGGTAAAGAAGTTTTTTGAATTTTTTATGGCATAGCCCTCTTTTAGGCGGCCAACGGCGCAAAAAACTAATAAATTCAGCTGTAATCATGCCTTTTTTCACGACAAGATGATCTTTTTTGTCGTTGAGCCCCTTTCTCCCTCCAACCTCCCGGAACAGCATTTTCAATGATCCAATTATGTGCAGCCGGGTGTTCAGTTTCCCTGATAGCGACCTGGCTTGTGCCAATTCATCAGCATGGCGTTCATCGCCAGCGCACTCAGGGTGGACCAGAGCAGCAAGGGCAGTGGCAAGGTGAGCAGGGAGAGTGCAAACACCAGCACATCAAGCACCATCTGGCTCTTTCCCGCGTTGATGCCAACGCGCCGTTGCAGCCAGAGCGTTACCACCCCGGTGCCACCTACGGAGGCATTGTGGCGCGCCAGAGACAACACCCCCATGCCGAGAAAGGTCCCCCCTACCAAGGCGGCAAACAGTGGGTGGACATAGCTCACCGTCAGCAGCAGCGGTACCGCCTGGGTGGCCGCCGAGAGGGTAACGTTGACGATCAGCGTCTTGATGGTAAAGGCGCGCCCCATGGTGAAGTAACAAAACACCATGAAGGGCATGTTGACCATGAAGAACAGAACCCCGATGGGCAAACTGCTGACATGGGCGAGCAGCAGGGCGATGCCCGCGATGCCACCGGTGATCATGCCGGAACACTTGAGCAGGTTGAGACCGACCGCGATAAACATGACCCCGAGCACCATGCCATAAACATCGTCCTTGAGGGTGTGGGCCAGGGCTTTGGTCGCCGGCACGGGCGACATGGTCATTTCACTCTCCATATGACTCCTCTCCATGTTTGCTGTGACATCAGGGCACCAGTCACTGGGCCGAAGGGGTCGGCATACTCGGGCGCCCTGGCCATTTCCCCTGCCGGTCCCCCTGCCGACATCACAAGACTCAGCAAAAAAAGCGCCAATCAACACAAGCATCCAGGATAAGCTGAAAAATCAAATTTAAATTCCGACATTCTGCCTATGACAGGAGCAACACACCCATTCATGGGACAAACATCAGGCTGCATCAGCATGTTTGACCAGCCACACTGAAGGCAGCTCACCATCTCCCCTTTTAAAGCCCGTTATTAAGTGGATCATGTTGATATGGTGCCACATGGCAGCATGAATCATGCTCGTCACAGGAGGGGCATAGGGTGGATACGGCATATTTCTCCAAGGTGGGTTCCTGCTGCCAATGTCGATGATGCGCACCACTTTGGGGCGAAAGCACCATAACAGAGCAAGCCACCCTCGGATGCCGCTTGCTCCCAAGCGATGTCGACGCTACTGCTTATTGCCTTCCCCGTCTGGTCCATCTCCCTCGATCCCTTGATATGCGGCATAAAAAAGTCGGCCCCAAGGCCGACTCGCTGCACACTGTGACAGGCTTTCCTTATTTGAGATATTTACCGTCAACGCCCACCTTGCCCGGGCCGTTCAGTACCCAGACCCGTGCCGAATAGGCGGGCACCGCAAAGCTCAGACTGCCGTTGCTGACGTTCTGACTCGCGCCGGTCACCGCATCCGTATAGGTGCCGTTCTTCAGGCCACTCAGGTTTATTTGCTGGGCCGAACTGGCCGCGAGGCCCACGGCAGCGTAGCTGCCTTGAGCGCTCAGGTCACGCACGAAGCTGATGCCGCTGCCCCACTCGTTCACCTGGCTCATGGGCGCCTTCTGCAGGGCTGGCACCGCCTTGCGGATCTGGTTCAGGCGCTTGATGTGCTGGTAGAGCGGGTGGCTCGGAGTGGCCGGGTTGTCCAGCACCTCCCCGTAGTAGGCACGACCAGTCTGATCCACCGTCATGGTGGCCCCGTCGATATCCTGAGGCTTGCCCGCCTGGAACATCACCTCCTCCCCGTAGTAGAGGGTCGGGATGCCCCGTGCCGTCCAGAGCAGGTTGTAGGTCATGGCCGCATTGCCCTCTTCCCCGCCGTAGCGGTACTTGAAGTCGTTGTCCGGCCCCACGTCATGGTTCTGGAAGAAGGTGATGAGCTTGGTGGCATCCCCATAGACCCAGTCCATGGCAAAGATCCCGCCCACCCCGCCAAAGCTCCCCCGGGTGACGTTGTCACGGAAGGTGGAGAAGAGGGAGAAGTCCAGCACAGAGAGGCCGGAATCGCCCCCTGCCCGGGGATCCGCCGGGTTCGGCGTGGTGCGGGTATACCACCAGGGACGGATCACCGCCGAGGCATTGTCGTTGGCCAGCTCAGAGCCCCAGCCGGTGCCCTTGACCAGGTTCTCGCCAAAGACGAACAACCCCGGCTTGTGGGCCTGCCAGTCGTGGACATAGGTCAGCAGCTCGTCCCGCTCGATGTGCTTCAAGGTATCGATGCGAATGGCGTCAACCCCCATGTCGAGGTACTGGCGGATGGCGCCGTTGAGGTAGTCCTTGACGTTCTGGTTGCCGGTGGCGAGATCGATGCAATCCCCCGCCATGTGTTTGCGCTGCAGGGCGAGCGGGCTCTCCCAGTCACCGCCTGACATGAAACCGTCCAGGTGATACCAGGCGGGATCCAGGGTCTGGGCGTCGATGCCGAAGAAGCGGTTGGGGTTGTAGCCAGCACTCGGCACGGTGGCGCCTGTCTTGGGGTCCACCAGAGGCTGGGTGCCCGCCGGATCGGACTGGCAGCGGGCCTTGTACCAGTCGGGAGCCACCGGGTTGTCGTCGTCACAGCGGTTGGCGCTAGCGTAGTCCCCGAGGTTGCCCTGATAGGGGCCGTTGTTGATGAGCCCCTGGCTCGACCCCGCCGGTACGTAGTATTTGACGGGCAGGCGATCGATCCAGGTCTTGCCGCGCAGGCCGTACTGGCTCGAGTGGTTGAGCACCACATCCTGGATCACCTTGAGCCCCTTGGCGTGGGTCGCCTGGATGAACTCCCGGTAACCCGCCCCCGGCGACTCCAGACGGGGATCGACCCGGTAGAAGTCGTAGGCGTGGTAGCCGTGGTAGTCTAGGCCGGAGCGATTCTCCACCGGTGGCGTCACCCAGATGGCGGTGAAGCCGAGATCCTTGATGTAGTCGAGCTTGGCGATCAAGCCCTTGAAGTCGCCGCGCCAATGGGGATCCCCCGCCTTGTAGCGATCCCGGTTATGGTAGTTGTTGCTGGCATCGCCATCATAGAAGCGGGCGGTCAGCAGGAAGTAGATGCTCTCGGCACGAAAATCGCCGCTCGCCACCCCCTGCTCGCCGATACGGTACTCGAAGCGCTGCTCGCGCTGATTGCCGCTGGCGTCAATGGCAAGGGTGCGGATCACCAGATCGGTGCCGCTCCCCTTGTCGCTCGCCACCAGGGGCTGGCCTGCATAGCGGGCCGACGCCGTGGTGGGCTGGCTGCCGTCCGTGGTGAAATGCACGGCGGGGGCGCTGTCCTGATCGTCGCTCACCCCCAGGGTGATGGACTGGTTGTCCAGATAACTCCCCGGGGCCGGGGTGACCGTCACCGTGGGGGCCTGCAGATCGGCCCCGGCCAGCGTCTCCACCTCGATGGCCTTGCGAAGGCTGTCAAAGCAGATGCGATAGCGGGTGTTGGCGCTGACCAGGTAATCCTGGGCCGGATACGCCTCGGTCCAATCCCCCTTGTGATCAATCTTGAAGCGGGGGTTGTTGCTGCCAAAGGCCTGCTCGGTGCAGAAGGTGGTGCCATCCTCGCTGGTCATGGGGGTGAGTCCCCAGTTGTTGGTCGTGCCCCGGAAGTACCAGCTGTCGCTGCTCTGTCCTGCCCCGACCACCACGCTCACGCTGCTGCTGCCCTTGGCGCCCTGATCGTCGGTGACCGTGAGGCCATAGGTGAAGGTGCCGGTCTGGGTGGTGCTGACGACGATGCTCTCCGTGGTCTCGCCGCTGCTCCACAGATAGCTCGTGATCTGGCCGTCGGGATCCGTAGAGTCGCTGCCGCTCAAGGTCAGTGACGCCCCCTGGGTCACATTCACCGTGCCCCCCGGGGTGATGACCGCGAGCGGCGGCTGGTTGTCATCCCCAAGGGGGGTGATGCTGTAGACCAGGGTCTGGTCGTTGACCTGGATGCGCACCGTACCCACGGCGCTCCAGAAGATGTCGCCGCCACTTTTCTCAAGCACGCCGTCGCCGTTGCTGTCGCCAAAGTTGACGGCCCAGTCGCCAGCCTGATCAAACTTGAGGCGCTGGCTCGCCTTGCCATCCATGTAGGCTTCCACCTGCCACAGGTGATCCCCTACCAGAGTCATGGGGAGGCTGGCCCAGCCGTTGAAGGTGCCGCGTACGTTGAGCTGCGGCAAGGTGCTGGCAAACCCCGAGGCCTCGCAACTGGCCACCGCCGTCGCGCTCACCGCCTGAGTGCTGGCGTTGATGCGGATCTGGTACGCCGTGTTGGCATTGACCCCGTAGTCGGCCGCCGGGTAGCTCTGCTGCCAGTTGCCGTACCTGTCTATCTTAAAGCGCGGGCCGCCGCTGGCATCCCCGCTCACGAAGCGCTGGCAGGTATCAAAATTGACGCCGTCCGTCGACGTCATGGCGGTCGCCGCCCATCCATTCGCGGTGCCCCGGAAGAACCACTCCGCCGCCGACGTCGGCGCCGTGATCAGGGTTCCCAACAATCCGGCCGCGAGTATCCATCTAGCCATTGATAGTCCTTTATTTTCATTGTTTTGTGTGTGATGCCGGTGTGCCCCGGCATTCCCCCATCCGCTACAGTCCCGCCTTCGGATGAGCCCGATCAGTCTAGAGTTCCCCATAACCAATTCATGGCGAATGCGCGCAAAATGTGACCACCATCGACTTCGCTATTGGCTGTATGTGATTGATAGCGCTTTCATTTCCATGCAACACCGATTTGCAGGGAGGAGTGACCAACCTGATCCATTGACTCGGCGGACGAGGTGAAGTGGGGTAAGATGGCGACATTGTTTCTCTCCTCCGCCTTCGCTGGCGAGGAACCGTGCGCAGGAACCGCCTTGAACTATCGCAACGAATCCGGCCAAAACAGGCAACAGCAGGTCTTTACCGTCACCCGCCTCAACAGCGCCGTGCGCATGATCCTGGAGCAGGATCTGGGGCTGGTGTGGCTGACCGGCGAACTCTCCAATCTGGCGATGCCAAGCTCCGGCCACTGGTACTTCTCCCTCAAGGACATGTCGGCGCAAGTGCGCTGCGCCATGTTCAAGGGCAACAACCGGCGGGTGGCCTTCCGCCCGCAGGATGGCATGCAGGTGCTGGTACAGGCGAGGGTTTCCCTCTATGAGCCGCGCGGCGACTACCAGCTGATCATCGAGTCGATGCAGCCTGCAGGCGACGGCGTATTGGCCCTGCGTTTTGAAGAGCTCAAACGCCGTCTCGGCGCCGAGGGGCTGTTTGACGAGAGCCGCAAGCGGCCGCTGCCCCGCGAACCTCGGGCGGTGGGCCTTATCACCTCCGCCACAGGCGCCGCCCTACACGATATGCTGACGGTGCTTAAACGGCGCGCGCCGGATCTACCGGTCTTTATCTACCCGACCCAGGTACAGGGGAGCGCCGCCATCAGCCAGATTGTCGCGGCGATCGCCAAAGCGAACCAGCGCGCCGAGGTGGATGTGCTGATCGTCGGGCGCGGCGGCGGCTCTCTCGAAGATCTCTGGTGCTTTAACGAAGAGGCGGTGGCGCGCGCCATTGCCCACTCCGCCATACCTGTGGTGAGCGCAGTGGGCCACGAGGTGGATGTCACCATCAGCGACTTTGCCGCCGACTTGCGCGCCCCTACCCCGTCGGCTGCTGCCGAGCTGGTGGCGCCAGACAACCAGGCCCGCATCCAGCGCCTCGCCCACCTTAAACAGCGACTGCTGCAGGCGATGAGCCGCCAGCAGACCGCCGCCCGCCACGATTTAATCCTGCTGCAAAAGCGGCTCGACCATCAGGACCCGAAGCGGCGACTGGAGCAGCAGTCCCAGCGCCTCGACGAGCTTTCCACCCGTTTGCAACAGCTATTGCGCCAGCGGCTGCATCAGGGAGAGCGGCGCCTCACCAACCTTGAGCTGCGCCTGCAGGGCAAGAGCCCGGAGCGCTTGCTGGCCGCCGGCAAGCGCCGACACCAACTGGCCGAGGAGCGGCTCTATGCCCTGATTGCCAAGCGGCAAGACCTTGCGAGCCACCGCCTCGCCATGCTCACCGCCCGCCTCGACGGGGTGAGCCCGCTTGCCACCCTGGGTCGCGGCTACTCCATCACCCGCACTGCGCGTGGTGAAGTCATCAGCCGCGCCGATCAGGTCAGCAGCGGCGACCAGCTCGTCACCACCCTGGCACAAGGGAGCCTGCAGGTGCGGGTCGAGGGGATCGTAAAGGACTCTGCGCAGTAGGTCGGCTGCATCAAACCACCAGCCAATCTGTCATTCAGCCAAAAAAAAGGCCACCACCGCAAACACGGTGGTGGCCTTTTTTATCTCGGGTGCTGGCGACCGCTCACCCCTTGGCGCGGCGGGCGACCAGGGTGAACTTGTAATCATCGCTCTTGAAGAAGTTGCGACTGAACTCGAACACGGTGCCATCTTGCAAGAAGCCACGGGAAACCTTCTCGATAATGGGTTTGGCGGGATCGATACCGAGCGCCTCCACTACCTGCGCCGAGGGGAGCACCGGAATGATCTCCTGCTCGCTGCGGTCGATCACCAGCTGCTTCACCTCTTCGATGTAGTGGTACTTGGAGCCCTGCATCACCGCATAGCTGAGGTCGGGGAAGAGGGCGAGCGGCATCCAGGTCTCCTCCAGCGTTACCGCGATCTGGCGAATAAAGCGCACCCGCTTGACGTAGTAGACCAGCGCCCCTTCCAGCAGATTGAGCCGCTCGGCCAGCTCGCTGCTCGCCTTGATCACCTCGAAGGCAAGAATGTCGCTGTGGGTCTCGGCCGCCGGATCAGTCACCTTCTCATAGAGGCTGGTGAGCTGATAGATGTCGTAGTTCACCTTCTCCTGCCGCACATAGCTGCCGCTGCCCTGAATGCTCTCGATGACGTTGAGTTCGGTCAGCTGCTTGAGGGCCTGACGCACCGTCACCCGGCTCACCCCGAACTGCTCGCGCAGCTCGGCTTCGGTGGGCAGGGCATCGCCGGGGGCCAGCTCCCCTTGCGCAATCCACTGCTGGATGGTGTCGGCTATCTGGCGATACATGGGTTTTTTCGACACGAAAGGCCACCTCGTCGGCTCTGCGCCATGATAAATGGAAGAGGCGCCATTCTACCCCAGTTGCCCGGCAGACAAAACGGCTCGGCCCCATTTGACCTAACAAATCACCTTGAACAAACAATACAAAAACAATACAAATAACGAATTGTATGATACCACTCACAAAAATCCGTCGGCCGGTTTGTTAGCATCGCTGTCACTTTCACCATGACGGCTTGCTGGCAAGCCAACCTGACAGAGGATCATCATGAATCTGACCAGTCTTACCGGCCCTCATCTCATCACGCTGCAAACCCGGTTTGCCGATCGGGATGCGGCCATTCATGCCCTGGCTGATCGGCTCGATCAGGCCGGCAAGCTGCACGACAAGGCCGCCTTTCTGGCCGCGGTCATGGCCCGCGAGGCACAGGGCCCTACCGCCCTTGGCGAAGGGCTGGCGGTGCCCCACGGCAAGTGCGATGCGGTGCGTGAAGCGGCCTTTGCCGTCGCCACCCTGAGCGAAGAGCTGGGTTGGGAGGGGATCGACGGCACCGAGCCGGTCAACCTGATCTTCATGCTGGCGATCCCGACCGATCAGGCGGGCTCCACCCACATGCAGCTGCTCACCACCCTCACCACTGCCCTGGTGGATGACGATACCCGCGAGGCGGTGCTGGCAGCCAAAAGTGCCGAGCAACTGATGGCGCTGCTTGATGGTGAGGGGGATAGTGGCAAGCTACCAGAAAAAGAAGACAAATCAGATACAAATAAACCCACAGTGGTCTGTGTCACCGCCTGCCCGGCGGGGATCGCCCACACCTATATGGCTGCCGAGTATCTGGAAAAGGCGGGACGCAAGCTAGGTATTCGGGTACTGGTCGAGAAGCAGGGTGCCAACGGCATTGAGGATCGCCTGCCGCAAGAGGCGCTCGATGCTGCGGTGGCCTGTATCTTCGCCGCCGAGGTGGCCATCAAGGAGCAGGAGCGTTTTGCCGGTATCCCCCGGATCGAGACGCCGGTGGCCGAGCCCATCCGCCATGCCGAGCGGATCCTGAATGATGCGCTGGAAGCGGCCAAGGCCGGTCGCACCGCCCCGACGCCCAACACCAGCCAGAGCGACGCGCAGACCGGCAAGAAGGTGAGCCTCAAGACCGAGCTCAAGCAGGCGCTGCTGAGCGGTATCTCCTTTGCCGTGCCGCTCATCGTGGCGGGCGGTACCGTGCTCGCCGTCTCTGTGCTGCTGGCCCAGATCTTCGGCCTGCAACATCTGTTTGATACCGAGAACTCCTGGCTCTGGATGTACCGCAAGCTGGGCGGTGGCATGCTGGGCACCCTGATGGTGCCGGTGCTGGCGGCCTATACCGCCTACTCGCTGGCAGACAAACCGGCGCTGGGCCCGGGCTTTGCGGCGGGACTGGCCGCCAACATGATTGGCTCCGGTTTTCTCGGTGGCGTGGTCGGTGGTCTTATCGCCGGTTACCTGATGCGCTGGGTCAAGCAGCATGTGCGCCTTAGCCCCAACTTCAACGGCTTTCTCACCTTTTACCTCTATCCGGTGATCGGCACTCTGGTGGCGGGCAGCCTGATGCTGTTTGTCATCGGCCAGCCGGTAGCCTGGCTCAACAACAGCCTCACCGAGTGGCTCAACGGCCTCTCCGGCACCAATGCGCTGGTACTAGGCGCCCTGCTCGGCTTTATGTGCTCGTTTGACCTGGGTGGCCCAGTCAACAAGGCGGCCTACGCCTTCTGCCTCGGCGCCATGGCCAACGGGGTCTACGGCCCCTACGCCATCTTCGGCGCGGTCAAGATGGTTTCGGCCTTTACCGTCACCTTCTCCACCCTACTGGCACCGCGCCTGTTCCAGACCTTCGAGATCGAGACCGGCAAATCGACCTGGCTGCTGGGGCTGGCGGGGATCACCGAGGGCGCCATTCCGATGGCCATCGAAGATCCAATCCGGGTGATCGGCTCCTTCCTCGCAGGCTCGGTGGTCACCGGCGCCATGGTGGGAGCCATGGGGATTGGTCTCTCCACCCCGGGGGCCGGCATCTTCTCCCTGTTCCTGCTCCACGATGGCGGCCACGGCGCCCTGATGGCGGCCGCCGTCTGGCTCGGTGCGGCGCTGGTGGGCACCCTTATCTCTACTGTGGTGCTGATCGGCTGGCGCCGTCACGCCATGCAGCGCGGCACCTATCAGGTGGTCGCCGCAGAGTAAGGCTCATCTTCACCACCGCTTTTTCAACAGACTATTTTTCCGCACGGCAGGCAAGGGCCGCCGTGCGTCAGCAAAGGATCATTGTCATGACAGTTTCACGAGTTCACATCACGCCGCACATGCACTGGGATCGGGAGTGGTACTTCACCACCGAGGAGTCCCGCATCCTGCTGGTCAACAACATGGCGGAGATCCTGGCGCGGCTTGAATCCGACCCCGACTACAAGTTCTATGTGCTGGACGGCCAGACTGCGGTGCTGGAGGATTACTTCGCCATCCAGCCCGAGAACAAGGCCCGGGTGAAGGCGCTGGTGGAAGCGGGCAAGCTCATCATCGGCCCCTGGTACACCCAGACCGACACCATGCAGGTGAGCGGCGAGTCCATCCTGCGCAACCTGCTCTACGGGATGCGCGACTGCCTCAGCCTTGGCGAGCCGATGAAGATCGGTTACCTGCCAGACTCGTTCGGCATGTCCTCCCAACTGCCCCACATCTTTAACGGCTTCGGGATTGACCGTGCCATATTCTGGCGCGGCTGCTCCGAGCGTCACGGTACCGACAAGACCGAGTTCCTCTGGCAGAGCAACGACGGTAGCGAGGTGACCGCCCAGGTGCTGCCGCTCGGCTACGCCATCGGCAAGTACCTGCCGGAAGATGAAGCTGGCCTGCGCAAGCGGCTCGAATCCTACTTCGAGGTGCTGGAGAAGGCCTCGGTGACCAAGGATATCCTGCTGCCCAACGGCCACGACCAGATGCCGCTGCAACAGAACATCTTCGCCATCATCGACAAGCTGCGGGAGATCTACCCCCAGCGTGAATTCCACATGAGCCGCTTCGAGCAGGTCTTCGAGCGCATCGAGGCGTGCCGCGACCAGCTGGCCACCCTCAAGGGGGAGTTCAACGACGGCAAATACATGCGGGTACACCGCACCATCTCCTCCACCCGGATGGACATCAAGCTGGCCCACGCCGCCATCGAGAACAAGATCGTCAACATCCTCGAACCGCTGGCGAGCATCGCCTGGGCGCTCGGCTTCGAGTACCACCATGGGCTGTTGGAGAAGATGTGGAAGGAGATCATGAAGAACCACGCCCACGACAGCATCGGCTGCTGCTGCAGCGACAAGGTGCATCAGGAGGTGATGACCCGCTTCATTCTGGCCGACGACATGGCCGAGAACCTGATCCGCTTCTACATGCGCAAGATTGTCGACAACATGCCGGTGGTGCTCTGTGAAGACGGGGTACAGGTGGCCGACAAGCTCTGCCTGTTCAACCTGATGCCCTTCCCCCGTCAGGAGGTGGTCAACACCAGCATCCGCATTCGCGCCCAATCCTTTGCCCTGCGTGATGAAGCGGGCCAGCCGGTCCCCTACTTCATCCGCGCCAGACGCGAGATTGACCCGGGACTGGTGGACAGGCAGATCGTGCACTACGGCAACTACGACCCCTTTATGGAGTACGACATCCAGCTCTACCATCCCCTGCCCGCCATGGGCTATTGCACTCTCCATATCGAGGGCAACCAGTCAGGACTGGAGCAACCGGTGACGGCCAGCGGCGAGCTGCTGGAGAACGATTTTTACCGCATCGCCCTCAATGACAACGGCACTTTGCAGATCCTGGACAAGCTGCGCGGCACCACCTTTGATCAGGTGCTCACGCTGGAAGAGGGCTCCGATGATGGCGACGAGTATGACTACTCGCCATCGCGGGATGAGTGGCTGCGCTACTCCACCGAGTTTGCAGTGACCCGCGAGGTCACCCATGAAGCGTGGCAGAGTATCGCGACCCTCAAACTGCGTATGGCCTTGCCTGCCAACCTCGCCGAGCGTGCCAACCGCCAGTGCAGCGGCCACCTCGATGTCACCTGCCGCATCACGTTGGCGCATCAGAGTCCGCGCATCGACATCGAGCTGGAACTCGACAATCAGGCTGATGACCACCGGGTGCGAGTGCTGATCCCCACCCCCTTCCCGAGCGACACAGTTGTTTCCGATAACCAGTTTGGCTGCATCACCCGCCCTACCCGCGACAGCGCCATGGCGAACTGGGAGGCAGAAGGGTGGAAAGAGGCACCCATTCCGGTCTGGCAGCTGATGAACTTCGTCGCCCTGCAAGATGGCAAGCAGGGGCTGGCGGTACTGAGCGATGGTCTGCGCGAGTTTGAAGTGATCGGTGAGCAGTGTGACACCCTAGCACTCACCCTGCTGCGCGGGGTCGGCGTACTTGGTAAAGAGGAGCTGCTGCTGCGCCCGGGTCGCCCCTCCGGCATCAAGCTGCCCACCCCGGACTCCCAGGTGCGTGGCAAGCTCAGCTGCCGTTTCAGCCTGCTGGCGTTTGCTGGCGATCACATCAGCGCCAACGTGATGCAGGCGGCGCGCAGCTACCTCACCCCGGTGCGCTGCTACAACAAGATCCCGTTCGATGCCATGAAGCTCAACAAGGCGAGCTTCACCACCCCGCTGCACTTCAGTCTGCTCGCCATGGATCCCTCCGGTCCGGTGCTGAGCGCCCTGAAAAAGGCCGAGGATGAAGAGGCGCTGGTGATCCGGGTCTATAACCCGAACGAGCAGGCGATACTGGAGGGTGGCAAAGTGAGCTGCGAACACGCCCTGAACGACTGGCAAGCGGTGCGGATGGACGAACAGCCCCTACCCCTTGAACTGGCCGCTGGCGAGTTTGGCGAGCTGGCGCCGTGCCACTCCCGCAGCGTGCGCTTTCGGGTGGCTCGCGGCTAACCGCCGGTAACACCCACAGGTAGCAACAGGCGGGGAAGAGTCATCCCTGCCTGTTTATCCCTTCAAGCTGGCCTGCCCCGCTTGATAAAGACATAAAAAATCCCCGCCAATTGGCGGGGATTTTTATTGGGTTCTGCTTCATCCCGCGAGCGGGAGAGCACGCTTAGCTGGCCTTGCGCAGGATCTGCTCAAGGTAGCGGGCGAAGTCGTGACCGTGATGCTCCAGCAGTTTCGGGAACATGGAGATGGAGGTCATGCCCGGGAAGGTGTTGATCTCGTTGAGCAGGATCTCGCCCTCCTCAGTCAGGAAGAAGTCGATACGGGAGAGGTGAGTCAGTTTCAGCTGACGGAACGCCTTGAGAGCGTACTCGTGAATGGCGTCAGCCTGAGCCTCGGTCAACCCCTCGGCACGTAGTGCGGTCTCGGTATGGCTGGCGCTGCTGTACTTCTCTTCATAGGTGTAGAACTTGTCCTGCGGCACGCAGATCTCGCCCGGATAGGTGGCCACCAGCTCGTCGCCGTACTGGTAAACCGCCACTTCCAGCTCGCGCGGCTTGACCGCCTTCTCGATCAGAACCTGCTCGGAGTAACCGAAGGCATCGGCAATGCCCTTCACCAGATCCGCTTCGTTGCTGGCGGAGTAGCAGCCAACGGAAGAGCCCTGGGAGGCGGCCTTGATAAAGACCTTGCCCCATTTGGCCAGCGCCGCTTTCGCCTCAGCCAGCGCCGCCTCATTTTGCTCGGTCAGGAACAGGTACGGGGTGTTGGGAATGCCGATGGCGGAGAGCCACAGCTTGGTGCTGATCTTGTTGAAGCAGATCTTGCTCGCCTCGGCATCGCAACCGAGATAAGGCAATCCGGCCAGCTCGAGGAAGGATTGCAGATCGCCGGTCTCACCCGGGTAGCCGTGGATGCAGGGCACCACGTAATCCACCGGACGGGCCACGCTGTCAAACGAAAGCAGCTTGTCGAGCCCCAGCTTGCACTCGCGGCCATCGGCACTGAGCCAGCGATCGGCGAACATCTCGACGCGGGTCACTTCGACACCGGGCAGAAGGCCCAGTTGTTGCTCGAGGAAATTGGCGCTGCGCAGAGAAACCTCGTGCTCGGAGCCACCGCCGCCGCACAGCAGCAAGACATGCATGTTCTTCATTAGATGTGATCCCTTGGGAAAAGCGGCCTCGTCATGACCATTTGATAAGCCAACCACCATAAAAACCGGACGAAGCCAGATACGAACATAAGTGCGCGCCAGTGTAGCAAGGGAGATCAACCCTTGTCAGCTGATGGGAGACCCATGACCCCACTTCTTGCAGTGAAAAGCCTCCCCTGTGTCAAAATCGGGACACATTGCCCCTCAGCGCGGGGGATCGACCCTTCCCATGCCGTTGCCATTGACCCGAAACCAGCCGGCAATACTGTAGCGCTCCTGATTGGCAGGCAGTACCTCGTGGGGAAACTCCTCGGAGAGAAACATGACCAGCCGCCCCCCCTTGGGGCTGACATCCATCAGAAACTGCTCCTTGTCGTCATACATGCGCAGCACTCCACCCGCTTCGGGCAGCCAGTCGTTGTTGAGGTAAAACACGGTGGTAAGACGGCGGTTGGAGCGACCGGCAAAGGCATCCCGATGGGTGGCGTAAAAATCCCCGCTGCGATAGCGGGCGAAGTGGGCCTCGTAGTCGAACAATCCCAGCATCAGCATCCGGTTGGCGGCAAGACGCAGGGACTCCATCCGGGCGAGGTAGTCAGCCACCGGCGCACCGAGGGAGGGCTCCAGCCAGTGGATCTGGTCACGGCGAATATCGGGATTGCCCTGATGCAGGGCGTCACGGCCGATCCCGGCCGGTTGCCATTCGCCTGGCAAACAGGCTTTGAGGGCATCCACCTCGGCGGCGGTCAAAAAATCATCCACTATCACCCATCCCCGGGTGTAAATGGCATCCATGGCAGCTTGATAGTCCAAGATTGGCTCACAATGAGTGGAGAGAGGGCGCTTTGTAGCGACTTACCGGCAAAGTCACAAACCGGTTTGCTTCTCTTGAGAAGTCCCAACATCAATACGCGAGTTGCTGCCCGCCTCCCCGCATTTTTGTCGCCAGTTGTGATCCCGCTCTGCCAAGGAGCGTATTGGTTGTCGAAACTGTGATGACCCTTGCAATCGGGACGAGGAGGCGCCGCGGCCTCCTTGCGGTACCAAGAGCCAGCCGATACCGTATCCGCATCGCCATGTTGCTGTTCATCCGGCGCTTGTCTCTGTCACCGACCGAACCACTCACGGCACAACCCGCGCATCACCCACGAAAGGAGCTTCTTATGCCTCTGCCCGATCTCACTTTGCAACGACTGGATGGTACCCCCTACCCGCTGACTCAACTGGCGGGCAAGGTGGTGCTGGTGGTCAATGTGGCCAGTCGCTGCGGCTTTACTCCCCAATATGAAGGGCTGGAAACGCTCTATCGGGAGCTCGGCCCCAAGGGGCTGGTGATTTTGGGCTTCCCCTGCAACCAGTTTGGCAATCAGGAGCCGGGGGATGCGGACGAGATCGCCCGCTTCTGCTCCCTCGACTATCCGGTCACCTTCCCCATCATGGCCAAGTGCGATGTCAACGGTGAGCATGCCCACCCCTTCTACCAGTGGCTCAAGCAACAGAAACCGGGCTTTCTTGGGCTGGAGAATGTCAAATGGAACTTCACCAAGTTCCTGATCGACCGCGATGGCAATGTGGTAGAGCGTTTCGCCCCCCAGGCCAAACCGGAGAGTCTGGCCGAGCAGATCCGCGAGATGCTCTGATGCTCCCGCACCGTTTTACGCCACTGCGTTGAACGATTGTATGGCGGCCGGTGCGACAGCTACTGCGCAGCGGCCGCTCTTTTGCTATATTACGGCCCCACTATCTTTTCCATATCGTGGCTGGCCCCAACACGCTGGCTGCCCGTTGAGCCAAAGGCTCATCTCAGGAGTTTCTCTCGAACATGTCATTCAACGAACTGGGTCTGTCTCCGCATATTCTGCGGGCCGTCAAGGAGCTGGGTTACGAACAGCCAACCCCCATCCAGCAGCAAGCGATTCCGGCCATTCTGGCCGGTCAGGATGTGCTCGGCGGCGCTCAGACAGGCACAGGCAAAACGGCCGGTTTCACCCTGCCGATGTTGCAGCGTCTGCTGGCCAACCACGGTCGTGGCCGTCGTCAAGTACGCGCACTGGTACTGACCCCGACCCGCGAACTGGCGGCACAGGTGGGCGAGAGCATCATCAAGTATGCCCACCACCTGCCATTCAAGACTCTGATCGCCTATGGCGGTGTCAGCATCAAGCCCAATCTGGACGCCATCAAGCTGGGTGTGGACATTCTGGTCGCCACCCCGGGCCGTCTGCTGGATCTGCTGACCCAAGGCGCCCTGACCCTGAGCCAGCTGGAAGTACTGGTGCTGGATGAAGCGGATCGCATGCTCGACATGGGCTTTATCGTCGACATCCGCCGCATCATGAAGGCGCTGCCTGCAGAGCGGCAAACCCTGCTCTTCTCTGCCACCTTCTCAAACGACATCAAGGCGCTGGCGGATGACCTGCTGAACGACCCTACACTCATCGAGGTGGATCCCAGCAATACTGCTGCCGAGCAGGTGACCCAACGCATTATTCAGGTGGATCGGGAACGCCGCCGCGAGCTGCTCTCCCACATGATTGGCCGTGGCAACTGGCAGCGGGTACTGGTGTTTGTTCGCACCAAGCAGATCGCCGACCGCCTCGCCCAGCAGATGCAAAAAGATGGCCTCAATACCGTGGCGATCCACGGTGACAAGAGCCAGGGTGCCCGCAACCGGGCGCTGGCCGATTTTCGCAGTGGCGAGGTGCGGGTGCTGGTGGCGACCGATATCGCCGCCCGCGGTCTGGACATCGATCAACTGCCCTACGTGATCAACTTCGAACTGCCCCAGATGGCGGAGGATTACATCCACCGTATCGGCCGTACCGGCCGCGCCGGTCGTGGCGGCGAGGCCATCTCGCTGGTCAGCCAGGACGAGCTGGGTCAGCTCAAGGCGATCGAAGCCCTGATCGGCCAATCCCTGACCGTGGAAATCTTGGAAGGGTATGAGCCCAGCGGCAAGCCGAGTCGCCAGACTCTGCCGGGCAGCAAGCCGGTGCAGAACCCGCCTCGGGCTCGCGGCCATGCCAACGCCAAGAGCAGCAATGCCAAGGGCAAGCCTGCCGCGGGCAAGGGCAAAGCCAAAGGTGATGCCAGCAAAAATCCCGCCCAGTCTCCTCAAAACAAGTCCCGCAAGCGGGAAGTGGTGGGCGAGGATATCGGCTTTGCGCCAATGCGCCGCTTGCCCAAAGCAATGCGCGACAGCTATCAGGAGAGCAGCGACGAGTAAGCTCGCGCGACGCTAACTGCCAAGCCAAAAGAGGGAGCCTGCAAGGCTCCCTCTTTCGTTATGGATCGCACTGAGCCGTGCAAGTGCTCCTTGCAAATGCTCCGCTCGGGCTCAAACCAGCGAATGGCGTACCGCGGCAGTACCATGGCTGGGCGGCGCAGAACCATCGAGCGGATTGAGCTGCAAAAACTCGAACAAGCCAGCCTGCATATTGACGTTCCAGAAGCGGCCGGCGAGGGTGAGTTGCAACCGTGCGTTCTCGATCTCGGCCAGCCCGTGCTGCTGCCAGGCGGCAAAAAGCGGCATCAGATGGGTCAGCAAAGGCGTTGGCAGACGATCCAGCGCCAGCATACCGCTGTCGAGGGCGCCACGCAGCAGACCGTCCATCCTTGCATTGGGATTGCGCCCCATCACCATCCCGGGCGCCCGCTTGCCACTGGCCAGCGCGTCGTGCCAGGGGGCCAGATCCCGCCCATACATCAAGCCGTGGCCAAGAATGCTGCCCCCTGCCCCGGCACCAAAGGGGAGGATCTCCGCACCGCGCTTGGCCATCTGGTTATAACGACTCTGCTCGGCCGGGCTGCGCCGCCAGTGGCTGCAAGAGAGACGCTCCCAGCCGTGAGCTTCCAGTTGCGCCCCGCCATAGGCATACATGGCCGCCCGCTGCTGGCCATCGGCGAGCCAATCCAGGGTGCCCTTCTCCTGCGCCCGCTCCAGATTGGTGCCCTGCATGGCGATGAGCTGGTAGAGATCGACCCCGTGTACACCGCTCGCCATTACATCGCGGATATCCTGCTGCCACACGGCATCATCCTGACCGGGCAGACCAAAGATGAGATCCGCCACGATCACAGCCGCATCATCCCGGGTCAGCTCACCCAGACGGGTCAGCAGCGTCTCCCTGTCATCGAAACGGGCCGCCTGCTGACGCACCCAGGAATCAAAGCTCTGCACCCCGAATGAGAAGCGGTTGAAGCCCCCGGCCAGCGCCACCTGCCATTTCTCATCATCAAAGCCGTTGAGCCGCCCCTCCAGCGTCACCTCGGCATCGGCCGACAACGGAAAACGGCGGATCACTGCAGCCAGCATGGCCAACTCGTCGGCGCTCATGTCGGTCGGCGTACCGCCCCCCACATAGACGGCTGAAAACGGCATGCTCTGCGCCAGCGGGGTGTCAGCCGCCTGCGCAAGTGAGACGCAGAGGGCGTTGACATAGCGGTTTATCCGCGCCGGATTGGCGCCATTTTCAAAGAAATTGCAGAAGCTGCAGCGCTTTCGGCAAAACGGAATGTGGATGTAGAGGGCGCGCTCCTCAGCTTCACTCTCTCGCTGCCACCAGCTCTGCCAGCCAGCCTCATCCAGCGGGAAAGGGCGCATCCCTCCCCGACTGGCGTGAGCCGAGGTCTTGGCGCTAAAAGCAAACTTGAGGGGATCCGGCGTGGCAATGCCGGTCATGGAAGGGGTCAGATTCATGATGGTCACTATTATCAGCAAATAATGACAATGATAACGATTATCGTTACCGGCGATTTGTTCTGGATCAACCCGAGGAGCAGCGCCCCTCCCGAAAGGCATTTTGGCAACCTGCATTACCGATCTGCTTAACAGATTATTTACTCAAGAGTGGTTATCGTGTGCCGATAGAGAACCATCTCCCGCCGTTTCTTCGTCTACGATCAAGATGATACGGGATCACATAACAACACCAAGCGCATGGAACTTGCCCAAAATGCATAACCTCTCCTTGAACTGGAAAATATTCCTCCCTCTTGCGCTGGTCATCAGCACCACCTTTGGCCTCTGCTTCGAACTCTCCGCCTGGCTGCAACGGGATCTCGCCATCCGGCTGGCAGAGGAGAAAGTTGAGAGCATGGCAAACACCTATATGGATCAGGTGAACGTGCTGATGATGACAGGTGGCATGGCCAACCGGCAGATAGTGCAGACCAAACTCAAGAGTGAAGCGGGCATCGTTGAAGCCCGTCTGGTACGCGCCCCCGCCGTCAGCAACCTGTTTGGCCCGGGTCACCCGGATCAGAAAGCGCAGGATCCCCTCGATGAGCGAGCCATCAATCAGGGCGAAGCCATTCTGGAGCAGCAGGGCAACCGGCTCACCCTGATCAAACCGTTCAAAGCCTACAAGGAGTATCGCGGCACCCAGTGCCTCACCTGTCACCAGGTCAATGAGGGGACCGTGATGGGGGCAGTGCGGATCAGTTATGACCTCAGCCACACCTTTGGCGAGATCCGCCACAACAACCTGATCCTGAGCGGCAGCCTGGCCGCCGTCTTCAGTCTCGGCTTCGGCTTGCTCTGGTGGGTATTGCAACGCTACGTGAAACACCCCCTGCGCCAGCTGCAGCTCACCATGATCCGGATGGCCAAAGAGCGCGATCTAGCCCTCCCCCTGGTCAATCACAGCCGGGATGAACTGGGCCAGATGACCCGCGCCGTCAATGACATGGTGCAGGGCTTCCGCCACAGCCTGCAGGAGGTGGAAGGGGCAACCCACCAGCTCTATCAGGAGTCAAACCAGATCCGTCAGGTGGCGACCCAGACCGAAAACTCGGCCCGCCAGCAAGAGGGGATGACCACCCAGGTCGCCGCCGCCGTCAGCGAACTGGCCGCCAGCTCTCATGAGGTGCGCGAACATGCCCGTCACAGCGCCGAGCTCTCCGCCCTCACCAATCAGGATGCCGCTGACACCAGCCGCCTCGCCCAGCACTCCATCACTGACATGGGCGAGATGTCGGCAGAGATCGATCGGGTGGATCAGGTGATCCAGCAACTCGACAGCCGCTGTCTTGCGGTTGACGGTGTGCTCGAGGTGATCAAGGGGATTGCCGATCAGACCAACCTGCTGGCCCTCAACGCCGCCATTGAAGCGGCCAGGGCCGGCGAGCAAGGCCGTGGCTTTGCGGTGGTAGCCGATGAAGTGCGGGCCCTCTCCAACCGTAGCCGTGCCGCCAGCGAGGAGATCTCCCAGATGATCGCCGCCCTGCAAAACGAGGCCCAAAGCGCCGTTGTGGTGATCGGGGATGCAAAAAGCAAAGCCGGTGAGAGCATCAGCAAGACAGAGGCGACCTTGGCGGCCATGCAAAACATCATTGGACGCATCGCCAGCATCAATGACCTCAACGCCCAGATGGCACAATCAGCAGAAGAGCAGGACAGGGTCTGCAGCGAAGTGGATCACGCGGTCAGCGACATTCGCAATACGTCAAATGACACTCTGGGTCAGGCCCATGCCGCCAACCTCGCCAGTATCCAGCTGGTCGAGCAGTGTCAAAAACTGGAGGCCTTGCTGAAAACCTACCGCTGGTAATCCAGCCAATGGCAACAAGCGCGCTCCCGAGTCGCGCTTGTTGCCGCAAACTACCCTTGATGGGCGGTGTCGAGCATTCATCAATCCTCTTCAGCACATAGCATGTGTGCTTCATCTCCCTTGGCAACATAGCCTCAACAGTCATCCCACCAGGGATCCAGCAAGGTGAGCTGCTGGCGGTCGAGATCGAGCTCCACCTCGATACCCAGCGGCAACGTCAGCATGGGGTGGGTATGGGCGCAATCAAACTCCGCCAGAATGGGGAAATCCGGCTCCCCCACCACCTCCAGCAGGATATCGAGAGGGCGTTTGCCGCTGCCCTGATCGTTGAACAGCTCGTGCTTGCCAAGGATAAGGGCGCCGATCCGCTCAAACACCCCGCACAGCTTGAGATGGGCAAAGGAGCGCTCCACCGTCTCGGCTGATTTCAGGCTGTCCTCCAGCAGCAGAATGTCGCCGCGCTCGATGGGCGGCATATAGGGGGAGCCCCAGATCCCCGCCATGGTGTTGAGGTTGCCGCCAATCAGTCGTCCCTCAACCCGACCTGAACCCACCGAGATCAGCCAATTGGGCTGGCACTGCTTGGCCCGGGTCTGATTCTCCCAGTCCAGCCGTTCATCACTCCATTGCACCGGGGTGGGCAGCGTGCAGGGGACGCCAGCTTCGTCGGCCAACGCAATCTGTAAAAAACTGGCCAGCGTCTCATCCGCCAGCGGCGGCAACTCGCCAAAGGAGGCCACCAGCGCCGGGCCATAGAAGGTAACCAAGCCTGTTTGGGCATAAATACCGAGCAGCAGCGCCGTCACGTCGGAATAGCCGACGATGATTTTGGGGTCGCGCCTCAGCGCCTCAAAATCGAGGTAGGGCAGCAGGGAGTTGGAGTTGCTGCCGCCAATCACCGACATGATGCAGCGCACTTCGGGGTCGCGAATAAGGGCGTTGAGCTCCTCGGCCCGCGCGGCGATGGAGCCGGAGCGCCAGTGATCCTGCTGGCCGGTGAGGCTGCCCGCCTTGAGCCTAAAGCCCTGCCCCTCAAGAAAGGCTTTTGCGCGGGCAAAACGCTGCGGAGCCCAGGCGGTCGCCGCGCTGGAGGGGGAGAAAAAAGCGATGGTATCGCCACGTCGGAGCAGCGGGGGAACCAATAACGTCATGACACACTCATCCTTGCCAATATCCAGCCATCACAGAGTCGTTGAGACTCCTACACAATCCCTTTGATCACAACGGGTTTATTACGATCGTTTAGAAATACAAAACTCTTGATTCATTATTAACAGATATTCTAAACACCATCCCCTTCCTAGAATGACCTCATCGCGATGGCCAACCCCGGTTGGTTGTCAGAATGGTCGGCCTGACAGCCCGAACGTTCTCTTTCCCACTTTTTCTCTCTGACTTATCAATGAGGTGCCTGTCATGAACAAAAACGCATCCCCCAGCGCATTGGTTGTAGAAGGCGGCGCCATGCGCGGCATATTTGCCAGCGGCGTGCTGGATGCGTTTATCGAGCATGACTATCGCCCCTTTGACTTCGCCATCGGCGTCTCGGCGGGGGCCACCAACTTGCTGGCTTATCTCGCCAGCCAGCATGGCCGCAGCCACGAGATCCTGACCAAACTGGCGTGCAGCCAGCAGTTTATGGATCCCCTGCGCTTTGCCAAGGGGGGCAATCTGGTGGATATCCACTGGCTGTGGAACACCAGCTGCAGCAAGTATCCCCTCGACATTCACGCCTACCGGGAGACCGGCATCCCCTTCTATGCAGTGGTGACCAATACCCTGACCGGCAAGGCGGAGTACATCCGGGTCAAGCCGGAGAACATGAACGAGGTGCTGCCCGCCAGCTGCGCCATTCCCCTCGCCTCCCATGAATACCCGGAGGTGCACGGGGTACCGATGACAGATGGCGGGGTGGCCGACTCCATACCGGTGATCGAAGCCTACCGCCGCGGAGCCCGTCACCTGACGGTGATCCTCTCCGAGCCCCTTGGCTATCGGCTCAAGCCGATGCCCTTCCCCTGGATGATCCGCACTCTGCTCAAGACCCGCCCCGCGCTGGCACAGGCGCTGGAGCAGCGGGATCGCAGCTACAACGAGGCGCTCGATTTTATCGCCAATCCGCCGGAGGACTGCCAGATCGAGGTGATCGCCCCGGCTGACTACTTCCCCGTTTCCCGTTTTACCCGCGATATCAACAAGCTGGAGATGGGATACGTGATGGGCAAGTGCGCAGGCTATCAGGCCGCCCTGCTCAATTGATAAGGGTTTTACAGGCATGACCCGACCTGCCGCGACGCACGCGCCGCCAACACAATAACAATCGGGTCAGTTGAGCAACATGAGTCATAAAAACAGACCGTGGCGAGGCAAGCGCGGCCAGAACCGATGCCAGACATCCTGACCGGCCCGCTCCTCATCCCTATGCCAGGGCATCTCACCCTCATACAAGGTGTTTATTTATGTCGTTTCTTCTCACCCATCCCGCGCTGGCGCAGCTGTTCGAGCGGCTGCTGCCCGATTACCGGATCATGGCGCCCGCGGCCGAATATCGGGGTGGCCGCTTCTCCGACACCGACAACGTCACCTACCACAACATCCGCCATCCGGCCGATCTGGTGTGGCAGGAGAAGTCCCACTTCTCCCCGAAAGAGGTGGTGCTCCCCATCACCCAGACCCTGTTCCACTTCGACAATCTGGAGCTGCGCGAATCCAAGGTGGAGGCCAAGCCCACCCTGCTGTTCTTGCGCAGCTGTGATATCCACGCCCTGCGCAGGCTGGATCAGGTCTACCTGAAAAATGGCCAGAACAGCGACGTCTACTACGCCCGGCTGCGCAGCAAGCTCAAGCTGGTACTGCTGGAGTGCAGCGAGAGCTTCGAGAACTGCTTCTGCGTTTCCATGGGCAGCAACGAGACCCGGGACTACGCCGCCGCCATTCGTCTGAGCGATGAGGGTGCCCGCATCGAGGTGAAGGATCCCGAGCTGCTCGGCTACTTTGCCGAACTGGGTGAATCCGATGACTTCACCCCGGAATTTGTCCAGAGCAACCCGGTCAAGGTACGCACCCCGGACAGCGTCTGTGACGACCCCCAGCGGATCCGCCAGATCCTCACCGCTCATCCGGTCTGGGCCGAGTACGACAGCCGCTGCATCGGCTGCGGCCGCTGTACCACCTCCTGCCCGACCTGCAGCTGCTACAGCGTGCACGACCTCACTTATGCGGAGAACCCCAAGCAGGGTGAGCGCCGTCGCCAGTGGGCCAGCTGCATGGTGGATGGCTTCAGCGACATGGCCGGTGGCCACGGTTTTCGCGCCAAGCATGGCGAGCGCCTGCGTTATCGCGCCCTGCACAAGGTCAACGACTACAAGGCCCGTCAGGGGGAGGAGCACATGTGCGTTGGCTGCGGCCGCTGCGACGATCGCTGCCCTCACTACATCTCCTTTAGCAACATCATCAACAAGATGACCGATGTGGTCGAACAGACCATCGCAGCCGACAACGCGCAGGGGGCGAACTGATATGTGCCAGTGCCAGCAAACCGCAACAGCAGAACCGCAGCAGGGCGTGGTCGAAAACCGCCTGCTGCCCAAGGCCTACACCATTCTGGCCATCGAGCGCCACACCGAGCTTGAGTGGAACTTTCGGGTCTCCCGCGACTTTGATGTCCACTACGGCCAGTTTGTGGAGATCTCCCTGCCCACCGTCGGCGAAGCGCCCATCTCGGTCTCCGACTATGGCGATGGCTATGTGGATCTGTTGATCCGCAAGGTCGGCAAGGTGACCGATGCGCTGTTTGCCCTCGATGTGGGCGACAAGGTGTGGATGCGCGGCGTCCACGGCAACGGCTATCCGCTGGAGACCTACCACAACCAGCACCTCATCGTGGTAGCGGGCGGCACCGGCGTCGCGCCGGTCAAGGGGCTGCTGCGCCGCTTCAGCAAACATCCGGAACAGGTGAAATCCCTCGACATGATCCTCGGCTTCAAGAACGAGCAGGCGGTGCTCTATTGCCACGAGATGCCGCTCTGGGCCGAGCAGCAGAACCTCATCGTCACCCTGGACGAGGGCAAGGAGAGCGAGCAGTTTCGCATCGGCCGGGTTACCGACTACATCGACCAGCTGGATCTCGCTGACAAGGAGGATATCCAGGTGATCGTGGTCGGCCCCCCCATCATGATCCGTTTCGTGGTGCTCGCCTTCCTCGAACGGGGCATCCCCAAGGATCGCATCTGGGTCGACTACGAACGCCGCATGGCCTGCGCCGTGGGCAAATGCGGCCACTGCCGGATGGGCGACACCTATATCTGCGTGGATGGACCGGTCTTTCGTTTTGACCAGGCCCAGCATCTGATCGACTGAGGGAGAACACCATGAGTCTCGATATCGACATCATCAAGGCCCGCGCCAAGAACGAATACCGCCTCTCCAAGGTGCGCGGCGAAGCGATGATCAGCGTACGCATTCCCGGCGGGATCATGCCCGCCCACCTGCTGGCGGTGGCCCAGCAGATCGCCGAACAGTACGGCAACGGCCTGATCCACCTCACCACCCGCCAGAAGCTGGCGATGCCCGGCATCAAATATCAGGACATGGACAAGGTCAACGCCGCCCTCGAACCCTTTATCAAGGAGATCGAGGTGGAGACCTGCGGCATCGAGGTAGAGGACACCACAGCCGGTTACCAGACCATCGGCGGGCGCAACATCGTCGCCTGTCAGGGCAACACCATCTGCCAGAAGGGCAATATCGACTGCACCGGGCTGGCTCAGCGGATGGAGAAACACCTCTACCCCAACCCCTATCACCTCAAGATGGTGATCGCCGGCTGTCCCAACGACTGCGCCAAGGCCAACATGGCCGACTTCGGCATCCTCGGCATCGCCAAAATCCACTTCAATGCCGAGCGCTGCATCGGCTGCGGCGCCTGCATCAAGGCATGCATCGCCATCAAGCATGGCAAGGCGGTCAAGGAGGAGAGCAAGTGCATCGGCTGTGGCGAGTGCGTACTGGCCTGCCCGACCCTGGCCTGGCAGCGGGATCCCAAGCAGCTCTACATGGTCAAGCTGGGAGGACGCACCAGCAAAAAGACTCCCCGTACCGGCAAGCTGTTTCTCAACTGGGTCACCGAAGAGGTGCTGCATGCGGTGATCAAGAACCTGTTCGAGTTCGAGACCGAGATGCTGGATGGCAAACCCATCTATCTGCACATGGGTCACCTTATCGACCGGGCCGGTTATCACAAGTTCAAGGAGCGGGTGCTGCGCGGCGTCACCCTCAATCCGGAAGCCATGGTCGCTGACCGCATCTTCTGGGCCGAAGATCAGTACGTCGCCAACATGCACGTCAAAGCAGTGCCATAGGAAAAACCTCGTTTGGGGAAGCGTGATCAAGTGGCCGACACCGGTGGGGATCTGTCGTTGGCCCGGGCGTAGATCACCCTTCCCCTTTTTTATTCCCGTCGGGGGATCTTTCCCCCGACCATCCGGGGTGCGTCACGGCGCGCCCTGCTATCTCGCCCGGCGCGGCATTGCGAGCGGGCCAGCATCCGGAGCCTGTTATGGACTTTCTCCCTCTCTTTTGTCAGCTGCAAAACAAACCGGTCCTGATCGTCGGCGGCGGTGAGGTGGCGGTACGCAAGGCGCGCCTGCTACTCGATACCAAGGCGAAGATCACCATCAATGCCCCGCATCTGGAACCCCAGCTGATGAGCTGGGCCGAGCAGGGCCGCCTGACCATCTGCGCCGCCAATTTTCATCCCGAACTGCTCGATGGCAAGTGGCTGGTGATCGCTGCCACCAATAATCCAGAGGTCAACCATCAGGTCTTTCATGAGGCGAGCCTGCGCCAGATCTTCTGCAATGTGGTGGACTCTCCGGCCCACTGCAGCGCCATCATGCCTGCCATCATCGACCGCTCGCCGCTGATGGTGGCCATCTCCAGCGCAGGCGCGGCCCCGGTTCTAAGCCGCCAGCTGCGGGAAAAACTTGAAGCCATGCTGCCGCAACACCTCGGCCAGCTCGCGGCGCTGGCGGGCAAGCTGCGCGAGCGGGTCAAACTCATTCCGGACAAGCTGGCCCGCCGCCGCTTCTGGGAGCGACTCTTTAGCCATGAGCGACTGGCATGCCAGCTGGCCCGCGGCCAGCAGCAAGCTGCCGAGCAGAGCGTCGCAGAGCTATTGAATGAGCCACTGCAGAGCAAGGGAAGCGTAACCCTGGTGGGCGCCGGCCCTGGCGATGCGGGACTGCTTACCCTAAGCGGTCTGCAGCAGTTGCAGCAGGCGGATGTAGTGGTCTATGACCGGCTGGTGTCGCAGGAGGTGCTGGCACTTGTGCGCCGGGATGCCGAGCGGATCTTTGTTGGCAAGGAGGCGGGCCGCCACTGTGTGCCCCAGCAGGCGATCAACCAGCTATTGCTGGAGCAGGCCCGCCTCGGCAAACAGGTGGTGCGGCTCAAGGGGGGCGATCCCTTTATCTTTGGCCGGGGTGGCGAGGAGCTGGAAACCCTGGCCGAGGCGGGCATCCCCTTCTCGGTAGTACCGGGCATTACGGCTGCGTCGGGCTGCGCCGCCTACAGCGGCATTCCCCTCACCCACCGCGATCATGCCCAGCGGGTGCAGTTCATCACCGGCCACGACAAGGAGGGCAATATCGCCCAGGAGTGGTCGGCGCTGGCGGCCCGCCGCCAGACTCTGGTCTTCTACATGGGGCTGGCCCACGCTGCCCGCATTCAGGATGAGCTGCAAACCCACGGCATGCCCGGTCATACCCCGGTGGCGCTGGTGGAGCAAGGCACCCAGCTCAGTCAGCGGGTGGTGCGCGGCGAGCTGCAGCAGTTGGCCGAACTGGCCCGTCAGGTGAAGAGCCCGAGCCTCATCATCATCGGCTCGGTAGTCACTCTGGCCGACAAACTGGACTGGTATGGGGAAGCCAACGCCATCCACGGCATCTAACCCCGCACGGCTATCATCCAATAGAAACAAGAAAACAGAGAGCGGCCATGCCGCTCTCTGTTTTTTGCATCAATGACAAGCCGTGGCACGGCGTGTCTGTTACTCGAGCCGGATGGGGCCGGTATTCTGAACATCGCTGTCATTCCAGTCGCTCTCATCGCGAATGCGCGGATCCCCCTGCAAGGTGTAGAGGATGGTGCCCTGACGAAACTGCAGCGCACCATCGGCCCGCTTCGCCTTCACCTTGACCCCGTTAACCCACACCTGCTCCTTGCCATCCACCTGAATATTGGCCACCGTGGCGCCTGTCTCGCGATTCTTGGCGATCCACTTGCCCTGATAGGGCGAGTCCCCCTTGGCCATCGGCAGTGCGGCGGCCTTGCCCGCCGACCAGGCGTGCACGGTACAAAAGCCGTGGGCCCGGCGATCATGCTTGATGACGTAATCCAGGGTGGGTTCGCTGGCGGGCAGATCGAAGGTGATCCCGATGACCACCTTGCCGCTTGTGGCCGAATAGGCGGCGGGCGCCTGCGTTTTCAGGGTAGCCTTCTTGCCATTGATAAAGACATTGCCCCCTTGCGACTTGACCCGGATATCGGTGGGACAGGTGGCGCTGAAGTTGGGCAGCGCCGCGAGGGCACTGCCGGCATGGGCGGTCATGGCCAACATGACAAGGGTCAGCAGAGCAGGTTTTTGATTCATAGTGATACGCCTTCAAGAGAAGAGAACCTCGTCCGTGAGCGGTGTCGTTCCTGATGGCGGCACTCTAGCTTGACCCTCTCGGGCTACCCAGTTAAAAAAAATAAAACCGGTCAGTGGAATTATTAATAAATATAAATATTTAGAATCAATGCGTTGAGAAAAAATCTTACAAACAACACGTATCTGCCAAGCAATAAAAAAGCCGATAATCCGGTTATCGGCTCATTGCCAATGCAAAAGTGGATGCCCGATCAGACCACCACGGCGGTACCACTGATACTGACCATCAGCATGCTGCCGTTTTGCCCCACCACCTCGTAGTCGATATCGATGCCGACCACCGCATTGGCGCCAAGGGCGGCGGCACGCTCTTTCAGCTCATCGAAGGCGATCTCGCGGGCACGGGCCAGCTCTTTTTCATAGGCGCCAGAGCGGCCGCCGATGATGTCGCGGATCCCGGCGAAGAGATCCTTGAAAATGTTGGCGCCGAGAATGGCTTCGCCAACCACGATGCCGCGGTATTCACGAATGGTTTTGCCTTCCAGCGTGGGGGTCGTCGAGAGGATCATCTTGAACTCCTGTGAGTAGCAGAAGGGCTCAGACTACCCCAACTGCCCGAAAATCCCAACCGGGGGGTGACCTGTACGACGTCGACCTTAAAAATCACGGCAGCCAGATAAAAAAACACCGCGCACGGAGCGCGGTGTTTGTTTCAAAGGGCCATTGCCAACTGCAAGCCGTCACGGATTGTAAGAGACCACCGAGCCACTGAGGCCGGTCATCTGGGAGATCCGCCCCTGCATCCCCTGCAGTTTGGCCTTGGAGACATCCGGCCCGATAAAGACCCGGTTGAGCTGACCCTGAACCGGTGTGCGCGGCGAGGTGTGGGCAGAGTAGCCCGCCGCCCGCAGCTTGCTCACCAGCGCGTTGACGCTGTCGACGTTCTTGAAGGCGCCAAGCTGAAGGATCCAGCTGCCCTGCGCCGGTGCCGCAGCAGGCGCGGGAGTGGTCGGCTGGGTCATCTTGCTTTCAATCAGATCGTCGAGGGACTTGATCTGACCCGCCTGCGGCTTGGTCGGTGTGGGTGCCTTGGCAACTTCAACCGGTTTGGCTGGCGTCGGCTTGGGTGCTGGCTTTGGCGGTTCGACCGGTTTTTTGGCCACCACTTCCGGCTTGGGCTGTGGCTTGGGTTGAGCATTCTGTTGCGGCTGGACCGGCGCCGGTGCGGCAGGGGTTGTCGCCGGCTGCCCGCCGTTGCCCTGACCGGCGAGGGTCATGGGGTCAGCTACCTCTTCCACTTGCCACTGCTGGGCCGCAGAGGCCTGTTGCTGGCTGGCCAGATGATCGGCTGGCAGGCTGCTGGCCGCCGAGACCTGCAGCGCAGGCTTGGCAGGCTCCAGCTCGGGGCGCAGCGGGATCTTGGCAAAGGCCTCCTCCTTTTGTGCCAGCTTGTGACCATCCAGCAAGTCCGGCAGGAAAATAACAACCAGGGCCACCAGGATGACGGTGCCCACCAGACGGTTTTGAAACTTCGAGGCCAAGTTGAATCCTACCTTTACGTAACTCAATATGCGATTTGGCTCCCCGCCCGAGGGCCGGGGAGCCGGGGTGTGGCCTAGACGGCGACACCCGCCAGAATGTCGGCGACAGTGTAAAACGAACCAAACACAATGACCATATCGTCCGGACTCGATGCGGCCAACGCTGCCTGATAAGCGGCGCTGACATCATCAAACTCCCTGGCAGGCCCCTTGCCCTCTCCCAACGCCGCAGCCAGTTGCGCAGAGGTGGCGGCGCGCGGGCCGGTGAGGCTGGCCAGATACCACTCGCCAATCAAGCCATCGAGTTCGGCAAGGGAGCCCGCCATGTCCTTGTCTTTGAGCATGCCGACCACGGCGCGGCGTACACCCGAGCAGGGCATCTTGCGCAATTGCGCGGCCAGATAGGCCGCCGAATGGGGGTTGTGGGCTACATCGACGATCACCAGCGGCGCACTTTGCAACTGCTGCATCCGGCCAGCCAGCCGGGCATTGGCAAGCCCGTCACGAATGGCGGACTCCGGCAGCGGCAAGCCAAGGGATTCCAGCGCCGCCAGCACGGTCACCGCGTTCATCAGTGGCAACGCCGGTTTTGGCAGATCCCGCCACTGGTTCAGGCCGTGATAATCCCAACCGCTCTCGTGCTCATCGCCACGAAAATCGATACCGACTTGACGCAGGTTGGCGCCAAGACGCGCCGCTTCGCTCGCGATAGTCGCAGGCGGATTGGGCTCACCGCTGATGGCGGGTTTACCGGCGCGATAGACCCCCGCCTTCTCCACCGCCACTGCTTCGCGGGTATCACCCAGCCAGTCGCAGTGATCGAGGGCAATGGAGGTGATCATCGCCACATCGGACTCCACCACATTGGTGGCGTCGAGTCGACCGCCCAGCCCCACTTCCAGCAGCAGCACATCTGGGGCGGCGCGGCAGAAGAGCCACAAACCGGCCAGGGTGGCGAACTCGAAGAAGGTAAGGGCAATCTCGCCGCGAGCAGCTTCCACCTCGGCAAAGGCGGCGCAGTGATCGTTGTCGGGCAGCTCTTGCCCGTTGACCCGCACCCGCTCGGTAAAGCGCAGCAGATGGGGCGAGGAGTAGACACCGACCTTGTAGCCTGCGGCCATCAGAATGCTGGCCGCCATGGCACAGCTGGAGCCCTTGCCGTTGGTACCCGCCACCGTGATCACCTTGAACGGCAGCTGGGTGAGACCCATGCGCCGGGCAACGGCACCGACCCGATCCAGCCCCATGTCAATATTGACCGGATGGATCTGCTCCAAATAAGAAAGCCAGTCGACAAGCGACCGGCTTTGGGATTGTTGCATGTTTGAACTCATCTTCACTCTTCGATGACGTGAGTATTCAGCATTTTGGCGAGCAGGCTGGCCAGACGGTTACGCATTTCGCGGCGATCGATGATGATATCGATGGCACCCTTTTCCAGCAGGAACTCGGAGCGCTGGAAGCCTTCCGGCAGTTTCTCGCGCACGGTCTGCTCGATAACGCGCGGGCCGGCAAAGCCGATCAGCGCCTTGGGCTCGCCCACGTTGATGTCACCCAGCATCGCCAGACTGGCAGAGACGCCACCCATGGTGGGGTCGGTCAGCACGGAGATATAGGGCAGGCCCGCCTTGGACAGACGATCCAGAGCTGCACTGGTCTTGGCCATCTGCATCAGGGAGAACAGCGCTTCCTGCATGCGAGCACCACCAGAGGCGGAGAAGCAGACCAGGCCACGGCCTTCCTTGATGCACTCCTCGACAGCACGCACGAAGCGGGCACCGACCACGGAGGCCATGGAGCCCCCCATGAAGGAGAATTCGAACGAACAGGCGACAACCGGTACCCCTTTGAGGGTCCCTTTCATCACCACCAGCGCATCTTTCTCCGCAGTCTCTTTCTGAGCGGCAGACAAACGATCCTTGTAGCGCTTGGAATCCTTGAATTTCAGTACATCCTGCGGCTCCAGCTCGGCACCGATCTCGGTACGACCCTGCTCATCGAGGAAACTCTCGAGACGGGCGCGGGCGCTGATGCGCATATGATGATCACACTTGGGGCACACTTCGAGGTTGCGCTCCAACTCTGCCCGGTAGAGCACCTGTTCACAAGCACTGCACTTGGTCCACACCCCTTCCGGAATGTTGTGACGACGAGGCGCAGTGATCTTGCTCTTGGGAAGAATCTTCTCAAGCCAGCTCATGGAATTCCTTAATGCTTTTGTGCCTGACAAAACGCATCGAGCCTAGATTGTTCAATGACTTAATAGCTCGATGGCAACAAATGACGGGTCATTAAACCACAATTTTTCGGGCGCAGTTACTAAAAACTGGTCGTACCCGGTGCCGAGTCCGGCAGCCACAGCGGGCCGAGCGGCAACTGCGGCAGAGCAAACTCGGCCGGGTAATCCACATCGACCAGATAGAGGCCACCGGCCTTGGCGGTCGGCCCGGCCAGATTGCGATCCTTGGCAGCCAGCACCTCGGCAATCCACTGCACCGGTTTGAGCCCCTGCCCCACCAGCAGCAGGGAGCCGGTGATGTTGCGCACCATATGGTGCAGGAAGGCGTTGGCCTTGATGTCGAGCACGATGTAGGGGCCGGAGCGGCTGACACACAGATGAGTCACATTGCGCCACGGGGTGTTGGATTGGCAGGCGACGGCACGGAAGGTGCTGAAGTCGTGCTCCCCCAGCAGGCTCTGGCCCGCCTGGTGCATCAACTCGGCATCGATGGTCTCGTGGTAGTGGCTGACGCCACTGCCGAGGATCGCCGGCCGGTAGTTGTGGTTGTAGATGACATAGCGGTAGCGACGGGCGGTGGCGCTGAAGCGGGCGTGGAAGCTCTCGTCCACCTGCTTGACCCAGCGCACGGCGATATCCGGCGGCAGGTTGGAATTGAGCCCCAGGGTCCAGGCCCCTTCGGCACGGTTCGCCTCGGTATCGAAGTGGATCACCTGACCGGTCGCATGGACACCGGCATCGGTGCGTCCGGCACACTGGATGGAGACAGGGTGGTTGGCGATCCGGCTGATGGCCTTCTCCAACTCCTCCTGCACGCTGATCACTTCACGCTGACGCTGCCAACCGAAATACCGGCTGCCGTCATATTCAATACCTAGGGCAATTCGCATGGATAAACTTGTCTTGTTGTGAAACGCAGTGAAAGAAACGGGGCGGATTATACGCGCTCAACTCGAAAAGTCCCACAAACCGCCTGATTGGCTTGCATGGGCGGAGAATTCACCCTGTGCAAATTGCCATGAAGAAGGGGGCAGCCAATGGCTGCCCCCTTCTTGCTGATCCCGCGACAGGGACAATTTTACCCCAACCGCTTGAGCAGTTTTTCCGCCTCGGCACGCTGATGCTCGGTGCCCTGCTCTGCCGCTTCTTGCAGCAGCTCGCGGGCGCTATCCTTGTCGTCGATCTCGAGGTAAGCGCGGGCCAGATCCAGCTTGGCCCCCACACCGCCGTCATCGGCATCCACATCAAAGCCGGTGGATTCAGGCAACACCTCGGGGAAACCATCGAGCCCCACGTCCAGCGAGAGACCCTGATAGGGCTCCTGCTCCGGCGCGGTGGCATCCGCATCGGCCAGCAGCTTGTCGATCTCGACGTAACCGCTTGCCTGGGCCTGTTCCCTTGGCTGCAATTCTGCCGGATGAGACTCCACTTCGGTAAAGGCATCCTCGAAATCGGAGAGCGCCAGTTCGTTGGGATCCCACTCAAGATCGAGCTCGGTCTCCTTGCCTTTGGTTGGCTCAAGCCCCAACTCGGCCAACATATCATCAGCCGAACCATCCACGCTCAAGTCGATGGCATTATTGCCCTCGCCCGCAGCCGGTTTATCCAGCTCATTTTCAAAATCACCCAGATCAAAACTGGCCAGATCATCAGCAGCCGTACTCTTGCTGCTTGCACTCAACTCCGGTTCCAGATCAGCCGAAAGATCCGCATCCAGTTCGGCAAACAGGGCTGCCTGCAGCTCCTCTTCGCTCATGAGCTCATCAGCATCCCTGGACTTGGGATTGAACTCGCTGGCCAGATCCATGTCGGGTTCATTGGCCAACGCGACAGGCTCATCCAGCGAGAGATCGAGATCCGGCACCAGATCCGGGTCACGACTGGCTGACTGGGCAGCCATTCGCTCCGGCTCGAAACCTTGCAGATCGATCTCGCCATCGTCGCTGAAAACCAGATCAACATCCGGCTTTTTAGCCGATTCATCTGGCTCGACCGGCATAAAGCCATCAGGGGTATTGAGATCCGGCACCGGGCGTACCGGCTCGTTGTCGGTCACATCGACACTCAGCAGATCGTCAAACTCGCTCTGCTCCTGATCCATCATCATGGCGGTGGACTCGGAGAGGCTCTTCTCCTGCTCCTCCAGCTCGCGACGGGCACGGGCCCGCAGCCACAGGGTCACCAGCGCCAATACCAGCAGCACCGGCAGCAGGATGATCATGGCAAGGTTGAGCGGTGAGGAGAGCAGCTCCATCAGCCAGTGCTGCTTGGGTTCAGGCTCTGCCACCACGGGGGGGACAGGTCTGGCCTTCAGCTCGGCGAGCTCTTTTTGCAGCGCGGTCTGATCCTGCAACTGGGCCTTGAGGGTCTCGACCTCTTCGGTGAGAGATTGCAAGCGCAGTTTGAGCCTGTGGTTCATCTCGGTCACCTGACCGAGCTGGGCATTGGCATCTTCCAGCGCCAGCGCCATCTCGGTGGCCGGTTTGCCCACCGGTTTTTCCAGATCGGAAGGCAGAGGCGCCGGTGTGGTGCTTGCTGCGGCGCTCGTCGCCGGGACTGGGGCCACCGCCTCTTTTGGCGCAGGCTCACTCGCCTTGACAACATCTTTGGTTTCAGCAGACGGTTGCGGTGCTACGACAGGAGCAGGAATGGGTGCCGCTTTTGCCGCAGGCAAAGGAGCTGGCGCGGTTTTCACCGGTTCGGCTTTGGCAGTCTCAACCTTCACGGGCTTGGCCGCCGGTTTGGCGCCATGGGCCTGCTTCTCGGCGAGATACTTGGGGCTTAACCCCTTCCAGCTGGCGTTGTCGCTGCGGAACTTAGCACGCGCCTGGGCATCGGTGATGACGCTCGCCTCGGCCACGGTCGGCAACAGGATGCGTGACCCCACCAGAATGTGGTTGATATTGCCATCGGCAAAACTGCGGGGGTTTTTCTCGTAGATCGCCACCATGGTCTGGTAGACGCTGACACTACTGGAGGGACGGTATTTGCTCGCCAGACTCCAGAGAGTATCGGTTGGACGAACAGGGCCATAACTACCGGCATTGGCCGTGACCTGACGTACCACCGGCTGGGCGGTTGCACGTACCGGTTGCGCCACGGGTCTGGCGACCGGTTGCGCCAGCGGCTGGGAATTGACGGCTGGAGGTGCGGGCTCGTCAGGGCCTTTTAGCTCGACAAAAAAAGGCTCCCGCGCAGCGTCTTCAGCCTGGACGGAGCCCAGCAGACCCAATGCGAGTAGCGTTGCCAATGTTATGCGGGAATGTCCCATATTCGTTCCTTCGTATGACGGCCCTATCACATTGAAAAATCTGGATAGTTACCCCAAAACAGTCGGTTCAATATAAATCAGGCTCGCGTCGCAAGCCAGTAGTCCGACACATTTAGCACCCGACTTGACTCTGAGTGTAGGAAAAAACTTAATCAGTTGATATCGCAACAGAATCTTGAAGTGACGGAGTGCGGCATGGGTCACACCCCCGATTTATCACAGGCCGGATGCGCAGCACTCCCTGCTGCGCATCTGTGGCATCTGACCTGCCTTACAGATAGTCGCGAACCAGCAGCTCGGCAATCTGTACACTGTTGGTTGCCGCGCCCTTACGAACGTTATCGGCCACGATCCACATATTGATACCACTTGGATGAGAAATATCCTGGCGCACCCGACCCACCAGCACCTCATCCTTGCCGGTTGCGTCACGCACCGGGGTCGGATAGTCCCCTTCGTCATCAAACAGGGTCACACCCGGCGCATTGCGGAGCAGCTCCTTGACCTGTTCGGCATCGAGCGGCTGGTGCAGTTCGACGTGTACCGCCTCGGCGTGGCCGTAGAATACCGGCACCCGCACGCAGGTGGGGTTCACGGCAATGCTGGCATCCCCCAGGATCTTCTGGGTTTCCCACACCATCTTCATCTCTTCACGGGTGTAGCCGTTGTCGGTGAAGCTGTCGATCTGCGGGATCAGGTTAAAGGCGATCTGCTGCGGATAGAGGGTCGGTTCCACCGGACGACCGTTGAGCAGATGAGCAGTTTGTCCCGCCAGCTCGCTGACACCCTCTTTGCCGGAGCCTGACACGGATTGATAGGTGGCCACGTTGATGCGGGCAATGCCCACTTCGTCGTGCAGCGGCTTCAAAGCCACCAGCATCTGGATAGTGGAACAATTGGGGTTGGCGATGATGTTGCGATTGCGAAAATCGGCCAGCGCATCCGGGTTCACTTCCGGGATCACCAGCGGGATATCTTCGTCGTAACGGAAGCAGGAGGTGTTGTCGATGACGATGCAGCCGTGTTCGGCAGCAATCGGCGCCCACTTGGCCGAGACCTCGGCACCGGCGGAGAAGAGTGCGATCTGCACCTGGCTCCAGTCAAACTCCTCCACATCGAGGATCTCGAGGTTCTTGCCGCCAAAGCGCACGGTATCACCGGCGCTGCGGCTGGAAGCCAGCGGATAGAGGGTCGCTACCGGAAATTCGCGCTCTTCCAGGATCTCGATCATCGCCTGACCCACGGCGCCGCTGGCACCCAATACCGCTACGTTAAACTGCTGGCTCATTCTTTTCTCCTCTGATAATGCTGCAATGGCGCCGGGTGGCGCCATGGTCGGCTGGCTCCCGCACGGCGAGATGACGCTGCCTGATATGGCTGAGCCGGCGCAGTAGTATCTGCGCCAGCTCAGTAAAAAATGGGGTCGAGGTAGCCAGTACGGCTCACCCCTTCCGGTTATCTTCCAACTCTTAGCCCCCGATTCAGGGACGTGACCGCGCAAATCCCAACGCACCGAGATCCTGACTGGCAAACGCGCCCTCGATCTGCAGGGAGGATAGTTCACGGCGCTCGGGATAATGTTTGCGCTGCTCGTCAAAGCTGCCGGACAGGCCGAGTCGGGCCCGGAAACGGGCATCATCGCGGCGCACATCATAGACCAGATGCACCAGCTGCTTGATCAGCGCCTGATCCGGTGTGCGGCCCGGCACCACCGCCTGCACATCGGGGGCTGGCAGGAGCTTACTCAAATCCTGACGAGGCTGGCGTCCCAGCTGCTGGCAGAGCGCCTGATAGAGCATCCAGGTACCGCGGGCCTTCCCCTCCAGGCTGTAACCGGCGATATGGGGGGTGGCAATCTCGGTATGGGGCACCAGCGCAGCCAGTGGCTCGGGCTCGTTCTCCCACACATCCATCACCAGTCGCAACGGCGCATCGCCCAACTGGCGCGCCAGCAGGGCCCGGTTATCCCACACCTCGCCACGGGATGCGTTGATCAGGATCTGCCCGGCAGGACGCGCGGCAATCTGCTCGGCATCGAGCAGATGGTAGGTCGCATCCGGCCCTTCACGGGTAATGGGCACGTGGAAACTGACGATATCGGCACCAAGAGCGGTCTGATAATCGACAAAGCCCGCATCGGGATTATCCCGCGCCCTGGGCGGATCGCAGCGCAGTACCCGCATGCCGAGCGCTTGGGCCTTGCCAGCCACACACTCGCCGGTATTGCCCGCGCCAATCACCGCCAAAGTCATGGCCGAGAGGTCGAGTTCATAGCGCTCCGCTAGCACCAGCAAAGCGGAGAGCACATAGTCCCCCACCGAATACTTGTTGCAACCGGGGGCGCTGAAGAAGGGAATATTGCGGCTTGCCAGCAACGCCTTGTCCACATGGTCGGTGCCTATGGTGGCGGTGCCGACAAACCCGAGTTTGGGGCTGGTCGCCAGCAAATCGCCGTTGACGCGGGTGACCGAACGCACCAGCAGCACATCGGCATCGAGCAGATCGCAGGCCTGCATCTGCCGTCCGGGCAAGGGGATCACCTCGCCAAATTCGGCAAACAGCTCCACGGCATGGGGCATATTCTCATCAACGACTATCTTCATCGGGCTCTCTTTGGTCACAACCGCCACGGGGGCGCCATTCTAGCGCAAAGCCGCCCGAGATTTCAGCCTGTGATGCAATCAGGCGCGAAAGGGGACCACATTGTTCGGTGGCCACTCTCTCCTGCTGTTCAAACTGAGGATGTCGCCACAAATGTGTAAGCAGAGGTAACAAACGTGCTGCTCGGCTTTGTCCGGGCATGTCACGGTGGCACAATGCCCCTCTTTTTCGCGATCGCCCATATCCACCATGCCGCCACATTTCTCGTCGCTCTCTATCTCCTCACTCACCCGCAGTCAGGTGCTTGGCTTCACTGCCCTGTTGATCCTGCCCCTGCTGATGCTCGCCACCCTGCCCTGGCAGCCTTTTCTGACCGGTTCACTGCAGTCAGGCTGGCTATGGTGGTTATACGCCCTTACCCGCATGGTCGATATTCCCGGGATCGGGGTCAGTGGCGCCCTCTTGCTGCTACTGACCCGCTACAAACTCAAACTGGAGCTGGCGCCCTTCATTGCGCTGGGGTGTGTACTGGCTGCCCTGCTTGCCAGCGACTGGGTGATCAAGAGCCTGGTCAAACACCTGACCGAAGAGCCCAGACCCTACCTGCTCTGGCTGGAGAGTCAGGGGCTGATCCCGGCCATTAAAAGCTTCTACGCCAGTAGCGTCGATGTACGCAGTGAGCAGGTGCATGCGGCCAGCCAGTTGCTGGCCCTGCCAGAGTGGCTCGGCCACCACTGGCAGGACGAGGTGAACTACGCCTTCCCTTCTGGCCACAGCATCGCCGCCATCAGCCTGGCCCAATTTTTTGGTCTGATCTGGCTGGCCCGCGCTCCCACGGGCGTCTGGCTGCTGCCACTGTGGGCATTGGGAATTGGTCTGTCGCGCATGGTAATGGGGATGCACTGGCCGGTGGATGTGCTGGCCAGCGCCCTGCTGGGGTCGTTCACGGCGTTGATTGCCGCCCGCTGGTGGCTGCACCGATACTGAAACCAGGCACTGCATTGTAAGCGGCTTACTGCAACGGGATGGGGGACAAGCCTGTGCTTTTTTGCCATAATGCCGCCTCATTTTATCCCGACCGAGATCCCATGACCGACGCAGTTCATACCCTCAAGGGCCGTTTCCGTGGTTTTTACCCCGTCGTCATCGATGTTGAAACAGCCGGGTTCAACGCCAAGACCGATGCCCTGCTCGAGATAGCGGCTTACACCCTGAAAATGGATGAGCAGGGTTGGCTCGTTCCCGATCACATATTCCACTTTCATGTCGAGCCCTTCGAAGGGGCCAACCTGGAAAAGGCCGCGCTGGAGTTCACCGGCATCGATCCCTACAACCCGTTGCGTGGCGCTGTCTCGGAAAAAGAGGCGCTGACCGAGATCTTCAAGGGAATCCGCAAGGGGATGAAGGAGCAGGATTGCGGCCGCGCCATCATAGTGGCCCACAACGCCACCTTTGATCACGGCTTCGTGATGGCTGCCGCCGAGCGCGCTGGCCTCAAGCGCAATCCGTTCCACCCGTTTGCCACCTTCGACACCGCTGCTCTCTCCGGATTGGCGCTGGGGCAGACCGTGCTGGCCAAAGCGTGCCAGAGCGCCCGCATCCCGTTTGACAATAAAGAGGCGCACTCTGCCCTCTATGACACCGAACGCACCACAGAGCTGTTCTGTCATATCGTTAACCGCTGGAAGAGCATGGGGGGTTGGCCGCCTGCGCATCCGGATGATGACACAACCGATGCCCCTACCGATGATGAGGGACAAGAATAAACGGATGAAGGCTGCCACTGGCAGCCTTCGCTTTTTGGGGAAGTGATTGATTGCACAGCGCACCGGAAATCGCTATCAAGGTCACTATCCACCGCTGAGCGCGGGATGCACGGAGACAAACAGGTCACAAACCCTCAGGTTGAGCAACCTTGTGCCACATGCTGCTGCAATATGAGGGGTTTGACTGATTTTTTTCTCGACATTTGTCACATTTTTCGCAAACTAACTCCCCTTCACATGACAGACAGCAATAACAAACTATAAGGAAATCAAATGAATCCAGTTGTTATCGCAGTCGGGCTGATGCTAGTGCTCAGTCTGCTGCGGATCAATGTGGTGGTCTCGCTGGCGCTGGGTGCCATTGCGGGCGGTCTGGTGGGCGGGTTGTCGTTGACAGATACCCTCACCACCTTCAGCGGTGGCCTGGGCGGTGGCGCCGAGATTGCCCTCTCCTACGCCATGCTGGGCGCCTTTGCAGTTGCCATCTCCCGCTCCGGGATCACCGACCTGCTGGCCCGCAAGGTGATCAGCCAGTTGGGCAAGGATGCCAGCTCGACCCGCATCATGTGGGTCAAAACCCTGCTGCTCTCTTCCGTGCTGGCCGTGGCTATCTCGTCCCAGAACCTGATCCCGGTTCACATCGCTTTTATTCCCATCCTGATCCCGCCGCTGCTGCATGTGATGGCGCAGATGCAGATCGACCGTCGTCAGGTGGCCTGTGTCATCACCTTTGGCCTGACAGCTACCTATATGGTGCTGCCGGTCGGCTTTGGTGGCATCTTCCTGAATAACATTCTGGCCAAGAACCTGATCGATAACGGCGTGCCCATCACCACCAGCCAGATCCCGCTGGCGATGGCCATTCCGGTTGCCGGTATGGTACTGGGCCTGCTGATTGCGGTATTCATCAGCTATCGCAAACCGCGCCAGTACGATCTGGCCAAGATCCTGGATGCCGAGCCCGAAGCGGTCGAGCTCAACCTCACCCACATCTGGGTGGCCCTGCTGGCCATTGGCGTAGCGCTGGGGCTGCAACTGATGACCAACAGCATCGTACTGGGTGCGCTAGCCGGTTTTGTCATCTTCACCTGCGGCGGCGTCATCAAGTTTCGCGAAAGCCAGGATGCCTTCACCCAGGGGGTGCGGATGATGTCGCTGATCGGCTTCATCATGATCTCCGCCGCCGGTTTTGCCGCCGTGATGAAGGCGACCCACGGGGTCGACTCTCTGGTTCAGGTGGTCGCCTCCGGCATCGGTCAGCACAAGGGGATCGCCGCCTTCCTGATGCTGCTGGTTGGCCTGCTCATCACCATGGGGATCGGCTCCTCCTTCTCCACCGTGCCCATCATCGCCACCATCTATGTGCCGCTCTGTCTGCAGCTCGGCTTCTCACCGATGGCGATCATCGCCCTGGTCGGTACCGCAGGCGCGCTGGGGGATGCGGGTTCACCTGCATCTGATTCAACTCTGGGCCCCACCTCCGGCCTCAACGCCGATGGCCAGCATGACCATATCTGGGACAGCGTGGTGCCCACCTTTATTCACTACAACATCCCGCTGGTGATCTTCGGCTGGATTGCCGCCATGGTGCTCTGATAGCCACTCTGGCATCGAACCATGCTCTGCAAAATACGAAACAAGAAGGCGACCTTATGGTCGCCTTCTTTATAAGCACGTTCACCTAATCACCAGGACATGGTCCCGAGAGGAGAAGCTCTTTATTGGGCGACATGGATTCCCGGATCTGGATGATTGCGCACTGCTTGTTTCGCTCCTTGCTCTTATGGGATCAGTCTCTAGCCACAGATGCCATAACAGCACTCAGCCCCCCAGCGTTGTGCGCCACACCCGTTGCCACATACCACGCCGATTAATTGCTCAGCGATTGGATATCATTTTGAAAAACTGATACTTAACTAGCTACACTAGCGATTATCACCATACAGGGACGTGTAAAAAATGAGCTTGATTGGCTTGGTGCTGGCGTTGATCGCCATCCTTGGCGGCAACATGATCGAGGGGGGGCACCCCAGTGCACTGCTCGATCTGCCCGCATTCCTCATTGTGATCGGTGGCACCATAGGTGCTGCGCTGACCCAGTTCCCTTTCTCCGTCGTCGGCAGCACCATGAAGCGTTTCAAATGGCTGCTCTCCCCCCTCAAGCTCGATATGCATGAACAGGCCCTGTTGCTGGAGACCCTGGCAGGCAACGCCCGCCGCAGCGGCATGCTGGCGCTGGAAGGGATGATCGACGAGATCAAGGATCCTTTCCTGAAGAAAGGGGTGCAGATGATGGTTGATGGTTACGAAAAGACCAAGATACACGAGGTGCTGGAGAACGAGATCGAGTTCGAGCAGGAAGATCTCGAACAGACGGTCAAATTCTACGAAGCCATGGGCGGCTACTGCCCGACCATGGGGATCGTCGGCGCGGTGTTTGGCCTGATCCACGCCATGGGTCTGCTGGATGCCCCCGACAAGCTGGGCGGCGCCATCGCCGTGGCCTTTATCGCCACTATCTACGGGGTATCCGCCGCCAACCTGATCTTCTTGCCGTTCGGCAACCGTTACAAAGGGTTTGCCCACCAGATCCGCCACTACAAGGAGATGACCCTGACCGGCATTCTCTGCATCGTGGATGGCGAGTCCCAGGCACGCCTGCAAGTTACCCTCGAACCTTATCTGGGAGGTCACGGTGGCGAAAAAGAAAAAGGCTGAAGCACCGGAGAACCACGAACGCTGGCTGGTCTCCTATGCCGACTTCATGACCCTGCTGTTCGCCCTGTTTGTGGTGCTCTACTCCTTTGCCATGGCCAAACAGTCCGAAACCCGGGTGCTTATCCAGGGCTTTATCGAGTCTCTGGGTAAAATCGGCCTCATCTCCCCGCCTGCCGGCTCACCCTTGATGCAGGGGGGCACAGGGATTCTCGAGCCGGAATCAAAAACCACGCCGAGCAGCCCGAAAGAGGAGACTGTGCTGGAGAAAGATGCCCCCATGGCGGCATCGGACCCCTTCAACGAGACCATAGGTGCCTCGGAAAAACCGAGCGCCACCGAAGCCTGGCCCCACAAGACCCAGGAGCAGGAGTGGGTGCAGGTGACCAAGCAGAAGCTGGAGCAGCAGCTAAAGGCCCAGATCGAATCGAAGGATCTCGAGGTCGAGCAGCTTGGCAGCCAGCTGGTGATCCGCATCGGCGAGAAGGCGCTATTCCCCTCTGATTCGGCGTTCCTGCAGCCCCAGTTCATCCCGCTGGTCAACAAGATCGCCGGCATTTTGGCCAATATCCCGGGGCAGGTAGTGGTCACCGGTCATACCGACAACTCCCAGGCGCCGGTGGAGCTCTATCGCAACAACTGGGAGCTCTCGGTGCTGCGGGCCTCTTCCATCGTGCAAACAATGCTGACCAACCCCCAGCTGGATGCCAGACGAGTCATCGCTCAGGGGGTTGCCGACACTCAACCCCGCTTTGCTAATGACACCCCCGAACATCGCCAGGCGAATCGCCGGGTCGATATCACCCTCTCTCAAGGCAAGGCAGCAGAAGAGTCGCTGCAACTGCTCAAGCCCTGATCACCCCGCTCCCGCTTCGCGCGGGAGCCTCTTTTTAAAAACAAATAACTCAATAATATCAACACCATAAGCTCTTAATGATAATGATTACTATTTGTTGTCAAGTGGTCAGGCCTCTGCAATAATGCCGCCCTTCAGGCTTAAATAAAAACAATTATCATTATGAACAAACTGCTTCAGGCATGGCCGGCACTCCTGTGTGCCTCCGCTGGCGCGGCCGATCTTCCCCCTGTGGAGAAGGCGCGCAGCGACGACTCCATCATTGTCACCGGGCAACGGGTACAACAGAAACTCTCCGATGTCTCCGGCTCCATCACCGTCATCACCCAGGAAGAGCTGGACCGTCAGGTCGCCAGCGAGCTGACTCATGTGTTTCGCAAGATCCCCGGTGTCTCGGTCACCGGCTCTGCCGGGCGACCGCAAAACATCAGCGTGCGCGGCATCGGTGGCAACCGTATCCTGCTGATCAAGGATGGGGTGCGCGTCAGTGACGGCTTTGGCGCCGACAACATCAATGACAAGGTGGGTCGCTTCAACTTCGATCTCGATGACATCAAACAGATTGAGGTGGCCAAGGGGGCCGGCTCCTCCCTGCATGGCTCCGATGCCATCGGCGGTACCGTGGTGATGAATACCAAGCAGCCGGAAGATTATCTGCAACAGCAAGATAGCTATCTGGCGGCCAAGACCCTCTACGGTGGCGACAGCAACAAGAAGAAGCTCAGCATGACCGGCGCGGTGCGGGCACTGGAGAGCGAACATCTGTTACGCCTCTCCGGCTGGCGTGGCAACGAAACCGCCAACTTTGAGGAGAACCGCATTCCGGCTGATCTGGATGGCATGAGTGCCTCCACCAGCAGCCGCCTCCCCCTCAATGCCCATCACGCTCTGCGGCTGGAGCTGGACTACTACGAGGATCACGCCAAACGCCAGATGGGGCCCAAAGCGGTGCCCCAACCCGATGGCAGCTGGGACGTGGTCGGTTTTCAGGAAGATGGCGATCAGCGCACCCAGGGCGGCAAGTTCAGCTGGGAGGCCAACGATCTGGGCATGATCGATACCCTCAACTGGAGCCTGTTTGGCAATCAGTCACGCAACGAAGCCAACCAGCGCCAGCTGCTGCGCAACGATGCCCTGAGCGGTTATCCCAGATATCGCAGCCAGCGCACCCTCTCCACATTCGAGGAGCTGCGCCTTGGCAGTGAGCTGGAGCTGCAGAGCAAGCTGAGCACCGGCTCGCTGGATCACACCTTCAGCTACGGTGTGGAGCTGGAGCAGGCCAACCACGAGCGGCCGGTCAGCAATCTGACCCTGGAAGATGGCATCACCACCCAGGGACAGAAAGCCCCCTTCAGCAAGGCCGAGACCCGCCGCGATGGCATCTGGCTGAGCGATGTGATCGATCTGGGCAACTGGCAGTTTACCCCGACCTTGCGCTTTGACCGCCAGCGCCTGCGCGCACCGGACAGTAATCTGGCCGAGAACCACAGCGACCACTTCTCCCCCAGTGTGGCGGCCAGTTACCGCTTCAACGAAACATGGCGCAGCTGGCTCAGCTATGCCAACGGCTTCCGCGCCCCCGCTTACGATCAGGTTTACGGCAACATTCCCCACTACTTTGCCATGCCGCCATTCGAGATCATTGCCAACCCCAACCTCAAGGAGGAGACCAGCCACAGTCTGGAGTGGGGAGTGAATGGCCAAAGCGACAACTGGAGCGTCAAACCGGCCGTTTTCTACAACCGCTACTACAACTTCATCGACTGGCGCCAGACCGGTTTTCGCCTCGATGACGGTGTCTTCCTGCGCCAATATCGCAACGTTGCCAAAGCAGAAACCTGGGGCGCCGAGCTGGCCGCCAGCCTCTGGCTGAGCGACGAGTGGGAGCTTTCGACCAATCTGGCCTGGATGGATGGCAAGGATCACCGCGGTGAGCCGCTGCGCACGCAGACACCGCTGGAAGGCAACACCACCCTGCGCTGGCAACAGCTCGACTGGGGGGTTGAGCTCAGTGGCAACTATGCCGCCGCCATGACCAAGGTGCCACAGTGCGCCAATGCGCAGACTTGCTACAACGGTGCCTGCCAGAGCAGCGCAGGTTGGTTCAGTCTGGATCTCACCGGCGACTGGCAGATCACCGAGGCGCTCAAGGTCAATGCCACCATCGGCAACCTGCTCGATACCCGCTACGTCCGCTATCAGGATGTGGCCGGACTTCCGGCTGGCAGCGATACCTCCCTCTACAGCCAGAGCGGCCACTACCTGTCAGCCAGCCTCAGTTACCGTTTCGTGGGGATGTGATGAAACATCATGCAATCATGGCGGCCCTGTTGGCCGTCCCGTTGGCGTGGGCGCAAGAGGCCCTGCCACCCCCGATCCCGTCCCAGCCACACCTGATTTCAGGCAATCCCGTACGCCAGGATCCCTACTTCTGGTTGCGGGACGAGAGCCGCAGCAACCCGGCCATTCTCGCCCTGCTCAAGCAGCAAAATCGCTGGAGCGAGCAGCAACTCGCCGCGCAGCAGCCGCTGGAGGCAACCTTGCGCGCCGAGTTTGCCCGTCATCCGGCGGGTGAACCCGTACCGGACAACTGGCTTGTGCGCGGCGATCAGGCATGGCTGCTGCGCCCGGATGGCTCACTCTGGCAACGCTACGGGGGCAAGGTGCAGCAACGGCTTCCCGCCAGAGCGGGTGAGGGCTATTACGACGCGGGCGGCTGGGCCCTGAGCCCGGATAACCGCACGCTGGCCATCGCCGAAGACAGGCGCGGCGATCTCGACTATCAGGTCACCCTGCTCGATCTCCAGAGCGGCAAGGTGCTGGCCAGTTTGGCGCAGCGCAGCGCTGATCTCGCCTGGTCACAAGATGGTCGCACCCTCTACACCATCGCCAACGAGCGCTACACCCTGCGCCCCTGGCAGCTGCGCGGCTGGCAGGATGGCCAGGAGCAGACTCTCTATGAGGAGCAGGATCCCGCCTGGCTGCTCAGCCTCTATCGCACCACGGATGGCCAGCATCTGGTGTTGCAGGGCAACAACCACGACAGCTCGGAGCAATACCTGCTCGACTCGGGCAAGCCGCAGCAGATAAAACCCCGCCAGCGCGGGGTGGAATACTATCTGGACAGTCAATCCGGCTGGGTGATCAAGAGCAACCGGGAAGGGGCGTTTGCCCTCTATTCAGCCAGCACGCCGCTCGATGAGTGGCAGCGCCTGTGGCCCGCCAAAGGGGAAGATCTCGGCGATCCCGAGAAGTGGCGACTGTTTGATCGCCATCTGGTGGTGCAGTTTCGCCAGCAGGGGGAGGATTGGCTCGCCCTGCTCGATCGCAACGGCCATGAACGCCAGCGCCTGCCGCTGGCCAGTGGCGCCGGTACCGGCTGGCTGCAAGGAGAACATGACCCGGCCAGCGACCGCATTCTGGTGCGCAGTCAGGGCTTGAGTCAGCCCCCCGGCCAGCGCTGGCTGGATTTAAACAGCGGCCAGTGGATCAACGACCAGCACACCGCAGGCAATAAAGAATTGCCCTATCAGAGCGAGCGGCGCTGGATCACCTCTGCCGATGGCACCCAGGTGCCTGTCTCGCTGGTGTGGCGCAAGGATCTGGCCCCTCGCGCCGTACTGCTCTACGGCTATGGCGCCTATGGCACGCCGATGCGCCCCTACTACCAGAAAGAGCTGTTAAGCCTGCTGGATCGGGGCTTTGTCTACGCCATCGCCCATGTGCGCGGCGGCGGCATGCTGGGGGAGCAGTGGGCCCGCGACGGACGGGGCATAAACAAGCAGAACGGTATCAGCGACTTTATCGCAGCCGGCAACACCCTGCGCCACTGGTCGCCCGACTCTGCTCCCCTGCCCCTGTTTGCCATGGGGGGCAGCGCGGGGGGCACGCTGGTTGCTGCGGCCCTCAACCAGCAACCGACACTCTTTAGCGGCGCCGTGTTGCAGGTTCCCTTCGTCGATATGCTCGGCACCATGAGCGATCCTGCCCTCCCCTTGACCCGTCAGGAGTATCAGGAGTGGGGCAACCCGGCCAAGCCCGCAGAGTATCAGGCGATGCGCCGCATCAGCCCCTACGACAACCTGCACCGCGCCCCCTACCCGCCCCTGCTGGTCACTACCGCCCTGCACGACAGCCAGGTGCCCTACTGGGAGCCGGTCAAGTGGCTGGCCCGCCTGCGGGAGCACAGCACGGGCTCCGGCCCCTACCTGCTGCTGACCGAACTGGAGGGGGGCCACCGCGCCGGTGGCGGCGATCGGGCTCGTGAATTTGCCTTCTTGTTGCATCTGGCGGGGATCAACCAATGACCCTGCCGCTGATTGGGAGTACCACTATGAAACCCCTGTTGCCCGCCCTCTTGCTGGGGCTGGCTGGCTTTTCCACTCAGGCCGCCGAACTGCGTTTTGTCGAACAGGACGCCCCGGCCGATACCCGCCTCTGGCTCGAACAGCAGCTCGGCGTCACCCTGAGTGATGCCCCGGCCTATCAGCGCCAAGGCAAGCTGGGCCACTATCTGCATTATCGTCAGCAGCTCAATGGCGCACCGATCGCCGGCCTGATGGCCGCCGTCAGTCTCGATGAGCAGGGTCGCCCGTGGCGCCTTTATCACAATACCCGGCTGATGCAGGCACTGGCGACGCCATGTGATGAAGCAAGCCGCGCCGGGGTGGATGCCTATACCGCCACGCTGGATGGTACTGTGTGGCAATTCGCTGGCAGTGACGAAGCCCAGCCTTGGTACTGGCAGGATGGCGACACACTGACTGCGGCCTGGCGTCTGCTGGCGGTGGAAAGCCAGCCGGGCAACAGCAAGAGCAGCTACTGGCAACTGTTTGTCACCTGCGATGGCAGCGCCCTGCTGGGGCGCACGCTGCAAGAGGCCAACACCCGTGCCGAAGCGATCCCGCTGGCAGGGGAAGCGGCTACGGTGCAGGCCCGCATCTTTGCCCTCGACCCACGCACCCAGCTGCAAGATGGCAACCTGCTGTGGCGCCACGATCTGGTGCTGGACAACGGGGCCTATCGCACCGTCCCGCTCACGGTACAAAAGGTGGATGACACCTACCAGCTGAGTGGCCCACGCGCCCGGGTCGTGGATGGCACGGCGCCGGAAACTGCCCCCTTTAGCAGCCCTGATGCCGATGGCTTCCAGCTGGATCACCAGCAGCCCGCCTTCCTCGATATCAATGGCTACTACCATCTGGATCTGGCACAGCGCCATGTGGAATCCCTTGGCTACCCGACGCTGATGGGCGGCCCCCTGGCCATCGATACCGATGCAGGGGAGCAGGACAACTCTCTCTATGACCCCTTCCTGCGCCGGTTGGAAATTGGCCGGATCGGGGTACCCGATGCGGAAGATCCCATGGTGATCTGGCACGAGTTTGGCCATGCGGTGCAGCACCATATCCTGCCCGACATGGGAGAAGAGGGTGACTGGGGCGCCATCGGCGAGGGCTTTAGCGACTATCTGGCCGCCAGCTGGCGCCAGCGTAGTCCAGAGGCTCGCCAGTTCGAGCCTTTCATGGTCTTCAACTGGGATGCCAGGATCAGCGGCCGGACGCCCCGTCAGCTCGACGATCTGCGGGCGCGCTATCATCCGGGCTTCCTCTATCCGGCTCACCTCACCATCAACGGCAGCAACGGCGACCAGCTGTGGGGCACTCCGCTCTTCACCGCGCTGCGCCAGGCCGTTGAACAGTATGGCGAGGTAGCCCGTGACGAGTTCGATACCCTGCTGATTGAATCCCACTTCGGCCTCGGCCCGCAGGTGCGGATGCCCCAGTTGGCGCGGGTCACCGTGGATACCGCCAACCGCCTCTATCCGGATCGCAGTTATGGCAAGCTGCTGGAGCAGGCCTTCCGCCACCACGCCCTGCTGCCCACGCCCATCGCGGCCCGCCTTGCCGATGACAGCTACCTGTTGCCCGGGGAGAAAAAGAGCCTCGCCATCGAATTGACCAACCAGAGCGGCCGCCCCCTGACCGTGGCTGACGCCAGCCTGCTCCCGAGCAAGGGTCTCATGGGTGACGGTCACTGGCAAGGAGAGCTAAACGCCGATGGCACCGCCCGCTGGACCCTGCCGCTGGAAGCAGCGAGCAACCTGACCTGTGGCGAGGCAGTCACCTTGCTGCTGCAGTTCCAGCTCACCCTGCCCAGCCCCACCGAGCGCCAGACCCGCCTTGACCTGCAACTGCCGATCGGTGAACCGCTCTGGCAGCGGGCCATCGGCCAGGGTGGCCAGATCAAGGATGCGGTGAGCGATGAACGGCACGGCCTGTCCCGCTTCACCCTCACCTTGCCCGAGAGCAAGGCCCGCATCGACAGCGGATTCGTGGTCGCCCTCGATCTGGAGCACAGCAAGCTGGAGCAGCTGGAGATCTGGCTCACCTCCCCTTACGGCACCCGGATCAGCCTGTGGAACAAGGGTTACGCCAGCCATACCCGGCTTAAGGGGGAGTTTCCCCGTGAACTGGTACCGTTCGAATCGCTGGACAAGCTGCATGGCGAACCGCTCGCTGGCCGCTGGCTGCTGGAGATCAACGACACCAGCGCCGGTGACACCGGTCAGTTGCGCAACTGGCGTGTAGCCCAGCAAGTCGGCGCCCGCTGCGACAAGGATGAAGCCCTGCCCAACACCGGCATCATTCCCCTTGAGCAGGATGAAGGGGGTGGCGGCACGACTTCCCCCCTGCTGCTGTTGCTGGCCCTCTGGCCCCGCCTCTGGCGTCGGAGCACCCCGCGCCGTTGAATCCTGTACCACGGGGGTTACCGCCCCCGTGAACCTGTGACCGAATCAAGGAATGTGAAGTGAAACCATCCGTACTGGTTATTGCAACCCTCTCAGCCCTGCTCAGCGCCTGTGGCGGCGGGGAAGATAACGCACCACTGGCGATCCCGGACTACCGGGTCGATGTCGCTCTGCCGACTGCCGGTACCCTGTGCGCCGATCTGGATCAGAACTGGCAATGTGATCCCGCCGATCCTGCCGTCAGCGGCGAAGGAGCTGTGGCCCTGGTCAGCCGTTCGGCCAACATCGTCAACTCGCCCCTGCTGTTCGTACCGAGGAGCGGAGGGCTGCTGCTGGCACATCCGGCCGCCAAAGGGGATCCACAACGGCTACAACCGACCCTGCTCAGCACCCTGTTGCAGAGCCGCATTGCCGAAGGGGTGGCCGCCGATCGCGCACTGACGCAGCTGCTGGCCGATCTCGCGCCGCTGCAACCGGGCAGCGACCGCGCGGCCCTCGCAGGTCTCGGCCAGTTTGATCAGGCGCTGCAGCAGGTGGCGATCAGCTTGCAGCAACAGGCCCGCACACGCCTTGCCACCGCCAAGGAGACCCAGTTGCTTACCACCAGCTATCGCGCCATCAGCCTGATGCTGGAGCAATTGGCTCAGGAGTGGCAGCGCAACGGCCAGTTTGCTGAAGAGACCCAAAGCGAGCTGCTGACCCTGCTGGTGCAGCAGCAGCCACGCAACCTGCTGACCGTCACCGGCGTCACCACCTTCAGCGATGGCAACGACCCGCTGCTGGAACAGGAACCCGATGACTATCCGGGACAAGATGCCAGCTGGAATCGCACTCGTCCCCAGCTTGCCTATCGCAAACTCGATGATCGCGGTCAGGCGCTCCCTGACAACGCGCCGAGCTGGCAGTGCGTCAAGGATCTCAATACCGGTCTGGTGTGGGAGGTCAAATCGGATGATCCCTTGAGCCCGGCCTGGAAAAGCAGACCCTTTGCCTATGAGGATGAGCAGTTCAAGGCGACCGCAGGCGAGCAGCAAGCGGCCTACCAGCATATTCATAAGAGGATCGAACAGCTCACCGCCGAAGGAGATCTGGCGGCCCTCGCCCGGGCACAGGCGCTGACCACCATGCTGACCACCCGCGCGTATCAGCAGTGGCTCAATGGCGAGCAGCGCTGCGGCATCAGCCAGTGGCGGCTGCCCAGCATGGGTGAACTGATGTCACTGATGCACTACGGTAGCCTGGCCAAGGACCCGCTGGGTCAGCGCATCATCGTGGATACCCGTTACTTCCCGGATATCGCCCCCTCGGAAGATGACACCTACCATGGCTACTACTGGAGCGCCACCAGCAACACAGCTCAGCGCTTCTCCGGTGGCCCCATCAGCAAACGCACAGTCCTGCTCCTGGGAGAAGATGCGGGCACCACCTATCCCGCGCTGGTGCAGCAAGATACCTATATCGAGCTGATGCAGGTACGACTGGTCGCCACTCCCCAATAATCCGAGGAATATCATGAGCCTTTATCGCTTTTCGTTCGCCATGCTGGCACTGCTGGCCCCCCTGGCCCACGGTGCTGCCATTTGTGATGACACCATGGATCGCACCGCCCCCTCTGCCCGTTTTCTTGACCATGGCAACGGCACCGTCACGGATCAACACACCGGCCTCACCTGGATGCGCTGCAAACTGGGGCAGACATGGAGTGGCAGCAGTTGCCTGGGTGAACCGACCGTTTACTACTGGCAGCAGGGGCTGCAAGTGGCGGAGCGGATCCGCAGTGACAGCAGCCATGCTCTCTATCACTTCGGCGGTATCAGCCAGTGGCGCCTGCCCGACATCAAGGAGCTGGCGACCCTGGTCGAGCACGCCTGCTACAAGCCCTCTCTCAATGAAGCCATTTTCCCGCGCGCCATGGCGGGGGGCGGTAAAGAGGTCAATGAGGGTTATGTCTATCTGATGAGCAGCACGGTAACCTCCGCCAATGGTCAGCGGGCGTATCTGGATATTACCTCGGGAGATATCGGTCTTCGCTCCATTGGCGCCTACCCGGATCAGGTCTTGCTGGTCGCCAATAAACCCTGACCGCCCCACGCTCGAAACCGGAACGCGATGACAGGAGAGGCTTGAAAGCCTCTCTTTTTATTGCTCTTGCCGCCCCCTACCTCACCCGCCATCACGCTCTTCTCCCGCCTGTGCCCCCTGCCCGCGATACCGACCTGATCTTGCTTCGCACGCGACATACCCCTTTCAGGTGATGACGAGGAGCAGCTCTCTGCGCTTTCCAGGCCTTTCTCGCCCGCCATAACCAACAAAAAAGTGCGCTTCTTAACAAAATTTAATTACCGGTTAACCGATTAATAATTAACCCGTAAAAATGACATGTAAATCAGTGCGAAAGTGTCATAATGCGTAACATTATTGTTAAGTCACTTGATTAATTTGGTTAGGAAAAACCTCTATGTTTGCTGATATTTCTGCTCAACATTGGGCTTTTGCCATTTATGTCATCGGTGCCATCACCATCTGTCTGGTGATGATAGGCCTCGCCGCCCTGCTGGGAGGTCGTGCCTACGGCCGCACCAAGAACAAGCCATTTGAATCTGGTGTCGACTCGGTCGGCAGTGCCCGCCTGCGTTTTTCCGCCAAGTTCTATCTGGTCGCCATGTTCTTCGTCATCTTCGACGTCGAGGCGCTCTACCTGTTTGCCTGGTCTGTCTCCGTGCGGGAGAGCGGCTGGGTCGGCTTTATTGAAGCCACCATTTTCATCGGACTGCTGCTTATCGGCCTGATCTACCTCTGGCGCATCGGCGCACTGGACTGGTCACCGCGCAAACCGCAGCTGAACAACAAAAACAGTGATTGAACCACAGACCCTTTCCTTGAGGTTGCACCATGAAGTACACCCTGACCCGGATTGACCCGGATGCCCCCGTTGAGCGCTACCCCCAGGAGCAGCGCCAGACCGTCGATGACCCACTGGCGCAAGAAGCGACGCGCGGCATCATGATGGGCCGTCTCGAGGAGGTGCTGCAAGACACAGTCAACTGGGGCCGCAAAAACTCCCTCTGGCCTTACAACTTCGGCATCTCCTGCTGCTACGTGGAGATGTGTACCGCCTTCACCTCCCCCCACGATGTGGCCCGCTTCGGCGCCGAAGTTATCCGCGCTTCGCCCCGTCAGGCCGACTTCATGGTGATTGCAGGGACCCCCTTCATCAAGATGGCGCCAGTCATCCAGCGCCTGTATGAACAGCTGCTCGAACCCAAGTGGGTGATCTCCATGGGGGCCTGTGCCAACTCAGGCGGCATGTATGACATCTATTCAGTGGTGCAGGGGGTAGACAAGTTCCTGCCGGTCGACGTCTACATTCCGGGTTGCCCACCCCGTCCCGAAGCCTTTTTGCAAGCCCTGATGCTGCTGCAGGACTCCATCGGCAAAGAGCGCCGTCCCCTCTCCTGGGTAGTGGGCGATCAGGGGATCTACCGTCCCCAGATGCAGGCCGAAAAAGAGCGCAAGCGCGGCGAACGGATCAATGTGACCAACCTGCGCACGCCGGATGAGATCTGACCATGAAACTGACTCGTGATTTTCCCAGCAATTACGCCATGGCCCAGTGGCAGCCCAGCGACCACAAGGATGCCAAAGTCATTGGCGAACTGTTTGCCCACTTCGGGGCCGAGCACTTCACCGTGCAGACCACGCGTACCGGCGTACCGGTGGTCTGGCTTCCCCGCGAACTGCTGCAGGATGTGATGAGCTTCTTGCGCAAGGTGCCCTCCCCGTTTGTGATGCTGTTTGATCTCAGCGCCACCGATGAGCGGCTGCGCAGCCATCGCGACGGTCTGCCCCAGAGCGACTTCACCGTCTTCTATCACCTCATCTCCATCGACCGTAACGCCGATGTGATGTTGAAAGTGGCGCTGGCCGAGAGTGACCTGCATCTGCCCACCATCACCAGCCACTTCCCCAATGCCAACTGGTATGAGCGGGAAGTGTGGGATCTGATGGGCATCACCTTCGACGGTCACCCCCATCTGACCCGCATCATGATGCCCAAGAGCTGGCAGGGTCACCCGCTGCGCAAGGATTACCCGGCGCGCGCCACCGAATTCGATCCCTTCATGCTCGATGCAGCCAAACAGGACATGGAGCAGGAGAACCTGCTGTTCAAACCGGAAGAGTGGGGCCTGGCCCGCGGCAACGAGAACGAGGACTACATGTTCCTCAACCTCGGCCCCAACCACCCCTCTGCCCACGGCGCCTTCCGGTTGGTGTTGCAGCTCGATGGCGAGGAGATCCGCAACTGCGTGCCCGACATCGGTTATCACCATCGTGGTGCCGAGAAGATGGGCGAGCGCCAATCCTGGCACAGTTACATCCCCTATACCGACCGGGTCGAGTATCTGGGCGGGGTGATGAACAACCTCCCCTATGTGCTGGCGGTCGAGAAGCTGGCTGGCATCAAGGTGCCACAGCGGGTCGACATGATCCGGGTGATGATGGCGGAGCTGTTCCGCATCCAGAGCCACCTCTTGTTCCTCGGTACCTATATCCAGGACGTGGGGGCCATGACCCCGGTCTTCTTCACCTTCACCGACCGGCAGAAGATCTACACCATCATCGAGGCGATCACCGGAGCCCGTATGCACCCGGCCTGGTTCCGTATCGGCGGTGTGGCCCACGACTTGCCGAAGGGATGGCAACGGCTGGTACAGGACAACCTGCTGAGCTGGCTGCCCAAGCGTCTGATGGATTACGAAAAAGCGGCGATGCGCAACAGCATTCTGCGCGGTCGCACCATAGGGGTATCGGCCTACACCACCGAGCAGGCGTTGTCCTGGGGTACCACGGGGGCCGGATTGCGCGCCACCGGCCTCAACTTCGACGTACGCAAATGGCGTCCCTACTCCGGTTACGATCAGTTCGACTTTGAAGTGCCGGTCGGCAGCAATGGCGATGCCTACGACAGAGCCACCGTGCGGATCGAGGAGATCCGCCAGAGCATGTCGATCATCGAGCAGTGCATGAAAAACATGCCGGAGGGTCCCTTCAAGGCGGATCACCCCCTCACCACGCCGCCGCCCAAAGAGCGCACGCTGCAACACATCGAGACCCTGATCAACCACTTCCTGCAAGTGTCGTGGGGCCCGGTGATGCCCGCAGCCGAGTCGTTCCAGATGATTGAGGCGACCAAGGGGATCAACAGTTATTACCTGACCAGCGATGGCTCCACCATGAGCTACCGGACCCGGATCCGCACCCCGAGCTTTGCTCACCTGCAGCAGATCCCCTCGGTGATCAAGGGCAGCATGGTGTCGGACCTCATCGTCTATCTGGGCAGTATCGATTTTGTTATGTCGGATGTGGACCGTTAAGTGATCCGCCCTCCCGGTCATGGCCGGGAATCGGGATCGCCGAACGAGCAGTAAAAGGACAAGCCACCAAAGGTCAAGTCATGAGCCAGCAATGTCAGTGTCACAATAATCAGACCCCACAGGGGCAAGGGGCATGCAGCAGCAAACAGGACGACTTCGTTCTGAGCCAGGCTGAACGCGATGCCATCGAACACGAGAAACACCATTACGAAGATCCCCGCGCCGCCAGCATCGAAGCGCTCAAGATCGTGCAGCAGGCTAGAGGCTGGGTCCCCGACGGCGCCATTCACGCCATCGCGGCCCAGCTCGGCATTCCCGCCAGCGATGTGGAGGGGGTTGCTACCTTCTATAGCCAGATCTTCCGCCAGCCGGTGGGGCGCCACATCATCCGCGTCTGCGACAGCATGGTCTGCTACATCAATGGCCATGAAGAGCTGATGGCCGGTCTCAAGGAGGTGATGAACCTCGGCCCCGGTCAAACCACCCCGGATGGCCGCTTCACCCTGCTGCCGGTCTGCTGTCTTGGCAACTGCGACAAGGGGCCAGCGATCATGATCGATGACGACACCTATGGCGGCCTCGATCCGGTGACCTTGCTGAAAACGCTGGAGGCTTACCCATGAGCCTGCCGCAGAACAAGATCCTCGCCTCTCTTGGCACCGCCAACCGCACGGCACGCGCCGCCGAGACCCACCCGCTCACCTGGCGGCTGCGGGATGACGGCCAGCCGGTGTGGCTGGAGGAGTATCAGGCCAAACAGGGGTATGACGCCGCCCGCAAGGCGCTCGGCCAGATGAGCCCGGACGAGATTGTCAGTACCGTCAAGGATGCCGGTCTCAAGGGGCGCGGCGGTGCGGGCTTCCCCACTGGCGTGAAGTGGGGGCTGATGCCCAAAGACGAGAGCATGAACATCCGTTACCTGCTCTGCAACGCCGACGAGATGGAGCCCAACACCTGGAAAGATCGCCTGCTAATGGAGCAACTGCCCCATCTGCTGATCGAGGGGATGATTATCAGTGCCCGGGCGCTCAAGGCCTATCGCGGCTACATATTCCTGCGCGGCGAGTATGTCGATGCTGCCATCCACCTGCGCCGTGCGGTGGAAGAGGCCAAGGCCGCCGGTCTGCTGGGCAAGAACATTCTGGGGTCCGGTTTTGACTTCGAGCTGTTCGTCCACACCGGCGCCGGCCGCTACATCTGTGGCGAAGAGACGGCCCTTATCAACTCGCTGGAAGGGCGCCGCGCCAACCCGCGCGCCAAGCCCCCCTTCCCCGCCGTTTCCGGCGTCTGGGGCAAACCCACCTGCGTCAACAACGTCGAAACCCTCTGCAACGTGCCTGCCATTATCGGCAACGGAGTCGCCTGGTATCACGGGCTGGCGCTGCCGGGCTCGGAAGATCACGGCACCAAGCTGATGGGCTTCTCTGGCAAGGTGAACAACCCGGGCGTCTGGGAGCTGCCTTTTGGCATCACCGCCCGCGAGCTGTTTGAAAATTACGCCGGCGGCATGAAGAGCGGCTATCGCCTGAAAGCCTGGCAACCGGGCGGCGCGGGCACCGGCTTCCTGCTGCCGGAGCACCTCGATGCCCAGATGTATACCGCCGGTATCGGCAAGGTAGGTACCCGGATGGGGACTGGCCTCGCCATGGCGGTGGATGACTCCATCAGCATGGTGAGTCTGCTGCGCAACATGGAGGAGTTCTTCGCCCGCGAGTCGTGTGGCTGGTGCACGCCCTGTCGCGATGGCCTGCCCTGGAGCGTCAAGCTGCTGCGGGCACTGGAACGTGGCGAAGGGCAATCCGGCGATCTGGCGACTCTGGAACAACTCTGCGGTTTCCTTGGCCCGGGCAAGACCTTCTGCGCCCACGCACCGGGCGCCGTCGAGCCGCTGGCCAGCGCCATCAAATATTTCCGCTCCGAATTCGAGGCCGGGATCAAAGGCAGCGGCGACAACCGCAAGCCGGTCAAAGGGATCCAGCCCAATCTGCTGGGCGAGCGCTGGTAACGACACCACAGATTTCACAAAACAGGTTTCAGGGAAGTTGTATGGCAACCATTTATGTAGACGGCAAAGAGTACGAGGTAGACGGAGCAGATAACCTGCTGCAAGCCTGTCTGTCGCTGGGTCTGGACGTCCCCTATTTTTGCTGGCACCCGGCGCTGGGTAGCGTGGGAGCCTGCCGCCAGTGTGCGGTGAAACAGTATCAGAATGCCGATGACAAGCGCGGTCGTCTGGTCATGTCTTGCATGACCCCGGCCACCGATGGCAGCTACATCGCCATCGAGGATGAAGAGGCTAAAGAATTTCGCAAGAGCGTGGTGGAGTGGTTGATGACCAACCACCCTCACGACTGCCCGGTGTGTGAAGAGGGCGGCGCCTGCCACCTGCAGGACATGACGGTGATGACCGGCCACAACAGCCGTCGCTACCGCTTCACCAAACGCACCCACCAGAATCAGGAGCTGGGCCCCTTCATCGGTCACGAGATGAACCGCTGCATCGCCTGCTACCGCTGCGTCCGTTACTACAAGGATTATGCCGGTGGCGAGGATCTCGGGGTCTATGGTGCCCACGACAACGTCTATTTCGGGCGGGTCGAGGATGGCACCCTGGAGAGTGAATTTTCCGGCAACCTGGTGGAGGTCTGCCCCACCGGCGTCTTCACCGACAAGACCCACTCCGAACGTTACAACCGCAAGTGGGACATGCAATTTGCCCCCAGCATCTGCCAGCAATGCTCCGTGGGCTGCAACATCAGTCCGGGCGAGCGTTATGGCGAGCTGCGCCGCATCGAAAACCGCTTCCACGGCAGCGTCAACCACTACTTCCTCTGTGACCGTGGCCGCTTTGGCTATGGCTACGTCAATCTGGCGGACCGCCCGCGCCAACCGCTGCTCAAAAATGGCAACGACCAGCTGACCATCACGGTCGATGGCGCCCTCAACCGCGCCGCCGATGCCCTGCGCACGGCCCGTGGCCTCATCGGCATCGGCTCGCCCCGCGCCTCGCTGGAGAGCAACTTTGCCCTGCGCGAGCTGGTGGGGGCAGACAACTTCTACGCTGGCATCGAGCAGGCCGAGTGGGCCTGTCAGCTGAAGATGCTGCAGATCCTGCAACAGGGCGGCGTGCCAACCCCGAGCCTGCGGGACATGGAAGAGGCCGACGCCATTCTGCTGCTCGGTGAAGATGTCACCATGAGCGCCGCCCGTATCGCGTTGGCGCTGCGCCAAGCCGTCAAGGGCAAGGCTCGCGAGCTGGCCCGCAAGATGAAGGTGGATCTGTGGCAAGTCGCCGCCGTTCAGACCCTGGGTCAGAACGAGCGCTACCCGCTGCTCATCACCAGCCTCGACACCACCCGTCTGGACGATGTGGCGGCCGACAAGCTGCACGCCCCCTATGCCGATCAGGCGCGCATTGGCTTTGCCATCGCCAACCTGCTCGACCCAGTAGCACCGGCCGTGGCCGACCTCTGCCCCGAGCTGCAGGCACAAGCGACTCGCTGGGCCGAGCTGCTCGGCAACGCCAAGAAGCCGCTCATCATTGCAGGCTCCAGTGCCCGCGATGTGGCGCTGCTTGAGGCGGCCAGCAACATTGCCCGCGCCCTGAAAGGCCGAGGACTGGAAGCCAACATCGCGCTGGTTGGCCAGGAGGCCAACTCGCTGGGGCTGGCCATGCTGGGCGCTCAAACCTTGTCAGACAAGCCGCTCGAAGCCGCCCTTGCGCGTATCGAGGCCGAAGAGGGGTTGGCGCTGGTCACCCTGGAGAACGATCTCTACCGCCGCGCGCCGCGCAACCGGGTGGATGCTGCGCTGGCACGGCTGCAGCACCTGCTGGTCATCGACCATCAGGCGACCCCGACCGCCAACAAGGCTGATCTGGTGCTGCCAGCGGCCAGTTTTGCCGAAGCCGATGGCACCCTGGTGAACATGGAAGGGCGCGCCCAGCGCTTCTTCCAGGTCTATGCACCCGCCTTTTACAACGCCGATATTCAGGTGCGTGAAGGGTGGCGCTGGCTGGCGGCGCTGCAAGGGGCGATCGAACGCAAGCCACTGCGCTGGCAGAACTTCGACCAGGTCAACCATGACTGTGCCACCAGCAATCCGCTGCTCGCTACCATGCTGGAAGCGGCGCCCAATGCAGGCTTGCGGATCCGTGGCATGCGACTGGCCCGTGAGCCGCATCGTTACAGCGGTCGCACCTCCATGCTGGCGGATCAGAACGTCAGCGAGCCGCGGGTAGCGCAAGATCCCGACTCCCCCTTCAACTTCTCCATGGAAGGGTATGCCGGAGCCCGTCAGCCGCTACCGCAAGTACCGTTCGCTTGGGCGCCGGGCTGGAACTCTCCCTCCGCCTGGAACAAGTTCCAGGATGAAGTGGGTGGCAAACTTCGTGCTGGCGATCCGGGTCGCCGTCTGCTGGAAGCAACAGACCCGCAGGCAGAAGGCAAGGAGCTGCTCGGCTGGTTCACCACCATCCCCGCCCCCTTCAAGGCCGCAGAGGCGCTGCAAGTGGTCAATTATGCCCAGCTGTTTGGCGGTGAGGAGCTGTCGGCCCGCAGCCCGGTCATTCAGGCCCGGATGAACGAACCCGAGCTGGTGCTCAATCCCCTTGATGCGCAGCGTCTGGCCCTCCACGGGGGCAGTCAGGTCTCCTTCTCCTGGGGCGGTAGCCACTGGCAACTGCGTCTGCGGCTTAGCGAGCAGCTGAGCGCCGGTCTGGTGGGGCTCCCCCTTGGGGTGAACGGCCTGCCGACAGCCCTGCAACAAGCCTCAATCACTAACCTGCAGGAGGTGATCGCATGAGCGAGTCGCTGATCGATCTGTTGCTGGAGGTGGGCAAGGCACTGATCGTGCTGGTGGGGATCGTGGGGGCTGGCGCCTTCATGAGCTTTATCGAGCGCCGTCTGCTGGCCCTGTGGCAGGATCGCTACGGCCCCAACCGGGTCGGGCCGTTTGGTCTGCTCCAGCTGGCTGCCGACATGATCAAGATGTTCTTCAAAGAGGACTGGATCCCGCCCTTCGCCGATCGGCGGATCTTTATCCTGGCCCCCATCATCGCCTTCACCGCCTTTATTCTGGCGTTTGCGGTGGTGCCCATCACCCCCACCTGGGGCGTGGCTGATCTCAATGTGGGGCTGCTCTACATCCTGGCCATCGCGGGGCTGGCGGTCTATGCGGTACTGTTCGCCGGCTGGTCGAGCAACAACAAATACTCATTGCTCGGCAGCTTGCGCGCCTCGGCCCAGACCCTCTCCTACGAGGTGTTTCTCGGGCTATCCCTGATGGGGATTGTGATCCAGACCGGCAGTTTCAACCTGCGGGATATCGTCGAGGCACAGGCAGACTTGTGGAACGTGGTGCCCCAGATTTTGGGCTTTGTCACCTTCCTGTTTGCCGGTGTCGCCGTCACCCACCGTCACCCGTTCGATCAGCCGGAAGCCGAGCAGGAGCTCGCCGACGGCTATCACATCGAGTATGCGGGGATGAAGTGGGGTCTCTTCTTCGTGGGCGAATATATCGGCATCGTGCTGATCTCCTCGCTCATCGTGACCCTCTTCTTCGGTGGCTGGCACGGCCCCTGGCTGCCCCCCTTCATCTGGTTTGCCCTGAAGACCGCCTGTTTCATGGTGTTCTTCATCCTGCTGCGGGCCTCCCTGCCTCGCCCGCGCTTTGACCAGGTGATGTCGTTTGGCTGGAAAGTCTGCTTGCCGCTGACTCTGATCAATATGCTGGTCACCGCGGCAGTTGTACTGATAAGTACGCAGTGAGGCACTCAATATGAAAATTGTAAGCATTATTCAGGGTGTCGGCACCCAGTTACGCAGTCTGGCCATGGTCTTCTCCCATGCCTGGCGGCCCCGTGAAACCCTCAACTATCCGGAGCAGGCAGTCTATGCCGCCCCCCGCTACCGCGGTCGCATCGTGCTGACCCGTGACCCCGACGGGGACGAGCGTTGCGTAGCCTGCAACCTCTGCGCAGTTGCCTGCCCGGTCGGCTGCATCTCGCTGCAAAAATCCGAGCGGGATGATGGCCGCTGGTATCCGGAGTTCTTTCGCATCAACTTCTCTCGCTGCATCTTCTGCGGCCTGTGTGAAGAGGCTTGCCCCACCACCGCCATCCAGCTGACACCGGATTTCGAGATGGGTGAGTATCGCCGCCAGGATCTGGTGTACGAGAAGGAAGATCTGCTGATCAGCGGGCCCGGCAAATACCCGGACTACAACTTCTATCGCATGAGCGGGATGGCCATCGACGGCAAGCCGAAAGGGGATGCCGAAAACGAAGCCAAGCCCATCGATGTCAAGAGCCTGCTGCCCTGAGGAGTCAATCATGGAACTGGCATTTTATGCCTCGGCCCTGGTGGCCATTTACAGCACGCTGCGGGTGATCAGCACCAGCAATCCCATGCATGCGCTGCTCAATCTCATCATCTCCCTCATCGCCGTGGCCATGATCTTCTTCTGCCTGGGTGCCGCCTTTGCGGGCGCCCTGCAGGTGATCGTCTACGCCGGCGCCATCATGGTGCTGTTCGTGTTCGTGGTGATGATGCTGAACCTGGGGAGTGCCCAGGCACAGGAGAAAAAGTGGCTCACCCCCATGACCTGGGGGGGCCCAGCCCTGCTCTCGCTGATCCTGCTGGGCTTTCTGGCCCACGGTATTCTCGGGGTGACCGGGGGCCTGCTCGGAGTGACCGAGGTGACCGCCAAGCAGGTGGGTGTCGAGCTCTTTGGCCCCTATGTGCTAGCGGTGGAGCTTGCCTCCATCCTGCTGCTGGCGGGTCTGGTAACCGCCTATCACCTGGGTCGGGAAGAGAAGAGCGGTGAAGTGCTCTCGGTCCCGCGCTCTGCTTCCCGCTCTGCACAAGAAGGAGGTCAGCAATGAATGGAATCCCTATGGAGCACGGCCTCCTGCTGGCCGCGGTGCTCTTCTGCATCGGCTTGTGCGGTCTGCTGATCCGCCGCAACCTGCTCTACATCTTGATGAGTATCGAGATCATGATGAATGCCTCGGCACTGGCGTTTGTGGTGGCGGGTAGCCGCTGGGCCCAGGCCGATGGCCAGATCATGTATATCCTGGTGATTTCTCTGGCGGCAGCGGAGGCCAGTATCGGCCTTGCCCTGTTACTGCTGCTCTATCGTCGTTACCACACCCTGAACGTGGACACTGTGAGCGAGATGCGCGGATGAGCCTCTTATATCTGACTTTTCTATTTCCGCTGCTGGGATGGCTGGTGCTGGCCTTCTCCCTCGGCCGGTTTGGCGAGCGTACCTCGGCGCTGATCGGGGTGGGCTCCATTGGCCTGTCGGCCCTCACTACCCTGTGGGTGGGCATCGACTTTCTGGGCAACCCGCCCGAGGGGGGCGTCTATGTCCAGCGCCTGTGGCAATGGATGGCGGTGGGCAACTTTACCCCGAGCTTCTCGCTGGCACTTGATGGCCTGTCGCTGACCATGCTGGGGGTGGTGACCGGGGTCGGTTTCTTTATCCACCTGTTCGCCTCCTGGTATATGCGTGGAGAAGAGGGTTACTCCCGCTTCTTCACCTACACCAACCTCTTTATCGCCAGCATGCTGTTTCTGGTGCTGGCCGATGACCTGCTGTTTGTCTACCTCGGCTGGGAAGGGGTAGGGCTGTGCAGCTATCTGCTGATCGGCTTCTACTACAAGGATCGCAACAATGGCGCGGCGGCCCTCAAGGCATTTGTCGTGACCCGTGTGGGCGATGTCTTCCTCGCCATCGGCCTGTTTATCCTCTATCGGGAACTGGGCACCCTCAATATCCACGAGCTGCTGGTGCGCGCACCGGTCCTGTTTGCCGAGGGCTCCCCTGCCCTGTCGCTGGCCTGCCTGATGCTCCTAGGTGGCGCGGTCGGCAAATCGGCCCAGCTGCCGCTGCAAACCTGGCTGGCGGACGCGATGGCAGGCCCGACCCCGGTCTCAGCGCTGATCCACGCCGCCACCATGGTGACCGCCGGTGTCTACCTGATTGCCCGTACCCACGGCCTGTTCCTGCTGGCGCCAGAGATCCTCCATCTGGTCGGGCTGGTTGGCGCCATCACCCTAGTGCTGGCAGGCTTTGCCGCGCTGGTTCAGACCGATATCAAGCGGATCCTTGCCTACTCCACCATGAGCCAGATTGGCTACATGTTTCTGGCTCTCGGTGTCGGCGCATGGGAAGGGGCCATCTTCCACCTGATGACCCACGCCTTCTTCAAGGCGCTGCTGTTCCTCTCCGCCGGTGCAGTTATCGTTGCCTGCCACCATGAGCAGAACATCTTCAAGATGGGTGGCCTGCGCAAGAGTTTGCCGCTGGTCTATGCCTGCTTCCTGGTGGGTGGCTCGGCGCTGGCGGCGTTGCCGCTGGTCACCTCCGGTTTCTACAGTAAGGACGCCATCCTGTGGCAAGTAGAGGCCTCTGGCCAAAGCGCGCTGCTGTGGGCCGGTCTGGCGGGGGCATTCCTCACCTCGCTCTATACCTTCCGGCTGATCTTTATCGCCTTCCATGGCAAAGAGCAGACCAAAGCCCATGCGGGCCACGGTCTGGCTCACCACCTGCCGCTGCAGGTGCTGCTGGTGCTCTCCACCGGCATAGGCGCGCTGATCACTCCACCGCTGGCAGGCGTACTGCCCGCAGGCCCGGGAGATCATATCGAAGAGGGGCGCCATGCACTGGAGGTTGCCTCCGGCATCATCGCCATTGCGGGCATCGCGCTGGCCGCGTTTCTGTTCCTTGGTGAGCGCCGTCTGGCCACCTCCATTGCCAACAGCGCGCCGGGCCGCCTGCTCAGCACCCTCTGGTTCAACGCCTGGGGCTTTGACTGGCTCTATGATCAGCTGTGGGTCAAGCCCTATCTGCTGGCGACCCGTCTGGTCGGGCAGGATCCGCTGGACTGGATGATGGGCCTGCCCGCCTGGCTTGCCCTGCGTGGCAACCAGCTGCTGGCCTGGACCGTGACCGGCAAGTTGCGCTGGTATGCCGCCTCCATGGGGATCGGCGCCGTGCTGGTGCTGGCGCTGTTGCTGCTGGGGTAACGCGATGAACAACCGGACGATCATACAGCCAGGCTGTTTGCTCTCACTGATGGAACAGGGAGCGCAATCTCATATGAACTTGAACGAGAGCTGATACCGTGACCTTACTCTGGATCTTGCTAATTCCTTTTATCGGCGGCTTGCTCTGCTGGCAGATGGAGCGTCTCGGCGGGCAGTTTGTCCGCTGGGTAGCCCTACTCTCCATGAGCGCCAGCCTGCTGTTCTCCTGTGCCATCTGGCTAAGTGGTGACTTCTCCCTTGCCACCACGGGTCTCGACAGCGCGGGCGTCACCGGTGCTGCCTCCGCCTGGGCCGCCGAGTGGCGCCTGCCGTGGATCCCCCGCTTCGGCATCTCTTTGCATCTGGCGGTGGATGGTTTGTCGCTCCTGATGGTGATCCTCACCTGCTTTATCGGGGTACTGGCCATTCTCTGTTCGTGGAAAGAGATCGTGCAACGCATCGGCTTCTTCCACCTCAACCTGCTCTGGATCCTGGGCGGCGTGCTCGGGGTCTTTATGGCGCTGGACCTGTTCCTCTTCTTCTTCTTCTGGGAGATGATGCTGGTCCCCATGTACTTCCTGATTGCGCTCTGGGGCCACTCGGTCACTGACGGCAAATCACGGATCAACGCCGCAACCAAGTTCTTCATCTACACCCAGGTGAGCGGCCTTATCATGCTGGTGGCCATCATCGGGCTGGTGCTGACCCACCAGCATGCCACCGGAGTCTTCACCTTCAACTATCTGGAGCTGCTCAATACCCCGATGAGCAAGGGCGTTCAGTGGCTGCTGATGCTGGGATTCTTTATCGCCTTCGCGGTCAAGATGCCACTGGTACCGCTGCACGGCTGGCTGCCGGATGCCCACAGTCAGGCGCCGACCGCAGGTTCGGTGGATCTCGCCGGTATTTTGCTCAAAACCGCCGCCTACGGTCTGCTGCGCTTTGCCCTGCCGCTCTTCCCGGAGGCCTCCGCCGAATTTGCTCCCTACGCTATGGTGCTGGGTCTTGTCGGCATCGTGTATGGCGCCATCGTGGCCTTTGCCCAGACCGACATCAAACGGCTGGTAGCCTACACCAGCATCTCCCACATGGGCTTTGTGATGATCGCCATCTACTCGGGGAGCGAGCTGGCCCTGCAGGGCGCCGTGGTGCAGATGATCGCCCACGGTCTCTCCGCTGCCGGCCTCTTTATCCTCTGCGGTCAGCTCTACGAGCGGTTACACACCCGGGATTTGCGCCAGATGGGCGGCCTGTGGGGACGCCTGCGCTATCTGCCCGGCGTTATGCTCTTCTTCTCGGTAGCGTCGCTTGGCATGCCGGGCACCGGCAACTTTGTCGGCGAGTTCCTGATCCTGGTCGGCAGCTTCCAGGTTGCCCCTGTCATCACGGCAGTCGCCACCTTCGGTCTGGTACTGGCCTCGGTCTACTCCCTCATCATGTTGCAGCGCGCCTGCTTTGGCCCCGCCAAGGATGAGAGCATGCTCAAGGGACTGGATCGCCGCGAGCTGACCATGATGATGGTGATCGCGGGCCTGCTGGTTCTGCTTGGCCTCTATCCCCAACCCGTGATTGACACCGCCAGCAGCAGCCTTATCAACGTGCTGCACTGGTATCTGCTGCCGACTGCTGGAGCCCTGCAATGACTTTCTCCGCTTCCCAACTGCTGGCACTGCTTCCCCTGCTGTTGACCACCGGGGCCATGGCGGCCCTGATGCTGGCCATCGCCTGGCGCCGCTGTGTCACCACCGCCTTTACCGTGACCATTGTTGGCCTCAACCTTGCTCTGTTCTCACTGCCCATCGTGATGGCGCAAGGGGATCAGGGGGTCACCCCGCTGCTGCAAGTGGACAGTTACGCCGTCTTCTACATGGGACTGGTGCTCATCGGCGCCCTGGCCACCTGCACCTTCGGTCAATCGTGGCTGAAAACCTACCCGGACAACCGGGAAGAGTTCTTCCTGCTGCTGCTGATCGCCACCGCTGGTGGTCTGGTGCTGGCCAGCTCCCGTCACCTCGCCTCTCTCTTTATCGGGATCGAGATGCTGACCCTGCCGATGTTCGGTCTGGTGGGTTACGCCTACCGCGAGCGCCACTCGCTGGAAGCCGCGGTGAAATATATGGTGCTCTCTGCCGCCGCCACCGCCTTCCTGTTGTTTGGCATGGCGCTGCTCTATGCGCAGGCAGGCAGCCTGAGCTTTGCAGCCCTGGGGCAGACCCTGGTCGAGAGCCCGGCTCACCATCCGCTGCTGATGGGCGGTTTGGGGTTAATGCTGGTCGGCTTTGCCTTTAAACTCTCCCTGGCCCCCTTCCACCTCTGGACCCCGGATGTCTACGAAGGTGCCCCGGCCCCGGTCGCCACCTTCCTCGCCACAGTCAGCAAGGTGGCGGTCTTTGCCGTGCTGCTGCGCTTCTATCTGGCGGTACCGGCGGCGAGCGATCCCATGATCCACTGGCTGCTGGCAGCCATGGCGGTCATCTCCATCCTGGTCGGCAACCTGCTGGCCCTGGTGCAGACCAACGTCAAACGGATGCTGGGTTACTCCTCCATCTCCCACTTCGGTTACCTGCTGGCGGTGATCGTGGCGAGCCGATTCGGCCAGATGCCGGTGGAAGCAGCCGGGGTCTACCTGCTGATGTATCTCTTCACCAGCCTGGGTGCCTTTGGCGTCGTTAGCATGATGTCGAGCCCCTATCGCGGCAAGGATGCAGACTCCCTGCACAGCTATCGCGGTCTGTTCTGGAAGCGCCCCTATCTGACTGCCGTACTGACGGTGATGATGTTGTCACTCGCGGGCATCCCGATGACCCTCGGCTTTATCGGCAAGTTCTACCTCATCGGCGTCACCGTCGAGGCGCAGCTCTGGTGGCTCTCTGGTACCATCGTGCTCGGCAGCGCACTGGGTCTCTACTACTACCTCAAGGTGATGGTGACCCTCTATCTGCGCGAACCGGGCATGCAGCAGCGCGATGCCAGCGCCGACTGGGCGCTCTCCTCCGGTGGTGTGGTGGTACTGCTCTCTGCCGCCCTGGTGGTGTTGCTGGGGCTCTATCCCCAGCCGGTCATCAGTCTGGTACAAGAGTTCCAGCAGGTGGTGTTGCAGTAACCCGGCTCATTCCCCTTCAAAACCGGCCCATGTGGCCGGTTTCTTTTTTATGTGGATTGCCTGCGGGCAGAGACCCTTTTGTGTTGGCATCTCACACCCCGTGCAGCCGTTGGTCTCGTCCGGTATTCATCCAACCCCCTTGCTGATATATTGATGACTGGCAGGAATGGAGTTCCGAGCGATGATGCAGCCTACTTTTCATCAATTTGATGCGCATCCACTGGCCGATGCATTGCTTCCCTATGAGGGGCAACGACTCGATGTGTTGCTAGCCGAGCGGGATGCCGCACGCGTTGCCGATCTGCAGCAGCAGTGTCAGCGCCTCAACATTCAACTCTGCGGCGCCATCTTTCCACGCCTTGTCAGTCGGCACGGTTTCCACGAAAGGGGGGCTTGGCTGTTGCCCCGACCAGCATCCCACAATCCTCTGCTGCTCTCGCTCTCCCCTACAGCCAGTGCCGATACACTGGCCGATATCATCTGCGAGCAGTTGGCGTCCCGACTGGCAGAATGGCCGGACACCGAGAAGGTTCCCACCCTCTTTCTCACCTTTGACGCCATGCTCCCCAATATTGCAACCCTGCTCGAGGGGATCTATCTAAGGCTGGCGGACAGGGTCAACTATGCGGGTGTCAATGCAGGTAGCGGCCAGTTCACAGCCATGCCCTGCCTGTTTGACACCCAGAGATTGCTGGGGCATGGGGTCAGCTGTGCACTGCTCTCCCCCCACAGTCCCCCCTTGCTGGAGCACGGCTATCAACTCACTGCCCAGCCCATGCTCGCCACCAGCAGTGAAGGCAACAAGATCTCCTTTATCGACTGGGAGCCGGCTTTTAGCCGCTATCAATCCCTGATCCGGCAGCAGTTCCAGCAAAACCTCACACCAGAGCAGTTCTATCGGTACGGTGTACATTTGCCCTTGGGGTTGCTGCGAGCCAATGGCGATGTGATCGTGCGGATCCCGGTCGCCGTTACCGACGAAGGTGCCCTGCTCTGCGTCGGAGAGGTGCCTGACCACAGTATTCTCACACTGCTGAAAGCCCCGGAAAGCCCCACAGAGCACGCTGTCGAACTGGCCGAAAAGCTCGGCCGGCACGGTACACCCGAGCGCCTCGAGATCTATTACTGCGCCGGCCGTCAGCAGCACTTCGGCGAACAGAGCACTCTGGAGCTGGAGACCCTCTTTAGCCACAGCGGAGCCCACGAGCTGGTCGGGGCCCTCTCTCTTGGCGAGATAGGAAGTGTAAGGCCGGGGGATTACCCGCTCTTTCACAACGGTGCCATCCTCTGTCTCAGTGAGGGTTAGCAATGAATAACGATCACGCCATGGCCATTGTCTGCGATCTCGCCCTCTGCATCGGTCGGGAGGTCACACTCGATGCCCTGCTCACCAAAGTGTTGCAGCGCTTTATGTTTCACTGTGCCACACCGGTTGGTGTGGTATTGCAGCAGCAACGGGAAGGATATGAGCTGCTCAAGGTCATTGGTGATGATCAGCTATCCCGGCACAGTGGCTCGCTGCTCTCCTTGCCTGCCTGGATTGTTGAAGGTGACCAATGTGCGCTGCAAACGACCTTGCCTCTCCCCGGTGGCCGACCGTACCACTTTGCCTATCGGCTCAGGGTTGACGGGGGATATCTCATCTTGCTGCTGGCCCCCCAACCCCAGCAGCACACAGTGCCGGTCTGCCATCTGTTCAGCCCGGTTCTCGGTAATCTGGCGCGCGCCATCCAGTTGTGCAAGGACAGCGAACAGCTCGCCAGGCGCCAGCAGGCCGAGCTGGTCGACATGCAGCGCCTCAACGAATCCCTGCTCAAGGCCATTCCCATCCCGGTGTTCTACAAGGATGTCGAAGGGCGCTTTCTCAGCTGCAACCCGGCCTTTACCCAGGTCACCGGGATCAGCAAGGCCGAGCTGCAGGGGAAGCGGGTGGACGAAATCCTGCCCCCGGAGATGGCGGACGAATATACCCAAAGGGACATGGAGGTGCTGCGCAGCAGGCAGCCGCAATATTTTGAACACACGCTGTTTGATCGCAGCGGCCACCGCTACCAGGTGCTCAACTTCAAGGATCTCTTCTATGACCATCAGGGCGAGGTGGCCGGAATCATAGGGGCACTGGTCGACATCACCCATATCAAGGAAAGCGAGCAGCGCCAGCGCACCCTGCTGTTTCAGACCATCGCGGCCCTCTCCTCCGCGATTGCCCACAAAGATCCGGTCACGGCAGGACACGAACGGCGCGTGCATGATCTCGCGCTGGCTATAGGTCAACAGCTGCAACTGCCGCAAGAGCAGCTGGATGGATTGGGTCTTGCGGCCATGGTGCATAACATCGGCCTGCTGCAGATCCCGGCGGAGATCCTCACACGCCCGCGGGAACTGAGGCCGGTTGAGTTCGAACTGATCAAACAGCATCCGGACACTGGCCGCGAGATCCTGCAACAGATTGACTTCCCCTGGCCCATCACCACCATAGTGATGCAGCACCATGAAAATCTCGATGGTAGCGGCTACCCACAAGGGCTACAGGGGGATGCGATCTCGCTGGAGGCGAGGATTATACGGGTCGCCGACTCCCTGGCCGCCATGACGGCCCACCGTCCGTTCCGGCGTGCCCTCCCCCTCACCGAAGCCTTCGCCGAGCTGACGCGCTATGCCGGAGTGCATTACGACGAACGGGTGGTCGATGCCTGTTTCGCCGTCTGGCAAGCGGGCTACCGCTTTACTACCACCTGACTCTGGTTGCACCAAGATGATGTTTAAAAATATACCGCCATCCACTCAGCCACCGGGCGTCAGCGATCACCCTACCGCAGCCCTGCTCCATCAGGTGATGGAACAGCTGCCCTATCGCGTCCTGCTGAAAGATACCCGTTCACACTTCATCGCCTGCAACCGTCTCTTGGCCAACGATCTTGCCCTCACCCCGGCAGAGCTGGTTGGCAAGTGTGATGCCGACTTTTTTCCGGCCGAACTGGCACAACGCTATCGGGATGATGATCTCCAGGTCATGGCCAGCGGCAAAACCCGGCATCACGAAGAACCCTATCTGAAGGGAGGGGAAGGCCGCTGGCTCAGTACCACCAAGTTTCCCCTGTACGATGAGCTGGGCAAGGTGATCGGCGTCGGTGTCTTTTTCGAAGATATTACCGACCAGAAGCAGCAGCAGGAGCGTCTCCAGCAATATACCTGGACGCTTGAAGCCATTACCCGCGCCCACCATGCCATGCTCAAGCAGGGGGACGAGCAGACACTACTGCAGGAGATCTGCGATGCCATCACCTTCGATGGTCGCTTTCCTCTGGTGATCGTGCTGCAGGCCGCTGATCAGGACAGAATGCAGATCCTGGCGCAGGCAGGTCAGGCTATCTGGTTTGCCAGCGATGACTGGCTCACCCGGGATGTGGCCCTGATCCGGGCCATCAGCTCAGGCGAGATGCTTAACGAAGCACTCGGCATCGAACTGGTTCACCACTCCGCCACCCTGAGGGGCCGGCTGCTGCTGCCATTGCAGTGGCAAGCCACTGTGCCAGGCGGACTGCTTATTCACAGCACGCAGGCCAGAGCCTTCACCGATGAGGAAGTACACCTCTTCAACGGACTGGCTGACTACCTGACATATGGCCTGCAAGCTCGTCGTACCCAGCAAGCCTATCTCGCCGCTCAGCGAGAAAAAGCCATGCATGCCCGCCAACTGGAGCTGGCCCTGGAGGATGCGCTGGGAGCCATCGCTGCCGTGCTGGAACAACGCGATCCCTACACCGCTGGTCACCAGAAGCACGTCGCTACTCTGGCGTTGGCCATCGGTCGGGAACTGGGGCTGGGTGACAAACAGTTACGTGGTCTTTATCTGGGCGCCATGGTGCACGATATCGGTAAAATCCAGGTGCCTGTCGAGATCCTGACCAAACCGGGCAAGCTGACCCCCCAGGAGTTCAATCTGGTCAAGGAGCACCCGACGGCAGGTTATCTGGTGCTCAAGGATATTGCTCTACCCTGGCCCATCGCCCGGATGATCCACCAGCACCACGAGTATCTGGACGGTTCCGGCTATCCAGGGAAGCTAAAGGGGGATGAGATCCTGCTGGAGGCCCGCATCCTCACCGTCGCCGATATCGTCGAATCCATGTCCTCGGATCGTCCCTATCGCGCCGCCCTCGGCATTCCCCAAGCAAGGGAGCAGATCATCCAGATGCGTGGCCATCAGCTCGATGCGGATGTGGTGGATGCCTGTCTGCGGATCCTAGACCGGGGAGACTTTATCCCCCAACCGCTCGGCAAGCCGTAACGACACGGATAAAAAAACCGGCCAATTGGCCGGTTTCTGTTTTTATGCGCTGGCGCAGTCGCGATTAACCCAGACGAACCCGGGCGTTGCGGAACATCCGCATCCAGGCGCCGTCCTCACCCCAGTTGTCGGGGTGCCAGGAGTTGGCCACGGTGCGGAACACCCGCTCCGGGTGCGGCATCATGATGGTGGCGCGACCATCGGTGGTGGTCACGGCGGTGATACCATCCGGCGAGCCATTCGGGTTGGCCGGGTAACGCGAGGTCACACTGCCGCGGTTGTCGACAAAGCGCAGCCCTACCAGACCGCTGGCCTGCAACGCGCTCAGGTGAGCGGCATCGCGCACCTCCACCCGTCCTTCCCCATGGGAGACGGCAATGGGCATCACGGAACCCGCCATGCCGGCGAAGAAGGCCGACGGGGACTCCTGCACCTGCACCAGGCTGAAGCGCGCTTCGAAGCGCTCGGAGCGGTTGCGCACAAAGCGCGGCCAGAGATCGGCACCCGGGATGAGATCCCGCAAGTTGGACATCATCTGGCAACCGTTGCAGACACCCAGAGAGAGGGTATCGCCACGCTCGAAGAAGCGCTGGAACTGCTCGCGGGCGTTGTCATTGAACAGGATGGACTTGGCCCAGCCTTCCCCCGCCCCCAGCACGTCACCGTAGGAGAAACCGCCACAGGCCACCAGGGTCTGGAACTCTTCCAGCTTGATGCGACCGGAGAGAATGTCGCTCATATGGACATCGACCGCCGCGAAACCGGCACGATCGAACGCCGCCGCCATCTCCACATGGGAGTTGACTCCCTGCTCGCGCAGCACCGCCAGACGGGGGGAGACCCCACGGGCAATGTAAGGTGCGGCCACATCTTCGGCCGGGTTGAAGCTGAGCTTGGCCTGCAGGCCCGGATCGGTGGCGTCCTGACGAGCAGCATGCTCCTGATCCGCGCACTCGGGGTTGTCGCGCAGGCGCTGCATCTGCCAGCTGGTCTCGCCCCAGATGGTGCGCAGGGCAGTGCGGCTGGCGCGATAGACCTCCTGACCGGCCCGTTGCAGGGTGATGAGATCCCCCTCACGCACCGTGCCGAGCACGTGAGAGCAAGCCGCCAGACCGTGACCAGCCAGCAGGGTCATCACCGCCTCTTTATCTTCGCGGCGCACCTGAATGACGGCGCCCAGCTCCTCGTTAAACAGCGCAGGCAGCAGCTCTCCACCGATGCGATCGAGCTGGATGTCGAGACCGCAGTGACCGGCAAACGCCATCTCGGTCAGGGTCACGAACAGGCCGCCGTCAGAACGGTCGTGATAGGCGATCAGCTTGCGATCGGCCACCAATGCCTGAATGGCGTTGAAGAAGCCCTTGAGCTGGACCGGGTTGTCGAGATCCGGCGCCTTGTCACCCAGCTGGCGATAGACCTGTGCCAGTGCGGAGGCACCGAGGCGCTGCTTGCCATTGCCAAGGTCGATGAGGATAAGGTCGGTCTCACCGAGATCGGTACGCAGCTGCGGAGTAACCGTGTTGCGCACATCCTCGACCCGGGCAAATGCCGAGATGAGCAGGGAGAGCGGCGAAGTGACGCTGTGCTCCTTGCCATCCTGCTGCCATCGGGTCTTCATGGACATGGAGTCCTTGCCCACCGGAATGGTGATGCCCAAGGCCGGGCAGAGCTCCTCACCTACCGCTTTGACCGCCTCATAGAGACCGGCATCTTCACCCGGATGACCGGCAGCGGCCATCCAGTTGGCGGAGAGCTTGACCCGCTTCAGCGACCCGATATGAGCCGGCGCCAGGTTGGTGAGCGCTTCCGCCACCGCCATACGAGCGGAGGCGGCGTGGGAGAGCAGCGCCACCGGGGTACGCTCGCCCATCGACATAGCTTCGCCGTGATAGCTGTCGTAGGTGGCAGCGGTGACGGCGCAATCGGCCACCGGGATCTGCCAGGGGCCAACCATCTGGTCGCGATTGACCAGACCGGTCACGCTGCGATCGCCGATGGTGATAAGGAAGGACTTCTCCGCCACGGTCGGCAGGCGCAGTACCCGCTCGGCCGCGTCACTCAAAGTGATGCCATCGAGCTGGAGCGCTTTGCCTTGTGCAGGCAGAGTCACCACGTCACGGTGCATCTTGGGCGCCTTGCCGAGCAGCACGTCCAGCGGCAGATCGATGGGCTGATTGTCAAAGTGGCTGTCAGAGAGGGTCAGATGCTTCTCTTCGGTCGCGGTACCGATGACGGCATAGGGGGCGCGCTCACGCTCGCACAGCGCCTTGAAGAACGGCAGCTTGTCCTGCGCTACCGCCAGCACGTAACGCTCCTGGGATTCGTTGCACCAGATCTCCAGCGGGCTCATGCCTGGCTCGTCGTTCGGGATGGCGCGCAAATCGAAACGGCCACCGCGCTCACCGTCGTTGACCAACTCCGGCATGGCGTTGGAGAGACCGCCCGCCCCCACGTCGTGGATGAAGACGATGGGGTTGTCGTCCCCCAGTTGCCAGCAGCGGTCAATCACCTCCTGACAGCGGCGCTCCATCTCGGGGTTGTCACGTTGCACCGAGGCAAAATCGAGATCTTCGGCCGACTGGCCGGAAGCCATGGAGGAAGCTGCGCCGCCGCCCAGACCGATGTTCATCGCCGGGCCACCCAGCACGATGAGGGCCGCCCCGACCGGGATCTCCCCTTTCTGGACGTGCTCGGAGCGGATATTGCCGATACCGCCCGCCAGCATGATGGGTTTGTGGTAGCCACGTACCTCGACGCCGTTGTGGCCCGGCACCTCCTCTTCGAAGGTACGGAAGTAACCGAGAATGGCCGGACGGCCGAACTCGTTGTTGAAGGCGGCGCCGCCGAGCGGCCCCTCCTGCATGATGTCAAACGCGCTGACGATGCGGCTCGGCTTGCCAAAATCCTGCTCCCAGGGCTGCTCAAAGCCGGGGATGCGCAGGTTGGAGACGGAGAAACCGACCAGACCCGCCTTGGGCTTGGCACCGCGACCGGTGGCACCCTCGTCGCGGATCTCGCCGCCTGAGCCGGTGGCTGCCCCCGGGAAGGGGGAGATGGCGGTCGGGTGGTTGTGGGTCTCCACCTTCATCAGGATGTCGACTTGCTCCTGATGATACTGGTACTCGCCGCTGGCCGGGCTCGGGAAGAAGCGGCCACCCTGGCTCCCTTCCATCACGGCGGCGTTGTCTTTATAGGCAGAGAGGACATGATCCGGCGTCTGCTCGAAGGTGTTCTTGATCATCTTGAACAGCGACTTGGGCTGCTGCTCACCATCGATGGTCCAGTCGGCATTGAAGATCTTGTGACGGCAGTGTTCGGAGTTCGCCTGGGCGAACATGTAGAGCTCGATATCGTTGGGGTTGCGACCCAACTTGGTGAAGTTCTCCACCAGATAGTCGATTTCGTCGTCGGCCAGCGCCAGACCCAGCGCCACGTTGGCTTCGGCCAGGGCTGCGCGACCACCGCCCAGCACATCCACCTGGGTGAAGGGGCGAGGCTCGTGGTGAGCAAACAGGGCGGCAGCTTCGCTCATCTCGGCAAACACCACTTCCATCATCCGATCATGGAGCACGGCGGCAATGGCGCTGCGCTGGGCGGCACTCAGCTCACCCGGCCCCTTGATGGTCAGGTAATAGGCAATACCACGCTCCAGCCGCTTGACTTGTTTCAGGCCGCAGTTGTGGGCGATGTCGGTTGCTTTGGAAGACCAGGGGGAGATAGTGCCGGGGCGGGGGGTAACAAGAAACAGCTGACCGCTGGGGGTGTGTTCGGGGATGGTCGGGCCGTAGCGCAAGAGCTGGCCCAAGGTCGCTCGCTCGGGGGGAGAGAGGGGGCTTGTCAGCTCGGCAAAGTGCACATACTCGGCATAGACATCCTCTATCTCTACTCCGCTCTCTACTCCACTCTCGTTTTTCATCTGTGCGAAGCGTTGCAGCAGTTTTTGGACACGAAAATCAGACAGTGCTGGGGCACCACGCAAGATATCCATATGACCTTTCTCACCAAGTTTTAAAGTGGGGGGGAATTGAGACGCGCGTATTATAGGGATCTGGCTCACAGCGGACAAACGTTTTTCTCACTTCACGCAGTGTGACTCTGCGCACACTCTCTGGTATAAAGGTGCCTCTTTTTTGACAAATGCCGATTTTTTCAACAAAGGTACTCACCTACTTGCGCTGCATTTTTCGACTGTTTATCGGGCTGTTGTTGACGCTGACGCTGGTTGGCTGCGACTTCTATACCCCCTCCAGCCAGCTGGAGCAGATCCGCCAACGAGGCGAGATCAGGGTTGGCACCATCTATGGCCCCACATCCTATTACCAGCGTGACGACCTCGCCCAGGGGTTCGATTATGAGCTGGCGCAACATTATGCCGAATGGCTGGGGGTGAAACTCACCATCATCCCGGTCAACACCACTGACGAACTGGTTACCCTGCTGAAAAAGGGTAAAGTCGATCTGGCGGCAGCCGCCATCATGGTCACTCAGGAGCGGCGCGAGCTGTTTCGCTTCGGCCCGGGCTTCTACCAGGTCTCTCCCAAGCTGGTATACCGTAATGGCAAGCCCAAGCCGGCCTCGTTGAACGATATAAAAGGCAAGCTGGTGGTGGCCGCCGGCTCCACCGGGGAAGATCTGCTCAAAGAGATGAGCAAAGAGAATCCCAAACTGACGTGGAGCACCAGCCACAACGCCGATGTGGAGGAACTGCTCAAGCAGGTGGTGGATGGCAAGATTGACTACACGGTGGTGCAGGATACCGTGCTGGCCCGTACCCAGCGCTACTACCCGGAGCTCACCGAGGGGCTGACCCTGGCACAGAAGCAGACCGTTGCCTGGGCCATGAGCAAGCTGCCCGATGACAGCCTCTATGCCAGCGTCATCGACTTTTTCGGTCAGCGCTTTATGGACGGCGCTATCGCCAAGCTGGACGAGAAGTACTTCGGCCACGTGCAGAACTTTGACTTCGTCGATACCCGCACTTTCCTGCAGCGGGCCAAGAGCCTGCTGCCCAAGTACCAGCCGCTGTTCCAGACCCACGCCAAGAATATCGACTGGCGCCTGCTGGCTGCCATCAGCTATCAGGAGTCCCACTGGGACCCGCAGGCGCGCTCCTACACCGGCGTGCGTGGCATGATGATGCTGACCGAGCCCACCGCCAAGGCGATGGGGGTCAATGATCGGCTTCATCCGGAAGAGAGCATCAAGGGGGGCTCTCTCTATCTGCAGCAGATGATGGAAAAGGTTCCCGACTCGGTGCCCGAGGACGAGAAGGTGTGGTTTGCTCTCACCGCCTACAACATCGGCTACGGCCATATGATGGACGCGCGCCGTCTGACCAAGGAACTCGGCAAGAATCCCGACGCCTGGAGCGACGTCAAGGATGTGCTGCCGCTGCTGCAGCAAGCACGCTGGCATCGCAAGGTGCGTTACGGCTATGCCCGCGGCAGCGAGGCGCGCAACTATGTCAACAACGTGCGTCAGTACTACCAGAGCCTGCTCTGGCTCGATAACGAGCAACAGAAGGCCCACCAACGGGAGAGTCTCGACAACGACAGCGAGCCGGAGATCGCCGAGCGCCCGACTATCATCGCCGAAGTGGTCAATCAGATCACCATGCGCTAACCAGCCATTATTCGGCTGTTTTCACGCAAACTTCTCTGTTACCATCGATTCACATCGGAGCCTATCCGAAATCGCATTGTTTTCATTATGTTGAGAGAGTAAATAACAGCAATTTCGGATGGGCGCCATCAATGACCCAAGGCCGGGATGGCCACCTGAGTTGGGAGGAGACCAAGATGCAAAAACGTAGAAAAATCAGTCTGGTCAGAAAAGCGAAGTGCAGCTGGAGCCCCAGACGCAAACTCAAGCTTAATGACATCAAGCGCAACCTGTGGCGCAGAAATCGATCCTATACCCTGCTTATTGCAGAGCACACAGCATAAACCCGGCATTCGCCGGGTTTTTTTATCTTCTTTCTCACCTGAAAATCGTCTTACACCAGCGCCGCCTTGAACTGTACCGCCCGCTTGGAGATCAGTGAGTTGCAGTGGTTGCAGAAGTAATCCACCGCGCCGCACGCCTTGAGACGCTCCAGCTCCTGCTGGCAGGTCGGGCAGATGGCCGTGACGCGAACAGGTGCCTGGCACTGACCACAGGTTTGCTCCTTGCTGCGGGTATCCAGTTCAGCCTGGCATGACGGGCAAAGCAGAGCTTCCATAATCAACTCCTCGAAAAGTGGATCAGCCATGGTCTTGTTCCATGGCTGATCCCCCTCCCCTTATTCCTCACCTTAACGTGGCGAGGATAACAAAGCGGCTGCCGGTGAGGGCAGCCGCAAGGACTTATTTCTTCTTCATTTTCAGCAGGCGTTTACGCTGACGTTCCTGACTCAGGGTCATGGTGTTCTTCTTGCCTTCAAACGGGTTGACCGACTCCTGGAACTCGACCCGGATCGGCGAGCCCATGATCTTGAGGGACTTGCGGAAATAGTTGATCAGATACCGCTTGTAGGAGTCCGGCAAGTCGTTCAGCTGGTTGCCGTGGATCACGATGCGCGGCGGGTTGTAGCCACCGGCGTGAGCATACTTGAGCTTGACGCGGCGACCGTTGACCATCGGCGGCTGGTGATCTTCCTGCGCCATCTGCATGATGCGGGTCAGCATGGCCGTGCTGGTACGACGGGTGGCGGACTGGTAAGCCTCCTGAATGGATTCAAACAGATGGCCGACACCGCTGCCGTGCAGGGCGGAGATGAAGTGGACGCGAGCGAAGTCGATGAAGCCCAAGCGACGATCCAGCTCGTTCTTCACATCCTCTTTCACCTTCTGATCCAGACCATCCCACTTGTTCACCACCAGCACCACGGAGCGACCGGCGTGGAGCACATAGCCAAGGATGCTCAAGTCCTGATCGGTGATGGTCTCCTGGGCGTCGATCACCAGCAGGCAAACGTTGGCATCTTCGATGGCTTTCAAGGTCTTGATAACGGAGAACTTCTCCACCGTCTCGTGCACCTTGCCACGACGACGTACACCGGCGGTGTCGATGACCACATACTTCTGCTCGTCACGCTCCATTGGAATGTAAACGGAGTCACGGGTGGTGCCGGGCATGTCATAGACGATGACCCGATCTTCACCCAGCATGCGGTTGGTCAGGGTAGATTTACCGACGTTGGGACGACCAACGATGGCGAACTTGATGGGCAGGTCGGCGAACGGGGTCTCCTTGGTGTCCTCTTTGGTATCGAGTTCACCGGCAGCCACCATGCGCAGCAGGGCTTCTTCGTCGAAGTCCTCCTCTTCCTCATCCTGCGCATCTTCATCGGTAGCGGAGTCGACCAGGGTCTCCAGATGGGGAGCCAGGGCCAGTTCCAGCAGGCTCAGCACGCCACGACCGTGGGCGGCCGCGATCTGGTAGACCTCGCCCAGCGCCAGACCGTAGAACTCGGAGACCGCGGAATCACCGTCGATACCGTCGGTCTTGTTGGCCACCAGAAATACCTTCTTGTGGGCCTTGCGCAGGTGCTCGGCAATGGCTTGATCCGCCGCGGTCAGACCGGCACGGGCATCCACCATGAACAGCACGACGTCCGCTTCTTCGATGGCCAGCAGGGATTGCTCGGCCATCTTCAGCTCGATCCCCTCTTCGGTGCCATCGATACCGCCGGTATCGACCACGATAAATTCCAGCTCGCCCAACTTCGCCTGACCGTATTTACGGTCCCGGGTCAGACCGGGAAAATCGGCAACCAGGGCATCCCGAGTACGGGTCAAGCGGTTAAACAGGGTGGATTTCCCCACGTTGGGGCGGCCCACCAGGGCTACTACAGGAGTCATAAAAGCCTCATTCTCAAGACGACAAAGGCTCCGGGTCCGAAGACCAGGAGCCGGATATTCACATTATCGGACGATCAAGGACGCTTGAGGGCGTACAACTTGCCGTCACGGCTCTGCACATACAGGGTCTCGCCATCCACCAGCGGGGCGGCATAGAGACCACTGCTATCGAGCTGCTGCATCGCCTTGATGGTACCGTCGGTACGATCAAGCCAATACAGGTATCCTTCCACATCACCCACCACCACATAGTCACCGAAGATGACAGGTGCAGTGACGGTACGATTTTCCAGCTGGGTGTTTGACCACAGCTCCAGACCGTTGCGACGGTCGATGGCAAACAGATGGCTGCGACTGTCGGTCAGCACGATGGCATTGCCGGTCATCGCCAGATCGCGATAGCCGGAATACTTGCGCTTCCACACTTCATCGCCGGTCATCAGTTTGCGCGCCATCAGCTGACCGTTGTAGGCGATGGCGTAGAGCTCATCACCGGCAATCAGCGGGCTGGCATCGACGTCAACCATACGGTCCAGCTCGGTGGCACCGCGCGGGTCGGCGACCTTGGACTGGCGCACCGGTTGGCCGTTACCGAGCAGGGCAATGCCCACCTTGCCATCGGCACGACCGTAAATCACGGCGCCGTTGGTGATCACCGGTGCACCGGCACTGCGCAGGGTCAGCGGCGGCTGCTCTTCGGAGAGCGACCACTGCATCTTGCCTTCATCAGTGTCGAGGGCGATCAGGCGACCGGAGGTGGTCAACACCACCACGCGGCCATCTTCCACCGCGGGGCTTGCCACCACTTCGCCGGGCACATTGGTCTGCCACAGCACTTCACCATTCTCTTCGTTCAGGGCGTATACCACCCCGTTCTCGGAGCCGAGGAACAGCTTGCCGTAACGGGAGACCAGGCCACCGGAGAGGCGGGCGCTGCGTTTGTCGGCGTTGACCGGCAGGTCGGCCAGATCGACGGTCCAGAGGCGATCGCCACTGGCACGGTCAAAGGCGCTGACATCGCCGTCGCGGGCCGCCGCGTAGATGCGATCCTCTTCCACCACCGGCTTGAGCTGGGAGTAGAAGTCACCGATACCATCACCCACAGTAGATGACCATGCGGTGTCGGCAGTGAAGGCAGATTCAACCTTGGGCAGCGGCGCCATCGGGTTGAGATCCTCTTCGGAACTGAACAGGGAGCACCCCTGCAGAGCGAAGGAGACCGCAGCCCCCAGCGCCACCATCTTGAATAAATTACGCATCCGGTGCCTCACCAGTCGCTACGGCCGGCAGGGCCAGATCGTCCATTTTCAGCTTGAGCTCGGCGCTACCCTGCAGGCCGCCAGCATCCGCCGCCGCCTGATAGGCATCACGAGCCTCTTCGGTCTTGCCCTGCTTTTGCAGCACATCACCACGGGCTTCGGCTACCTGCGCCTTGAAGGCCTCATTCTGGATGGTCGCCAGCTTGGCCAGCGCTTCATCTGCCTTGCCCTGATCATTCAACACACGGGCCAGACGCAGCGCCGCGATGGGACGAATGCTCTCGTCACCCGTGGTCGCCACCAGCTCCAGCTGCTCGGCAGCCAGATCCAGCTTGCCCGCCTTGACGGCAGCGGCAGCCAGTTGCAACGCGGCCAGTTCACCGTAGGAGTCACCCTTGTTGGCGGTGACAAACTGCTGTGCCTGCTCGAAACCGGCGGCATCGCCCTTGGCCAGCTGCTCAATCACCTGGTTGTAAGAGTGGGAGGAGGCCTCCATGGTCTCTTGCTGGTGCTGGTTGTAATAGCGCCAGCCGAACAGACCGACCAGACCGATCACGGTCCCGGCAATCACCGAGGTTCCGTTCTCTTTCCACCACTCCTTGATAACCTCAACCTGTTGTTCTTCGGTGGTATAGACTTCCACAGCTTACTCTCCTTTGGCTGCCAGCAGGGCAATGGCGGCGTCAACCTTGACGGTCTGTTGCTCGGCCTGACCACGCAGATATTTGATAGTGATCTCCCCGTTTTGCACCTCGGTCTCACCAAGGATCAGGGCGATTGCCGCGCCGCTCTTGTCGGCACGTTTGAGTTGTTTCTTGAAGTTGCCACCACCGCAGTGGCTCATGAGGCGCAGGTCCGGCAGGGCATCGCGCAGACGCTCGGCCAGCTGGAAGCCAGCTTGTTCGGTCCCCTCGCCCACCATCGCCAGATAGACATCCACCGCCGGGCGGATATCGGCGTTGAGCTCGAGAGTTTCCAGCATCAGCACCAGACGCTCCATGCCCATGGCGAAGCCCACGGCCGGGGTCGGTTGACCGCCCAGCTGCTCCACCAGACCATCGTAACGACCACCGGCGCAGACGGTGCCCTGGGCTCCCAGACTGCTGGTGACCCACTCGAACACGGTCAGGTTGTAGTAGTCAAGACCACGCACCAGACGCTCGTTCACTTCGTATTTGATACCGGCAGACTCGAGCAGGCGCTTGAGCCCCTCGAAGTGGGCCAGGCTCTCTTCGCCCAGATGGTCGAACAGACGCGGGGCACCCGCCAAAATGGCCTGCACCTTTTCATCCTTGGAGTCAAGCACCCGCAGCGGGTTGCTGTACATGCGGCGCTGGCTCTCTTCGTCCAGCTGCTCCTTGTACTGCTCCAGATAGGCCACCAGCGCATCGCGGTAAGCGGCACGCTCGGCGCTCTGACCCAGGGTGTTGAGCTGCAGGGTGACATGCTCGCTGATGCCAAACAGACGCCACAGACGGTGAGTCAGCATGATCAGCTCAGCGTCGATGTCCGGCCCGTTGATGCCAAACAGCTCGACACCGAATTGGTGGAACTGGCGATAACGGCCCTTCTGGGGACGCTCGTGACGGAACATGGGGCCCATGTACCACATCCGGCGTTCCTGGTTGTAGAGCAGACCGTGTTCGATACCGGCACGGACGCAGCTGGCGGTCCCTTCCGGACGCAGGCTCAGGCTGTCGCCGTTACGGTCTTCAAAGGTGTACATCTCTTTTTCGACCACGTCGGTCACTTCACCGATGGCGCGCTTGAACAGATGAGTCTGCTCGACAATCGGCATGCGCACTTCGCTGTAGCCATAGCTGGCAACGACCTGGCGCAGGATCTGTTCAACCTTCTGCCATACCGGGCTCTGCTCCGGCAGGCAATCATTCATACCGCGAATAGCTTGGATCTGTTTTGCCACGTTGATACTCGAGAAAAAGAGGTAAAATTTGGCCGCATTATAGGGATTTTCCCCCCCAAGGTAAAATCAGGGAATCCGGATGCGGGATTTAAAATCAGTCACCTGGAAAAAGGGCCACCCAATGTGGCCCTGTTTCGCTCACTCCTTGTCCATCGGGATCCGGTTGGCGGGATCCAGCATGGCGGCGCGGGCGCGAATGCGGCGCTCCAGAGTTGGAATGAGATCCTTGTTGTCGAGCCGATCGACCCGCTGGCCCCCTTCATAGAAGGCACTCTTGTTGGCGGCACCCGCCAGGCCAAGGTCGGAGACCAGCGCTTCGCCCGGGCCATTCACCACGCAACCGATGATGGAGACATCCATCGGGGTGATGATGTCTTCGAGCCGCTCTTCCAGCGCGTTGACGGTAGCGATCACATCGAACTCCTGCCGTGAGCAGGATGGGCAAGCGATAAAGTTGATGCCACGGGAGCGAATACGCAGGGATTTGAGGATATCGAAACCGACCTTCACCTCCTCCACCGGATCCGCCGCCAGCGAGATACGCAGGGTATCGCCGATGCCGTCGGTAAGCAGCATGCCCAGACCGATGGCAGACTTCACCGCGCCGGCACGGAAACCGCCCGCTTCGGTGATGCCAAGGTGCAGCGGCTGTTCAATCTGCTTGGCCAGCAGGCGATAGGCACCTACAGCCAGGAACACATCGGAGGCCTTGACGCTCACCTTGAAATCCTGGAAATCGAGACGGTCGAGATAGTCCACGTGGCGCATGGCTGACTCCACCAGCGCCTCTGGGGTCGGCTCACCGTACTTCTCCTGAATATCTTTCTCCAGCGACCCGCCATTGACCCCGATACGGATCGGGATATTGAGGTCGCGCGCGCAATCGACCACCGAGCGCACCCGCTGCTCGTTGCCGATGTTGCCCGGGTTGATACGCAGGCAGTCGGCACCGTACTCGGCCACTTTCAGGGCGATGCGATAGTCGAAGTGGATATCGGCGACGATGGGGATGCGGGTCTGTTGTTTGATAAGCCGGAAGGCTTCCGCCGCTTCCATGGTGGGCACGGAGACACGGACGATATCGGCACCGACCCGCTCGATCCGCTGGATCTGCTCGATGGTGGCGGTGACATCTGTGGTCTTGGTGTTGGTCATGGTCTGCACGGTAATGGGGGCATCGCCCCCAACCGGTACATTACCAACCATGATCTGTCTGGATTTACGACGAATGATGGGTGATTCGTGAGAAGACATGGGAAACAGATTACTCCTGCGGCAGTGAGAAGCGGGCTGTACGACCGTTGTTGTAACGGCTCATATCAAACGACTGCCCCTTGTAGTCAAGCTTGACGGCCATGGGCGCGCCAATGATGAACTTCAGGGGCTCGGCGCCTTCCAGCACCAGCTCGTCGTTGGCCTTCTTCAGACCACTGAACAGGGTCTTGCCGTTGGCATCCTTCACATCCAGCCAGCAATCGGCGGTGAAGCTCATCTTCAGTTGCGGCGCAGTCGCCGGATCAACGACAGCCTCTTCAGATTCGGTGCCATTGGCGCCGGATACCGCAGCATCGGTCGCAGTGCCGACAGCCGCGCTGACATCGGTCAGGGCAACAGCCGCAGAAGCAGGCGCCAGGGTAGCAGTCGCATCGGAGACCACCGCGGGGGCAGTCACGTCCGTGGCGGCAGGTGCGATGGCAGCGCCTTCCACCGGAGCTGTGTTGATCGCATCGGGCGGCGTGATTGCAGGTTCAGCCGGAGTCGAACTGGTCGCACTCATCTCGGTGGCTGCCAGCGCTTCATCACCGGCGGAGCGGCGTGAAGTACTCTGCCACCACCAGGCGACCGAGAGCGCAATCAGCACCAGGATCACCAGCCAGGTGACCACCTTGAGCCGATTGTCGTTGGCTTGCTGGCGGGAGCGACGGGAGAAGCTCTGCATGTCGATATTGTCGGGAGGTGTCAGACCCAGCTTGTCGTAAGCGGCCAGAATGGTCTCTTCCGGGATCCCGACCAGCTTGGCATAGGTACGCAGATAGCCCCGAATAAAGGTATGGGACGTATGTTTGTCGTAGGTATCCGATTCGATGGCGGCGATCAGGGTCAGACGAAGGTGAATGCGGGACGCAACCTGTTCTCGTGTCCAGCCAAGCTGTTCACGGGCATTGCGCAGCAGCTGGCCTGGACCTGCTGCCTGGGAGTCGTCTTGTTGGAAATCGTGTGGCTGTTCAATAGTCATTGGCTAAATAACGCTTGGCTTGTTGCGAAGTGGGATATTGCCTTACCAGCTCAGTCCCGAATTGGTGAAGTAATGCCGGCTTGTCCATTGCCTGTGCCAATCTGAGTCTCAACCAGAGACTCTCCTCATTCTCGTCTGACACATCGGCAAAACGGGCGAGGTAGGACTGCACATCAGGCAGCTTGCCATCTTTCATGGAAAGCTCGGCCAAGTCCAGCAATAACCCTGGATTGCGGGGATTATACCCCAAGGCCAGGCGATAGTACTCGCCTGCTTTATCATTTCTGCGATTTTGCAGGGCACAAAGTGCCGCATTTTCATAGGTATCGGCAATCTTCACATAGCCTGGTTGAATAACAGCCTGGTTGAATGCCTTGTCTGCCTCATCATAACGGCCACGATCACAGAGGAAGGCACCATAGTTGTTCATTGCGTCAGCATTGGACGGATCCATGGCAAGGGCGTTCTTGTAATGCTCTTCAGCCGCCTTGAAATCCCCCACCCTCTGGTAGAAGTAGGCAAAACCGATCTGCACCTGAGGATTGGAGGGGTCATACTGGAGGGCGCGATCAAGATTGAACTTGGCCTGCTCGGCATTGCCCTGACGCAGGTACTGGATACCCAGGTCGAGGCGGGTTTGAGCAGCCGCCTTGAGGTCAGGACCCACTTCACGCTGGGTCGAGTTCTGGCCAGCGTAAGTGGTCTCGGTCACACAGCCTGGCAGCGCGCAGAGCGCTGCCACTACGATCAATGTACGTGTATCCATTCCCTGTCTATACAATGGCTTAGCATTTAAACCATTTTGACGGAAATCCCATCCTGTTGCATCCGATTTTTGATAGTTCGCTTGGTACGGTCAATCACGTCACCCACCAGCTGACCACAGGCGGCATCGATGTCATCACCACGAGTCTTGCGGACAATCACGGTGAAACCGTACTCCATCAGTACCTTGGAGAAGCGATCGATACGACTGTTGCTCGGCTTGCCGTAAGGGTTGCCCGGGAAGGGGTTGAACGGGATCAGGTTGATCTTGCTCGGAGTGTCCTTGAGCACCTTGGCCAGCTCGTGAGCATGCTGCATATCGTCATTGATATGATCGAGCAGCACATACTCGACGGTCACCCGACCACCGTTGGCATTGGATTTGGCCAGGTAACGACGGACACCGGCGAGGAACTCCTCGATGTTGTACTTGTCGTTGATCGGCATGATCTCTGAACGCAGCTTGTCGTTCGGGGCGTGCAGGGAGATAGCCAGCGCCACGTCGATCTGGTCGCCCAGCTTGTCCAGCGCAGGTACCACGCCAGAGGTGGAGATGGTCACCCGGCGTTTGGATATGCCAAAGCCGTAGTCATCCATCATCAGACGCATGGCGGGCACCACGTTGGCGAGGTTGAGCAGCGGCTCGCCCATCCCCATCATCACCACGTTGGTGATGGGACGCTTGCCACCGACCACGCGGGCCGCACGCCACACCTGACCGATGATCTCGGAGACTTTCAGGTTGCGGTTGAAGCCTTGTTGGGCGGTAGAGCAGAACTTGCACTCCAGCGCACAGCCAACTTGAGAGGAGACGCAGAGGGTCGCGCGGTCATCTTCCGGGATGTAGACAGTCTCTACCTCCTGATCGCCCACCTGCAGAGCCCACTTGATGGTGCCATCGGCAGAGCGCTGCTCGCGGCTGATCTCGGGCGCCTTGATCTCGGCGATCGCCTTGAGGCGCTCTTTAAGCACCTTGTTGACGTTGGTCATCTGATCGAAATCATCACACCCAAAGTGATAGATCCACTTCATGACCTGATCTGCCCGGAATGGCTTCTCGCCCAGTTCGACGAAAAAGGCACGCATGGCATCCCGATCAAGATCCAGCAGGTTGATTTTTGTTTCGCTCATCAATGGCCTCAGTTCAAACACTTCATCAATTATTGGCTGACGACGTCAGGGGGCGGCATTGTACAAATAATGGGTCTGGCTTTCCACCTGGAGAATAGAGGGATATTGAGTAAACAGCGAAAACAACAAAGGGAGCCGAGGCTCCCTTGGGTCATCATCCACAAAAATCAGCCGCGCGGGCAGATCTCGTTGTCAGAGAAGAAGTAGGCAATTTCGCGGGCAGCGGATGCCGGTGCATCGGAGCCGTGCACGGCGTTGCGATCGATGCTCTCGGCATAACAGGCACGCAAGGTACCAGCCAGCGCCTCTTTCGGGTTGGTAGCCCCCATGATCTCGCGATTGCGACGGATGGCGTCTTCCCCTTCCAGCACCTGCACCATGACAGGGCCAGAGGTCATGAAGCTGACCAGATTGTCATAAAAAGGCTTGCCCTGATGCTCGGCATAGAAACCGGCAGCCTGTTCACTGCTCATGTGCAGCATTTTGGATGCCACCACTTTCAAGCCTGCGCTTTCGAAACGGCTATAGATGGCACCGATCAGGTTCTTGCTGACAGCATCCGGTTTAACGATAGAGAAGGTACGTTCGATGGCCATTGATATCTTTCCTTAACTACAGAGTTTTATTGTTAGAATCCATGTTCGCTGGCGATTATACGTAAACAAAAACCGGAAAAACACACAAACAAGCAACTTTTTATTAAACATCACTCCCTTGCAATCAACATCCACACTCATCTTGACCGAGCAGAGCCGGAAAATATGTGCGCTTGCGCACGATAGTTACCTTAAGCCGCCAAAATCCCATCTTTTGTTCATAATTCGAACAGCATGAAAAAGGCACCCGAAGGTGCCTTGTCTCGCCTATTTGGCTTCCGCCAGCAAGGCCCGCGCTATGGTGCGCATCCCCAGAGTATTGGCCCCCGGCGCCCAGAGGGCATCGCCGTTGTCACTGAAGCAGGCGGCCAGATCGATATGCAGCCAGCCCATCCCTTCGTTGGCAACGAAACGGGAGAGGAAACCCGCCGCGTTGGAGGCGCCACCCGGCCCGCCCCCCTTCACCGGACGGCTGTTGGCCGTGTCGGCGTAATGGGAAGGGCACTGCTGGCGGTGCCAGGGCTCCAGCGGTAGCGGCCAGGCCGGCTCATGCTCGGCATCGGCATAGGTCATGGCCCGGCTTACCAGTCCTTTATCGAGGCCAAACAGGGCATTGTACCGCCCACCCAGCGCCATCACGGCAGCACCAGTCAGAGTTGCGGCATCGATGATCAGCGGTGCGCCGGACTCACTCGCCAGTTGCAAGCCATCGGCCAGTACCAGCCGCCCCTCGGCGTCGGTATTCACAATCTCGACCGTGGTGCCGTTCTTGTAGGTGAGGATATCCCCCAGCTTGTAGGCATGGCCGGAGACCAGGTTCTCGGCGCAGCAGAGAATAAGCTTCACCCGCTTGTCGAGCCCACGCAGCATGGCCAGCGCCAGCGCACCGGTGACAATCGCCGCGCCCCCCATGTCGCACTTCATGGTGAGCATCCCCTCGGAGCTTTTCATGGAGTAGCCGCCGGAGTCAAAGGTGATCCCCTTGCCTACCAGCGCTGCCGCCACCGGCGCCTTGGGGTCACGCCCCGGGTTGAAGTCGAGCTCCAGCAATACCGGTTCGCGCGCACTGCCGCGGCCCACCTGATAGAGGCCGACCCAGCCCGCCTGTTGCAGCGCTTCGCCTTTCAAAATGCGATGACTCACCTTGTCCGGCGCCAGCTCGGTAATAAAGGAGGCCGCTTCCACCGCCAGCTCCAGCGGGCCCAACTGCTCCGGGGTGGCATTGGTCATCTCGCGCACCCAGCGGCCGCAGAGCCAACGCGCTTCCAGCTCCTCTCTGTCCTCTTCCGAGGACATGGCCCACTGCAGTTGCACCTCCGCCTTGGGGGTTTGCAGCCCTTGGGCAAAGGCCCACTGCTGTTCACGCTCCCAATGACCAGCCAGGGTCACTTTCTGGATCCCCTGCTGGCAGAGGCGACGGGCCGCTTGCTGGATATCGAGCAGCGGATTGGCCGTCACCAGATGGATCACCATGCCGTCGGCGCGGTGAGAGAGCAGCGCCCCCTCCCCCCACTCGGCCGGTGCAAATTCACGACTTAACCAGACATTCATGCGGTCACCTCCTGCAGCCAGCGGGCGATGGTACGCAGACCGTGCCCCTTGGCGCCGGTCGCCCAGAGATCGTTGCCCGATTTCTGATAAGAGGCTGCCAGATCCAGGTGCACCCAGCCTTTGCCCTCATCGCGCACGAAGCGGGAAAGGAACGCTGCAGCCGTGGTGGCACCGGCCGTGCCTTCGGCTGAGGCGACGTTGCCCAGATCGGCAAAGGCCGAGGTGAGCTGGCTGGCATGCCAGGGTTCTAGCGGAAGCGCCCACGCCTGTTCGTTTTCCACCTTGGCGGCGGCCAGCGCACGCAGCTGTTCGGTCTCATCGAGGGCAAACACCGCATTATAATCGCGCCCCAGCGCCATCTTGGCGGCGCCGGTCAGGGTGGCTGCGTCAAGGATATAAGCCGCACCGGTGTCGGAGGCCGCCATCAGGCCATCGGCCAGCACCAGACGACCTTCCGCATCGGTGTTCTGGATCTCGACCGAAACCCCGTTCTTGTAGGTGAGGATGTCGCCCAGCTTGAAGGCGTGGCCGGAGACCAGGTTCTCGGCGCAGCAGAGAATGAGCTTCACCCGCTGGTTCAGACCGCGGCTGATAGCAAGCGCCAGCGCGCCGGTCACCATGGCGGCACCGCCCATATCGGACTTCATCGGCAGCATGTTGTCAGAGGACTTCATGGAGTAGCCACCGGAATCGAAAGTGATCCCCTTGCCCACCAGCGCCGCTACCACGGGCGCATTGCGATCACCGGTCGGGTTGTAGTCAAGCTCCAGCAGCACCGGCTCGCGCTCGCTGCCACGGCCAACCGACCAGATCCCGATATGGCCGGACTCGCGCAGCGCTTCACCGGCGGTGATGCGGGCAGTAACCTGATCCCCGGCGATACCACGAATGAGCAACAGGGCCGATTCCGCCAGACTCATGGGGTAGATCTCTTCCGGACAGCCATTGGTGATGTCACGTACCCAGCGAGCCGCCTTGAGCAGCGCATCCAGTTCACGGGCTTCCGCGTCGCTCTGCTGGCCGAAATCCAGTTCACGCGCACCCTTGGCGGCGTAGAAACCCTGGGCGAACGCGTAGCGACGCTCCAGATCCCAGCCTTCACCGACCAGCATCACCCGCTTGATCCCGCTCGATTCGAGGCGACGGGCGGCGCGCTGAACGGTGCGCAGAACATCCTTCTCCTGACCCGCGGCACCAAGATGGATCAGTGCCTCGTCGCCATTGAAACTGAGCTGGGCGCCCTCGCCCCAATAGGCGGCCGCAGCCTGGGTGGATAACGCTACCTTCATCATGTCAGCCATCGTGTTTGCTTCCTTTTTACTGGCACTATGTATAAGCACTCTTTATGGGAAAGAGCTTATTGGCAAAGAGAGAATAACGAATACAAAAAAGGCCGTGCCCCCGAGGGTCACGGCCTTCCACCATATCACTGAAGCACCACAGGATGCTGCACGTGCAATTCACTCATGTGTAATTAATGGCGTTCAGAGGCAAGGTTCAGGGTGTACTTGGGCAGTTCCACCACCAGATCCTCGTCCGCCAGTTTTGCCTGGCAGCTGAGGCGCGATTCCGGCTCCAACCCCCACGCCTTGTCCAGCATGTCGTCTTCCAGCTCGTCACTTGGCTCGAGCGAGTCAAAGCCCTCGCGCACCACGCAGTGGCAGGTAGTGCAGGCACAGGATTTCTCGCAGGCATGCTCGATTTCGATACCGTTGCGCAGCGCCACATCCAGAATGGTCTCGCCGCTTTGCCCCTCGAGGGCGGCGCCATCCGGACAGAGTACGGGATGAGGAAGAATGATCAGTTTTGGCATATTACACCTTGTTGACGTTTTGTCCGGTCAGCACCTTGCGGATGGAGGCGTCCATCCGGCGGGCTGCAAACTCGCCACTGACAGCATCGGCTGCCTCAATGGCTTCTTTGATTTGATGGGTTGCGCCGCTGTTGCGCATGGTCAGCAGATGGGCGATGGCGGCATCAATCTCGGCACGCTCGGCAGCATTGAGCAGGGCATCGCCATCGGCGGCCAGCGCCGCATTGAGACTCTCGACCACCCGGTCAGCTTCAACCTGCTGCTCGGCCAGCATGCGGGCATCCATATCCTGCTGGGCGTTCTCGATGGAGGCACTCAGCATGTTGAGGATATCCTGCTCAGCCAGCCCGTAAGAGGGCTTGACCTGGATCTCGGCCTGCACGCCGGAGGATTTCTCCATGGCGCTGACCGAGAGCAGACCATCCGCATCCACCTGGAAGGTGACGCGAATATGGGCGGCGCCGGCGGCCATCGGCGGAATACCGGTCAGGGTAAAGCGGGCCAGGGAGCGGCAATCGGCCACCAACTCGCGCTCGCCCTGCACCACGTGAATGGCCATGGCGGTCTGACCATCCTTGAAGGTGGTGAACTCCTGAGCACGAGCCACCGGAATGGTGGTATTGCGCGGGATCACCTTCTCGGCGAGGCCCCCCATGGTCTCCAGACCCAGCGACAAGGGGATAACGTCCAGCAGCAGCATCTCGGCATCGGGCTTGTTGCCCACCAGAATATCGGCCTGGATGGCGGCGCCGATGGCGACAACCTTGTCCGGATCGATGCTGGTCAGCGGCGTACGCTGGAAGAACTCGCCCACCAGTTCACGCACCAGCGGCACCCGGGTGGAGCCACCGACCATCACCACTTCCAGCACTTCCACCTGCTCGAGACCGGCATCGCGCAGGGCGCGGCGACAAGCCAGCAAGGTCCGTTTCACCAGCGGGGTGATGAGTTCATCAAACTGGCTACGGCTCACTGAACCCTGCCAGCCAGCAAAGGTGCACGCCACCTGCTCGGCATCGGTCAGACCATGCTTGACGGCCGCGGCCACATCCAGCAGCTCGCGCTGCAGATGGGCATCCAGCTCGCCGGAGAGGCCCGCTTGCGCCTTGATCCAGTCCGCCAGCAGGTGATCAAAATCATCACCGCCGAGGGCGGAATCGCCGCCGGTCGCCATTACTTCAAACACACCGCGGTGCAGACGCAGGATGGAGATATCGAAGGTGCCGCCCCCCAGATCGTAAACCGCGATCACCCCTTCCTGACCGGAGTCAAGGCCATAGGCAATCGCGGCCGCGGTCGGCTCGTTGAGCAGTCGTAGCACGTGCAGACCGGCCAGACGGGCCGCATCCTTGGTGCCCTGACGCTGGGCATCATCGAAATAGGCGGGCACGGTAATGACCACGCCATCGAGATCGCCCCCGAGTGTCTGGGCGCCACGCTCGGCCAGCTTTTTGAGAATTTCGGCCGAGACCTGTACCGGATTGACCAGCCCCTGACGGGTTTGCAGTTGCGGCATGCCATTGTCGGCAGCGATGAACTGGTAGGGCTGCTGGCGGGTATCGATATCGGCCAGCGCCTTGCCCATCATCCGTTTGACCGAGACGATGGTGTTGTGAGGATCGAGCGCCGCTTCGCGCTTGGCATCAATTCCGACTCGAATGGCGTCGCTTTGATAGTGCACCACTGACGGGAGCAGGTCGCGCCCTTGCTCATCGCAAAGGGTATCGGCGTGACCACTGCGAACCGCAGCGACGAGAGAGTTGGTGGTGCCGAGATCGATGCCGACGGCACGTTTGTGCTGATGAGGAACAGCGCTCTGGCCGGGTTCGGCGATTTGCAGTAATGCCATGGGTAATGAAACTTCCAGCGTTAAAGGATCAAGACTCGAGAAGCGAGTCTTCGAATCGTTCCAGCTCTTCGAGGAGCTTGTCGACAAACTTGAGTTTGCGAACGCAATCAGCGGCAACGAGATCTCTGCCGGCGGCAAGAGACTCGGTCAGCTGTTGCATCAACATCTGGTGATCATGCCTGATCTCGCTGCGAAAATCCTTGATGGCGCGCTCAGGGTCGGCGTCATCTTTCAGATCGGCCAGACGCTCGCGCCACTCCAGCTGCTGCATCAGAAACGCGGTATCTTGCAGAGTCTGCTGTTCACCACGGATATCGGTGCCACGCAGGGAGAGCAGATATTCGGCACGGCGCAGCGGCGCCTTGAGGGTGGTGAATGCTTCATTGATCTGAGCGGCACGTTGCACCGCAGCAAGCTGCTCCCGTTCGGGGGCGGTGGCAAAACGATCAGGATGGAATTGGGTTTGCAGCTGGCGGTAGGTATCAGCCAACTGACGGGTATCGAGCTCGAAGCCTTCAACCAGCCCAAACAGCTCGAAATGATTCATGCAAACCTCTTGGAAACGTTCGCCACAACCTCACTCGCCCCTGGCGAATGAGATGTGGTTGAACGGGTCATGGGCAACCCGCTCAACCACAGACGAAGGATCATTGACGTCAAACAGCTCAGACACTGAAGCTTTCGCCGCAACCACACTCGCCTTTGGCGTTGGGATTGTTGAACTGGAAGCCCTCGTTGAGGCCCTCCTTGACGAAATCCAGCTCGGTGCCATCCAGATGGATCAGGCTCTTGGCATCGACAATAATCTTGACGCCCTGCTGCTCGAACACCTGATCCTCATCGGTCAGTTCATCAACGAACTCAAGCACGTAGGCCAGACCGGAGCAGCCAGTGGTTTTGACGCCGAGGCGCAGGCCAATGCCCTTGCCCCGGTTAGCCAGAAAAGAGGAAACCCGTGCCGCGGCGGCATCTGTCATGGTAATAGCCATACTGCTCTCCGGCGCTTAGAGACCTTTCTTCTGCTTGTAATCGGCGATGGCGGCCTTGATGGCGTCCTCGGCCAGAATGGAGCAGTGGATCTTCACCGGTGGCAGGGCCAGCTCTTCGGCGATATCGGTGTTCTTGATGCCAGCCGCTTCGTCCAGGGTCTTGCCCTTGACCCATTCGGTCACCAGGGAGCTGGAGGCGATGGCAGAACCGCAGCCGTAGGTCTTGAACTTGGCATCTTCGATGATGCCTTCGTCGCTGATCTTCAATTGCAGCTTCATCACGTCGCCACAAGCGGGCGCACCGACCATGCCGGTTGCAACGCTGGGATCATTCTTGTCAAAACCACCGACGTTGCGAGGATTCTCGTAGTGGTCGATTACTTTTTCACTGTAAGCCATATCTCACTCCTGCTAATTCTGTTGCTCACTGACCCGGTGGATCAGTGATGAGCCCATTCGACCGTGTTCAGATCGACGCCGTCTTTGTACATCTCCCACAGAGGGGACATCTCGCGCAGACGACCGATGGAGTCACGAATAAGCTTGACCGCGTAGTCAATCTCTTCCTCGGTGGTGAAGCGACCCATGCTGAAACGGATGGAGCTGTGTGCCAGCTCGTCGTTCAGACCCAGTGCGCGCAGCACATAGGAAGGTTCCAGGCTGGCGGAGGTACAGGCCGAACCGGAAGAGACCGCCAAATCTTTCAGCGCCATGATGAGGGATTCCCCTTCCACATAGGCAAAGCTGACGTTGAGGTTGCCCGGAACACGTTGCTCCAGATCGCCATTGATGTAGACGGCTTCAATGTCCTTGATGCCATTCCACAGACGCTGGCGCAGTGCCAAGATACGCTCGCCTTCACTCACCATCTCTTCTTTGGCGATGCGGAAAGCTTCGCCCATCCCGACGATCTGGTGGGTCGGCAGAGTACCGGAACGCATGCCGCGCTCGTGGCCGCCACCGTGCATCTGGGCTTCCAGACGAACGCGGGGTTTGCGGCGAACAAACAGTGCACCGATCCCTTTCGGACCGTACACCTTGTGCGCTGAGACGGAGAGCAGGTCCACTTTCAGTGCTTCCACATCTACCGGGATCTTGCCCACACTCTGAACGGCATCCACGTGCAGCAGGATCTTGCGGGAGCGGCACAACTCGCCGATGGCGGCAATGTTCTGAACCACGCCGATTTCGTTGTTCACATGCATGATGCTGACCAGGATGGTGTCATCACGCATGGCATTCTCGATCATCTCGATAGTGAACAGGCCGTTGGGCATCGGCTCAAGATAGGTCACCTCGAACCCTTCACGCTCCAGCTGGCGACAGGTATCGAGCACCGCCTTGTGTTCGGTCTTGGAGGTGATGATGTGTTTGCCCTTGCTGGCATAGAAGTGGGCAACACCCTTGATGGCCAGGTTATTGGATTCGGTCGCACCGGAAGTGAAGACGATCTCGCGGGGATCGGCACCGATCAGATCTGCCACTTGATTACGGGCCAGATCCACCGCCTCTTCGGCTTGCCAGCCAAAGCGGTGAGAACGGGAAGCCGGATTGCCGAACAGGCCATCCATGGTGAGACACTGCATCATTTTTTCTGCGACACGCGGGTCCACCGGACAGGTTGCCGAATAATCAAGGTAAATAGGCAGTTTCATGTTTTTCTCCGTCACAGTCCGGGTCATACAGAGTCCCGCTGTGGAAAGCACGTTTATAGTTGGACTTTCAAGCTCACATCGCCGTGTTCTGCCCGATCAACCAGGGACAACACGGTCTTCATTTGTTCATCTTGCTTGCCGGCAATGCGGCGCACATCGGCCTGGCGTACCAGCTCGGCCAGCGTGATATCCCCGAGGAAGCTGGAGATCCTCTCACTCAGGTCGCGCCACAGGGAGTGAGTCAGGCACTGGGTACCGCCGTGGCAACCGCCCTTGCCGAGGCACTTGGTTGCATCGACCGACTCATCGACCGCGGTGATCACTTGACCCACCGAAATCTCGCCTGGGGCCAACCCGAGGCGATAACCACCGCCCGGGCCACGCACGCTGCTCACCAGACCATGTTTACGCAGGCGGGCAAAGAGCTGCTCGAGATAGGACAACGAGATGCCCTGGCGCTCGGAAATATCGGCAAGGGGGACGGGCCCCTGCTCTGCATGCAGCGCCACGTCGAGCATGGCGGTTACAGCGTAACGTCCTTTTGAAGTCAGTCTCATGTGCCTTACCGTCTTGCGAAGCAATTTAATGGGGCACATGGTCACATACCCGACCAAATCAGTCAAGTATATGGTTGAGTAAATCAGTCGGATTAATCCGGTACGCGCGCTTTCTGCACCGAGGTCAGAATACCGCGCAGAATGTTGAGCTCAGCTGCTTCCGGCCGAGCCCGATTGAACAGGCGACGCAGCTTGCTCATCACATGACCCGGATGGTCATCGGCAATAAAACCGGTCTTCATCAGGGTTTGTTCCAGGTGCTGATAAAACCCTTCCAGCTGGGCGGCACTCGGATAGGCCATCTCCTCTTCAGGCTCGGCGGCCTGCCCCTGCAGCCAGCGCATCCGCACTTCGTAGCAGAGAGTCTGCACCGCCATGGCCAGATTGAGGGAGCTGTAATCAGGATTGGCCGGAATGGCCACGTGGTAGTGGCACTTTTGCAATTCGTCGTTGGTGAGACCAGTGCGTTCACGGCCAAACACCAGCGCGACCGGGTGCTGCATCCCCTCGACTACCGACTTTTCGCCGGCCTCACGGGGATCGAGCATGGGCCAGCTCAGGGTTCGCGAGCGGGCGCTGGTGCCAATCACCAAACCACAATCGGCGATCGCGTCGTCCAGAGTCGGGACGATACGGGCATTGGCAAGCACATCGCTGGCACCAGCCGCCAGGGCGAAGGCATTGTCATCCGGCAAGGCTTGCGGATCAACCAATACCAGCTGGGTCAACCCCATGGTCTTCATGGCGCGTGCCGCAGACCCCATGTTGCCGGTATGAGAGGTGTTTACCAAAACGATACGAATCTGATCCAACATGCCCAGTCAATCTTCAGTCAAAAATGGCGCGCAATTGTAACATAAGAGAACACGATGTTGGCACCGTAAAAGCCGAGCCATTTCAGAACAAAACCACCCGTTTGTATAACAAACCAGCATGAGGGAAGTGAGAGGGGGGGGACTAAACTTGATGGATATCCGATAAACGGCACAGGAGACACCACGCCATGCTTCCTCCCTTTATCTATGAGAGATTGCCCAGCCTCTACCTGCTGGCAGCCATTGCCATTATTACGTTGAGTGAACAGCCCCTGCTCTGGTTTGCAGGCGCCTTGCTGTTTATCGCCGGAGCGGTGACCTGGATGATGCGCTCCAGCTACCGGCGTACCGATCTGATTATCTTTCCGAGCAAACGCTGGCTACAGCCGGAGTGGCTGTATGAAGCGCAACCCTTTATCTGGCTGGCTGCGGGGCTGGCCATGTCACAGCTGCCCGCCCCTGCAGCACTCATCGCCTTGGTGCCCTGTCTGTGGGCCTGTCGTTGCCTCTGGGCACGGCACCATTATCGTCGCCATGCCCATGGGGTGATTGCCCACTTAAGACGGGATCCCGCCCGGCGCCGTCTGCACCGGAGCCTGCGCTGACGCGGTACGGGCGCGTTCGATAAACGTCGCCAGATCCATCAGGGGATACTTCATCAGGCTTGGCAAGCCATCGAGATCCAGACTGTCCATCAGGTTTTTCACCTCAAGACCCAGTTCGGTATCCCCTTCTATCTTCAGCTTACGCTGGAAAAAGAGCGAGTCCGGATCCTCTTTGCGACCAGCGATGAGGATCAGGTCGTTGGCAGTACCGCTGAAGCAGACATCGGCCTTGTCACACTCGCGAGCCACCACCAGCTGGCCATTCTGCTCACTGATAAACCAGCACAACTCCAGATCAGAGACTTCGACTTTCAGCCACTTGTCTGCCAGAAACTCGAAATCACCATCTTCGATAGCCTCTTTGAAAACCCGGGCCAGCAAACTCTCCATCAGCTGCTTTTGCAGATTGAACGGAACCAGCTTGAGGGGATGGCGCAAGAAGCGCGGAGCCTGTTCGACCAGGCGGCGTTGCAGTTGTTGAAACACGATAGACTCCCTTTTTTGCGCATTCAAACACAGGGAGAGTGGCAAGATCCTGTTGGAAATCAAACTTGTGCAGGGTTACCTCAAGAAGGGTAAAGCCACACAAAGCTGCCTCAGGTCAAAAAGCGGGAGTGCATGGCTGCATACAATCAGGGCTCGTTTGCCCTTCATATGCACTCTCGGAGCGTACCAATGGAATTACTCTGTCCGGCAGGCAGTTTGCCGGCACTGAAAACCGCCGTGGATAACGGGGCCGATGCCGTTTATATCGGTTTCAAGGATGACACCAATGCCCGCCACTTTGCCGGTCTCAACTTTACCGACAGCAAACTGGAGAAGGCGGTAGATTATGTGCATCAACATGGTCGCAAGCTGCATATTGCCATCAATACCTTTGCCCATCCCGGGGCCGATGCGCGTTGGAAACAGGCGGTTGATCGCGGGGTGGCCCTCGGCGCCGATGCATTAATCATCGCCGATCTCGCCGTGCTGGAATATGCCAGCCGCCACTACCCCGAGATGGAACTCCATGTCTCGGTGCAGGCCAGCGCCACCAATGCCGCCGCCATTCGCTTCTATCAGCAGCAATTCAATGTCACACGGGTGGTGCTGCCCCGGGTGCTCTCCATGCATCAGGTCAAGCAGCTGGCCCGCGAGACCGATGTTGGCCTTGAGGTATTCGCTTTTGGCAGCCTCTGCATCATGGCCGAGGGGCGCTGCTATCTCTCCTCCTACATGACTGGCGAGAGTCCCAACACCGTCGGCGCCTGCTCACCGGCCAAGTTCGTCCGTTGGGAAGAGACCCCGAATGGTCTCGAGTCGCGGCTCAACGAGGTGCTGATCGACCGCTACGGCCCAGGCGAAAATGCTGGCTATCCGACCCTGTGCAAGGGGCGTTTCGACGTGGATGGCCAGACCTACCACGCGCTGGAAGAGCCCACCAGTCTCAATACCCTGGGTCTCCTGCCCGAGCTCTTCAAGACCGGGATCCAGTCGGTCAAGATTGAAGGGCGCCAGCGCAGCCCCGCTTATGTGGAGCAAGTGACCCGGGTCTGGCGTGCAGCCATCGATGTCTATCAGGCCAATCCCGAGGCCTATCAGGTCAAAGCTGAGTGGGATGCCCAGCTCGCCCGCGTCTCCGAAGGTAGCCAGACTACCCTCGGCGCCTACCATCGTCAGTGGCAATAAGGAGTCCACCCATGCAATTTTCTCTCGGGCCTCTGCTCTTCTACTGGCCCAAAGCCGATACCGAAGCCTTTTACCATGCCGCTGCCGACAGTCAGGCCGACATCATCTATCTGGGGGAGACCGTCTGCAGCAAGCGACGCGAACTCAAAGTCGATGACTGGATTGCGCTGGCCCGTCAGATGGCCTGCTCCGACAAGCAGGTGGTGCTCTCGACCCTCGCCCTTATCTCCGCTCCCTCCGAACTCAAGGAGGTGAAGCGGCTGGTCGACAATGGCGACCTGATGGTCGAAGCCAACGATCTCGGTACAGTGCAACTCGCCTGGGAGGCAGGGATCCCCTTCGTCTGTGGCCCCGCCATCAACGCCTATAACGCCGATGTGCTGCGCATGTTGCTCAAACAGGGGATGAAACGCTGGGTCATGCCGGTGGAGCTCTCCCGTGACTGGCTGATCCAGCTCAATCAGGATCTGGGCTCCCTGCGCGACCAATTTGAGGTGGAGGTGTTTGCCTACGGCCATCTGCCGCTCGCCTACTCGGCGCGCTGCTTCACCGCCCGCTCCCTCGACAAACCGAAAGACAACTGCGAGCTCGCCTGCATCAACTACCCCACCGGACGACTGGCCAACAGCCGCGAGGGGCAGCGGGTGTTCAATCTCAACGGGATCCAGACCCAGTCCGGCTACTGCTACAACCTGGGTAACGAGCTGGCTGGTATGGAAGGTCTGGTAGATGTGGTCAGGCTTTCGCCGCAAGGGATGGAAACGCTGGAGATGCTGGCCCGCTTCAAAGCCAACCGGCAGGGCCAGGCTCCCCTCTCCTTGCAGCAAGGAAGCGACTGCAACGGCTACTGGCACCAGATCCCTGGCATGAGCTTGGTGGAATAAGCCCAAGGGCAAAACATAAGATAATAGCGACCAAAAGGGGGCCATTAGGCCCCCCTTTCTAATCACTCATGTCGATAGTGACTTACTTGGCGCCATGCTGCTCCGCCAGATAGAGCCAGGTATCGACCACTGTATCGGGGTTGAGCGACACCGAGTCAATCCCCTGCTCCACCAGCCAGGCGGCAAAGTCAGGGTGATCGGATGGCCCCTGACCGCAGATCCCCACGTACTTGCCCGCCTTGCGCGCGGCCTGAATCGCCATCGACAGCAGTGCCTTGACCGCCTCGTTGCGCTCGTCGAACAGGTGGGCAATCAGCCCCGAGTCCCGATCCAGCCCAAGGGTGAGCTGGGTCATGTCATTGGAGCCGATGGAGAAGCCATCCACGTGCTCGAGGAACTTGTTTGCCAAGAGGGCATTGCTCGGGATCTCGCACATCATGATCACCTTGAGCCCCCGCTCGCCGCGGCGCAGACCGTTCTCGGCCAGGATGTCGATCACCTGCTCCGCCTCGCCCACGGTGCGCACAAAGGGGATCATCACCTCGACGTTGGTCAACCCCATCACATCGCGTACCCGCTTGATCGCCTCGCACTCGAGGGCAAAGCAGGGGCGGAAGCTGTCGGCGATGTAGCGGGATGCGCCACGAAAACCGATCATCGGGTTCTCCTCGTGGGGTTCGTAGCCACGACCGCCCACCAGATTGGCGTACTCGTTGGACTTGAAGTCCGACATCCGCACGATCACCCGCTCCGGCCAGAAGGCGGCCCCCAGAGTGGCGATCCCCTCGGTCAGCTTGGCCACATAGAACTCCCGCGGGCTGTCGTAACCGGCGATCATCTTGCCGATGGTGGTCTGCAGCTCTGGGGTTTGCTGGTCAAACTCCAGCAGCGCCTTGGGGTGCACGCCGATCATCCGGTTGATGATGAATTCAAGGCGCGCCAGCCCAACCCCTGCATTGGGCAACTGGGCAAAGTCGAAAGCGCGGTCCGGGTTGCCGACGTTCATCATGATCTTGATGGGCAGGCGCGGCATATTGCCCACCTCGGTCACCGCCACATCGAAGTCCAGCTCGCCGTCATAGATAAAACCGGTATCCCCTTCCGCACAGGAGACGGTGATCCGCTGGCCCGGCTGAATATGGTCGGTGGCGTTGCCACAGCCGACCACCGCCGGAATGCCCAGCTCGCGAGCGATAATGGCGGCGTGACAGGTGCGGCCTCCCCGGTTGGTGACGATGGCGGAGGCCCGCTTCATGATGGGCTCCCAGTCCGGGTCGGTCATGTCGGTAACCAGCACGTCGCCGGGTTGCACTTCGTCCATCTGGCTGATGGAGGAGATGACCCGCGCCGGGCCCGCGCCAATCTTGTGACCGATAGCCCGCCCCTCGATCAGCACCTTGCCCGCTTGCTTGAGGGCAAAACGCTCGAGGGTGTTGGCCTCCTGGCGGCTGCGCACGGTTTCCGGGCGGGCCTGCACGATATAGAGCTGGCCATCCTGACCATCCTTGGCCCACTCGATGTCCATCGGGCGGCCATAGTGCTGCTCAATGATGAGGGCCTGTTTCGCCAGCGCCATCACCTCCTCATCGCTGATGCAGAAGCGGCTGCGCTCGGCCTCATTGGTGTCGACAATCTTCACCTGACGGCCATGACCGGCATCGTCAGAGTAGGTCATCTTGATAAGCTTGGAGCCGAGGGTCTTGCGTACCACCGCCGGGCGGCCCCCCTTGAGGGTCGGCTTGTGCACATAGAACTCGTCCGGGTTGACCGCGCCCTGCACCACCATCTCGCCAAGACCATGGGCGCCGGTGATAAAGACCACGTCGTTGAAACCGGACTCGGTATCCAGGGTAAACATGACGCCGGAGGCGGCGAGATCCGAGCGCACCATCCGCTGCACCCCGGCCGAGAGGGCAACACCCTTGTGGTCGTAGCCCTGATGCACCCGATAGGAGATGGCGCGATCGTTGAACAGAGAAGCAAACACATGCTTGACCGCCGTCATGACGGCATCGATGCCACGTACGTTGAGGAAGGTCTCCTGCTGACCGGCAAAGGAGGCGTCCGGCATATCCTCGGCGGTGGCGGAGGAGCGCACCGCAAACGAGGCCTCGACACCGGCACTCAACTTTTCATAGGCAACCCGGATAGCCTGCTCCAGCTCGGGCTGGAACGGGGCTTCGATCACCCAATCGCGGATCTGCTGACCGGCCCGGTTGAGGGCGGCGATATCGTCCACGTCGAGATTGTCGAGCAGATGGTGGATCTTGCCGTTGAGGCCGCTTGACTCCAGAAACTCGTTAAACGCAAAGGCGGTGGTGGCAAAGCCCCCCGGCACGGATACGCCGGCGCCAGAGAGGTTGCTGATCATCTCGCCAAGGGATGCGTTCTTGCCGCCAACTCGTTCTACGTCCTGCATTCCGAGTTGTTCGTACCAGAGCACGTACTGTTGCACTTGGATGTCTCCAGGTTGGTGGGCACCGATGCCATAGCACCTCGTGCGCCCGATTTAATCGATGAGGTTATGGGTAAGTCAGGTGCGTTATTGTCTGTTTCTTTTGTTGCCAACGACAATGAAAACGTTTTCTACTGATTTTCAAAAAAATCCCCGAGCAAGAGTTGGGGATGGTCGAATGACCGGAACATTCTACAATGGCGACACAAAAAGATAACGATTCAGGTTTGCAAGCCACTTCACAACTTGGGCACAGCAGACCGGTTGACAAAACAGGTATGGTTTCGGGAGATACTTCTCACCCCTTACCCCATGCGACCCCACCCGCGGTATCACAGGAGCCCTACGTGCACACCGTATTTTATGTTTCAGACGGAACCGCCATCACCGCCGAAGTGTTCGGCCACGCGGTACTGAGCCAGTTTCCGCTGGCCTTCGAGCAGATCACTATCCCCTTTGTGGAGACACTGGAGAAAGCCCGTCAGGTACGGATGCGGATCGACGAGCAGTTTCGCCAGACCGGGGTACGCCCCATTCTGTTTCACACCATCGTCGACCCGCTGGTACGGGAAGAGGTACTGAAATCGGAGGCGTGCGGCCACGACTTTCTCAATACCTTCGTCAGCCCGCTGGAGCAGGAGCTGGGGGTCAAAGCCGAGCCCCGCCTCCACCGCACCCACGGCATGGAGAACCGCAAGCTCTATGACGATCGCATCGAGGCGGTCAACTTCGCACTTGCCAACGACGATGGCATCACCACCAGGGAGTACGATGAGGCGGACATCATCCTGATCGGGGTCTCCCGCTGCGGCAAGACCCCCACCAGCCTCTATCTGGCGCTGCAGTTTGGCATTCGCGCCGCCAACTACCCCTTTATCGAGCAGGACATGGGGATGCTGGAGCTGCCCGCCCCCCTCAAGGCCAACCGTCACAAGCTGTTTGGCCTCACCATAGCGCCGCAGCGGCTGCACGAGATCCGTAACCAGCGCCGTGCCAACAGCCGCTACTCCTCCATCGAACAGTGCGAGCAGGAGCTGGCCTGCGTGGAGCGACTGTTTCGCCAGGAGGCGATCCGCTTCCTGGATACCAGCTCCCACTCGGTGGAGGAGATCAGCGCCAAGGTTCTCGAGGCAACCGGTCTGCGCCGCCAGCTCTGTTAAGCCAGCTTGACAGCTATCGGCATCAACAAAAGATAAAAATTACAGTGTCGCGGCGAAAGTCAGCTGTGGCGAACTGCAATTCACATAGATGGCAGTGAAAAGCATGGATAAAAAGGGATAAGCACCACAAATACTTGTCCCTCTTCTTGTCGACCTTGGCGTTGTGCCCTTGTCACCCGCTGCCAGTTAGCCGCTATTCGATTCCGTTCTGCTGCGCTCGGCAAACAGCCAGCGTTCACTAACGATTGAGCTCAGGGTTGTTCATCAACCGGGCATAGAAAGCCAGCAAACCGTGGCGCAGGCGAACCCGCTCCGCCAGCCAGCCGCCAACGAGCGCCCCCGTTACCCCACCCACCAGCAACAGCGACTGCCAGTAGTGCAGCAACTCCTGGTCACCGAGTAACAGCCAACCCAGCAGCATGGTGGCGGCCACCAGCAACAACAGCGGACTGGCGGCAATCCCTAACCAGATCGCCACCAGCACACTCCGGGCAACCCCTTGTTGCAGCACGCTTTCGCGTTCCCTGTGATCCAACTCCCTGCACTCTTCCTTGCATTCTTCCCTGCACTCTCGCTTGTTTGGCATCATTTGCATCCATTTGTGGCTTGGCACCACAAAAGCACACCAACAAGACAAAATGTCAATAAAACAGAATTCGATTGAACAAACATCAACCAAAAACTACCAAGAAGCCACTTCAGATCATGAAAAAGCTGCATTTGGTACAAAACACGGCCATTAGAGATGGAAAACAGGTGCATTCATGGCGGATTATCACTATTCTGCTTCGGTTGCCAGCCAACACTAAAAATTGAAAATGGCATGGCGTAACGAAATAAATACAGCTTTCGTCAGGTTTTGGCTACGCACTGCGGCCTGCTCAGGATGAGCCCAACACCGACCAGAGACAACAGAGACGTAAGGACAGACCCATGGATTTGAAACAAGACGGTGAGGAGCTGAAGCGCGGCCTTAAAAACCGCCACATTCAGTTGATTGCTTTGGGCGGCGCCATCGGCACCGGCCTCTTTCTGGGCATTGCCCAAACCATCAAGATGGCAGGCCCCTCAGTCCTGCTGGGGTATGCCATCGGCGGCTTTATCGCCTTCCTGATCATGCGCCAGCTCGGTGAAATGGTGGTGGAAGAGCCGGTAGCCGGCTCCTTCAGCCACTTTGCCTACAAATACTGGGGTGAGTTTGCCGGTTTTGCGTCCGGCTGGAACTACTGGGTGCTCTACGTGCTGGTGAGCATGGCCGAGCTGACCGCGGTGGGCATCTATGTCCAGTACTGGTGGCCCGAGATCCCGACCTGGATGTCGGCAGCCTTCTTCTTCGTGCTGATCAACGCCATCAACCTCTCCAACGTCAAAGCGTTTGGCGAAATGGAGTTCTGGTTCGCCATCATCAAGGTGGTCGCCATCATCGGCATGATTGGCTTTGGCGGCTATCTGCTCCTCTCCGGTGCCGGCGGCCCCGAGGCAAGCGTCACCAACCTGTGGGCCCAAGGCGGCTTCTTCCCCAACGGCATCAGCGGTCTGGTGATGGCGATGGCGGTGATCATGTTCTCCTTCGGCGGTCTGGAGCTGGTGGGCATTACCGCCGCCGAAGCGGACAACCCAGAAAAGAGCATTCCCAAGGCCACCAATCAGGTGATCTACCGCATCCTCATCTTCTACATCGGCGCTCTGGCTATCCTGATGTCCCTCTACCCCTGGGGTAAAGTGGTGGAAGGCGGTAGCCCGTTCGTAATGATTTTCCACGCTCTGGACAGCAATCTGGTCGCCACCGTGCTCAACATCGTGGTACTGACGGCGGCACTCTCGGTCTACAACAGTTGCGTCTACTGCAACAGCCGGATGCTGTTCGGGCTGGCCAAACAGGGCAACGGCCCGAAAGCCCTGCTCAAGACCAACAAGAGCGGCGTGCCGCTGGTGGCCCTCTCGGTCTCGGCCATCGCCACCCTGCTCTGCGTGCTGATCAACTACCTGATGCCGGGCAAGGCGTTCGGTCTGCTGATGGCGCTGGTGGTCTCCGCACTGGTGATCAACTGGGCGATGATTAGCCTCGCGCACCTCAAGTTCCGCAAGGCCAAGGTCGCAGAAGGCGTCCAGCCCAAGTTCAAGGCGTTCTGGTATCCCTTCGGCAACTATCTCTGCCTCGCGTTCATGGCTGGCATTCTGGTGATCATGTATATGACCCCCGATTTCCGCATCTCGGTCGAACTGATCCCCGCCTGGCTGGTGGTACTGGGTATTGGCTTTGTCATCAAGCGCAAAGGACAAGCTCAAAGCAAGGTCGCAGCCAATCTGGGTTAATGCCCGAATCTAGCGACATCAATGCAAAACGCCGATCACATGATCGGCGTTTTTTTATTGCGCGCAGCGCAACTGACCGCACTACTAGCAGCCATAGCCCTCAGGAAGACAGCTCTTGCCTTTGATCTTGCCGATGCTCCGGGCTGTTGACGCAACACTCATCGCGGAAAAAGGCGATGATCTCCTCCAACACCGCGTATTGAGAGACGCAAAGCAGGGTGCGACTCTCCCGGTTTTGCTTCACCAGCCCCACCGAGACCAGCGCCGCAATATGGTGGCTGAGGGTGGAAGCGGGGATCGCCAGCTGCTTTTGCAGCTCCCCCACCGGCAGCCCCTGCTCTCCCGCCTTGACCAGATGCTTGAAGATAAACAGCCGGGTCGGATGACCCAGCTCTTTCAATGCCTTGGCGACCTCTTCCAGTTGCATCTCTGCGCCCTCCACGAATTTGATATTTCGATAATACCAGAAATATCTTGACCGGCCATTCATTTCGATTATTTTGGAAATATAGAAACCAAGTGAGGATACGACAATGAATGAGTGGTTAACCATGCTGACCGATGCAGCCCAGATGTTCCTGTTTCTGGCTGTCGAGCTGTCGGTGCTGTTTCTGGTCATTAGCGCCGGGGTCAGTCTGATCCGTCAGAAGATCCCCGACGAGAAGATCCAGCGGATGCTGGGGGCGCGCCATGGCAAGGGCTATCTGCTCTCAGCCCTGCTCGGCGCCGTCACCCCCTTTTGCAGCTGCTCCACCATCCCGATGCTGAGAGGACTACTCTCGGCCAAGGCTGGCTTTGGCCCCACCCTCACCTTCCTGTTTATTTCGCCCCTGCTGAACCCCATCATCGTCGGCTTGATGTGGGCCACCTTCGGCTGGAAAGTGACCCTGCTCTACGCCGTGATCGCCGCCAGCGTCTCCGTCATGGCGAGCATGCTGCTCGACAGATTGGGGTTCGAGCGCCATGTCATCGACCCCAAAGAGGCCACCCCCTCTTGCGGTAGCGGCTGTGGCCCGGCGACCCGCACCACCACTCAAGCACATTGCAGTGACAACCAACGCGGCGTCATTCGCGCAATCAAACCCCTCAACGGGGCAGCGTGCTGCCCGGCACCTCAACCAGAGATGGCAGAACAGGCCACCCTCTCCTGCTGCGGCGATGGCACGGCAGTCCTGACCAGAGCACCACAGCTCCCCACCGCCTGGGGCAAAGCTCGCATTGATGCCTGGCAGCAGTTCAAAGCGGTATTGCCCTTCCTGCTGCTGGGGGTGCTCATCGGCTCGTTTATTTACGGTTTTATTCCGGCCGAGTGGATCGCCGCCCATGCTGGCGCCGACAACCCGCTGGCCATCCCCTTCAGCGCCATCGTCGGGATCCCGCTCTACATCCGTGCCGAGGCCGTGATCCCGCTGGCGTCGGTACTGCTGGGCAAAGGGATGGGAATGGGCGCCGTCATGGCGCTGATCATCGGCAGTGCCGGTGCCAGCCTGACCGAGGTGATCCTGCTCAAATCGATGTTCAAAACCCCGATGATTGCGGCCTTCCTTACCGTGATCCTCGGCATGGCGATCCTGATGGGCTACCTGACGCAACTGCTGTTTTAAGTCGCCCATCATTAAACAGACAGGGTGTTAAGCCAGCTGAGTGTGAAACCATCAGGCTTCCCATAGACAAAACGCCGATCAACTGATCGGCGTTTGTCTATTCCGTACGGCAATCTGCAACCGGCGTTACAGATATTGCCCGACGATGGGGAGCAGATCCTCGACGTCACGGGCGATATGGTCGGGTTGGTGTTCCCAGCGCTCCGGGGTCGCGCGGCTATAGGCGACAGCCACCGAGATCACACGGCTCTGCTCGCCAAGCGCCCCTTGCAAATGACGAGCAAACTGCACATCCGCTTCATGATCACCGATATAGATGAGCGACGGACACCTGGCTGGGCCGAAGATAGACTCCAGACATTTGAGGCCGCCGAAAGGGTGTTTTTTGCTACTGTGCGGGCACGTCATCGTAGCCAGCCACGGCCTTGAACTGGCTGTTCACACCATGCAGTTCAAGCACACGGAGAAGGGTTTTTAGGCGTTTTTCGAACAAATGCCATGGGAAATGGCAGAGAAATGGTCAATCACCACCTCCAGCTCCTAAAAAATGCACCTAAGTCCCTGTCTCTCCTGATGTTTGGCTCACAGACTGCCAGCCTGCACCATCTCGTCCCGCGACAAACCGTAGTAATCCCTATAGAGATCCTGCCAGTTCTTGGCGGCGTGATTGGCATGGTGATACTCCGCTTCGCTGCGCAGATAACGAGGTAACTGATCGCCGGTCAGATGGGGGGCGACCTCAGCCAGGATCTGCTTGGCGATATCGATATTCTGCGGCACCGAATTGACCAGGGTGCCGTCATAATTCCATAAAATCGCCCCCAACTTAATTGCCTTACCTGTATCGCTGCGTGGCTATAAGTCATGCGATGTTACTTGGCTTGCGTCCCCCGCCAAACCGTTGCGATGGAAGATGTGTAGATGCCCCTGCTAGGCGCAGAACAGTTAATGAGCAACAACACAATAAAATGAGCAGCCTCTGCCATACTCAGACGATGCATTCCGTTATGGTAAAACCGGAGCCTGATCATGGTAACCAACACACCTCACACTACAGATACCGAAGTTGAATTTACCGACAACGTCCAGTTGGTATCGACCACCGATCTCAAAGGGGACATCACCTACGCCAATCCGGCGTTTTGTCAGGTGGCAGGCTATCGCCTGGAAGAGATGCTGGGACAACATCACAACCTGGTACGCCACCCAGACATGCCCAAGGCGGCATTCGCCGATCTCTGGGCCCATCTAAAAGCGGGCAAGCCGTGGCGGGGCATAGTCAAAAACCGCTGCAAGGATGGTAGCTATTACTGGGTTGATGCTTATGTCACCCCGATCTATGAAGATGGCAAGATGGTGGGTTACCAATCCGTTCGTTGCCGACCCTCCGCAGAGCACAAAGCGCGTGCCAACAAGATGTACAAAACCCTTAAGGCACGCGAAACCGGCTCCGCCATTCACATGGGGCAGCGCCTGCTCACTCCGGCCATCATGACCATCCCCCTGCTGCTCGTCAGCGTGATCAGCGCGCTCTGGCTGCTCACACCACTGCAGGCGCTCTGGATCATCATTCCCCTATTGGCCACCCTCTGGTTCAACCGTAATGCGCTCTTCCTCACACCGCGATTCTTGCAACAGCTTGAGCAGGACTACGACAGCATCAGCCGCCTGATCTTCTCGGGGGATGCCCCCCACAGCATTGCCGATTTCCATATCAAGCTCTGGCAAGCCAGAATCCGTACCGTGCTGGGAAGAGTCGATGACACCACACTCTCGCTCAATGCCATGGCCAACAATTTGAGTGGTTCGGCCGCACTGGCCAGCAGGGATATCTCCTCACAGGATATGCAAATTCAGCAAGTCGCCACCGCAGTTACCCAGATGGCATCAGCTGCCGAAGAGATCAGCCGCAATATTCAGGACAGCAACCAGCAGATCGAAGAGGCGCGCAACCATTGCATCACCACCAGCAATCAGCTTTCCGATGCGGGAGAAGAGATGTCGGCACTGGCTACCCAGGCAGAGCAGGCCTTCCAGTCAGCCGTCGAGCTGGCAAGCGAGTCCGAACGGATCGGCAGCATCATGAGTGAAATTCGCGGGATTGCGGATCAAACCAACCTGCTGGCACTCAATGCCTCCATTGAAGCAGCGCGGGCGGGCGATCAGGGACGCGGCTTTGCAGTGGTGGCTGACGAGGTACGCAGCCTGTCGACCAGAACCCATAGAGCAACAGAGCAGATCCAGAGCAGCATTGGTCATATCCAGCAAACCCTCGGGGGATGGAAAGAGATGATGCATCTCAATGTGACCAGAACCAATGATTGCCTCGCAACCACTCGGGCAAGCACCGGCAACCTGAATCAGGTCGTGATCGAAATAGACAAGGTCTCTGATTTTTCCAATCAAGTTTCCGCTGCAGCGACCCAGCAGCAAGCGGTGATCGAGGAGATCTGTCGTAATATCAATCAGATATCCTCACTTTCTCACGATAACAGCCTCAAAATCGATCAGGTCAGTAAAACCAGTGCCAACTTGCAGAGCAAAGCGAGCCAGCTCAAGGACCTAAGCCGGACATTCGGATAGCAGCATGCAGATAAAGTCCATGTAAACGAAGGGCCACCCGTCTGGGTGGCCCTGTTGTTTATACGGCTTAACTGTTGCTCCTGGACGCCACTTACTTGGCGTAATCCTCAGTCGGGATACAGGAGCAGAACAGGTTGCGATCCCCGTAGACATCGTCGATGCGGTTCACAGAGGGCCACAGCTTGCTGGCGCGCACGGCGTCGGACGGGAAGACCGCCTCGGCGCGGCTGTAGCCACGGGACCACTCTGAATCCATCACGTCGTCCTGGGTGTGCGGCGCATGGACCAGCGGGTTGTCGGTGAGGCTCCAGTGGCCGTCCTGCACCTTGGCGATCTCGGCACGGATGGCGGTCATCGCCTCCACGAAGCGGTCCAGCTCGCGCTTGGATTCCGATTCGGTCGGCTCGACCATCAGGGTACCCGCTACCGGGAAGCTCATGGTCGGCGCGTGGAAGCCGTAGTCCATCAGCCGCTTGGCCACGTCCATCTCGCTGATGCCGGAAGCTTCTTTGAGCGGGCGGATATCCAGGATGCACTCGTGGGCCACCCGACCGTTGCGGCCGGAGTAGAGCACGGGGAAGGATTCACCCAGCTTCTTGGCCAGGTAGTTGGCGTTGAGGATGGCCACCTGGGTGGATTTCTTCAGCCCCTCGTCGCCCAGCATGGCGATATACATCCAGCTGATGGGCAGGATGCTGGCCGAGCCAAACGGTGCCGCCGACACGGCGCCGTTGTTGCGGCTCTCCTTGTCGGTCTTGACCACGGCGTGACCGGCTACGAACGGTGCCAGGTGTTTCTTCACGCCGATGGGGCCCATGCCCGGGCCACCACCGCCGTGAGGAATGGCGAAGGTCTTGTGCAGGTTGAGGTGCGACACATCCGCCCCGATAAAGCCCGGCGCCGTCAGCCCGACTTGCGCATTCATGTTGGCGCCGTCCAGATAGACCTGACCACCGTGCTGGTGAACGATGTCGCACACCTCCTTGATGGTCTCCTCGTACACCCCGTGGGTGGAGGGATAGGTCACCATCAGACAGGAGAGCTGATCCCCCGCCTCGGCCGCCTTGGCGCGCAGATCGTCCAGATCCACGTTGCCGGACTTGTCACAGGCGGTGACGATCACCTTGAGCCCCGCCATCTGGGCAGAGGCGGGGTTGGTACCGTGGGCAGAAGCTGGGATCAGGCAGATGTCGCGATGCCCTTCACCACGGGACTCGTGGTACTTCTTGATGGCGAGCAGACCCGCGTACTCGCCCTGGGCACCTGAGTTGGGCTGCATGCAGACCGCATCGTAACCGGTCACCTTCACCAGCCAGTTTTCGAGGTCGGCCAGCAGCAGTTGGTAGCCCTTGGCCTGTGCCAGCGGGGCGAACGGGTGCAACTTGCCGAACTCGGGCCAGGTCACCGGGATCATCTCGGCGGTGGCGTTGAGCTTCATGGTGCAGGAGCCCAAGGAGATCATGGCGTAGTTGAGCGCCAGATCCTTGGCTTCGAGACGGTGGATATAACGCAACATCTCGGTTTCGGAGTGGTACTTGTTGAACACCTCGTGGGTCAGCACGGCGTCGGTGCGCAGCAGATCCTGCGGGATGGCGTGATGGGCCTGCGCCGCCTTGTCGAGAGCCTCGAGCTCCAGTCCGTGACCTTGACCGAGGAAGAGATCGAACAGCTCGGCCACATCGCCGCGGGTGGTGGTTTCAGAGAGGGACACCCCTACCGCACCGTCGAGATCGGCGCGCAGGTTGATGCCGAGCCCCTCGGCCTTGGCAATGAGTGCTTCTTTATCTGCCGTCAGCACGGTCAGGGTATCGAACCAGCTGGCATGCTTGAGGGCCACGCCCTTGGCCTTGAGGCCGAGCGCCAGAATGGTGGTGAGACGGTGCACACGGGAGGCGATGGTTTTCAGCCCCACCGGGCCGTGATAGACGGCGTAGAAGCTTGCCATGTTGGCCAGCAGCACCTGAGCAGTACAGATGTTGGAGTTGGCCTTCTCGCGGCGGATATGCTGCTCGCGGGTCTGCATCGCCATGCGCAGCGCGGCCTTGCCACGGGCATCCTTGGAGACACCAATGATGCGGCCCGGCATGGAGCGCTTGTAGGCATCACGGGTGGCGAAGAAGGCGGCATGTGGGCCACCGTAACCCATGGGCACACCAAAGCGCTGGGCGGAGCCCAACACCACATCGGCGCCCAGCTCGCCCGGGGATTTGAGCAGCAGCAGGGAGAGCAGGTCGGCGCTGACGCAGGCCAGCCCTTTCTGGGCCTGTACCGCGGCAATCAGGGCGCGCAGATCTTTCACCTCACCTGTGGTGGTGGGGTACTGGAACAGGGCACCGAACACCTCTTCGCTCACTGCATCGCTGGCGGCGCCAACCGCCACGTCGAAACCGAAGTGAACCGCACGCTCCTTGACCACGTCGATCACCTGCGGATGCACGTCATCGGCCACGAAGAAGAGGTTGGATTTGGACTTGGCCATCCGCTTGGCCAGCGCCATCGCCTCGGCGGCGGCGGTCGCTTCATCCAGCAGGGAGGCACTGGCCAGATCCATGCCGGTGAGATCCAGCGTCAGCTGCTGGAAGTTGAGCAGGGCTTCGAGACGGCCCTGTGCCAGCTCGGGCTGATAGGGGGTGTAGGCGGTATACCAACCCGGATTTTCCAGCACATTGCGCAAAATGACGTGGGGCACATGGGTATCGTGATAACCCATGCCGATATAGCTCTTGGCAATCTTGTTCTGAGCGGCATAGCCCTTGAGCTTGGCCAGCGCCTCCACCTCGGTCATGCCGGCACCGATGCCGAGCGGGCCCGGCAGGCGAATGGCGGCAGGCACGGTCTGTTCAATCAAATCGTCCAGGCTTTCGGCCCCGACGGTCGCCAGCAGCTGGCGCAGCTCTTCCTCGCCCGGGCCGATATGGCGGCGGACAAAATCGGTTTTTTGCTCGAGTTCAAACAGTGACTGGGTCATTTCCCTATTTCCTGATAAATAAGTCCTGGCATGACATCCTGATAACCAAGACCTGATGTTCCTGATCGTCGGCTGATACCGACTCCACTCATGTTCTGGGTCCCGCAGACAAGGTGCGGCACCGGATGCTGCGGCAGCATCAAGAGGGGATCGCCTTGTTGCGGACCGGCCCGTTTACCCTGGCAAGAGCAGGCTGGTAAACGACAGACGCGGGCGACTTCACCCTTCCACCGGCCGGTGCTTGCCCGGCTGGCGGTCATACAAAAGGGCCCTGCTGTGTTGGCAGGGCCCGGGGGCATTACTCTTCGTCCACCACGTTCTGGTAGCCTTCGGCATCCAGCAGGTTGGCCAGCTCGCTCTCGTCATCGAGCTTGATGCGGAACAGCCAGCCAGCGCTGTAGGGGTCGGAGTTGACCAGCTCGGGGCTCCCTTCCAGCTCTTCGTTGACGGCGATGATCTCGCCGCTCACCGGGCTGTAGATATCGGAGGCCGCCTTGACCGACTCGGCCACGGCGCAGTCGTCACCGGCACTGACCTGCTTGCCCACTTCCGGCAGCTCGACAAACACCATGTCACCCAGCAGCTCCTGGGCGTGCTCGGTGATACCGACCACGGCCTCGCCGTTGGCTTCAACACGGATCCACTCGTGGGAAGTGGCATATTTCAGTTCGCTCGGGATATGGCTCATTTGTGCTTCCTTTGATCTTTGAGTCGCGTTTAAAAACGAATATGAAAAGGGATGGGGGAGGCACTGCCCTCCCCCAAAACGGTATTAAACCAGCTTCTGGCCGTTACGGACGAAAGCGGGCTTGGTGACCTTCACGGTGACCAGCTTTTTGCGGATCTCCACCTCGGCCAATTCACCGATATCGCGGGGCACCCGTGCCAGGGCAATACTGTAGCCCAGGGTGGGGGAGAAAGAGCCGGAGGTGATCACACCTTCCCGCTTCTCACCGTTTGCCGCAGTGAAGGTAACGGGCATACCGGCACGCAGCACCCCTTTATCTTCCATCACCAGACCCACCAGCTTGGGCTGGTTGCCCGCCGCTTTCTGCGCTTCCAGCACGTCACGGCCGATGAAATTGCGATCGCTCGGCTCCCAGGCGATGGTCCAGGCCATGTTGGCGGCGAGTGGAGAGATTGACTCGTCCATATCCTGACCATAGAGGTTCATCCCCGCTTCGAGGCGCAGGGTATCGCGGGCACCGAGGCCGCAGGGGGCCACGCCGTTATCCAGCAGCGCTTGCCACAGCTCGCAGGCTTTCTCTTGCGGCACCACGATTTCATAACCATCTTCGCCGGTGTAGCCGGTAGTGGCGATAAAGAGATCGCCAGCCTGCACGCCGAAGAAGGGTTTCATCCCCACCACGGCGGTACGCTGAGCGGCGCTCAGTACAGCAGCAGCCTTGACCTTGGCGTTGGGGCCCTGCACCGCAATCATCGCAAGCTCGGGACGCTCGGTCACTGTGATGTCGAAATCGATGGCGTGATGGCGGATCCAGGCCAGATCCTTCTCGCGGGTAGCGGAGTTGACCACCAGCCGGTAGAAGGTATCGGTCAGGAAATAGGTGATGAGGTCATCGATCACGCCGCCTTCCGGATTGAGCATGCCGCTGTAGAGGGCCTTACCGGGGACCGTGAGTTTGGCCACGTCGTTGGCCAGCAGGTGTTGCAGAAAGGCTTTGACCCGTTCGCCGGTCAAATCGACGATGGTCATGTGGGAGACATCGAACATACCGGCATCGCTGCGCACCGCGTGGTGCTCTTCCAGCTGGGAGCCGTAGTTGATGGGCATTTCCCAACCGTGGAAGTCCACCATCTTGGCGCCGGCTTCCAGGTGTTTGGGATGCAGTACAGTAGTCTGGATCATCGCATTCTTTCCTTAGCAAAAAGCCTTTTCGCTTTGGCGACCACCCTTGCGACCCGCGCCACCGCTCTGACTGCACTGCGTGCAACAAAAAGCGACCGGATCCAAAAGTGTGTGCTCGCTCCTGCCCTTGCCAGGCAAGAGGGATTCCTTGAACGGAGCGGATTATATGACAAGCAGGCGAGCGTGCCGCTCAAAAAAAACTAATCCCCTCCCGTAAAACTGACTCCAGACACTAAGATAAATGCAGTGATAAAAACAGCCATAAGCCGACTCAGGCGAGATTAAATTTTGATTTTCACCGTTTCGTCACAATTTACAGAAAAACGTTTCGCTCCAGAGCAAAATTAAAGGCTGACACCCAAAACGGGTCATCAGCCTTGTCGGATTACTTTTGTTGTCAAAAATGGCGAGTAATATTAGTTTTTTTCACCTTTGGCCTGCATGGCACTGCCCTTGGTCGCTGCAACAGCCCAGTCAGGACGGGCCAATGCGGGCAACTCTCCCTCCAGCCCCATGGCGGCGCGGATCACCCCCTCCTTGAACGGAGTCAGCAGATTGGCCGCGCGCAACCCCACGCCCCGCACCAGCTTCTTGAGCGGGTTGGCCCCGCTGAACAGCCGCTTGAGCCCTTCCATCGCAGCGAGCATGCGAGCCGCCTCGCTCTTGCGCCAGCGCTCGTAGCTGCGCAGGTTGGCGAGCAGGCCGATATCCTCACCCGCGGCATGATTTTGCAAGATCTGCTCCGCCAGCGCGGCAGCATCCAGCAGGCCGAGGTTGACCCCCTGCCCCGCCAGGGGGTGGATGGTGTGGGCAGCATCCCCTACCAGCACCAGCCGCTCGCGAGCAAAGTCGCGGGCATAGCGGGCAGTAAGCGGAATCGCGCTACGCGGCCCCTCCAACTTGCACAGACCGAGCCGGGCATCGAAGGCGGCGGTAAGCTGGCGATTAAACTGCTCGTCATCGCAGGCACAGAGCGCCTCGGCGCGGGCAGCAGGCAGCGACCAGACGATGGAGCAGAGGTTCTCTTGCCACAGCGGCAAAAAGGCGAGCGGGCCATCCGGGGTGAAGATCTGACGAGCAACCGCTTCATGGGGTTCGGCGCAGCGCACCGTCGCCACCAGGGCGTGGTGGCCATAATCCCAGCTGGTGAGCGGGATATCGGCCTGACGGCGCACCCAGGAGTGGGCGCCATCGGCGGCTACCACCAGTTTGGCCGAGATGGCCTGACCATCTTCAAGGAGCAGCAGGGCGCCCGCCGGGCCGCTCTGCAGGCTCTTGGCTCTGGCGGGGGTCAGCAGCTGGATATTGCTGGCACCTTCAATCGCTTCAAGCAGCGCCAGCTGGATCACCCGATTCTCGACGATGTGGCCGAGGTTGGCCTGACGCAGGCTGGCGGCATCGAAGTCGATATGGCCAAAACTGTCCTGCTCCCACACCGCCATCTTGTCGTAGGCCTGCAGGCGGCGCGCTTCAATGCCGTCCCAGGCGCCAACATGGCGCAGGATCTGCTGGCTGGCCAGACTCAGGGCGCTGACCCGGTTATCGGCCACCTCCCCCAGCTGCGGGTCGGGCAGTTGTCCCTCCACCACCAGCACCTTGAGGGCGCTATGTTTCAGGGCCGCAGCGAGCCCCAGCCCCACCATGCCGCCACCGACAATCACCACATCCACATTTTGCATCTGCATCATCTCATCCTTTCAGGGCTGACCGGCTGGCCAGCGAGGGGACGCCCGCAGGCATCACCTCTCTATTCAATAGGTTTTGATCAACGAATGGCGGTCACCATCTTCCGGTCAACAGGTTCCACTCAACAAGTGCTGGCTAGTTGCCGCACACATCGGCGACAAAGCCCAGGGTGCGCGAGGCAAGCGGCGCCTTGAGGCACGGGAATCGCCCCATCAGGGTGAGCGCCAGATTGCGCCCCGCCACCAGCGGATCGTGACCATTGGAGAAGAGCTGGGCCAGCGAAGAGGTGAGCCAGACGGTCTGCTCCTGATCGCGCTGACGCTGCTGCCAGTAGCCACTCAGTACCTTGAAGCTGCCGATATCCTCCCCCTCTGCCAACGCCTTGGCTACGGTGCCGGTAAGCAGGTCGAGATCCCGCATCCCGAGGTTGAAGCCCTGTCCGGCGATAGGATGCAGAGCGTGGGCGGCATTACCGACCAGCACGGTGCGCTGGGCCAGCGGGTAGTCGCAGGCAGTCAGAATGAGCGGATAGACGTGACGCACACCGCATCGCTCGAAGCGACCAAGCCGCCAGCCAAAGGCCTGCTGCAGACGGGCAAGAAACGCCGCCTCATCGAGGGCCATCAGCTCATCCACCTCATGCTGCCCGACGCTCCATACCAGCGAGGAGAGTCCCTCCTGCATCGGCAGCAGGGCCAGCGGCCCCCCTTCGGTAAAACGCTCGAAGGCGCGTCCCTCAGGGTCTTGCGCCGTTTTGACCGTGGCGATGATGGCGTGCTGCTCAAAGTCGTGGCGGGTCACCGGCAACTTGAAGTGCTGACGCACAAAGGAGTTGCCGCCGTCTGCCGCCACCAGCAGGCGGGTCTCAATCTGTTCACCGCTCTCGAGGGTGAGGGTCACCTTCTCCTCATCGGGCGCAATCTCGCTCACCCGGGCCGGACAACAGACCCGGATATTGGGAGAGGCCGCCATCGCCCGTTGCAGCTCCTTGCCAGCGGATGCAAGCTCGATCACCTGGCCCAGCGCGGGCAGACCGTATTCGGCAGCCGACAGGCGAGCCTGACCGAAGTGGCCCCGATCCGAGACATGGATCTGGGTAATGGGGGCGCAATGGGGGGCAAACAGCGGCCAGAGTCCGCGTCGCAACAGCGCATCACAGGTACCGGCCGAGAGCGCAATGGCGCGGGCGTCGAACCCTGAATGGGTGTGCTGTTCGGGGACGCTTGCCTCCAGCAGCAGGATCTCGAGGGGGGAGCCATCGGATCGAAGCAGGGCTGCCAGCGAGAGGGCCAGCACGGCACCGCTCATTCCACCGCCGACCAGGGTGACATCGACCTGTCGCACATCAGATTGAGACATAAGCAGAGAGGAAGAAGTGAAAAAGGTGGCCTCATGCTATCACAAAGCCGCTGGCCGAATGCGAGGTCACCGGCAAAAAAACGGTTGCGCCTCACAGGGTTAGCCACCACAAGGAAATAAAAAAGAGCGCCATCAGGCGCTCTTGCAGATTCAGTAAGGGTCGCGTTGACCCGCACCTCAATGAAGGGTCGGCGGCGCGCTCGGGGTATCGGGGCGCTTGCCAAACTCTTCGAAGGCCATCATGACACCCAGTTTGACGTGTTCGTAGAGCACCAGGAAAGAGGCTTCGTTCTCGTCATCTTCCTGATCGAACTCGGCAGAGACCTGAGTGATGCTGGCGATATCCTGGATCATCTCCTGCAGCTCTTCCGACGCGCGCGACAACTCCTGCTGCACCACGCCGAAACCGGCCAGAAACGCCTGTGACCAGTCCACCAGCGAATCGATGCGCTCATCGAGGGGAGCATCATCACTTGGCAGCAGCAGCTCGACGCCCTTCTGGGCCATCAGGCTCTCGACCACATTGTGATAAAGATCGGTCATCACCTGGCGCACCGGGGCCGGCAGGCCGAAACCGTCGTTCACCAGATCGTTGAAATGGGGCACCCAACTCTTGTCGTCCAGTGCCACACCGCCGCACACCAGACCGCAGATCACACCATGGGCCTCGACTGCACTGGCCATCAGCTCATGCTGCTCCATGATGTCGGCCACAGCCGCATATTTAAGGGGGTTTGTTTTGCTCATAGAGGATCCGCTCAAAGTTCAGGCAAATTTGCAGAATTAATGGTCAGGATCCTAGCATTCTCCCTCTTGCAGAGCCAGCAAGGCCTTGAAACTTATGCATCTGCGCTATATAGTCCCGCCCAGTTGTCCACGTGGATAAAGGCGGAAATCAGCTCCGCCGTATTGAGGAAGGCATGAGCACAGAGGCCGTAGAAATCGTCATTTTGGGACGTCCCTACAAGGTATCCTGTCCCTTGGGACAGCAGGATGCCCTGCGCCAGGCCGCCGAGCAGCTGACCGACAAGTTGATCGACCTGCGTCAACGTTCCAAAGTCTCCAGCAACGAGCAATTGGCTATCATGGCGGCGCTCAATTTCTGTCATGAGCTCTGCCTTGAAAAAGAGAAGAACCACCAATACTCTGAGACCATGGACAAGCGGATCAAGATGCTGCAGCGCACCATCGAAGCGGCCCTGATCGAGCACGGACAATATGGTGATTCCAGCGAAGAGGGGCAGCAGCCCTAATCGCAAACCGTTTTAAAATTCCCTGGGATGTTTGTCAGCCGGTTCAAGTCCCCGAGCCGATATTCATACCAAACAGGGGATCTGCCTTCTGGCTATTGCGCATGCTCGGCACGACCGAGAAGCCTGCGGTCAGATCCGATCCCCGCCTTGAACCGACGGTTCAAGGGCCCAAACCGGCAACGGCATCTCGGGGTACCAACAGCAAAAGCCCGTCACCAGCGTGACGGGCTTTTTCTTTGCCTGATGATCAACGAACTGTCCCGTCCTGAATATGGTTTACACCTTTCCCCCCCCAATAAATGGAGAACCCGATGGGACAAGGTGTGAAGCGGACACAGCCATAACGACAAAGCCCGCCAAAAGGCGGGCTTTGTTTTGCAGCAGGCAAGCACGTTTAGATGGCCATCTGCTCGTGGGGGGAGCCGTGGTGGCGCAACCAGACAAAGCTCAGCGCCACGATCAGCACCATCAGGGTCATGATGGCCCCCAGGGTCACCTGTCCAGTCATCGGGAAACCGGCGGCCAGCAGAGTCACCACGCCCGCCCCCAGATTCTGCATCCCGCCGAGAATGGCCCCCGCGGTGCCGGCCTGACCCGGGAAGGGCTCGATGGCACAGGAGGTGGCGGTCGGGTAGAGAATACCGCTACCGATGAAGTAGACAGCCGCACCACCAACCAGCGAGGCAGCACTCACCACCCCGAACAGCCCCGGCACCAGAATGATGAGGGAGCCTAGCGCCAGAAAGGCGATCCCCAGACGCATCAGCTTGCCCTGAGTCAAACGGAAGCTCAGCTTGGCAGAGAGCCAGGCCCCGAACAGATAGCCGGGCAGCGGCAGCACGAACAGCACGCTCACGGTACGAGCGCTCAGTTTCAGCACATCGCCCAGCAGCACACCGGCCGCAGCTTCAAATACCGCGAGTCCCGCAAAGGTCGCCATCAGGCAGAGCAAGTTGCCCTGAAACTTGGGGTTGCCCAGTACATGGCGATAGGCAGCACCGACGCGCAGTGGCTGACGGGCAGCAGCAGGCAGAGTCTCACCAAACCAGGCCATGATCGCCAGAGTGGCTACGGCACCAAAACCAAACAGGAACCAGTAACCGGCACGCCAGTTGAACAGCTCGGTCAGCCAGCCACCCAGCACCGGTGCCAGCAGCGGGGAGAAGATCACACCCATGCTCACCAGACTATTGGCGCGGTTGAGCTCGGCGCCATTGTAGCGATCGCGCATCACGGTACGGCTCATGGCGCCACCGGCACCGGTACCTAGCCCCTGAATAAAGCTACCCACCAGCAGGGCGGCAAAATGGGGGATGACCTGAATGATCAGGGTGCCCACCAGAAACACCATCATGCCGACGATCAGCACCGGACGACGACCGATGCGATCCGACAGCGGCCCGTAGACAAACTGGGAGAGGCCATAGGGGATCAGGTAACAGGCCATCACCGCCTGTAACTGGCCCGAGGCCACATTGAAGTCCCCAGCCATCATGGGAATGGAGGGAACATAAAGGGTCTGGGTCATCTGGCCCACAGCGACCATCAGAATGGTCAGTAAAAACAACGGATAAAAACTGTGCCGATCCATATCAGTCCCAAAAAATCGAAAAAATGCTGCCGCCCCTCTGGCACAAAATGGCCCAGAGGAATCTGATCACAGAGGCTGTGATGCAATCAAAAACAGTGTTGGAAACAGTAGGCGGGGAGCCCGCCAAGCCACCGCACAGGACGCTTGGTGGTATGGGGGCATCATAGTGATTCAGCTCACAAAAAACGAACGAATCTTTATAATCGGCTTGCCTTAGTTTTTCTAATATTACGGGGCGACACGCCCCGTCAGTAGTTAAAAATCAACGTGTTACCATCTGCTGCGCCTGCTTGATCAGCTCATCCGGCTGCTCCTTGCGTGGCGGTATGGTGATCCCCTTCTGGCAGGCAGGTTTCTCTGCCATGCGTTCCAGCCAGGCTTGCAAATGGGGCAATCCCTCGATGGAGATGCCGCTCCAGTCATAAATACGCACCCAGGGCCAGGTGGCAATGTCGGCGATGCTGTACTCGTCCGCCAGATATTCATGATGGGCCAGATGGCTGTCGAGCACCTCGAACAGGCGGCGCCCCTCCTTCTGGTAGCGTTCGATAGCGGCGGGGATCTTCTCGGGGAAGTAGCGGTAGAAGACGTTGGCTTGCCCCATCATGGGTCCTACCCCGCCCATCTGGAACATCAGCCACTGGATGGCCTGAGAGCGGCGTTTAGGATCAGCGGGCAGCAACTTGCCTGCTTTCTCCGCCAGATAGATGAGGATGGCCCCCGACTCGAATACGGCGAAATCGTCGTTATCCCGATCGACGATAGCCGGAATACGGCCATTTGGGTTGATGGCGAGAAACTCGGGCTTCTTCTGATCTAGCGCCGAAAGATCGAGAGGAATGACCCGATAGAGCAAACCCAGCTCTTCGAGGGCGATCGCCACTTTGAAACCATTGGGGGTCGCGGCGGTGTAAAAGTCGATCATGATTCACTCCTTGTTGGTCATAGCCAGATTGCACGGTTGGAACAGGGTACAACACCATAGCCGCCTCATCTTGCAACAAGTGACCGGCTCCAGACCATTAAAAAGCGGCGCACCGTATGCCAAACAAGGCCACGGTGCGCCGCTGGTGCGCTCTGGCAATGGTAGATATTAGTTGATCATGGCGACCGGCTTGCGCTGGCGCAGCATGATCAGGCGGGAAAGCAACGGGAAGTAAGACTCCAGTTTGCGCAGCAGCACCCGGCTGCAGGCAGGCTCGGCCAGCTCAGACTCATCCAGCACGATGCCGTTTGAGACAAAATAGAAACGGGGGTCACGCACATCCGGCCCACAGACCGTCAGCTCCTTGTCTCCCTTGCGGATCAGCAACGGCAAGACCGGCAAACCGATCGTCTCATCCTCTCCCCGGGTAAATCCGGCATCCTGCCAGGGCGCATCGCCGTCGATCAGCAGGATCGCCGCCTCCGTCTTGGCCGGTTGCCACTGGGCAAGGGGGGTCACGGTGATGTGGGCAAAGTGATCACCATACTCGGGTGATGACCGCAAGATGGCCAACAGTCCCTCGCTGGCCGCAGACACGTTCTGACTCACTAATGACAAATTCATGGCTCATATCCCTATGCTCATGACAGCCTGTATCCGGCTGCTGGGATAAGACTAGCGCAGATCTGGTCTATATTGGAGCCGTCAGATCTGGCAGTCGCAATCAATTAGTCGTAGGGGGATAACAGTTGCCATCGCACAAAATACTGGTATCATACCGCGTCCTGTTATCCCCCGTTCTTTAACATCCAGTGGTGAACCTATGCATCCGATGCTGAATATCGCCGTGCGCGCTGCGCGCAACGCCGGTCAAGTTGTAGTAAAAGCCTTCTCCCAGCCCGAGAACATTGAGGCTATCCAAAAAGGCAGCAATGACTTCGTGACCAACGTTGACCGTGAAGCCGAAGCGGCCATCATTCACACCATCAAAAAATCTTACCCGGAGCACAGCATTGTTGCTGAAGAGTCTGGTGAGATTGCCGGTACCAATCCGGACTATCAATGGATCATTGACCCACTGGATGGCACGACCAACCTGGTCAAAGGCATTCCGCACTTTGCCGTCTCCATCGCCCTGCGTGTCAAGGGCAAGACTGAACAAGCCGTTGTTTACGATCCCATCCGTGACGAGCTGTTTACTGCTACCCGTGGTAGCGGCGCCCAGCTGAACGGCTACCGCATTCGTGTCGGCAAAGCCAAAGAGCTGGCTGGCACCGTGCTGGCGACCGGTTTCCCCTACAAGCAAAAGCACCACATCGAGTCCTACCTGAAGATGTTCCAGAGCATGTTCATCGAATGTGCCGACATCCGTCGCTCCGGCTCTGCCGCACTGGATCTGGCCTACGTGGCTGCCGGTCGCGTCGACGGTTTCTGGGAGATCGGCCTCAAGCCCTGGGACACCGCTGCCGGTGAACTGCTGGCCAAAGAAGCTGGCGCCATCGTCACCGACTTCGTAGGTGGTCACAACTACGAAAACTCCGGCAACATCGTGGTTGCCAACCCGCGTGTCCTGAAAGAGATGCTCGGCAAGATCCGTGAAGAGCTGCCGGAGTCCCTGGCGAAATAAGCCAGCCTTCGAGCAGACAGATAACAAAACCGGCGCAAGCCGGTTTTCTTGTATCTGTTATCCGAACACCAAGGCAGACATCTACAGCTGATTTAAAAGAGTTCGCGATGCATCCCCACTTGCCTCTCAACATCCACTTCAGCCATTTGCAGACAACCCCTCTTGCCCCCCGCCTTTGGCTACCGATAAGAGTTCCCATGTGGTTGCCTGGATAAACTCTTTCCAGATTTTCAGATAGCGGCAATCGCCTTGCAGGCATGGACAAGGGGCGGCCAAGTGGATGTAATGCCACCATCCACTTTGCACACCTTGAGGTCATGCCATGGACCATCTCTCAGCTCTTCCTCCGTTATCCTGGTCACAGCAACTGCGCAGCCAGATGCAAAGCCGCCCGCTCACTGCTCTCGGCCTCTTTATCGCGCTGGCTGCCGTCTTGTTGCTGCTGTTGCAGAGTCTCATCATGCTCGCTAGCGGCGAGGTGACCAGCGGCGTGCGCTATGGCCTGATAGGTGGTGCCGCCGGGTTTGCCGCCACCGCCATCGGCGCCCTGCCCGCTCTGTTTCTACGCTCGGTACCGCAAAAAGTGGAGGACACCATGCTCGGCTTTGCCGCAGGCATGATGCTGGCGGCCAGCGCCTTCTCCCTGCTGCTACCGGGGCTGGAGGCTGCCGAGGGGATCACCGGCAACGGCTTTAGTGCCGCCGCCGTAGTGGTAGTCGGCATGACCCTCGGGGTGCTGTTGATGCTGGGGCTGGATCAGTTCACCCCCCACGAGCATGACAAAACCGGCCCCTGCGGCCCCGGCCATGAGAGCTGCTCCCGGGTCTGGCTGTTCGTCTTTGCCATCGCCCTGCACAACCTGCCGGAGGGGATGGCCATTGGGGTCAGCTTCTCGCAGGGGGATATGTCGGTGGGGCTGCCGCTCACCACCGCCATCGCACTGCAGGATATTCCCGAAGGACTGGCGGTGGCGCTGGCCATGTGCGCCGCCGGTTTTCGCCCTTCGGTGGCGGTGCTGGTTGCCATCGCCAGCGGCCTGCTCGAACCGGTTGGCGCCCTGCTCGGGGTCGGGCTCTCCAGCGGCCTTGCCATCGCCTACCCCATCGGACTTGGGCTCGCCGCCGGCGCCATGCTGTTTGTGGTCTCGCACGAGGTTATCCCTGAGACTCACCGCAACGGTCACCAGACCTATGCCACCCTCGGCCTGATGGCGGGCTTTGCCCTGATGATGACCCTCGATACCGCGCTCGGCTAAAGACACTAGCCCCTCCCTCATCAATGCTTTTTGTCACCTGCGGCGCTCCCATATGGAGCGCCGCGCTTCATCTCTCCTTTCGCTTGTGCCTCTCGGCGCCGACGCCATCTTTTGTTATGATCTACAGCAACTTAAATTCAGCCACACGGCTATCAAGACGAGGTCAGCAATGAAAGTAGGTATTATCGGCGCCATGGAGCAAGAAGTGGCCCTGCTGCGCAGCCAGATGAGCAACCCCACCACCCTGCAACTGGGCGGCTGCGAGTTCTATCAAGGGGAGCTGGCAGGCAAAGAGGTGATCCTGACCCGCTCCGGTATCGGTAAGGTCGCCGCCAGCGTGGCCACCAGCCTGCTGCTGGAAAAATTTGCCCCCGACTGCGTCATCAATACCGGCTCTGCGGGCGGCTTTGCCCAAGACCTGCATATCGGTGATGTGGTGATCGCCAGCGAGATGCGTTTCCACGATGTCGACGTGACCGCCTTTGGTTACGAGATGGGCCAGATGGCGCAGCAACCCGCCGCCTTCCCCTGCGACGAGAAACTCATCGCGGTCGCTCAGGATTGCATCGCCGAGCAGGGCAAGCACCAAACCAAGGTTGGCCTTATCTGCACCGGCGATCAGTTCATGTGCAAACCGGACGCCATCGCCAAGGCTCGCGCCGACTTCCCGCAGATGCTGGCGGTCGAGATGGAAGGTGCCGCCATCGGTCAGGTGTGCCACATGTTCAAAGTGCCCTATCTGGTGGTGCGCGCCATGTCCGATATCGCCGGCAAGGAACAGGTTGAATCCTTCGATGCCTTCATCGAAGTGGCCGGCAAGCACTCCGCCGAAGTGATCATCAAGATGCTCGGCAAGCTGTGATCGAGACCGGCTCGCTTGATTTGATGGCCGACGCCCTCCTCTCGACGACGGCGGCCATTCTGGTAGGTGCTGCCCTGCTGGAGGCGGTGATCCCGTGGCCATCCCATCTGCGTCTTTCGGCCGTCACGCCCCTGCTGACACGGCTGGGGCACAAGGTACACAGACCCGATGGTTCACCCGGCCAGCAAATGCAGGCCGGCCTGCTAGCAATGCTGGTAGTCTGGCTCCCCTGCGCAGCCGGGCTCTGGTCGCTTCGCAATCTGGCCCTGAGCGAGCCGGTCTTCGACCTGCTGTTCCTGCTGCTGATGCTCGAATCCCGCCCACTACGCGAACTCGCCCATGCCACCCGCTCGCTCGCCACCCAGGAGACCCTGCCGCTGGCGAGATTGCAGTCTGCCCCCTGGCTCAAGCGGGAGACCGGTAAACTCTCGACCATGGGGCTCGCCAAAGCAGTGACGGAGAGCTGCGCCCTGCGCCTGGTGGGCCAATGGGCTGGCCCGCTGCTGGGATTTGCCCTGGCTGGCGTACAGGGCGCCCTGCTCTGGCGGCTGGTGCAGCTGATGAACCTGAGCTGGAGTCGCAAAGAGCCCGCCTTCGACCATTTTGGTCGCGCCGCCAGCACCCTCTATCAGGGGCTCAATGCCCCCGTCATTTTGTTGCTGGGGCTGCCACTGCTGGCAAGCCGTCTCAAGCAGGCAGCGCAGTTGCTGCGAAGTGGCGCGCTCTGGCCCTATCCCGCCATGGGGATGCTGCTCACCCTGCTGGTAGACAAGTGCCGGATCCGCCTTGGTGGCCCTCGCTACTATCAGGGGGCTCTCCAGCGCTGGCCAGTCATCGGCACAGGTGCTGAGCCAGATAGCGAGACTCCGCGCAAGGTGCTCAACATTCTGCAAGGATGCGGCTGGGGCTGGTTGATACTGGCGCTGGTTGTCACGATAGCGGGGTTATTTCATGGATAGATGGCTGCGATTGCCGACTTGGCTGCCCTGCGCGCTGCTGGCCTGGTTGCCCGGCGTACTGTTTGCCGCGACTCCGAGCCGGGTGGTGAGCGTGGTACCCCATCTTACCGAACTGCTTTACGACATCGGTGCCGGTGACAAACTGGTGGCCGTTGATGATGCCTCAGACTATCCCGCCGAAGTGAAAACCAAGCCCAAGGTGGCCAATTATCGCAGCATCAATGTCGAGGCCCTGCTGGCACAAAAGCCGGACTTGATCCTCGGCTGGCGCTCGGCCCAGTCACGAATGCTGGCACCGCTGGAACAACTGGGAATCCCGATTTTCTACTCAGAGCCCACCGATTTTGCCTCGCTGGCCACCGAGATGCGGGCCCTGGGCAAATTGCTGGGTGTGGAAAAGAGTGCCAACGAGGCCGCCGATCGCTATCTGGCGCGCCTGCATGAGCTGCAACAGCGTTATGGACAATCAACCGGCGTCAAGGTGTTCTACCAGCTCTGGTACCCACCGCTCACCAGCGTCAGTGGCAATGCCTGGCCGGCTCAGGCCATCGAACTCTGCGGCGGGGTCAACGTCATGGCAAATGCCAAGACCCCCTACCCTCAAGTGGACATGGAACAGGTGATCAAAGCGAACCCCACGCTGATCCTGGCGGGGAGTCAAGATCCTGACGCCCTGAATCACTGGCAAAAGTGGCCCAATCTCGATGCGGTGCAGCACCAGCGACTCGATTTGATCAACTCGGATGAACTACACCGCTTCACCCCGAGAGCCCTCAATGGGGTTGAAGAGGTTTGCCAGGCTATTCAGCTAAGCACGCAGAGCTCCAGCACATCTTGATAAAGCTCTACTGATGCGAGCCAATCCGAGGTGGTCTGGGTGCGCCCAAATCTTTGAAACTGTTTTTGTGAATGGATCACACTCTTTGCCAAAAAAGCTGGTACTTTATTTGCTAGCATATGATTCATCTACTGTTTTTATGACGAGATGCCCACAATGTTCAACGATAAAACGCTACTGATCACAGGTGGCACCGGCTCGTTTGGCCAACGATTGGTCAAGACAGTACTGGAACGTTATAAGCCGAAACGGCTCATCATCTATTCTCGTGACGAACTGAAACAGTTCGAGATGCAGCAGGAGTTTAACGACCCCTGCATGCGCTATTTTATCGGTGATGTCCGAGACGCCAACCGGCTTACCATGGCAATGCGTGGCGTCGATTACGTGGTTCATGCAGCAGCACTGAAACAGGTTCCAGCCGCTGAATACAACCCCATGGAGTGCATCAAAACCAATATCCATGGTGCTGAGAATGTCATCCAGGCAGCCTTGCTCAATCAAGTCAAAAAGGTTATCGCCCTCTCAACTGACAAAGCCGCCAACCCGATCAATCTCTATGGCGCCACCAAGCTGGCATCAGACAAACTCTTCGTGGCGGCCAACAACATTGCGGGGCAAGACCCCACCCGTTTTGCAGTCGTTCGGTACGGCAACGTTGTTGGTTCCCGCGGTTCTGTTGTTCCCTTCTTCCAAAAGCTGATTGATCAGGGTATTGACGCCTTGCCCATCACCCATGAAGAGATGACTCGTTTCTGGATCACCTTGCAACAAGGGGTGGATTTCGTTCTGGATAATTTTGGGCGGATGAAGGGGGGGGAAATATTCGTTCCCAAATTGCCATCTGTTCGCATCACAGATTTGGCCAGTGCCATGGCACCGTACCTGCCACACAAGATCATCGGCATTCGCCCGGGAGAGAAGCTCCATGAAGTGATGTGCCCTGCCGATGACTCTTATCACACCTTCGAGTTCGATAACTTTTTTGTGATCGGTCCAACCATCAACTTCAATAATCGCAACAACGACTTCTCAAAGACAGCTGCAGGCGAAAAAGGAAAGATGGTCGAGCAGGGATTTGAATACAACTCTCGAAGCAACCCTGACTTTTTCTCCATTGAACAGCTACAGAAGATGAACCAGTGCAAGGTAGCAGAATGATCCCCTACGGCCGTCAATCTATCAGCCAGGCAGATATCGATGCTGTCGTGGAAGTTCTCAAGTCCGACTTCCTGACCCAAGGGCCAGTCGTTCCAAGCTTCGAGCAAGCGGTTGCCGACTACTGTGGAGCTAAATTTGGGGTGGCGGTCAATTCAGGTACTGCAGCATTGCACATTGCCTGTCTGGCGCTGGGCGTCGGCCACGGTGATTGGGTCTGGACATCCCCCATCAGCTTCGTGGCATCAGCCAATTGCGCTCTCTATTGCGGTGCACAAGTCGACTTCGTCGACATTGAGCCAGATACCGGCAACATGTGCGCAGTGGAACTGGAGAGGAAGCTGATTGCTGCCAAGGCGGAAGGGAAACTACCCAAGGTAGTAATACCGGTGCACTTTGCCGGCCTCCCCTGCGATATGCAGGAGATCCACCGCCTAGGGCAAGAGTATGGCTTTCGGATCATCGAGGATGCCTGTCACGCCTTGGGGGCTCGCTATCACGATGAACCCACCGGCAACGGCCGCTACAGCGACATCACCGTCTTCAGCTTCCACCCGGTGAAGATCATCACCACAGGTGAAGGGGGAATGGCCATGACCAACGACCCTGCGCTTGCCAAGACGATGTGCATGCTCCGCAGCCATGGCATCACCCGTGAACCGGAAGACTTTATCAATGAACCGGACGGCCCTTGGTACTATGAGCAACAGATGCTTGGCTTCAACTACCGGATAACCGATATACAAGCCGCACTAGGGCTGAGCCAGATGGCCAATCTGGAGACATGGATTAACACGCGTAACAAGATTGCCCGGTACTACTTCGAAAGACTGGCACCACAACAGCTACCTCGATATTTCAACAGCGAGCGGCGTAGTGCCTTCCATCTCTATGTTCACCATGTAGCCCCTGAACAACGCAGTGCGCTCTTCCAAACGTTACGCAAACAGGATATCGGCGCCAACGTGCACTATATACCTATTTACAAACAACCTTGGTATCAAAAGTGGACTCAAACTCCTCTGCCCTCTACAGAGCAATATTACGCAGGAGCAATGACCTTGCCACTCTTTCCTGGTTTGACAAACGCACAGCAATTGAAAATATGCAGTCTGCTTTAGTCGTAGCCAAAAATATCGCGTGTATAGACCTTATCAATCACATCGACCAATTCAGGACTCATTCGATTGGCAAGTATAATGTCACACATACCTTTAAATTCGGATACTTCAGTGATGACTTTTGACCTAAAGAAATAAGGTTCCATTAAGGATGGTTCATAAACAACAACCTCAATACCCTTCGCCTTTATTCTTTTCATGACTCCTTGTATTGCCGATGCTCTAAAATTATCCGAGCCAGCCTTCATAACTAGTCGATAAATACCCACTCGTTTAGGATTAGTCGCGATGACTGTATCAGCTATAAAATCTTTTCTCGTTGTATTAGCATCAACTATAGCTCTAATCAAGTTACTGGGCACTTGGTTGAAATTTGCAAAAAGCTGCTTGGTGTCTTTTGGCAGACAATAGCCTCCATAACCAAAAGATGGATTGTTATAATAGTGGCCAATACGAGGATCAAGGCAAACACCATCAATAATATCCTTTGTTTCTAGATTATTTATTTGGGCATATGTATCCAACTCATTAAAAAACGCGATTCGCATCGCCAGATATGTGTTAGCAAATAATTTTACTGCCTCTGCTTCCGTGCTTTCAGTAAAAATGACTGGCACATTTTTTTCTATTGCCCCATCAATCATAAGTCTAGAAAATGTTCGTGCATATTCACTTGTTGCCCCGACTATAACACGTGATGGATAAAGGTTATCATATAATGCTCTCCCTTCACGTAAAAACTCGGGGGAAAAGAAAATATTCTCGTAATTATGAGTCATCCGCATTTTAGAGGTAAAACCAACAGGAACAGTAGACTTGATTACAATTACTGCCTCAGGATTAATTTCCATAATATCAAAAATAACTGACTCTACCGACGCAGTATCAAAGCAATTTGTATCAGGATCATAATTAGTGGGCGTCGCAATTATAATATAGTCAGCATGTTCGTAAGCGGTTGATTTATTCAAGGTTGCGGTAAGATCCAAAGTCCGTTGTTTAAAGAACAGATCGATATCAGAATCAATAATTGGAGATTGTCGCCTGTTAATCATGGACACTTTTTCTGGATTGACATCAAATGCAACAACATGATGGTTCTGAGCTAACAATATTGCATTAGACAAACCTACGTAACCTATACCGACAACAGCAATTTTCATTATTGAACCTTCACATCCAAAAATTGATAATAAGAGCGATACCATTCAACAAAATTCTGTATGCCCTGTTCTATCTTCATTGATGGGCGATATGAAATAGTAGCAAATAAATCCTCAGTATCCGCCCATGTCGCATAAACATCACCCGACTGCATGGGCATCATATTTTTTATAGCTTTAACCCCCAGCGCTTGCTCGAGAGATTGAATAAAATCAACTATTTTAATCGGCCTACCATTACCAATGTTAAATACACGATAAGGGGCACTGCTATCAGCTGGAGAACCAGTTGCGCAACGCCAGGCAGAATTTTCAACCGGTATCACGTCCGCTACCCGGATCACACCTTCAGCAATGTCATCTATATATGTGAAATCTCGGCTTAACAGACCATTGTTATATACATCTATTGGCTGTCCAGACAGCATACATTTAGTAAATTTAAATAATGCCATATCCGGCCGTCCCCACGGACCATAAACTGTGAAAAAACGCAATCCTGTGGTTGGGATACCATACAAATGAGAATATGTGTGCGCCATCAGCTCATTCATTTTTTTTGTCGCTGCATATAACGAAATAGGATGGTCAGTGGGTTCACTCACTCTAAATGGCATTTCCTCATTCATTCCATATACGGAGCTAGAAGATGCATAAACAAGATGCTCAATATGATGATGACGACAACCTTCCAGAATTGCCAAAAATCCGTCTACGTTGCTATCAATATAAGAAAAGGGAGACTCCATTGAATGGCGAACACCGGCTTGAGCGGCAAGATGAATTACTCTGTCAAACTTCTCTTTGGAAAAAAGAGTCAGGATAGATTTTCTATCAGAGACATCCATTTTTACAAACTTGAAGTTAGAAAATGGAGTTAACTGTTCAAGTCTACTTAATTTAAGAGATACCTCATAGTAATCATTTAGGTTATCAATACCTATAACCTGATACCCTTTCAAGCACAGTAGTTCGCACACCTTCGCACCGATAAATCCCGCTGCACCAGTTACAAAATATTTCATACGACATACCTGTTAAAAATTGCTTTTGGTTATACGCTAAGGTGAAATCATTATCTTACTGAGTGCCAATATCCATATGTATATTACAAATATTATAACTTATGAATATTTATAAGATCATTAATAAAATGCATCTAATTCATTTAAATTTATGATTAGCTTTAATTATTGACTACAAAAAAGTGTCTGACCGCATCAATAATGAATACTTGCTCCGACTCAGTCAGGCTTGCATGTAAAGGTAAACGTAACAGCATTCTAGAAACCGCTGTGGTATTTATATCATCGCCATGAAATCTACCATATCGAATACCAGCCGGACTAGAATGCAGAGGTACAAAGTGTGAGGTAACTTCCACATTAAGATTGCGCATGAATTTAAATAATCCCTGTTGTTCGTCAGGGGATCTTGTTCTTATATGATATATATGAGCATTATGCTCAACATGTGCCGGAACGGCAGGAAGTGTGAGCACTCCAGCATTAGCCAACTCAGATAAACATGTATGATAAAAAAGCCATTTTTTTAATCTAGCATTCGTAATTTCTCTCGCGTTTTGTAATTGCTGCAACAAGACTACAGCTTGAACCTCTGACATTACATAACTAGATGATAAAATTTTCCATGTATATCTATCAACCTCTCCACGCAAAAACCTTGAACGATCAGTTCCTTTCTCCTGAATGATTTCACATATACCATGGTACTTATCTTCGTTTACTAAAAAAGCCCCGCCCTCACCACCGGCATGAATATTTTTAGTATGATGAAAGCTGACGCAGCCAAATTGACCAATTGAACCAAGTGGCCGTCCTTTATATGTTGACATGATACTTTGTGCAGCATCTTCAACCAATACAAGATTATAGCGATTGCATATATCGACTATAGAAGACATTTCTGATGCAACACCGGCATAGTGAACAACCACTACGGCTTTCGTTCTAACTGTAATAGCCTCTTCAATAAGCTGCTCATTTATATTCAAAGTGTCTGGCCTGATATCGACAAATACTAATTTTGCGCCCCTTAAGGCAAAAGCACTTGCAGAGGTAACAAATGTAAAGCTTGGCAGTATTACCTCATCCCCTGGCTGCAAATCCATCGCTAAAGCTGCCATCTCCAAAGATGCACTACAGGATGGCGTTAAAAAAACTCGCCTTGCATTATATATATCGTGTAATAGTTCCTCACATTTTTTTTTATTAACACCGATACCTAAACATTCTCCATCACTTTCAGTGATATGGCCAATATTATTGGGGCGATTATATGGTATCCAATTGCGATATGATTTCATTTCATAATAACCTTAATGTCACTGACAAGATTTGCATAACTTCTTCCTGAATCAGGCCATGTTGTCAGTCTCCAATCAGGACATTGCCCACAAAAAGTATGGCATTTGAAATCGTTATTAAGATGAGCCTCTCGCAGTTCGTTTAAAAATGCTCCCTGCCAAGCAGTTTTTAGCGTTGTCTTCCTGTAATCAATGAAACTGGATGCATACGCCCAATCTGTCGGGCAAAAAGAAAGCTCACCTTTTGGATCCAGGGTCAAACGCTCCCATGGATATAAGCATGGGCGCCTTGACTCATGGGAATGAGCTTCCCCTTGAGCCAACATACCTGCCGCCGAATGTAAATTCCTGATCAGCACTTCATCAGCTCCCTGATTTTTCCAAAAAAGAGAAAAATCATCTACCTCATCTTCATTTCCTGCCTGACGAATAAAACTCACAACAATACGAGTTCTGTATTGCCCTGTCTTGATATGTTCGATCATTCTAATTATATTACGTCGCACTTGCTCAAGACGCCCGCCACGAATCTTCGCATAAGTCTCATCGTTAAAGGCATCAATGCTGACATCAATCATATGAAGGCCACTTTCTAATAACTGTTTTAGTTTTTTCTCATTAAGAACTGTACCATTAGTGGTTAACGTGACAAACGTGCCACTATGCTCGACAGCATACTGGATCATTTCATGTGCATGTGGATGCATAAGTGGCTCACCATTGCTGGTATATCGTATATACTGGCAATGTCCGTCGCTATTGTCTCTTATATCATCGATCAGCTTCTTGTTTAGTTCAGGGTCTAACAATCTTGCGGAATAATGTTCAGACTCTTTAAATTGAGGGTGTGGACAATGTATGCATCTTAAATTACAAATTTCAGCAATATCTACAATGACCTGTGATGGAAACTCCGATGACAGTCGATCATAGAAACCATATTTCGCCATGAGTCCTCCTACTAATAATTTAGTTCGCTATGAACAAAATCACCGCCAGCACATAATAAAGCATCGATAATACTGACGCGGCAATCAAAACCAGGTCCGTTCTGGGGATAGCGAGCATATTCAGGATATTCCATCCAGGCAACACCGATACCCCTTTCTTCAAAGCGCCCGATATCTAAATAATTTTTTGCCGCCGGCCCAGAAAAATAAATACTTGCATCAGCTCTTTCAGCAATGACGATCAGTCTTTCCGTTGCATCGCTAAATCCCCCCCCATTCAAGTAATGACTATCCGTAAAGATGGGGGTGGTGATCCCTAATAAATGCATGATTTTTTTAATAAACATGATATTTATATCAGAGATATACTCAAATTCACGTGCATCTTCATACCATGATTTAATTTCACCTATATATCTATCAAAAAAAAGCGCCTTTTTGTATCGCTCTTTAATTATAGAAAAATGCTTCTGACACCATAGATTATCGACAACTTTTGTGGATGATATTTTCTGATTTCTATCAACATGACATACGGGTATTGTTAACCATACAGCACCCTGTGTGGTCATAATCCTATTGCGGTTACGCCAATCTCTTGTTGTATACTGGACAGAATCAAGAAATATAAATTCGTCCACCCTGTTTATAATATCAAAGTAGCCTATCCAAGGAATATAATTAGATTGAATGATTGCTATCTTTTTATGCAAGTTAGTATGCTCTTAATATTTTTGAACGTGTTAAACCACATGAAATCATCTGTGCTTTAATCTCGGGCCAGTAATCAGAAGCAATAATAACCACATCAAGTTCATTGGTGGCCTCCAGTGTAAATTTTTCTATTGGGGCATTACAAAATATAGCGCCAAATTTACTATCGTCATTATCAAAAAAACACTTCACCTTTATTTCCCTGTCAGAAAAAACAAGGTCAGAATGAAGTTTTCCATAGAATTTTTTTGCGCCAGAGCCAGTGCCAAAAATAGCTATTTTAATATTTCTTTTTCTTCCAAATCGATAGTAAAACTCATCTGGCAAATTTCGTTTAAATCGATACGTAAATTTCTCTGAAAATGAACTTTCAAGTAAAAAACCTCTGATTTTCGGCAAAATAACGTCAATATTATGAAACTGTTCAACATAGTTGCGGCAGCTTCTTGATTTATTTTCAAGAAAACCATATTGGAATACATCTTCAAGCATAACATGAATATCATTTCGCTGTGGGGAAGGCTCCCCAATTAGCGAGAGATAAAGACTTGAGCCTTCATCAAACTCGTCTGAAGCTTCATCAAGCCACACCCCTTTCACTAGACGACGGTATCCTTTAACACAAGAGTCTATGGCAATCACAGGTAATCCGATCATTGCAAGATGATATGCTGAGGAGCCCATTGCAACACCGAAATGATATTTTTCAGATTCAATTAGGCTGTATATATCAGATTCATTTCTCTTTCCTAAGATACGAATTTCAAGGCGTTCATGCGCAAGCTTTTTATATGATTCAACTTCATCCTCATAGAGAGCATATCCATATCCTATCAAATCAAAAAGTATATGCAGCTGAGGTTTATTGTTAAGAACAACATTCAAGCTGTCAATAAAACTCAAGATGCTTTCATTCTTGAAAAAGTCAAATCTCCCGAGCCAGAGCACCTTCATAAACTCTTCTGGAGCAGAAATATTGTACCGTATCTTTTGTGTTACGGGCTCAACAGGAACAGTGGCAGATGAGTGATGATTAAGTGGAACAGAAAAATACTCAGAATTATATTTACGATATATGTCATTGGGATACCAGATTGCATGTGCTCGATCCAACTTTAATAATAATTGGCGCTGGTAGTGCCAAGTTTCATTAATTAACTTTGGTTTGAATGCACGAGATGCGTTAAATCCAATCCCTGGCTCCCAGATACTCCAAGCTTCTGGATGCAACATCCCAGTCAATATATGAACTCTTTTATTTCCATTGAAGACATGCATAGCCCTATGCAAAACTTCAAAATATGAAGCGAGAACGTATATATCTTCCCCAAAAAAATCATCAATAATTTTCTGTCCAAGTGCCCCCAGATACGATTGATTTGAAATAGAAACAAAGAAATCATCCATTTCTGGAATGATATACTTTTTTATCTTTACACTCTTGTTATCCAATAGCCCAAAAAGTGCAGAGTCCTCGTATCCAACTACGGCAACGGAATCACCTAATCCAACAAGATAGTCAATAAATCTACAGTTAAATGTCTCCGCACCACCGACACTCTTATTGAAATCAAAAACAACAATGTTCACGCCGCCCCCACAACCCTGTGTTAACAATACGCCGAATAAAATTACAAACCTAAAATAATAATTGATGCAATTAATGCCATTTTTTCAAAAAATGAACAATCTATAACATATAGGAATCTCTAAAAATCAATACACTAGCTCGAACTGGTTCGTCAAGGAAGAATAAAAGGATAAATTCAAAGAGTAATTCATAAAAAATTAGAGACTAAAAACAAAAGGAAAGTAATAAAATAACTTATAATATCTATAGCTATTTATCAGTTTAAAAAAACAACTCTCCCATCAAATTTCATCAATAAAGCATGTCTAATTTCCTCTCGATAGAAATCCGATGCTATATAGACTGGTGAATTAATAGCATCTAAATCCCCCAACGTGTTAACCTTGAAGTCATTCATAGCATGTGAGTGTTCATCAACAATAATATTAATTTTTTTCCTGTGCTTGGAAAATTTTAAAATGGCCTGTCCGATATGACCAGCACCATATAGAAGTACTTCAGAATGACTATTGCTTACCTCATCGAAGATGAGCGTATGATTTAGAACATTATCCGTGAAAGGATATTGAACAACTTGGCTCAACAAATAGATGTCATCAGAGCACAATGTTAATACTTTATCAATAGAAATCAAAGGGTTATATATTATCTGCTGCGGAGAAACAAATTTATCTTCCAGACATTTTCTAGCCACTAGGAAAGCATATTGTTCAGTTGTCTGATGCTCAACGACGTCTGACAATGAGCCAAATGTATACTCACCATCAGTACCTCTCCAACCAAATACTAACTCAACGACTTCATAGTTGTTTGAAAAACAAAGTGAAATGAAAAAATCAACATTATATGTAAAAAGTCCATGTGGGGAATGCTTCAAAGGCAAACAATGAATCATTAATCCATTTTTCTTTGTAATGTTATGTATTGACGCAAAAACATTATATTGATTAAAAACATGTTCACTAGTTCCAAGATTAGTTACCACATCATACTGATGAGATAACTCGAGCATCTGATTATTAAAATCGCAAAATATTGTCCCATCATAAACATCCACAGAATCATATTTTAAACCTAGGTTTTCATACATAGATTTTGTAAAATCACCATCCTGATAATTCTTTAATTCTTCATCAATTATCTCTGCCGAGTTTAATGAATAAAACTGCTGGCACCCTAACTCAATTATCGAATTAAAATTTTCAGGAAAGTGACTCTTCATTTTATTAAACATAGCTGGCGTCATACCCATCACAGAACTCCCGTAACATATAATATGAAGTTATAAGAAAGACTTATCAATTCACAAATGAGTTATATTTCACAAACAATGTAAACAAGGCTATAATTTCAACCGCAGTTATAAACTTCAAAAATTCTTCGCCTTTATTATATAGCCATAAAATATATTCATAATAGTGGGCTCGGTCATTATAATTAATATTATTTAATAACTTTTAGCCCAAAGCATTATCTCACAAATTGAACTCATGGGACTGCAACCAGATCTCAAGCACCAATAAACCCCAAACATGATAGAAGGTCATACCGTCAAACTGGTTATCCAGCAACATCCGCAACCGGTCGGGAGCGATAAACTGATGCAGACAGAGCTGGCCTGAAGAGGCCTGCTGACGCAGTTGCGTAATCGCACTCTGTTTGGCCTGTTGATTGAACGGATCTATGCTGAAACCCTTTTTCGGCCTGTCGATCCATTCCGCCGGCAAGTAGCGTTTGGCCAACTGGCGCAACAGGAACTTACCCTGTCCTTGTGCAATCAGCTCTGACTGTGCCAAACCTGCGGCAAACTGAGCTACTTCGGTCGACAGGTAGGGCGTGCGGCACTCAAGGCTGTGCAGCATGCTCATTCGATCTACCTTGGCCAATACCAACGGCAGATAATTGGCAATATCGGCCTCACGAAGGCGATTAAGATACGGGCGGCTATCCATATCGATACGCCTGCGCAGCGCCATCAAGTGATCACCAGTACCGGACGGAATGCGACCGAACAACTGTTCCAACTGGCGATCGGCATACAGCAAGATGCGACCAGAGTAGTACTCCCGCCCAAGATGCCAGCTACGCGCCTGCATCTGTTGCTCTCTGCCCTCGGCGGCGACCAGTGTCTGCAGGTAACGGCCATAACCGCCAAACAGCTCATCCCCCCCGTCACCCGTAATCGCGACGGTGACCTGCTGACGAGCAAGCTGCGAGACCATATAGGTCGGTACACAGGAGGTGTCGGCATTGGGCTCATCCATGCGCCGCGCCAGATCACCAACCTGTTCAACAAAAGCCTCGGGACGCAGCAGTTGCTCAGTGTGTTCGGTTCCGAGAAAGTCGGCAAAAGCCCGAGCCTCCTCATGTTCGCTCTCCGGCGCCTGTTCAAAACCGATGGAGAAGGTGCGGATCGGCCGTTGCAAACAACGGGTGATCAGGGCCACCGCCGTCGAGGAGTCGACACCACCGGAGAGAAAAGCCCCCACCGGCACATCGGCGACCAAGCGGCGCGATAACGAACGCAGCAACAGATCCTCAAGCTGGTCAACCTGCTCCTCCAGCGGGCGTGACGGCATATGGTCACCGGCACAGATAAAGTGGAAGTAACGCTCTGCCTGTGAGACCGCCCCTGTCACGGCACGCATCAAGTGCCCCGGCAGCAACTTTCTGGCGTGTTGATACAGGGTGCGTTCCCCGACGGGGTGCTGGAAAGCCAGATAATGGGCGACTGTATCAACCGTAATGCGGGCAGGGAATCCTGGCACCAGGGTCAAAGCCGCCAGCTCGGAGGCAAAGACCAACAAACCGTCAAACTCGGCATAATAGAGTGGCTTCTCGCCAAACGGATCACGCGCCAGCAGCAACTCCCTGCGCTCACGATCATAGTAGGCAAGTGCAAACATCCCCTCGAGCCGGGTCAGAAAGTCAGCACCTTCCCGTACCAGGCCATTGACCAATACCTCGGTATCAGAATGGCCAGTAAATGATATGCCGGCGTCTTTAAGACGCCCCCCCAACTGAAGATGGTTGTAGATCTCCCCATTAAATACGATACAGGCTCGTTGCTGTGCATCATGCATTGGTTGATGCCCGGCAGGCGATACATCCAGAATACTCAATCGACAATGTGCCAGAACACAGCGTCCGTCATCCGACTCCCAAAGACCCCGGTCGTCAGGCCCTCGATAGGTCATCGCCTCCGCCATTCTATTAGCCTGCTGTTTCAACCACGCAGGATCATGTTGACCATGAATACTCATTATTCCGGCTATACCGCACATTTTATAACTCCCTAAAGGTAAGCCAACACATGATGTCACGCATGAGACATCATAGAATAATCAACTATCATGCGATGGCTTTTCCAGAACGAATAGCACACCAGCGACTTCCAAATCCTCCCATCCCAGTGATGCATACTCATCTGCGAAATCGACAGAGACTTCCTGAATATGCTCTCTATCATTCTTCATATATTTATCTTCAGCAACAATCCTGAAGCCACATTGTAAAAATATCTGTCGATAATCACTATAACGCAGCTGATTACCATGTAAAAAGTGGCCAGCATCACCATAATGGTCACGCCACTCTGACTTGCCTATTGTCAGGAAATCAAGTGGTCGTGAAAAATCCCGGTGGTCTCGGAGGTCAATCCAGTGAAAAGCAAAACCACCTGATGCTAATAGCTCAAATGTCTTGGCTACGAATGAATGAATATCTACAACATGCTCCATTACGGCACACGAATAGCATACATCATATTTTTCATCATCATTGAAATCTTCAAGCTTTATCTCAGGAAAGTAATTTAGTCTAGTGCCATGATGATCATGAAGATGGAATGATTCAACATCATCATTAAATACAATACCATCATTTACCTTACATGGGACATTGAAAAGCCCCATTAAATCTTTAATCATTGAAACATGATCATTGAAAGGATATTTCCCGCTTAGTCCCGGGAATGGTTCGATCGCGGTCCACTCCCCGCCCCATCGTAATAGACTATATATCTCCACCCCAAGGGAATGACCAGAACCTATATGTAAAAATCGATTTACCGGCTTTGAAATATATTGTTTACGGCATTTCTCGAAATGATTACCAAGTGATATATGATAAAATACACTACCGCTAGTGTTTTTACTTCCTATTATCTCATCCACGAGCTCACGTCCGATTAGCCCTTTCACTTCCTGCTTCTCTCGATCTTTTATTTCACTTTCCTCATCATAAGGAAAGGGTAAATATAAATCATCCAGCCCCAATTTGACGAGTTGAGCACAGATATCTGAGACATGCCTCTGAAGACAAGAGAGAATAATAAAATTTGGCTTATATAGATGAATTTCATCAGGAGAGATAATAGGAAGCTCACCTTTAAACTGACCATGTAAATTTTCGTTATTATCAGCAATAGCCAATATTGAAAATCGTTTAGGAAGTCTTTTTATAAATGAATCACAAACTTCACCAGCACCGAACAAGATAACATCCATATTCCGTCTCCGATTTATTTTTTATTAGTCAGTGCCAGTGTTTTTTCAGCAAGTATACGTGGTGAATAATGCTCACTCATCTTTTCCACCAAACCAACTGATGTTTTCTCTCCACTCCCCATTAATAATGACACTATCTTTTCAACCATCAAACCCCATTCCCCATAGGGAATCAAGTCACAAGAAAACTCTGTCAGTACAGTTTCGCTATTTCCTGGAATATCTGTCGCTACAACAGGACAACCAAGTGCCTGTGCTTCCAAAATAACATTAGACATTCCCTCATGACTGGAGGTGGAAATGAGCAGGCTGGCACAACTTAACCATTCAAAAATATTATCTTTCACACCCACGACATGAATGTTATCGCGGCACGGCTGCTGCGCAATGCAAGCAAGGACCTCTGAGCGCAATGGTCCATCACCGATTAAAATTGCATGGGTTTGAGGAAGTTTGGCAATGACAGAAGCGACAACCTCTATAAAGCGACATGGGGACTTTTCCGGAGACAGTCGCATTATCCCCATCAATATTGGGGCCGATAAATGAATATCTAACTGCTGTAAAGGCTCTTGTCCCTCAACCCGCTTGGCCATGACCGCATTTTTCACTACGGGGATGCTAGATTCAGGCAAATTTAGCCAGCGAGCATACGACTGCGCCCCTGCCATGGAGTTAACACTCAAAACGATTCCTGGCAACTCGGTCATCAGACGATAGTAAGCTGCCAACCTCGACTCATCATAAACGGCCAGGTATTCAGGAAACTCTGAGGGTGCAACACTCCTTCCAGAGATAATGATCTGTTCTACTCCCGCGAAAATTGCGGCCATAGAAGCAATGACATTACCGTCTTCTAGATAGGCGATAACCAGTTTGGGCTGAACACGTTGCATATAGTCATAGGCAGTGAGAATGCCGTGAAGCAGTCCGGGCTCAAAGAAGGGTGCCAATTGATTAGCCAACTGGTAGCTATTTTCCTCCTGCTCCAAGTTCGGCCAGCACTCACGGGCAGAAGGCACGAAGTAGAGCTCTACACCATGAGAGCGAAGAAGCGCCTCCCAGTGATTAACCTCCAACCCCTTATTCTTCACCGAGATCAAATGCACTTCCCATCCCAGCTGGCGCAATCCGATGGCCAGCAATACCATCTGCCGCTCAGCACCGCCTTTGACCAAGGAGTGGATATATAGTACGACACGCTGCACTACTTGGGGCAGCCGATGTGCTCGACGCTCGCGGATCAACCGCTCAAGCTTTTGCTGCAACATCGCCGATGGCTGGCAGGTTGCCTCAACATAGGGAGTGATATAGGGATAGTCGCCATAATGACCTAGTTGCTCGATAATCTGCCCACCGAATTGCTGTAAATCTGAAAAGATGACAATGACCACCTCCTCTACTGCGTAATTATTAAGCAGGTCTGGCCCTACAATCGGAATGCCACAGGCGAACTGACCGACTTGAGGACCGTTAAGACCATCGATGATGGCGACGAATGGATAAGGGGATTGGAGCACATGATAATAAAGATTTCCCGCCACCCCCCAGGCAATCGCCTTGCGTTTCCCGGACAGCAGTTCCTGATGCAATAACGCATCAAAAGGCAGGGCATGTTTCATCGACAGATCCAGCATGTGTCGGTTTCCTTGGAATTCAATTCAATGACAATATGGTCACATCTTGGCTGGATATAGTCGCAAAGATGTCTCGTTTTATTTCGTCCACAAAGGAGGCGGACGCGACAATCAGTACAGAACCAGATGGAATTGAGCACTCGGATAATGATATAACGTCATATCCCATCACTTGGTAGTGTCCAAAGTTGGCTTTTTTATCGATCACGGTACGGATACGGATGCTTTTTTTAATCAGTTCAGGTGCCAGACACTCAAAGAATTCTCCCGCCCCATACACTATGACTTCGGTGGCATGTTGACTTTGCATCAATTCCAGAAGTCTATCGATCGCTTGGGCATGCTTATAACGTGCATCGCGTAAGCCGACAAAATCCATCATCAAATCAGGATCCAGCCGACTCAAGGAACCTTGTGGCCAAGCCAACCAACGCTCACCATAAGACATGTTTTTACTGAACTTGCGATAGAAGGTTTCTATTCCTTCTGAGTGGATCCGCGCCAACCCGGAGGAATTAATAACCTTGTAACTACGCTCCGAGCCAAAGTTGTCTTCATGAACCAGATTACCAAGATAGTGCACCTCGCTCGATACCGGACACTCGACCAGACGCTCCATCATGCGTAAAAAAGAGATGCGCTCACTCAAATCGGATTCGGCGATGCCCAGCGACTGGTCCCATAACTGATAGGCATTAACTCCAGCCTCAAAACTCCGGATATTTTGCTGATGCTGGGCACTGTAGCGAACCTCTGCCTGTCGCGGCACAACTTTCCCTTCCGCTGTGCGCCGATACCCCAGTGTGCTCCCTTCCAAACCAACGAGAACAATTTCAAAAATCTCTGGTGAACGGGCAATCTTCTTGATCCCCTTTATGGTATCGTTACGCACCGGAATAAAGGCACTGATCGGCGTGATAACGGAGTTTTTGCTGCCTCTATGGTTACAGTAGAGCAACAGACTGCTCATTGGCTGTTGCAACATGGCCTTGCTAATTTGAGAGGGAATCGTCCCACCGCCACCCAAGTCGACTAGCAGATAGGGAGCATCTCCCGTCAAGCCAACAAAATAATCTCGCATGTCCAGCCTGCTTTGCTGAATACTGCTCTTGATCTGCTCGATATTTTGCTCAAACACTTCAGCCATCAGTTGCAGACCATCTTGCCCATCGATGGCAATTTGATCCAAAAGCGCCAGTGGCGTGTCAAGAAAGGATGCCAACCTGACATCCTGAACACCAAATTCATTGAAAAAGTCACGAACGGTGTAATTGCGGCGCATCAAGGTCTGGGAAACAGCCTCTTCCACTTGGCTATCATCTATCGCGGGCAAATAGGTTGCCTTGCGTGAGGCATAACAGGTCTGACAGCGTATATCTGGGTACTGCTGTGATTGAAAATCGACCTGGCGGTTGATACAGGCAGCAAAGATGCCGCCCTCTCGCATCAGCGACAAAATGTTTTTTACCTGCAGTCGTTTGGCTGACTGCAGAACCCACTTGGCAAATGCCGTCAGGACGGGTCCAAGGATGAAGGCGCCATATGTGTAGAAAAATTGCTCCTCCTCGGAAAGCTGTTGTGGCATCGACAGGACGGCCAGCTTCCTGGCATGTTGCATGGTCGATGGCACATTTACCCGATAAATTTTCTCGTTTTCCAACACCTCAGACAGATTCTCTGGGATATCAAAATGCAATGAAGCCAAACCATGTTGCCGTGCCGACTGCACATCAGCCCTGGGATTGTCACCGATATGCAAAACTTGCTCTGGTTTCAGCTTTATCTGAGTAATTACATGGCTAAAGAGAGCGCCACTCTGCTTGGTCAACCCAACACTTGATGAAACAAACAGATAATTATAAGAAATTTCAGGGCATTTTTCTGAAATACAGTCGCGCAAAAAAGCTTCTGGCAAATACATGTCGGAAATAAAAACAATCAGTTTATTGTTACGTTGTGCACGTACCAAAACTTCTTGAATAATCGGGTCTGGATAAAGAACTTCTCGTTCTACTTTCAGCTCTTCAACTTTAAGCACCGCCTTAATTTCATCACTGAAAGGCAGCTGTTCAAAAATATTGTCAAAACTAATTTCTTCACCTGAAATTAGTTTGCGAGCACGAGCCTCAGCCTCGAGGCGGCAAAATCTATAATCTTCTGCCTCTATTGGCAGATTAAGACCTCTATTTAGCAACCGTCTCGCTGCTTCCTCAAAAACCCACGAGGGTTCATCACATGCACGACGCAATAATGTATCAAAAATATCCAATGAAATATGTGTTATTTTATCAATGCAAAGATACTGATCAAGAGCAGTTAGAAACTGGCTATTTTCTAGTAAATCACGCAACTCGGGAGACATCACCTCATAATGACTCATATATACCTACACATGCATCAAAATAAAAGAAATCACATAAAAAGCATTCACACTCAAAAACTCGAATGCTTTTGCGGAATGAAAATATCTATCTCTGCAATAGATTATATTCATTACTTATTTAAAACAGCAAAACAGGCATCGGAAACCAATCGAGAGAAATTGTTCAGCGCGTTATCCACTGCATCATCCATATCGAAATAGCGATACTCGGCAAGGCGGCCCAAAGCAATCAGTTGCTGGAACTGGGCCAATTCATCGCGGCAAGTCTGATAATGCTGTTTGGCTGCATCGGTAAACAGCGGGTAGTAAGGCTCCAGCCCCTGCCCGGCCACATAGGTGCAGGGGTATTCATAAACGATGCTGGTGCCGGGATGTTGCTGCCCCGTCAGATGCTTGAATTCGGTGATGCGGGTATAGGCCTCTTCATTCGGATAATTGACCGTGGTCGCCGGCTGAAATTGAGCTTGCGGCAGATGACAGTGCTCAAAGCGCAGTGAACGGTACGGCAAGCCGTCGTGCCCCGCCGGCATCAGCTGATCCAGCATCCCCGTATAGACCAAGGGCCCGGCAAAGGGCACGCCATCCAGCAGTATCCGTTTCTGTTGCCAATCCAGACTGACGCGGGACCCCATGGGAATGGATAGCCTCACCTCAATCAAGGGGTTCGCCAAGATGCGCTCGAACATGGCGGTATAACCCTGCGCGGGCACCGCCTGCCAGGGATCAATAAAGTAACGGTCATCACGATTGACGACAACCGGCACGCGCGCAGTGACCTCGGGCGAGACCTGCTCTGGCGATACACCCCACTGCTTGCTGGTGTAGTTGACGAAGGCTCGCTCATAGATGAACTGGGCCAGCTCAGCCAGCAGAGGCTCAGCTTCCTGCCGCAGTGCCATGATGGGCACTCTGGCCCCCTCACCAAATCTGGCCTGAAGGGCCTCAATCATGGCCGCTGCCTTCTCCGCCGGAAAGCAGCGTTCAATGCTGGTCAGGTTGAACGGGATCGGCACCAACTGCCCGTCAATGCGTGACAACACACGATGCTCGTAAGGCAACCACTCGGTAAACTGCGACAAGTAGTCCCACACCTCCTTGTTGTCGGTATGGAAGAGGTGTGGCCCATAGCGATGGACCAACACACCATGCTCGTCATACTCGTCGAAGCAGTTACCCCCGATATGGTCGCGCTGCTCCAGCACCAGCACCTTCCAACCGAGCTGGCTGGCCATTCGTTCAGCCATGACGGCACCGGACAGCCCGGCGCCGATGACGATCGCCTGATAGCTCACGCTCTATCTCCAAACAGTTGCTGCATGACACGCGCGGGATGGGCCCGCTCTGCCCATGCCAATTGATGTCGTTCGTCGAAGAACCAACCCGGTGCTAGCCTTGCCACAGCATCGACCGACTGCTCGATAAGCTGAGTGAAGCGCACGACATCATCCTGCCGCAGAAAGTAGAGTGCGGCAGAGTAGTAGTGATGGGCACGCCCCTGGGCAATAACCAAGGGATCCGCCCCAAACGCAGCGGCGTTATCACAGGCCCGCAGCAGATCGCGCAGCGACTGCTCACGACGTTCTGCCGATTTGCGGGTCTGTCCGCCAAAGCTCTGGGTATGGAAGCGATAGCGGCCCAATAATTCGGGGATAAAATCCAGCGTCCCCGGATTGTGGGAGAGGTTCAAGATATGCCAGGGATAATCGAGGATGATCTTGCACCCCTCATCGATGGCATGTTCCATCCCTTCATAACGGCGAAACATTATGGAACTTGCATTGACGAACACCCCGAAGCGGATCAATGCCTCCCGTGTCATCACAGGTTCAAGATAGCGGGCATTGTAATAATCGCGGGTGAAGAGCTTGATCCGTGCATCGGTCTCATCATCAAACATCTCCGCTTCGTGGTAGCAAAGGGTGCAACCGGAATGCGCGTCCAGATAATCGGCCTGACGCTGCAGCTTGCCCGGCAGGGCCAGATCATCCCCGTCGACATAGGCGATATATTCGCCGTTCGCCTCTCTCAACAAGCGTTTCTGGGTTTTAGCCAACCCCATATTTTGCGCGTTCTGTAGTGCCCGTAGCCGAGGCCACTGTGACGCCAACCGCTGCATAATGGCCCAGGAGTCATCGCTCGAGCCATCATCAATGGCAATGACCTCAAAATCGAAATTGGTTTGCTGTTCCAGCAGACTTAGCAGACAGGGCTCGATAAAGCGCCCGAGGTTATACACCGGCACCAGTACGCTGACTTTCATAGAGGATCCAGAAGTAGAGTAAAAAAGAAGCGAATTGGAGAAAATGGACAAGGCTACCGCACGGTCTCTGTCAACCCTTCCTGCCCTTCATGGCAATATTTACTGCAAGAGCTGTGCCTGACCAAGCTAATTGATTGATATGACTTGATTTATGTGACCTGGAATCCACTATTCAATGCGGGCAAGCCGACGGCTACAGGCGGCTAGCATGTCGATGCCGTCCCAGAGCCATTCGAATGCCAGCGCCTGTCCCGGACTTGCCACCCTATCGATACGACAACCTGGCGATACCAGGAGCGCATGCTCAAGCTGCGTTATATCCGGGCCAGCCCAGACACAGGTCTGCATATCCCAAGGCTGTAGCAGCAACTCATCAAGGTTATCGGCAACAAATTCGGCGACTGTACCTCCTCCGATATGTGCAAGCCGCAAAGAGGCGGTGGGAGTCAATAAGGTGACGCCAGAAAAGGTGTCCAGCTGCATCTGGCCATCATGGGCGGCATTTTGTTGACTATTGAGAAGGCGTTCCATCATCAGGGAGGGATTATCTGCAAATGGGGCGAAGATCCCTTCGAGCAGACGACGGCGCAACGTACTGGCGGGAGTGCCCAACCAGCAAATCGTAGTGGGTGAGGCGCAGGCTTGTTGATTGAAACGGGTAAAGTCTTGTTGCAAAGCCGCGACCACTTGCCGCCACGCAGCAGCATCCAGGTTGGCGAGCCACTGGCTATCCAACACCGCCATGGAGCGGCGATCCGGAAACACGATTTCCTGAGCGCGGGGTGAGAGCGGAATAGCCCGTACCCGGCTGATGGTTTCATCACCTCCCCAGATAATACGAAGCCGACACCGGGCCGACAGCCAGGCGGTGATGCCCTCGTCGTGGTCATAGCGGATAAAACGGGTACGGGAGACAATCTCTTGCCACTCGGGCAGAGAGAAGAGCTTGTTCAGGATGGCCAGCATGGCCTCTTGCACCGGGTCGATGCGCGATGAGAGACGTACCACGGCCCCATTGCCCATCAGTAGCGCCATGATCCAGGAGTAGAACGCGACGGTCGGCACGTTGGAGGGGACCAGATGAAAAACCATCCCCAAGGGTGCACGCCCTGCCATGCGTTTGCGCTGTACCTGAATCTGGCGCGGCCGCAACCAAAAGCCAAAGGCGGCCAGATCCGGATTCTCTCGCCCCTCCTTCAGCAGACGTGCAGAGAGCGCAGCCACAAAATCGCAGATGACGGGCGCAAAGCTTGGCAGTGGGTGAGTGACAAAACCTTGCCAGCCGCTGACGGGAGCCGCGAAAGCAACCTCTGGCCCCGCTTGCCACACGGCATCTTCTACATCTGACCGGCTCACTGGAAAGTGTCGCTGCATCCCCTCACCTCTGCGCCTTGCTGACGTCCTGATACCTGAAAATAACGGCCACGACGGCCGCAGGGGCAATCATCCTCCCCCAGCAGCACACCAAGATCCTCGCTGAGCAAACTGTGGCCGGGATAACTTTGGGGAATGGCGGAGATCACCTGCAACAAGCCTGGCTGGCCGACCCCGAGCGGTCGATGAGTCAGCGGATCCCGCACCAGCAGATCGGCAAAGAGGGGAGCATGAAGATGGCCATGCTCACACTCGACAAATACCGACCCCACCTGCTCCACCATGCCATAGAAGTTGTGCACCCGACTCAGCCCCAGCTGTTCATGGCAACGTTGCTTGAAAGCCGGATTATCCACCGCGAGGTGTTGCAGTTTTTTCCAGCCACCGCTGTGAAAAAGCGTGCCGTGCGTCAACGGCAGTTGCAGACCTCGCTCACGCAGCGGCTCCAGCAAACATTGCCAGACCATGAAGGTGAAGCCGAACAGCAGGACCGGCTGGCCCGCATATTTGTCACAAAACGCCTCGATGACCGGCCAGTTGGGCCGCATCTGCTCATCGAGGGCATAGGTATGGTCACGGCCAAGGAAGGAGAGCCCCAGCGCACCGGCTCCCCGAGCGGAAAAACCGCTGCGGTTTTGAATCAGGGCGGGTTGCTCCACCAGCAGCATAGGCAGCCGTTGCTTGCCGACGAACTCTTGCAGGATCTTCACCAGCACCTTGCTCTGCAACGCGGCTGTATCCCGATCCAGCACAATGCGTGACGGCGTCCCCGTGGTGCCCGACGAGGTGAGCACCTTGAATACTTCTTCTTGCGGCACGCTCTGCCATTGGGCCAATTTGAACAGACGGGCGGCCAGATAGGGAAGCTCTTGGTAGGTCGAGGCCTGACCCCAGCCAAACGCCGACAGAATATTGGCAAAAGCTGGACACCCCTGCCCATGCCGCTGCGTCAATTCATTCAGGCGAGCAAGGAGCAGCCCACTTTTTTCCTGTTGGGGCAGCCCAAAAACCGGCGCATCAAACAGCTTGTTCATAGTTGCTCCAGCTCTGTTAACAGGGCCGGATAATCAATCTTCATATTGCTGCGTCGTGGCAAATGGTGTTGGTAGATACGCACGCTTGATGGTGGCACCATCAGCCAGCGGGCCACCTCCAGCTGTAGTGCGTCACAGGGGCACGCGTCTGCCTCGATGGCTACCAACAGGCGATCATCGCGGCCGGTCGCGGCGCAGGAATAGCCCCTCCCCTGCAACCAGGCTTCCAATTCAGCCAAGCTCACCCGTTTGCCAAACAGCTTCAGGAAACGGTTGATCCGTCCGGTCAGATAGAATCGGCCCGCCTCATCACAACGAGCCAGATCGCCAGTAAAGAGCGCATCCATATCACGCCCCCGAGCCAGATCTTCAGGGCGCTCCGCATAGCCCAGCATCACGTTTGGCCCTTGGTAAACCAGCTCTCCCTCCCCGTCAGGAAAGCCGGGCTCATGACGCAGAGAGAGACGCCCGCCCGGTACGGCACGGCCGATGGCATCCGGGGCAATCATCACTTCATCGTGTGCCAACCAAGCGATGCGCGGTGCCGCTTCGGTCTGGCCATACATCACGAAAAAACGGCGTCCCAGTAAGGAGGCCTGTTCGGCAAATTGCTTTGCCAGTGCCGGCTCAAGCCGCCCTCCGGCCTGGGTCAGGGTCATCAGACTGGGATAGCGGGCCCAGTCAAAACGCAAGCGGTTTAGCATCTGAAAGGTAAAGGGTACCCCCGCCACACTGGTGACCTGGTGGCGATTGACCTCATCCCAGAAGTGGCGCTCAAGGGGACTGGCAGTGCATGAAACCAGCGAGGCGCCAGCCAAAAGATGGCTGTTGAGCACCGACATACCGAAGGAGTAAAAAAGTGGCAACGAGGTGATGGCGCGCTCACGCCCGTTCAGCGCCAAGTATTCGGCGATGGCCGCGGCATTGGCATCAAGATTGGTTCGCGACAATCTCACCCATTTGCAGGACCCCGTGCTGCCCGACGTGGGCAGCAGCATGGCCAGCTCAGGGTGAAGTGAAGGCGCATCGCCAAGATGCGCAACTGCCCCATCCTCTAATACCCGCAGACTAACACCAAAGCGCTGGCACTGCTCATGGTGCAACCGGGCATCCTGTGCAGGATCGGCCAGCATGATGGCGTGGCCATCACGCAGGGCCAGCAAGTAGTGCAGCAGATGCATGGTAGACGTCACAAATGGCAGGTAGACCAAATGGCGGCCAGCAGGATAGATGGTGGCCAACTGCGCCACACGCCGAGCCAGCTCACCATAACTGAGCCACCCCTCTTGCGGGTCTCGCCAGGCGGGCTCGCTGTTACCCTCAACCAGATGGGCCAGCAAATCAGGCCGGTTCAAATCACCATCCCCCCATCGACCCCAATCACCTGCCCGGTCACATAGCTCGACAAGTCGGACGCGAGAAACAGGGCCACTTTGGCCACTTCATCTGGCGTGCCAATCCGTCCCATGGCGATGCTGGCCACCCGCTCGGCAAACTTCTCTTGCGGGATAGCATGCGCCATATCGGTATCGATAAACCCGGGGGCAATGGCATTGACCCGGATCTGGCTGGCGGCCAGCTCCTTGGCCAGTGACTGGGTAATACCGATCACCGCCGCCTTGCTGCCGGCATAGCAGCTTAGCCCGGCGGCCCCCACCTGCCCCATCAGGGAGGCGAGATTGATGATGCTGCCACCACCACTGCGCCGCATCAGGCGGGCGGCATACTGGCTGCAGTAGATCACGCTAAAGGTATTGTTGCTGAATGTCTTTTGCAGATGGGTCTGGTTAGCCATCCCCAATAACGCCTCTTCCAGCATGCCGGCATTGTTGACCAGCACATCCAGCGATCGGCTCTGGGTAAAAAGTTGTTGAAAGGCCTGCTTGACCGCCGACGGGTCAGCCACATCAAAACAGAGAGGCTGGCAGGGCACGCCAAACTCGGTACCAATCGTGGTCGCCAGCTGGCTCATCGTCACCTCATCACGGCCTCCCAGCCACAGTTCAGCCCCCTGAGAGGCAAACTGACGGGCGATGGCAAGACCGATGCCACGCCCGGCACCGGTGATCAACACCCGCTTGCCCTGCAACAGCCCCTGCATCAGAAAGCGACCCCGTACTTGACTAGGATCTCGCGTGCCTTGGCGACTGAACTCATGTCGATAATGTCATCGGTGTCGAGCAACACGCCGTAGTTATCCTCCAACTGGGCAATCAGCCCCATGTGGGCGACAGAATCCCACTGCGGGATGCTGTTGTAGGCCAACCCATCGCTGACGCTGCCGATATCAATACCCAGCGCCTCGGCAAAAACCTGTTCCAATGCGATTGTCATCTGAAAAATCTCCGTAGCCGCTCACGGGCGGCATAGTAATTCGCCGGCAGCAGTTCCAATGCAAAAAATCCGTTCTCTTGTCCTATCTGGCTATAACCCAGTTGTTCATTCAAGCGTAGGGCAGAGCGATTGTTCTCCCGAACCAGAGTGCGAATACAACCGATATGCAACTCATCAAAACCCTGATCAAGCTGGGATAGGGCAGCAGCAATGGCCAACATGGGATGCCGCACGGTTGAGTTGCCCAGATAGAGCCCCGCATCGGCGATCGCCTGACCCTGCAGCTCGCCCTGAGACTCACCTTTCAGATTGACGTAACCCGCTCGCACGCCCTTGCACCAGAGCACCCAGTGCTGCTGATCCCGCCGCTCACGGGTGGCGGCAAACCATTGGCGCTGTTGCCGCGGTGAAATACGCGTCTGGGATACCATCTGCATTCGCACCTCATCCTGATTGCGCCAACGCCGCAAAGCAGGAAGATCCCACAGCGCTATCGGGCGTAGCTCAACGCCATAACTCATCTTCAACGCCATCCAGTTCCATGACCCGTCTCTCTTATCGACCACACTGCTGCCATTCCGTAGCAAAAATCGATAATACAAGCAGAAAAACCAGTATAATATCAAAAATAATCAAAGAGTTGTCATCGATTATCCTGGCTTTGGCCAGTCATTAATCCAGCAGAGAGAGCCCATCATGGCCATCGCCATTATCCCGGCCCGGGGTGGCAGCAAACGCATTCCACGCAAGAATATCCGCCCCTTTTGTGGCCAGCCCATGCTCGCCTATTCCATCCTGGCGGCGCAACAATCAGGCTGTTTCAACAAGGTGGTGGTCTCCACCGATGATGAGGAGATTGCCGAAGTTGCTCGTCAACTGGGCGCGGAAGTGCCATTTCTTCGGCCTGCAAGCCTCGCCGATGATCACACAGGTACCACCCCTGTGGTGATCGACACCATCCAGCGGCTCGACCAGCTCGGCAGCCAGGCAAAGCACTACTGCTGCATCTATGCCACGGTCCCGCTTATTCAAGCCGATGACTTGAAGGCCGCCCATCAGCGACTGAGCGCAAGTAATGCTCCCTTTGTCTATACCGTGGCCGAGTTTGGCTTCCCTATCCAGCGCGCCGTGCGCATGGATGAGCAGGGCCGGGTCACCCCCTTCTGGCCGGAGCAGATGGCGAAACGCTCTCAGGATCTGGAGCCCGCCTATCAGGATGCCGGCCAGTTCTATTGGGGGACGCGGGACGCCTGGTTGGGTGGTATAAGCCCGGTGGGGGGAGAAGGGATTGGCCATATTCTGCCAAGACACAGGGTAGTCGACATCGACACGCCGGAAGATTGGCACCTGGCCGAACTGCTCTATCAAGTGCTGGCCCAAGATGACGTTTAGGGTTGCCTTCCGGCTCGACGCCGGCGCCGAGATCGGGCTGGGCCACCTGATGCGTTGCCTGGCCATCGCCGATCGGCTGCACGCCGCCGGGGCCGAGTGCCACTTCCTCTGCCACTATCTGCCGGCGCACCTGCTGTCGTTGCTGCGGCCCCATCACCATCATCCCCTGAGCGCGCTGGACGCCGCCGGCCCGTTGCCTGGCTTGCAGCCCGATTGGCTGGTGTTTGATCACTACCAGATTGACCAGCGGCTCGAAACCCAGCTGGCCGCCCACTGCCGCCGCGTGCTGGTGATCGATGATCTGGCCGACCGACCGCACCACTGCCAGCTACTGCTGGATCAGGGCCCCTTGCGCCGCACCGCCGATTACCAGCCGCTCACCCCAGCCGATTGCCGGCTGCTGCTGGGCACCGACTATGCCCTGCTGCGCCCCGCCTATCGCCGGCTGGCGCGGCCACACGCCAGTCAGTGGCAACGGGGCCTTGTCTGCTTTGGCGGCGCCGATCCCGCCGGCGCCTGCCTCGTCACCCTCAACAGCCTGGCCAAGCTGCCCTGGGCCCGCACCATTAGCTGGACCCTGGTGGCGGGTGGCGCCAACCCCTTCTGGCCCGAGCTGGAACAGATAGTGACCGAGCTGGCCGACCTCGATTTGGTGCTGCTGCGCCAGAGCGACCAGATGGCCGACCTGATGAGCCGGCACGACTTCGCCATCGGCGCCGCCGGCGGCATGACCTGGGAGCGGGCCTGTCTCGGCCTGCCGACCCTGGCGGTGCCCATCGTCGACAACCAACAGTTTAACGATGAGGTGATCGCCCGCTTTCAGCTGGCAGAGCGGCTGACCCTGAGCGAACTGGCCGAGCCTGAGCGGCTGATGCAGGCCCTGCAACGACTTGAATTGCAAGCAGATAACTATCGCTGCCGCGGCCAGCAACAGGTGGATGGGCTGGGGCTGGATCGGCTCACCGCCTGGCTGCTACCACAATCCGATTATCAACTGTTGCCAGATGGCCAACAGTGGCAACTACGCCATGATGATCAACTGCTGCTCACCCTGACTCTGGACGGTCAGCATCTGACATGGCAGGCCGCCCGGCCACTTCAACCAGCGGAGTGGCAAGAGCTGGCACATCGCTTGCAAACAATTTTCTCCCAATTTCCCCTCTATCTTGCCGAGCCACCGCAGATAGCGCCCCCTGCCCCCTGGCAGCCGGCGCCGCAAGGCTGGCAACTTGGCACAGGAATCTGAACACAGATGCAGATCGATCATCGCCCCATCAACCAGGAACAGGCCCCCTATGTGATTGCCGAACTGTCGGCCAACCACAATGGCAATCTGGACCGCGCCCTGGCCATCATGACCGCCGCCAAAGCAGCGGGTGCCAGCGCCGTCAAGCTGCAGACCTACCGGCCCGACACCATCACCCTCAACAGTGATCGGCCCGAGTTCCAGATCCACGGCGGCCTCTGGGATGGTCGCAACCTGTACGACCTTTACGAGTGGGCGCACACCCCCTGGGAGTGGCACCAAGCACTGTTTGCCAAAGGGCGCGAGCTGGGGCTGACGGTCTTCAGCAGTCCGTTCGACTTCAGTGCGGTGGATCTGCTGGAATCCCTCGACTGCCCGGCCTACAAGATCGCCTCCTTCGAGCTGGTGGATCTGCCCCTCATCCGCTACGCCGCCCAGACCGGCAAGCCGCTTATCATGTCCACCGGCATGGCGAACGAGGCCGAGATCGCCGCCGCAGTCGAGATGGCACTCAAGCACGGCAACGGCCAGCTGGCCCTGCTGCACTGCGTCAGCGGCTATCCGGCGCCGGCAGCCGAATACAACCTACGTACCATCCCCATGTTGCGCCAGCGCTTCGGGGTCGAGGTGGGGCTCTCCGATCACACCCTGGGGTCGGCCACGGCCATCGCCGCCACTGCGCTCGGGGCGACCCTCATCGAGAAGCACTTCACCCTGGCCCGCGCCGACGGCGGGCCGGATTGCGCCTTCTCCATGGAGCCGGCCGAACTCACCGAGCTGGTAGCCTCGGTCAATACCGCTCATGCCGCCCTCGGTGTGGCAGATTACCAGCTCACCGCCAGTGAACAGGGTAACCGTGCGTTTCGCCGCTCCCTCTATCTGGTCAGGGATATTGCAGCCGGAGATTTGCTCACCGCAGAACACATCAAATCGGTGCGCCCCGCCCTCGGCCTGCCCCCCGCCGATTACGATCGGCTCATCGGCAAGCGGGTCAACCGCAGCCTGAGCGCTAACCAACCACTGAGCTGGGAGTGGATAGACAACGATGAGTGATGATCTCTTCAACCAGCACGGCAGGCTCATCAGCCAGCGCTGGCCCGCCCTCTGGCCCCGCTTGCTGGCACAGGACGTTGAAAGCCTGCCGGCCGAGCTGACCGAAGGTCTCGGCTCCACCCTAAGCCTCCACGGCATACAGCTCACCAGCCGGCACGACCGGGTGAAGGAAGCCGAGCTGCAGGCCGCCAGCCTGCCCGAGCAGCCGGTGCTGCACCTCTACGGCACCGGGCTCGGCGATCTGCCGCGCACCCTGCTGGGGCGCAGTAGCCTCAAGCGGCTGGAAGTGAAGATCATGAATGGCGCCCTGTTTGCCCTTGTACTGCGGCTGCTAGACCAGCAGGACTGGCTGACGGACCCCAGGGTCGAGCTGATGATGGCCGGCGACGAAGGGGAGGTGCGGCTGCCCTTCTTCGCCCTGCCGCCCGAGCTGCTGCTGGTGGAGGATGCTGCCGCCCGCATCCGCGACCGGCTGGTGAGTGAAATCGATTTGCCGTTCGCCCGGGCAAGGTTCGACGCCGAGCACCCCGACATCACCCGGCGGCTGGCGGAAAACCGCGATCTGCTGGCCGGCGACGGCGATGTGGCCTCCCTGTTCGGTCTGGCTCAGGGCAAGCAGGCGCTGATCGTGGCGAGTGGCCCAACCCTGCAGCACAACCTGGCCACCCTGCAGGCCCAGTTGCAGCGCCGTCGGCAGGACTATCTTCTGATTAGCGTCGATACCGCGCTGGCGTTTTTGCTCAGCCACGGTATCCGGCCCGACATCGTCGTCACCATCGATGACGCCATCCACGGCAACCGGCTGCCCGCCGCCCAGTCGGCCCAGACCACCCTGGTCTATTACCCCACGGTTCCCACGGCAGCCCTGCTGGCCTGGCAGGGGCCACGCATGACCGCCTACTCCCGCAGCCCCATGTATCAGCAGCTGCGACAGACGCTCCCCAAGGGCGTGCTGCACTCGGGCGGCAGCGTCATTCATCCCGCCGTGGATCTCGCCGTGCAGATGGGTTGCCGCCAGGTCATCCTGCTGGGCACTGACTTCGCCTTTCCCGGCGAGCTCACCCACTCGGGCTGGGCCGACGGTGCGCTCGGCCCCAGCGCCGCGCTGGCCCTCAGCTGGGCCCTCGACGGCCATGGCCGGCGGGTCAAGACCAATCCAAACTTTTCCGCCTACCGCACCGAGCTCGAGCGCTACATAGCGCGCCACCCAGAGGTGCAGTTCTGGAACTGCAGCCGGGAAGGGGCGGAAATCGCCGGCTGCCGCTATCACCCGGAGTACGTGCAATGAAAAACGGCCAGATCACCCGCCTCACCGCCCTGGCGCACCAGTTTCGGCTGGGGCAGTCGGTTGCAGCGAGTCAGGCATTGCCGGAACTGCTGCAAGAGGTGCTCACCGAGCAGGGCAACCTGCCACCCGGACTGGTAGCCGCACTGCTGCAGTGCCAGGAGCGCCAGGACTGGCTGGGGCTGGCCGACTACCTCGAATATGAAGTGGTGCACTGCCTGTCGACCCCGGCCGGCGACACCCCCACAGGAGACCATTGATGATCAAGGCCATGTCCAACGCCTCCGATGAGGAGCTGTCACGCCGCCAGACCTTCAGCGAGTTGCTGCACACCAGCCCGCTGCCCGCGGCCGAGTTGCAGAACAACCTGGGCCTCTACCTCAAGCGCCAGTCGCTCTCCCGCATCCTGTTCATGCACGAGCTGTATCAGAAGATCGTGCCGGTCCACGGCGTCATCATGGATTTCGGCACCCGCTGGGGTCAGAACCTGGCGCTCTTCTCCTCGTTTCGCGGCATGTATGAGCCTTACAACTACAACCGCAAGCTGGTGGGATTCGATACCTTCAGCGGCTTCCCTTCCCACGCCCCGCAAGATGGCAGCGACGCCGCCATCCAGCCCGGCGCCTACGGGGTGACGCCAGGCTATGAACAGCATCTGGCCCAACTGCTCGCCGCCCATGAGGCGGAAAGTCCCCTGGACCATATCGTCAAGCATGAGCTGGTGAAGGGGGATGTGACCGAGACGCTGCCGGCCTATCTGGCTCGTCAGCCGGAGACCATGGTCGCGCTGGCCTATTTTGACTTTGATCTCTACGAGCCGACCCGCCGCTGCCTCGAGCTCATCAAGCCGCACCTGACCAAGGGATCAGTGCTGGCATTCGATGAGCTCAACTGGCCCGCCTTCCCGGGGGAGACCCTGGCCCTCAAGGAGGTGCTGGGGCTGGATCGCTACGCCATTCGCCGCACCCCGCACAACCCGGGACCAGCCTATCTAGTGATCGAGTAGTCCGGTTGCGGGCTGAGGCGACGCAGCAGCCCGGCCTCCAGCAGCATCCGCGCCAGCGGCTCCACCCGCCAGAACGGCACCCCTATGGTCTCGGCGATCTCGAACAGGGTCAGCTTGCCGTCGCTGTAGGCCAGCAGATTCATCATCTCCCGCACCTGCCAGCCCGAATAGCGGGTCGACAAATCCGGGTAGAGCCCCCGCTTGCCGAGCTGGGGCTCGCCCAGCACGGTGACCTCGCAGCGCTCATCTCGCTCCAGACACTCGATGGCCCGGCGCAGCGCCAGGAATCCACCCGCCAGACCGGCCGGCGTCACCAGCGAGAGATCATCGAGCGAGGTGTGGTACTCGGCATAGCAACCGTATCGGCTGCGCATCACAGAAGTGACCGGCAGATCGATGCCGGGCGCGCACAGCTGCCGCTCGTTGGAGCCCCGCTCCAGGAAGCTGTACGCCTTGTAGCCCGGCGCCAGATGGCCGAGCACATGGCGACCGATGCGATCCGCCAGCGTGTTGCCCTGGCGGGAAGGGAGGAAGGAGTAGCCGCGGTCATCGCCAAGACAGGTCAGGTTGAAGCCGGCCAGGGTACGCTGCTTGAGCTGATCCAGATGGCGGGAGAGATAGACGATGGCCCCCAGGGTTTCAGGCACCAGCATCAGCCGGTAGCTGTAGCGACGTGTGGGCAGTGACGCCAGCCAGGCCATCAGGAAGACACCGACGCAGGGGCCGGAGAGCTCGTTGTTGGCCATGGAGGGGTGACAGGTGTAGCTCGACAGCAGGATCTCCTGCTCGCTCTCCCCCGGCAGCACCCAGTCGCCATAGGTGAGCGAACCCGGTGCCAGGGTGGCATCGATCACCACCTGATATTCTCCCTCCGGCAGCGCCTCTCGCAGCCGATGGGGCAGACAGAAGCCCCAGCGGCGCTTGTAGTAGGAGGTCACATAGGGAATGGCATCCGGCTGCTCGGGCAGAGAGTGAAGATGGGGCTGCAGCTCGGCCAGCGAGAGGGTGCAGCGTACCGGCTCCGAGTAACCGACCAGATGCAGGTTGTGATCCTGGAAGTCCACCACTCTACGTCCATCCGGCCCCACTATGTAGGCCTCCCGCACGTTCCACTCGTCAGGCACGGTCCAGTCGAAACACTCGGTGCCGCTGGCCACTTCATGGATCTGCAGCTCGGGCAGGCAGTGCTCGCGCCACAGGGCCAGCGACTGCCGAACCCCGTCCCCGGTCAGGCTTCGATTGAGCGGAAACAGCAGGGTGAGCAGCCGATGCAGTTGCTCACCGATCTGTGCCTGGTCGTCCCAGTCGGTGGGCAGATAGCCGCTCTTGGGTGAAAAACTCATGGGGTGGGTGCCTCGATCAATTCGACAATGTGGCCAAGGGGGCTCAGGAAAAACTGGACGTGGGCGCCGCCAAACGCGATGGCCGGCTGGCTGGGCCCGAGGGGAAGATGACGCTGGGCCCGCAGTTTTTCGGCAGCCATTGCCAGGTCTGCCACCTCATAGGCCAGATGATTGAGCAGGTTATGACGGGTTCGTAGCGCCTGACTGACGGGGCTATCATCACTGGCAGGTGCAATCAGTTCATAGCAAATCCCCGCATCATCATAGGCAAAACAGATATGCACCCGCTGCAACGGATCGAGCACCGGCTCGCTAAAGCGGGAAAGCCCGAGGGTCTCGCAACAATAACGTACGCCAAGATCCAGTTCGGCCACCACCAGTCCAATATGGTGCAGTTTCATCTCCCCTCCCTGATGAGCGCATGGGGATGGACAGCGATCAGCTCTTTTGCCACCGCGGCAAAGTCGGCGCAGCGAACGGCCCAGACTGGTAAACGGCCAAATAACCCCTGGTGCCATTTGTCCTGATTTTTAAGGGCTTCAACCAGACGGGAAAGATCTATCTCGCTGGCCAGATCGAGTCTTCGCACAAAGTAGTCACAATGCCAGGGGCGCACCATTCCCTGCTCGCGGACATCACCCTCAAAGCGTTTCATAAAGCGATAATCGACACCTAGTTGCTGCTCGACATAGTGGGTGAAGGTAATGCGATCGGGATGACAGGCAAAACCGGCAATCCAGCCATCGTGAGCCGCCAACCAGGCGAAGGGGCTCTCTTCACCAAAGCAGTCATGACCCCCTGCTGCAACCACCTGGTCACGCCCCGCGCCCCATACCGCAACGCTGAAGATGGGATCGCGGGTCCGCGCAACCCCTGGCAGAGTGCGAAACTGCTCCGTCATCAACCCGACTTCACTGGGGGATGTCGCCCTGTCGAAACAGCTCTGGCGAGTCAGGCTATACGTGAATGTTGGCACCAGCAGAGTGCCCTCGTTTCCAAGCCACTCCTGCATCCCCAACCAAAAAGCATGCATGCCGGCTTCATTGCCCCGTCCAGGAAACTGGGCCACAGCCATGGCGTCAGTGTGAACCATGATAGCGCTCCCTCGTGCGATCCCAAGGGAGCCAAGAACATGAGAGAGAGCTTCAATCACAGCACAAGACCACGCCGCAACAGCGCATCACGAATGTCCTGAAGTTGCTTCATCTTCGCCAGCTCTTCAGGCTCGAAGCGTACCGAGAACGTCTGCTCAACCAGCAGCAGAAAATTGAAATGACCAAGCGAATCCCATTCCGGAAAGGCCCCAAGTCCCAACTGATAGTCGCCTCGCGTGACGGTTGCAGAAGGAAACTGCTGTTCCAACAAAGTGAAGAGATCAGTCATGGTGATAAAACTCCAAAAAAGGCAAATTCAGCTGTTCGAGCGCCAGACTATGGTAATGCTCATGGGAAAAACGGGCGGGATCCGGATTATCACAGGGGGTCAACGGCAGGGATGCCAACCATGTCAGCGCAGGTTCATTACGTGCACAACGATTCGAGCCAATAACCAGACGCTCGATCCCCGCCTCGCGCAATGCAGCCGAGACGCTATCCAGTAACCAATATTCGAGTCCTCTGGACAACACTCTGCAACTCAGAGCCAGCGTATCGAGCAATGCCAGTTTGGGCGTGAGGTTTATGATCAGCACCAAGCCAACCAAGCCATGATCGGCAAAGCGATCCTGCAACGACACTAGCCAGCACCAGCCAGACTGCGCCAGCCGTTTGAGCTCGCTCGCCTCATATCGCAGACAGGAGAGATTAAACTGGTTGGTTTTATGGATGATCTGCTCGGCACGAGCAAGGTTATCCACCGCCAACGGCTGTATCGCCGCACGCAACGACAAGGAGGCGAGAAAATGTTGTTCACTGCCAACCTCGCTACGTAACCGGGCGGCGTCTGCCAATGCCAGATAGGAGGCTTGACGAAGAGCATCATCACCACTGAATATGCGCGAGAACCCCCCATAAGTGAGCAAGGTTGTAGGCCATGCCCAAATATCTACTGGTGGTTCAATGACATCGACTTGTGGCAGGGCATGGCGAACTTCAGCCCTTTCCAGGGGGGAATCATCCCAGAAGACCAAGGCCTCAAGCCCCAGATTGAGGCTGGCAGCAATATGTCGCAAACCTTGAGATTTCGAGCCCCAACCAATGGCAGATGCTGCAATATTTCGCCTTTTGAGTCTCATGGCGCCATGCTGCTCAAACACCAGCCAAACATCTGCAGGCTCGTTTTTAGAGCACAATGCCAACAACACGCCGCGCTGATACCAGTAGAGCGCCGCATCCTGAAACGACTGATAGAGTTTGCCGAGACCGTCCTGACCAAGGTAAAGGCCAGTCAACCCCTCTTCACCCACTACCCCCCCCCACAGGGTATTGTCACAATCGAGCACCAGCACCTTGCGTATTGGCGCCTGATCAAGCATCCAACGCGCGGCAATCCAGTCGGCAAGGCTGGTCAAGCCGTGCATCGAGAGAGGACAAGAAAGAAGGTAACGATTACGCTCGTCCACACAATGGGCTCGCCCCTGCTCAGAGAGCCAGCGACCCAGCCCCAAATCCCTAATGTGGTGACGTGCAAGCGCTCGGGTAAAGCAGACATCCAGCTGCATCATCCAGGGATGAAGAGCGCTACTCACACCACCGCCTTGCAGTGAACAGGCACCAAGATAAAGATGAGGGAGCCCCCGCAGTGGCGAGAGCAATGCTTCCAACCAGGTGTCGATGGTCTCGGACAATGCGGGTTCAGCCAAGGTGTACCAATGCTGGCATTCGCTGTCGGTCAGCAGTTGCTCCCAAAACCAGAGCACCAGATGTCCGTCACAAGCGGCCATCGGCTGCCATTGACCTTGAGGGCAAAATTGCAACTGTGCATGTCGGGCCAAAGGAGCCCATGCCACATTACCGGGCATGAGAAATGCGGTGGATGCCAGGGAAAGGGTGGCCATATATGCACCTGAAAGGATTAAATACTTCTATATCATACTGTTAGGGAATGGAGATGAACAGAGTCATCCCCATCCGATTCAAGGACTAGCGCTTGAACACATCCAGGCCGGTAAAATAGGTGGTATCATGGCCATCGAACGCATCGGCATACATCACTTTGCTATCCTCGAAGAATAACTCCAGAATTGCCTGCGCCTCTTTTATCTTGCCCGCCAGCACCTCGGGTTCTGCTGTCACCTGCGACATCATCAGGCTGATGATATTGGCGTAGAAATAGTTCATTGAACCGATCAAGACCCGATAGAGATGCGATTCGCGGCTCATCAACAGATAAAGCAGATAGTCGTGATGGCGTTGCATCATGGCCAATACCGCATTGTGTTCACAGGCTACCTGGCGCCAGTCATCGCGCAACTTGTCTACCAGCTCAACGAACAGCGGCACCTGCAATGCAGCAGCGAAATCAACGCTGCTCATGTCAAAGGACTGGAAACAAGTGGCCATCACTTCATCCATGAGCGGGATTTTGTCGAGTACCGGCCATTCAGGTTGCAACGATTCAACACGACGAGGGATTGCCCCTTCTATATAAGCGCCGTCACTACTGTTGACGCACTGCATCTCGGGATAATCACGCAATACACTGGCCATATTGTGAATGGCTAGCCCAAACAGATGATTGATACGCACTTCGTCGCCAAAGTTACCCGGAGCCGGGAAAGTATCCTTTAAATTTTCCTCGTATTTCGCCTCTTGCTTGTCGTTGTAATAGAGACTCAGGCTGGAGTGATGCTGTCCGGCTGTTTTATAGCCATTGTCGATACCAAACAAATACACCTGCTTGAAACCAAGCAAGGCCGCATAATTGAGGCCGGTATTGCCGACGAACGGGTTGGAAAATTCAATGGTATCGTACTCAAATGCCTGACCAAACGCGCTAATCAGCATGGAGAACATCGGCTCGTTGGGCTTGAACGCCAACCCTGTTTTACGAAAGAAGCGCTTGCATTCAGGGTGAATGACATCAACGCTCAGAAACACGGTGTCCTTTATAAAGTCATCGGCATTGAGAATGCTCAGAAAATCGGCTGAGCTCTTGGTGCGCTCCACTGCAACGTAGATATCCGGTTTTACGCCAACTTTGTAGAGTGCACTGACCGCAGTACCGCAGGCGATAATGATTGCCTGCTGCTGATGCTGCCGGATGAACTCGATGCTCTGATCCAGCGAGGGGCCATTGCCAACCACAAAGACAGGGATCTGCTCGAAGGCACGGCTATCGCGCCACCGTTTCAGAAAGGGGGTGCCGTCTTGCAGATGGGTGTGGCTATGGGCAAGTGCATAGATGTTGTCATCAAAGAACCCCCACCCCGTTTTGAGCAGATAGAACTCCCTTTCCACCTGTGTTATCAAGGCGTGCAGCTTGGGGGAATGGTAATGACAGAACGAGAAATAGCTTGCCGACCAGAATGCCCCCTTGCGATGCAGCGCCTCCATCATGTCAGCGACCAGCAATCGCTCGTCAACACCGATAAAGAGGTGCAGACTGATCGACTCCTCCTCCATGTAGGCGAGCAGCTGATGCCAATCAAAACAGAAGAGCGAGGCGTAAAACATGTCAAGATCAGGCTCGAAAGCAAACAGATTCTTGATCTTGCACTGTTCATACAAGCAACCGAGCTGGTAGCCCAAACCAATGCCATACATCAGTGCCAGAGGAATATCGGTATGTAATGCTGCCTTTAGACGCAACCCTTCCAGAGCTGAGTTCTCTTTTAATTTGGAGATTTCATTGTTGTATTTGATATGGATTTGGCCATCGATATACCACTGGGGCACAAAATCGATGCACTGCAAGACACTGTGTTTAATGACCTCGGCAATCTGCGACTGAACCTCGCTAAATGGATCATCCCCATAAAGCGAGATACCCTCATCGAGCCACAGAATATTGGGAACGCCGTTTTCATTACAGAAGAAACGAAAAGGCCTGGCAGGCTGGTACTCCTTGAAAAAGTCATGAATGGCGGGCATGTATTTGACAAACGCAGCCATATTGAGTTCATAACGAACGGGGAGTACTTCCAGCATGGCGGCCTCCTGCTGCTTTTGCAGAGCCAGGCGTGCCAGTTCACTTTCTACATCATGAATCTTGTGATGGATATCCATGTCAGACTAACCTGCATTCAGCTTGTAAAGACCGGATGCACGTCCGGCCTGGGAGAATTGTCGTAATTGTGCTTCAGCCTGCTGCTTTTCCTGACCCACCCAATCATAAATAAGCTGGAACTGCATCAGTGCCTGCCGCTGTTCCACATTGAGTGTCTCTCCCCAAGGCAGTGACCCGAATACCTCTTCCAGAGCATGCAGATAAAGTTCAGCCAGCTGTTCTGCTGCAACCAGCTCACCTTGCACCAGTAGAGACTGCAACTGCTCGCCCTGTCTCATCAAGGCAGACACAGAAGTACTATTGACCTCATTCATGCCGGTCTGCCTACCTTTTGCTGTGCCAGCGCCTTGTCTCGCTCATCGACAGGGATGGCATCCCAACCGCTCTTGACTGTCAGCATCAGGTTCATCACTTCATCAATGGCGCCTACATCCATGTCACGGCTGGCATCCATCATGCGCACTTTCATATAGTCATAAAGTGCGAACAGGTCTTCGGGGACCTTGCCATAAGAGAGATCAAGTGAATCTTGCAGACCATTGATAATGGCCAGCGTCTTGGAGATAGATTGGGACTTACCCTCGAAATCGCGACGCTCGACTGCACCGCGAGCCTGAGCGAGACGTTCGAGACACCCTTGCATCAATAACTGGATCACGCGATAGGGATCCGCCACTGCCAGCTCAGACTGCAAACTCTGGGTTGTATAGGCCTTGATCGTTTTTCGATACATACGAGACTCAGCTCCTGACTACAAATTAACTGGTTTTGTTGTTGGTATTGAGCAGGTTGAGATAGGAGGCAGATTTGTTCATCTTGGCCAGCAAGGTATCCAGACTGCCGTAGCGTGCCCTCAACGTCTCTTCATACTTGGTGAGCTGCGCCGCGACATCTGCTTGTTTGCGGTTGACATCACGCAGATCAGAATTGAGTGTCTCTTCCCGCTTGGCAAGCAGTCCCCCTGTCTTGGAGTAGGTCTCAAGCTGGCTGGCCAACTTGCCAGCAACACCGTCCTTGCCACCAAATACAGCCACTACCTGGTCGAAGTTCTTCTCGACCGCTTCATCGAATTTCGTCGAATCAAGTGAGAGCACTCCCTTGTTGTCCATCTTGACCCCCAACTGAAAGATGGTAGAGAAGGTCGAAGAGTTGTTAGAAGGCTCGGTGACGGTGCCACTCATCAGGTTGGTCACAGCCTTGGTCGTCGCATCCCCCGCCAGGGCTCCACCATCATTCTGGCTGACACCGGCCACGATAGAGCTGCGTTTGCCCAGATCGGTGCTCTTCTTCACCAGAGCGTTATAGCCATCGATGAAGCTCTGCACCATGGTCTTGATGCCAGCCTTGTCTGTCGTCACATCCACTCTGTTTGGCTTGTAAGTGGTCGTCACGGTACCATCACTCGGGTTCGTGGTAGTGGTGCTCTCCGACTCTTTCAACACCGTAATCTTGAGACCCACAATGGTGCCATCAAAGGTGTTGGTCGCACTGGTCAATTTATTGCCATCCACGCTTATCTCGGCATCACGGGCTTGTTGCTTCTGGGTCAGCTTGGAGATGAAATTGTCAGTCAGTTCAGGTGTACTGCCGGTTATCTGCAGATCTTTACCTGTTCCACTGACACCGGAGTCAATCACAAGGGCCGCCTTGCCATCGGAGGTATTCATGATATTGACGCTAAGACCAAAGTTGTCACTATCATTGTTGATCCGCTTGCGAATGGACTGGAGTGAATCCCCTGCTTTAACATCCACATCAAAGGTCTTGTCACCTGCCTTGAATGTCAGGGTGCCATCTTGAGTGATCATGGGCGTGGTAGAAGAGGCGAAACTACCTTCAAATTTGCTGGTCTTCGCCAATTTTTCGACACTGATGTCATATTGCCCGTTGGAAGCGCCACTCTTGCTCTCCACCTTGAGAACCGGATTATCTTTATCCTGGGTGATGTTTATCGCACGTTTGTTAAACGCGTCATCCTTTGACATAGCCTGCAGAGTGGTGACAAAAGTCGCGATCGCTGACTTCAGCTGGCCTACCCCTGAGAGAGTGATCTGGGCGTTGGTCTTTTTGGTGGTAATTGGCTGCAACAGCTGCGCCTTTTTGGCATCAACGCTTGCAGCGATGACAGACTCCAAGTCCAGTCCAGAGCCCGCACCAGCAGACGTAATAGTAGCCATACTCACTCTCCTCGCAAACGTAACTATTAAATCTCTTTATCAAGCAATAACCCGACTCGAGAGCCACCGCCAATCACATCACCTTCGCGCAGAGCCTGGATTCGTTTGCTGATAGCCAGCAACTCTTCGCTTGGTATCTGACGGATCATTGATTTGGTATCGGCATCCATAACCTTGATAACAACCTGCTCCAGTTCCTTTTCAACACTGAAATTGACGGTCCATCCTTGCAACTGACTGAACTCTTGCAAGTTTTGTACCCCTTTCTCAATTTCCTTGTCTGAAATCTTCGGCTTGCCAGCCCTCTCCTGCTCAGGCAGCCCCTGTTGCTTTTCCATGTCCTTTGCCGTCCCCCGCTGCTCTTCTGCTGTGCCAGATAGCACTTGAGCGGCCGACTGGCCGCTCTTGCTACTTGACTGAAGAGAAGAAGGAGTGACCGATGACGGAATTCCAATTTCATTGGCCATATCGTCGCTCCTTTTTTATCTCATCACAGCCTGTTAACCCAGCAGGGACAGGGCTGATTGCGGTCTTTGGTTGGCTTGAGCCAGGATGCTGGAAGCAGCCTGTTGCAGAATGTTCTGCTTGGTCAGATTAGCGGTCTCGGTTGCAAAGTCTGCGTCACGAATACGAGAACGTGCTGCGCTCAGGTTTTCAGAGACGTTGGACTGGTTGCGAATGGTGGAGTCAAACCGGTTCTGCACCGCACCCAGCTCTGCCCGCTTGCTGTCTACCGCCTTGATCATGAAATCAAGGTTGGCCATGGCCAGCTGGGCGGCGCTGGCAGAGCTGATGCTGCTGACGCTGGTAGAGGTTACTGCAGATGTTCCCTTGGTCACGGTATAGGGCTCGCCAGAGGCACTGGTAGCAACGGTCGCGCTTCCCTTGGTTGATGCCGCAATCCCACTGATGGTAAAGGCGGAAGTCATCTTGAAGGTGATAGTCTGACCAGCATCCGCCCCCACCTGGAACGACCCCTTGTAGTTGCCATCCAGCAGCTTCTGGCCACCGAAAGTGGTGTCGTTGGAGATACGGTTGATCTCTGTAGTCAGTTGGTCAAACTCTTGCTGCAATGCAGTACGGTCATCGGTGTTGTTGGAACCGTTAGCAGATTGCTGTGCCAGCGTGCGCATACGCTGCAGCATACTGGTCACTTCATCCATGGCCCCTTCAGCCGTTTGAGCAACCGAGATACCATCGTTGGCGTTGCGGTTACCTTGATCCAAACCGTTGATCTGGGAAGTCAAACGGTTGGAGATCTGCAAACCGGCAGCATCATCTTTGGCAGTGTTGATACGAAGTCCCGATGCCAGTCTGGTGTAAGAGGTATCCAGAGACTTGTTGGTATTCATCAGGTTACGCTGGGCGTTCAGTGATGAAGTATTCGTGTTGATATACATGGCCATAAAATATTCTCCCGAAGAACATGCGACTGCGGGTTGCGCCGTCAAAGCGGCGTCCCACCGTTAGAAGAACAGGTTGAACGAGCCTGAGTCTTCTGGCGGGTGTCTGTTTGAACGGACAGGTCACCCGCAGTAGTGCAAACGTTGGATTCCGAACACCCCTCGATTGCTTCACCTTGTTTAACGGCAGTGCAGAGGCAAGCTTTAGGAAAATTGTTGCCTAACGCGGCAATTTTTCTCCGGTACATGGCAAGGAAAGTCAGATGGCAAACATAGTGCAAGACGTAATAGAGGGGTTGCAAGATGGTGTGACAGGATTATTTTTGTGGCACGGTTTGTGCTTAGGTTGGGTAGAGTGACGTCGATTTGACGACACAATAAAAAGAGGCCGGTAAACCGGCCTAAAGATGAGCATATGCTCAGGAGAATATGACCAAGCGTGACAGAACTGAACAGCTGGGCAACACTTGGCATTACTAGTAGAGAATTATATCTCTCCCGATAGAACAGAGTGCGAACCGAACACCCCTTTGTTCCATCTCTTGACCAGGGCGGCCTGAACAACCGCCCTGTTTTCTTTTGTTAGCCTTGCAGCAGCGAAAGAGCTGACTGGGGGCGCTGGTTCGCCTGGGCCAGTATGGTTGATGCGGCCTGTTGCAAGATATTCTGCTTGGTCAGGTTTGCAGTCTCGGTGGCGAAGTCTGCATCACGGATACGTGAGCGTGCAGCACTAACGTTTTCGGAGACGTTCGCCTGGTTGCGAATGGTCGAGTCAAACCGGTTTTGTACCGCCCCCAGTTCAGCACGCTTGCTGTCCACCACCTTTATCATGTAATCCAGGTTGGCCATAGCCGACTGGGCCGAGCTTGCAGCTGTAATGGTCGACATACTGGTAGATGTGACCGGCGTTCCTGCTGTCTTCGTGATGTTATACGGCTCGCCCGAGGTCGTGGTTGCCACTGTCGCACTACCACTGGTGGCAGAGGCCATGCCCGAGATAGTAAAGGCGGTCGTCATCCGGAAGGTGATGGTCTGCCCTGCGTCTGCCCCCACCTGGAAGGTGCCCACATAGCCGCCATTAAGCAGGTTCTGACCACCAAACGTGGTATCTTTGGCTACCCGGTCAATTTCAGTCATCAACTGGGTATACTCTTGCTGCAGCGCAGTACGGTCATCAGTGTTATTGGAACCGTTGGCTGACTGTTGAGCCAGCGTACGCATCCGTTGCAGCATGGAGGTAATTTCATCCATTGCCCCTTCGGCAGTTTGGGCAACAGAGATACCGTCATTGGCATTACGGTTACCTTGATCCAGACCGTTGATCTGGGAGGTCAAACGGTTGGCAATTTGCAGGCCGGCGGCATCGTCTTTGGCGCTGTTGATACGCAGACCGGATGCCAGTCGAGTGTAGGATGTATCCAGTGATTTGGTCGTGTTCATCAGGTTACGCTGAGCGTTGAGTGATGAAACGTTAGTGTTGATATAAAGGCCCATGACTATTCTCCTAAGCTATTAAATTTACTCTTCTATTTGCTCTGGCTTTATTATTTTCTGTGCCCGATGCGTCTTATTTAACGGCCCGTTTTTCGATGTCTTTAGCATTTTTTTCAACGCTTCATCACGTTAACGCCGCTTACCCTATATATCGACAGGTCGGGGATAAACTTAAGGAAAAAAACGCCCACTAAAACGTGGCAGAAACTCATCGCGCCCCTCCTCCAACAAGGAGGTAAACAGGCACACTCGAGCCCCTCCCTGTCCATGATGCGAGAAAAAAGCGGTGTCGACTCTCAATTTTGTCGAGCACAGTTGGCGATTGGGCTCTCCAGCCCCTAAAATCGCGGCCCCATCAACAATTTGGCGTGAGTTGTTTTCCATGCAGACACTGGTTGAGCAGATTGTTTACATCAGCGACATGTTTGGTACTGCGGTATTCGCGTTTTCAGGGGTTCTGGTGGCGGGCCGGCTCAGAATGGACGGATTTGGCGTCATGGTGTTGGCGGCAGTCACCGCCATCGGCGGTGGCACCATCCGCGACATGATCCTGGGAGCAACCCCGGTGTTCTGGGTTCGCGATCCTCTCTATATCTGGGTGGTCATTGCAACGGCGCTGATCGGGATGTGGATGGTCAAACTGCCCCGCAGAATGCCCTGGTATGTACTGCCCGTCGCGGATGCCTTCGGGTTGGCCCTCTTTACGGTGATTGGGGCGCAAAAAGCCCTCAACTTCGGTACCCCGGGACTGATCGCCGTGCTGATGGGGACCATGACAGGGGTAGCAGGCGGCATGATCCGTGATGTACTGGCCAGGGAAGTGCCTATGGTGTTGCAAAAAGAGATCTATGCAACAGCCTGCATTTTGGGCGGAATCCTCTACACCCTGGCACTGGAGGCGAACATGGACAGAGTAACCGCCATGCTCATCTGTATGACAGCAGTGTTCGGTTTGCGGGTAGCTGCTATCTACTGGCACCTGTCGCTACCAACCTTCTCGCTGCAACGCAACTGAAAGCACGCCCGCAGTGGAATATGGCTCTGTGGGTTGTGCGTTGAACCAAATGGGCTTTTCTGTTGTCATAGAAGCAGTCGTTGTTAGCCGGATATTCTCATGCACAAAATCGGTATGCTTACCACTCTCCTCCTTGCGAACGTGACAGCAGCACATGCCGAAGCACAAGCCGTTTTTGGACGACTGGCATCGGCGCCAGTGCAGCAGTTCAACCAGCAGATACGTCAGGCGAACGAGCTACATCAGAAATGGGTCAATGACTACCGTGAGGTAGCACTTCGTTTTGTCGGTCATAGCGACATCCCCAGTCGCATCCATGCACAGCAACTGGATAATGATCTGGTACTCTCGGTTGCCCTCGATGGCAGCAAGAACGACATGCTCTATATCCTGACTCTCTATCGCAGCGATAACCTTTGGCAAATGAGGGGAGCGGAAATGGGTTGGCGTTGCCTGGGGGAGCACTCCTTCACTCCCGTTCCCTGTCCATAAATCCAAGCTCCGAGCTATAAAACAAAAATCCGGCACATTGGCCGGATTTTTTATGGGAGATTGAGCGTCAAATTACGGACGGTAAACTTTGACGTTGTCAAAGCCCTTCTCTTTCAGATAGAGCGCCTGCAGCTTGCTCATCACGCCGCGATCGCAGTAGAGCAGGTAGGTCTTCTCTTTGGGCAGATCGCCAAAGGCGGTGGCCAGCTTGAAGAAGGGGATATGCAGTACTTCACGACCTTCCACCACCAGCGGCTTCTCGTCGTGTTCGTCGGCAGAGCGGATATCCAGGATCACCTCGTCAGCGCCCAGCACCTGGGTGGTTTCCACCTCTTGCACTTCAGCGGCAGTCTCTTCACCGATACGACGGATATCGAGGTAACGGGCCTCGGAGACCACCTTGTCCAGAATGGAGAAGTCAAAATTGGCCTCTTCCTCTTCAATGCGGGAGAGCTCGGCCTTCACAGTCGGCTTTTTGGAGATGACCCCACAATACTCCGGCATGGTCTCGGCGAACTCTAGGGTGCCAATGCGTCGGGCTTCACTGATGATGTCCGGCTTGTCCCAGGTGATGAGCGGGCGCAGGATCACCTTGTCGGTCACCCGGTCGATGACGTTCAGGTTGGTGAGGGTTTGGCTGGAGACCTGACCCACACACTCACCGGTCACCAGCGCCGGGATCTGGAATTCATCGGCCACCTTGGCGGCAGCACGCATCATCATCCGCTTGAGCACCACGCCCATCTGACCGTTGTCGATCTTCTCGAGGATCTCGGCGACCACCGGCTCGAAGTCCACAGCGGTGAAACGCACCCGGTGGGATGAACCGAAGCGGTTCCACAGGTGATAGGCCACCTGCTTGACGCCGATCTCGTGGGCCGCACCGCCCAGATTGAAGAAGCAGTAGTGCACGCGGCAGCCGCGCTTGATGAACTGGAACGACGCCACGCCGGAGTCAAAACCGCCGGAGAGCAGGCTCAGCACATCTTCCTGGGTCGCGATGGGCATGCCGCTCAGGCCCTGATGGATGGCGCTGACGATAAAGAGCTCCTCACCGTCGATCTCGAGGTTGATCTTCACATCCGGGTTCTTGAGGCGCACACCATTGCTTTCGCAGTGCTGATTCAATCCACCGCCCACGTAACGCTCAACCTCGAGGGAGGAGAACTCATGCTTGCCGTGGCGCTTGGCGCGCACGCAGAAGGTTTTGCCCTTGAGCTGGTCGCCCCAAACGGCTTTCACCTGCTCGAAGATGTCGTGCAGATCGGTAAACTTGCTGGCTTGTACCTCGAGGAAGGCCTGAATGCCCGGAATACAGGCCAAAGCTTCGATAGCCTGCTCGCGGAACTGGTCATTGCGGGAGCTCACGATCAGCTTGTCCCAATCCATCCGTACGCGGGCATCGTCGTCGAAGCGGCGCAGGACATTGCGGATATTGCCCTGCAGGATCTTGATAAAGCGCTGGCGAACCGACTTGCTCTTGATGGTGATTTCCGGGAACAGCTTGATAATGAACTTCATGGTAATGACTCGGGTGACCTTGATTTAAGGGCGCGAATTATATCAGAACTTTGTGGCCAGCGCCTACTGGATGAGCGTTTGCTCACATTCCCCTACGCAATGTTTGCCGCACGGACGCAATCTTGCGTATATTCCCGACCCTGCGCCTCGCCAGATTTTTGACAACAGACTGATCCGATGAAGACCTATATCTACTACCCCGGCATGGAGGTACGCGACGAGCTCTGGCTCAAATTTGCCTTGCTCTATCTGGAGCGGCTTGCCTTTGTCTTCACCGTCAGCGAAAAGAGCGGTCTCACCGCCCTGCTCGATACCCTTCAACAGCAGACCGATCTGCTGGCCGAGCGGCCCGATGCCGCCTTCTTTGCCGCCATTACCCCGCAACTGGAGAGCCAGATAAGCGGCCTGGTGGCCCCCGATTTCGTCCGCCACAAGGTGTTTGGCAACAAGGAGCTGATTGGTCGCTGGCGTCAGGAGGCCAACCACGACTGCTTCTGCCCGGATCAGGCGGGACTGGAGCGACTGCACGGCTTTTGCCTGACTCACGGCTTTGCGACCCGGGATGAAGGGGGGATCAGAATGGCGCGGCGCTTTGCCAATCTGCTCTCCATGCGTCTCGCCCGTGAGTGGGCACTCGCCAATGACGGGGCGCTTATTACCGATCACGACTATCTCGACCGACTGCTCCATCTGCTCGAATCCCGCTACCACAATCGCGGCGGTCAGGATTGCTTCCTCCTCGAGATCCCGTTGCAAGTGCCCACTCACCTGGCCGACATTCCGTTTGCAGAGCTGATTGCCCTGCGCGGGCGCAGCGGCTTTCGCCAACAGCTGGCCGAATTTCATCTGGCCATCGACAACCTGCTCGCCATGCTGGGTAGCGGCTATGCCGACCCGGCGGCCCTGACCCGCTTCGAGCAGGCTCAGCAAGGGCTCAATCAACTGCTCGGGCCCGAGACCCTCAGCATGCCACTCACCACCCTGGTCAGCACCAGCCTGCCCGCCGTAGCCATGCTCCACCAGTTAAAGGCGAGCCACCCCGAAAGCAACCTCATCTTCCATCCCATCAAGAAGAGCCACTTTCACCAGCGCAAGAGCCAGCACTTCTTCACCCGGCTCGGCCATCTGCGCCAACCGGGCTGAATGGGCGGAATGAAAAAGGGGTTGGCATTTGCCAACCCCTCTCGTTATCTGCGGCCTACCAATCATCACCACGATGAATGGCCCGCTCTTGCGCCTTCCTGCGCGCCTCCATCGCCCTGTCACGGCGGATATTGGAAGGGGTACAGGCAAACTGTTTCTGATAGCAACGCGCAAAACTCTCGGAAGCTGGTTCGAAAGGTGAATAGAACCCGGTACGTTCAGGAGAAACATGGTGATCACCATGATTGGTTGTGGCACAACCCGAACTCATCAGCACCAGCAAGGGACACAGAACACGCAGCAAAAGAGAACTCCCGATTGGATTTGAATGAACTCGTAATTATTCATAAATTAATTCATCCAATCAAATATTGATGCATTTCAAATAGTTAATTACATTCACCTCAATGGCTGTCGGCAAAACGATCAACGGGTGATGGTGCCGGCATCACTGTCAGGATGCACCACGCGAAACTCGATACGATCGCTGTTGCCCGCTTCATCCACCACCACCAGCTGATAACGACCCGCCTCGCTCAGCACCTGATCCCCGTCCCAGCGCAGTCGCTGGCCGTTGAGAAACCAGGCCGACTTGCCGACACCACCCAGCACCTTGGGCTGCAACCGATAGCGCTGGCTGCGGATAAGGTTGCCCTCCCCCAGCGCCAGGATGCGAATGGGGGCCTGCAGCTCGGCGCTCTGCCCCTCCCCTGCACAACTGCTGGCGAGCAGCGACTGCCGCCGCTCGCCGGGGGACCGCCAAGGCTCCAACGACAACGGCCAGAGTGCCCGAAAACCGGATTGCGCCGCATCGGGGCAGCGTGCCAGGGTCGGTTTGCCCTCGGCGGTCAGTGCGACTTGGCGCAGCGGCGAGGGCCAATCCATGGGATCCGGCAAGGTGGGGGGATCGCGCTCTTCCAGCAACCAGGCGCTCTGGCGCTGCAAACAGGCCTCTGGCAAGGTCGCGCTGGCCTTGCGCCCCAGCGGCCAGCAAACTTCGGCCTCGCTCACCGTGTTGGGTTGTGCCGGCAAGGGGCTGTTGTCAGCCAGTCGCGAGTAGACAGAGAGCAGCAGCGGCACCGCTGCGCTCTGGCCGTAAAAACCGGGCATGGGGGTGCCGTCGGGGCGCCCAAGCCAGACGCCTATGGTCCAGCGACCGGAGACCCCCATCGCCCAGCTGTCGCGATAGCCATAGCTGGTACCGGTCTTCCAGGCCAGCCGGTTGATCCGGCCGGTCGCCTCGCTGGCAAAAGGCTGATCCGCCCGCCCCTGCGCGCTCAATACTTGCCAGATGATCCAGGCCGCGCCCGGACTCAGCAAGGGGCGCGACACCGCCTGCTGCCCCGCCAGCCAGACCGGCATCGCCACCTGCCCCTGCCGGGTCAGCGCGCTGTAGAGCGCCACCAGCTGCTCAAGCCGGATCCCCGCCGCCCCCAGCGCGATGGCAGGATTGGGTTTGTCGGAGAGCGCCAGCCGCACTCCGGCGTTGTCGAGGCGACTGACCAGTTTGTCGGGCCCGAGCGCCTCCAGCACCTGCACCGCCGGCACGTTGAGTGATTGCTGCAGTGCCTGAGCGAGCGTCACCGGCCCCTGAAAGGCGCCGGAAAAGTTGGCGGGTCTGTAATCCGAGCCCAGCCTCGGTGCATCGGAAAGCAAGGAGGCCGAGTGCACCAGCCCCTCATCCATCGCCAGACCGTAGATAAAGGGCTTGAGGGTCGAGCCGGGGGAGCGGATCGCCTGCACCATGTCCAGATAACCGTGACGGCGCAAATTGCCATACTCGGCGCTGCCCACATAGGCGCGCACCGCCATGGTTTTGTTATCTACCAAGAGCAACGCCGCTGAGGTCTGCTCAGGGAAGCGACGGATATAGCTCGCCACCCGCCCCTCCAGCCAGCGCTGCAGATCGCCGTCGATGGTGGTGTGCACCAGCGCCCCGGCCTGATTGTCCGCGGCGAGACGGGCAAAGAGCGGCGCCTCCATCGGCGTGAAGTGACCGCGAGCCAGCACCGGCTCGATGCGCCCCTCCAGCCACACCTGTTCGGGCCAGACGCCTTGCGCTACCAGTCGCTGCATCACCTTGTCACGGGCGGTGCGGGCCCGCTCGGGATGGCGGTCCGGCCGGTTGCGGCTGGGGGCCTGCGGCAACACCGCCAACAGCGCCGCCTCGGCATAGGTCAGCTTGGCGGCGCTCTTGCCAAGGTAGGCAAAACTTGCCGCCTGCACCCCCTCCAGATTGCCGCCAAACGGCGCCCGATTGAGGTAGACGGTGAGCAGGGTGCGCTTGTCATAGTGCCACTCCAGTTGCAGCGCACGCACCATCTGGCGCAGCTTGCCGGGCACGCTCCGGTGGTAGGGCTCGATAAGACGCGCCACCTGCATGGTAAGGGTCGAGCCGCCCGACACGGCGCGCCCGTAGCGCAACCACTGCCAGACCCCGCGCACCATGGCCACCGGATTGACCCCGGGATGACGCCAGAAGTAGCGATCCTCGTAGCCGAGCAGCGCCTCGATATAGCGGGGGGAGATCTGCTCCAGGGTCACGGGGTAACGCCACACGCCGCTGGTATCGGCAAAGGCACGGAGCGGTCGCCCCTTCATGTCGAGCACCACCCGTGCGTAGGCAGGGTCGAGCGGTGGCGGCGGGAAGAGTCTATCCAGCGCCAGCAATGACAGGAGCAGTGCTACAACTCCCAGCACCGAGAAACGCAGCAAGCGCGGCAGGCGACCAAGCCAGCGCCAGCCTGCGCGGCCACTGCGACCCAGGCTCAGCCAACCACGCTGCCAAAAAGTGAGCGGGCGAACCCGCTCAAGGGAGGGTTTGTTACTCAGAGATACGCACCTCGTGGATATCCTCACCCACAGCCCGCAGTTCAGGCCGGTACATATCCTCCACCTGGGTCGGTGGCACCTGATAGCGACCCGGCGTCACCGCCCGCATCAGGTAGACCAGCTGCTGGTTGCTCCCCTCACTCAGATCCAGCGCCGCCGTATAGCGGTCATCGCGAAACTCCTGATGCTTGAGATAGTCGTTCCATTCGCTCTGCCACGCTGGTTTCCCCTCGATGGAGAGCTCTTCGAGCTTGATGCTGTTGCCAAGGGCGGGGTTCTCCAGCTCGAAGCCAGCGGGCACCATCTCCACCAGCAGGGCATCGGGCACGGCAGATTCGCTGCTGACGTTGAGTCGCACCACCACCAGATCGCCCACCTTCACTTTGGCCGGGTCAAAATGCTGGCCGTCGCTGTTGAACCAGCTGCGGGTCACGCTCATCCCCTTGCTGATCCGTGCCGGTGCCTGTTCGGGGTAACCGACCAGAGTGCGCTGCACATAGAGGGATCCCTTGCCCTCGTTGGTGACGGTGCTCGCGGCCAGTGCCTCGGGGGCACTCTGCTGCAGCGGAGCCGAACCGCTCAGGGATCCACTGCCAAGAGAGGAAGTTACCCTGGCCTGCCAGTCGACGGCCGGATCGAAGCGGGCGAGTCGCAACAGGGCGAGCCGCTCCTGAGTGCTGAGCCACTGACGATGAGCCAGGGTATCGGCCACCTTGGCACTGAGGGCCGGCCAGCGCTCCGCAGCCAGCTTGTGCTGGCGCAGCAAGGAGAGCTCAAGGGCTTCATCGCGCAGCGGCGAGCCGTAATCCCCGAGATAGTCATCACCGCGCTCGGTCGCCAATGCCCGGCTGAGGGCCTTGGCGGCATTCTGCTCATCCCCCATGGCCGAGAGCGCCAGCGAGAGGTGCAAAAGCGGCAAACCGGAGCGGACGTGACCAGCCTGCTGCTCCCAGATAAGTCGCAGGGTAGCGAGCGGTGCCTTGCCCACCCGGGCCAGCACATAGGCGCTGTAGGCCTGATAGGCCAACCGGCTGTGCTCGGGGGCACTGCTCCAGCGCTCACCATACTGACTGTCGGTGAGATAGCTTTGCAGCCGGTTCAGCGCCTGATTGAGCATTGCCTCCGGTACGGCGTCGCCCGCCTCCTTGCGCGCCAGCAGGTAGTCGGCGGCATAGGCGGTGAGCCACTGCTCCTCGTCGGACCGACCATCCCACAGACCAAAACCGCCGCTGGGCAGTTGCAACCGCTGCAGCCGCTGCAACAGGGCACGTTGCACGTCCGCCTCGCTCGCCGCTTTCTTGCCCTCTGCGGGTTTGCTCCAGGCGGCCCGCTCATCGGCCGTGGTCAGCAAGTAAGGCCAGGCACGGGACAGGGTCTGCTCCAGACAGGCGTAGGGGTAGTCGGCCAGCGCCTGCCACTGGACTGCCGGATCCCAGGGCGGGGTGCCGGAGAGGCTGAGCAGCCCCTGCAGGTTGGCGCGATCCAGCCCGGCCAGCTCAGCTGGCGCAAAGCTCATCTGCTGGCCGGGGGACAGCATCTGATAACGCTGGCGAGTCTCGGCTGGCCAGGGGGAGCGCAGCGGCAAAGTCCAGTCGCGGCTGATGGCAAAATCCTTGCCGCTGGCCGCCAACTGCAGGCTCGCCACGCCGCTCGCCCCGGTCACGGTGAGCGGCAGGGTCAACCACTGCTCTTCGCCGTTTTTAAGGGCAAGGGTGCGGGGCAGCTCGCCATTTGCCTTGAGCCCACCGTTGAGGGTCCAGGCAAGGGAGAGGGTCTGATCCTCGCCGCTCATGTTGCGCAGCTGCACCAATGCCCGGGTCTCATCGCCTCTGGCGCCAAAGCGCGGCCAGCCAATTTCGGCCACCAGCGGCGCCACCACCTTGACGGCGCGCTCGGCCTCACCGACCTGCTGTTCGTTCCAGGCCAGCGCCATCAGCGCCAGCTCGCCGTTGAAGTTGGGTAGATCGAGCGGGATCACCGCCTTGCCGCTCTCATCAAAACTCACCTCGCCGCTCCAGAGCGCGGCTATCTCGACCCGGCTCTCCAGCGCGCCACCCTTTTTCAGCGGCGCCCGATCGCCGCCATAGTTGAGGCGGGCCAGCTTGCCATCCTGCGGCGGGATCACCTGGCCGTAGTTGTCGAACAAATCTTGGGAGAAGCGCTTGCGACCAAAGAAGATCTCGAACGGGTCGAGCGGCTGGTAGTCGCTGATATTGAGCACGCCCCGATCCACCGCCGCCAGCACCACCCGTCCCTGACTGTTGGGGGTGGAGGTGGCGGTTACTTCCAGCCGGGTAAGCGGCACCGCTTTATCAGGCGCGCTCAGGGTGAGCGGCAGACGGCGCGCTTCCCGATCCAGCGTGAGCGGCACCAGCCCAACCGAGCGCAGACTCTGCCCTTGCTGGCTACTGACCGGCTTGGAGGCACTGTCTGGCGCGGCGATCTGGGCCGAGATATGCAGATCGTGACGCTGCCACTCGGGGCTGACCGGGACCTCGAACTCGCCGCGGGCATCCTTGGCATCGCCACCGGCCCCCTTGAGCTCGATACGCTGCCACCAGCGCAGACCGTCGCCATCTTCCACCAGCAGCAAGCCCTTGCCGGGGCGCGGGGCCACCAGCGTCACTTTGGCCTTGTCACCCGCCTGATAGGCGCGCTTGTCGAGGGTGATGGCAATCTTGTCGGGCCGTGCCTGCTCGCCACCGCCGCCCCAGGCGTAACTGCCGATCTCAACCCGCAGGCTCGATTGATGGCCCTGACTGTTCTCCACCTCCAATCGATACCAGCCCGCGGCGAGTTGCAAGCTTAGGGGGGTCGGCCCCTTGCCATCCAGCTGCAGGGTCTGCTCCTGCTCCAGATAGGGCTGGCTGTTGAACTCGTACTTCCACCCCTCCCCATCGGCGTAGTGCCAGTAGTAGTCACGGTACTCGTTGATGAGGCGCACCTTCACAGCCCCCGCCACCGGCTGGCCTTGCTCATCAAGGTTGAGGATCTGGAAGGGGAGCGGCTTGCCCCCCTCTACCCGATCCGCCACGAAGTCGGCCTTGAGCGCCGGCCACTGGCTGCCCGCGGGCCAGCCATACTGGGTGCGGCTGCGATTGACAGCGCGGCCACCAGGCTCGGCGAGCGACACCCGATAGGCCACCTCCAGCGGCCCGAGGGCGCGCACCCCATCGAGTTCATCAGCAAGCGAAAAAGTCCCCTGCCCCTGCGCATTGAGGGTGAGACTGCGCGCCTCGAGATCCTTGGCCTGCTCGGCAAGCAGCACGTCACCCAGAGTGAACTCCTGCCACTGGGTAAAGGGCATGGTGGCGCGGCTGATCTTTACCTCCGCCTTGGCCTTGGTGGCACTGGCCGGCGCGCCGTAGAGATAGTCCCCCTGCAGTGGCAGGCTGAGGGCGGCGTCCAGACTCGTCACTTCACCATCAGGCCCCTTGCCAAGCTGCAGTTTCAAGCGCTCAGGCAGAAATTCCTCCACCAAGAAAGGCCACTCGAAGCGACTGCCGGCGGCGGTCTTGAGGTTGATGGTCCAGCGCCCGAGCGATGCATCGTCCGGCAAACGCAGGCCGAAGTGGGCGGCGCCAAGGCTATCGGGTAGCAGCCGTTTCTGTTCGAGCAATTGACCGTCCGGCTGCTTCACCTCCAGCTCCACCGCCATGCCGGGCAACAGCTGGCCATCCTGCCCCTTGAGCAGGATCTCGCTGTCGAGCCGCTCGCCGGGGCGATAAAGGTCGCGCCCGCTGAACAGATACAACTGCTGGGCCTGCCAGGGCTGGGTGCCGAGATCGAAGGTGGAGAGATCGAGCGCAGCCCCGTCGAGGCGAAGCACCGCCAGATGCTTGCCCTGTTCGGCCAGCAGCAGGCGAGCCCCCTGCACCTGATCGAAGCGGCGATGGCCCTGGGGATCCGTGGTCTGCACCTGCAGCCGGTTGCCCTTCTCGTCGAGCAGGGAGAGCTGCACATCCTTGAGCGGGTCGGCGCTGGCCAGGGAGCTTACGAACACCTTCAGCTGATCGCGGTAACGGCGGGCACTGAGCCCCATGTCGCTCACCGCGAAATAGGTGGTCTCCTTGCGCCAGTCGTAGTTGCCAAGGGGGGACATCACCGCAAAGTAGACGCCAGCCTCCGCCAGCTGCGGCTCCTTCACATTGATGAGGCGGGTCTCGCGTCGGTTGGCATCGAGCTCCAGCGCATAGCGGCCACTGAATACCCGCTTGGCCCGCTTGGTGATCTGCTCAAGCTCCCAGTTCCCCATGCCGGCACCGGGGCGATATTCCGCCAGAAAACGGGGCAAATATTCCGCATCGACCCGAAAGAAATCGATATTGACCTCATCCACGTTGACAGCGCTGATGGGCAGGCGCAGCTCTTGGCGCAGCGGCAATACCATGCCACTGGCGGTAAAGGAGGCTCCCGCCTCCAGCGGCCGGGTCTTGAGGGTCCAGCTCTGGGGGGATGGGCCCAGTCCCGCCTTGAGGCTCACCTCATAGCTTTTATCGGGCTGGACGTTCGGGAAATAGAGGGTGCGACCATCGTCGGCCAGGATCCACTCCCCCTGCACCTGCTTGCCCCCCTCACTGACCCCGAGCCAGCTCTGCCAGTTTGCCTTGGGCGCCAGGGGGCCGGAGAAGACCAGCGCCAGCGCCGGCGCATCCCGATATTGACGGGCATTCGCCTGCACCACGGCGCTTGGGGAGCCCGTTTCCTGCTGCGCGGCAGGCTTTGTAGTCGGCCCATTGGCGACAGGCTTGTCGGGGCCGCAACCAGCCAGCAGCAAACCTGTCAGCCCGGATAGCAGCAGGGCCGAGCAGCGGCGGCGCAGAGCGCCGGTTCCGGCGGTAGAGCGGTGAGAAGCAGAGGGAGAGTCGAAGAGGCGCATAGGTTCCATCCCGAGTTGGAGCGCTGCAAACGCAGCGTGGCTGGAAACAGGATAAGGCATCCTGCTCACCCGACACAAAGCTCATTACCCGAATGGGCACAATTCCGCCCCCCTGCAGCACGAGAACCCCCTTGCCCACTGATCCAGTGCAGCAAGGGTTGTCATTTAGTCGTGGCTGGTCTCGTTTTTCGCTCCGCCTTTGAACCAGCGAAACAGGATGGCCATGACGGCCGCCAGAAACAGCACCAGCGAGGTAATCAGCAGGGCCCGGGTCAACAGTTCGCTGTGGTGGAGAAAGAAGGGGGTATTCATCGCCAGCTTGCCCACCAAACTGAGGCAGAGCGCCCACATAAAGGCACTGGCAAAGCTGGCCACGCACATGCGCAGCACGCTCAGGCGGCCAATCCCCATCAGCATGGGGGTCAGCACCCGCACGAACGGTATAAAACGGGAGGAGAACATCGCCAGAAAACCGTACTTTTTCAGCAACCGGGTCGCCTTGGGCAGGCTGTCGGGAGGCAACATCCGTTCGATATGATCCATAAAGCGGGTGCGCTGCAGTGCCCGTCCCTGCCAGTAGGCGAGCACAGAACCTATGCCAGCAGCCAACGGCAGATAGACAAGAGTCACTTCGGGGCCAAATACCCCCATGCCCACCAACCCACCGGCCAGCAGTACCAGGCTGTCCCCCGGCAGGGGCAGGAAGACGAATGCGGACTCCAGCAGCAGTACCAGCATCAGGCAACTGATCAACAGGGGGACCGCCTGCATCTGAACCAGGGCGTCAAAATCCTGATGCCAAATGGCCATCAGCATATCCAGCATGTCACACTCCCTACTACACGGTTCATCATGAACGAGGCAGGGGTTATAGCACCCATCCCCTGAACAAAACGTTAATTTCGTCCGGCACAGGAAATAAAGTGTGTCGAAATATTGCAGCAACGAGGGGAATGCAAGAAGGGCGAAAAGCAGAAACAAAAAGCCCCTCATCTTGCACGCACAAGGGAGAGGGGCAAACAGGCACAGAAATAAAACGGTTACTCGGCGGTGGCCATCTGCCAGGTTTTGAAGCCGCCGGAGAGGTTTTTCACCTTGAAGCCGTGCTGGCTCAGCAAGCGGCAGGCGACATGGCCGCGCAGCCCGACCTGACAGCTGATCAGCAGCTCTTTCTCTTTGGGCAACTCATGGAGGCGACCACGCAACTCGTCGAGGGGGATATGCAGCGCCCCCGGAATGCGGCCCAGCTTGTCGAGCTCCGGGCCATTGCGCACATCCACTACCAGCTGATGGGGGTTACGAGCCTGCACCTCGGCCACGTGGCAGAGCAGGGTGTCCCCCTTCAGGTGATTGCTTGCCACGAAGCCGGCCATGTTGATCACATCCTTGGCCGAGCCGAACGGCGGCGCATAGGTAAGCTCCAGATCCTGCAGATCAAACACGGTGAGACCGGCGCGCTGGGCCACTGCCAGCACGTCGATGCGCTTGTCGATGCCATCCTTGCCGATGGCCTGGGCACCGTAAATCTTGCCATCCGGGGCAAACAGCAGCTTGAGGCTGACCGGATGGGCACCCGGGTAGTAACCGGCGTGGCTGCCCGGATGGACATAGACCTTCTCGAACGGCAATCCCAGTTGCACCAGTCGCTTCTCGTTGAGGCCGGTGCTGGCCACCGCCAGATCGAACAGCTTGCAGATGGCGGTGCCTTGGGTCTTCTTGTAGGTTTCGCTTCGGCCCAGCATGTTGTCGGCGGCGATGCGCCCCTGCCGGTTGGCGGGGCCCGCCAGCGGGATCAGCACAGATTCGCCTGTGACGAAGTCAATCTCTTCCACCGCATCCCCCACCGCGTAGATGAAGGGATCCGAGGTACGCATCCCGGCATCCACCTTGATGCCGCCCCGTGGGCCCAGCTCCAGCCCCGCCTTGGCGGCGAGCAGGGTTTCCGGCTTGACGCCGATGGCGAGGATCAAGAGACCGGTATCAAGATGGGAACCGTCATTGAGGGTCAGGCGCAGGCCACCGCTTTTGGCGGTCGGTACGGCGGAGGTCTTCTCGGCAGGCAGATCCAGACTCTCGATGGCGGTGAGGCCGGTGCGCAGGCGCAGGTCGATCCCCTCTTCCCGGATGCGGGCATGGAGCATGTTGGCCATCTCCTTGTCCACCGGAGCCATCACCTGATCGGCCAGCTCCAGCAGGGTGACATCCAGCTTGCGCTGGTGCAGCGCCTCCATCATCTCCAGCCCGATAAAACCGCCGCCCACCACAGTGACGTGGCGCGGCTGATCGTGGTGCAGGGCCGCCAGAATGCGATCCATGTCCGGGATGTTGCGCAGGGTATAAACATGGGGGCTGTCGATACCGGGGAAGGGAGGACGGATCGGCGCGGCGCCCGGGCTCAGCAGCAGCACATCGTAATGCTCGCGCTGCTCTTCACCGGTTTGCAGGTTGCGCACCAGCAAGGTCTTGCCCGCCTTGTCGATCTCAATCACATCGTGGAAGACCCGCACATCGACGTTGAAACGGCGCTTGAAACTCTGGGGAGTCTGCAGCAGCAAGGCATCCCGGTCGGGGATATCGCCCCCGATGTGATAGGGCAGACCGCAGTTGGCGAAGCTGACAAACTCGCCCCGCTCGAACATCACGATCTCTGCCTCTTCACTCAAACGACGAGCGCGAGCCGCCGCCGATGCGCCCCCCGCGACACCACCGATAATCAGGATCCGTTTCATCTGCAAGACTCCTCATACATGATAATGGGCAATAAATTAGACTTTTCTAATTTAGAATTCAATGAAATTTTGTTTCACACCATTTTGCAGTATTCTTGCAACCCCGACGGTTGCTTAACAGGATGTTGTTTGTTCATGTCGTCTACCGCACTCAGTCATCTTCCTCCTGCCCTCCAGACGCCGCTCTTTTTCCGTCTGGATCTGCGCAGTCAACGGCTGGTCGCCCTGACCGACGTGATGCAAACCCCGCTCTACTGGCTCGACGAACCGCGTGCCCCCTGGCCTGCCCAGCTACCCGATGCCCTGCGCCTGCCCATCGAACAACTGCTGGCCAACGGCCATGGCGGCAAGATCACAGTGCGCTTTGCCAGCCAGTTGTGGCATATCGCCCTCGCTCACGAGCAGGATGGCTTCTGGCTCATCTGTCTGCAGAACCTTCGCCAGGAGCCCATCGCCGATCTGGCATTGCAACTGCCGCGCCTCAGCCAGATGGCAAGCCAGCAACAGTATGCGCTCCTGCTTGAGACCCTCAAAGAGTGTCTCGGGGCCGATCGGCTCATTCTCTGGCACTATCAGGCCAACGGTGATCTCGGCAGCGAGCAGCTCACCCCCGTATTTACCCTGGGCATAGAGAGCATTTATCCGATCCGCGGCGACAGCCGCTATATCCGCGCCCTGCGCACCCGCAAAGCGTTGAGTTTCTCGGAGGCGGCCCACCAGCCAATGCTGAGCAATCACCTCTATCTGACCAGTGCCGGTGTGCGCTCACGCCTCGATGGTGCCCTGCTGGAGCAGGACAAGCTGTTCGGGGTGCTGAGTCTGGAGTATCTCGATCCCACCCCCCTTAGCGAGGAGATGTTGCAACTGGTGCGCAACAGCGCCCAACTGCTCGGTCACTGGCAACCACAGTGCGAAGAGCAGGAGGGGGAAGCAAGTTTGCCTGCCGAGCTAAGCCAACTGACCGGTATGAGTTACTGCAAGACGCTGATCCGCTGGGCCATGAGCCTTAGTGGTGCCCGCGCCGGCTGGCTCGGCGAGTTCCAGCCCCGCGGTCAGGAGCTCTGGATCATTCCCCGCTGCGTATTTAACGGGGAGCTCTTCTCCACCCTCAAACCCATCCAGCTAGAGCAAGGTCCCGCTTTGGAGCTGTTCCAGCACGGTCAGGCCATCTATGTCGAAAACCTGGCACTGCGTTACCCCAAGGCAACCCGGCTGCTGGCCCTCAAGGCCGACATTTATATCGGTATCCCGCTTCATGACCAGCACGGTACCGTCATGGGGCAGATCACCCTGCTGCTCGACGCTCCGCTGAAAAAGCCCGAGCTCCTGCTGGCTCTGTTGAGCAGCCAGCACGAGCGGGCCGCCATCGAGCTGCAACGCCTCGCCGCCGACGACGCCCTGCGGCTGGCGGAAGTGGCCTTCAATACCCACGATGGACTGATCGTGATGGATCACAACGGCATCATCCTCAAGGTCAACCACTCCTTCAGCCGGATCACCGGCTTTGGCGAGGTAGAGGTGCTCGGCCACTCCATTCGCAAGCTGCGCCCCACCTACTTCGGTGATCACCTCAAGGAGGATGTCAGTCGCGCCGTCAACGAGCAGGCGTTCTGGCTCGGGGAAGAGCGCTGTCTGCACAAGGATGGGCACCTCTTTCCGGTGCGCTTGATGGTGAACGGTGTCAAGGATGAGCAGGGAGAACTGAGCCACTTTATCTGCAGCTTCTACGACATCACCCGGGAGAAGGAAGCAGCCAGACACATCGAGCAGCTCGCCTATTACGACGATCTCTGTGGCCTGCACAACCGACGCAGTCTCAACCATATTCTGCAGCAGACCCTGAGCGAGCCAAACAGCCAATGGGGCGCCCTGCTGCTGGTGGATCTGGACAACTTCAAGTCGATCAACGACTCTCTCGGCCACGCCTGCGGCGATCTACTGCTGCAGGCCGTGGTACAGCGTTTCAGGGATCTGCCCCAGGACAATCTGGTACAAGCGCGCATCTCTGGGGATGAATTTGCCCTGCTCTTTACCCAGCTCGGACAAGGGGAAGTCACAGCCAAAATACTGGCAGAGCACTTCGCCCGCGAGCTGATGGGGCTGTTTCGCACCCCGTTCGACATCGGCGATCACAAGCTGCACTGCAGCGCTTCGGTGGGGATCAGTCTCTTTTCCGGTAACGGAATGGATCACCTCACCCTGATGCAACAGGCCGACACCGCCACCCACATGGCCAAGCGGGCCGGTCAGGGCCACTACGTCTTCTTTACCGAGGCAATGGCCCAGCAGGAGAAGAACCGCCTGACCCTTACCAATGAGCTGCGCGATGCCCTGCGTCATCACGAGCTGCAGCTGCATTATCAACCACAATACCGGGTCGACAATGGTTCACTGTCGGGTATCGAGGCGCTGCTGCGCTGGCAGCGCAGCGACGGCACCATGGTGCCACCCGGGGAGTTTATTCCCATCGCCGAAGAGACCAGCCTGATCCTCGAGATCGGCTACTGGGTGATGAAGACCGCCTGCGCCCAGTACAGCTTCTGGCTCAACCGTGGCCTGCAGATCCCCCATCTGTCGGTCAACGTCAGTGCCCGCCAGTTCCACACCCAGGGCTTCGTACAACAAGTGGAGTACATTCTGCGCGACACCGGTGTGCCCCCTTCCCGCCTGCTGCTGGAGGTAACCGAATCGGTAGTCTTGGAGAATCGGCAGGAGAGTATTGCCAGAATGCGCCAGCTCAAGGAGCTCGGCATCCTCATCTCCATCGACGACTTCGGCACCGGCTACTCGTCGCTGGCTTACCTGCGGGATCTGCCCGCCGACGAGGTGAAACTGGACAGAAGCTTCATTCAGACCCTGGTGCACAGCGAACAGGACAGGGCTATCGTCAAGGCGATACTCGATCTGGCCCAGGTATTCCGCTTTACCGTCACTGCCGAAGGGGTGGAAGAGGAGGCGCAGCTGGCCATCCTCAAAGCACTGGGATGCCAGCATTATCAAGGGTATCTCACCAGTCGGCCGCTCACCGTCAAGGGGCTGGAGCAGCTGCTTGGCAGCCGGGCGGCGGACTAAAGGTGTAGGATCAATAGGGGTTTATGTAATAAAATAACGGCCTGCTCGAATCGTTGGAGTTGTTTATGTCTGTCATTAATCGGATCCCTGCCGTTGAAATCAGCCAGCCAGCCGGAGCTCACGGCACCGTTGGCCGGATCCATTCGGTCGAAACCTGCGGCACTGTCGATGGCCCGGGAATACGCTTTATCGTATTCATGCAAGGCTGCCTGATGCGCTGCAAGTACTGCCACAATCGCGATACCTGGGATACCGAAGGTGGCCGCGAAGTGACCGTACCGGAGTTGATGAGTGACATCACCAGCTATCGCCACTTCATGAATGCCTCCGGCGGTGGCGTGACAGCGTCCGGCGGTGAAGCCATGCTGCAACCGGCCTTCATTACCGAACTCTTTACCGCCTGCAAAGAGAAAGGGATCCACACCTGTCTCGACACCAACGGCTTCGTCCGTCATCTCGACGAACAGGTGGACAAGCTGCTCGACCAGACCGATCTGGTGCTGCTCGATATCAAACAGATCAATGACGAGAAACACATTCCGCTGACCCACGTCAGCAACAGATATACCCTGGAGTTTGCCCGCTATCTGGCGGCCAAAGGCAAGACCATGTGGATCCGCTACGTGGTGGTGCCGACCTGGAGCGACGACGACGAGAGCGCCGAAGGGCTGGGCCAGTTTATCGCCGAGCTGGGCGAGAGCGTGGAGAAGGTGGAGCTGCTCCCCTACCATGAGCTCGGCAAACACAAGTGGGATGTGCTGGGCGACCCGTACGAGCTGAGCGGGATCAAGCCCCCCAGCAAGGAGACCATGGAACGGGTCAAGGGCATCCTCGGCAAGTACCACAACAACGTCAAATATTGATGGTAAAAGCAGGCTGATTCGTCAGCCTGCTCTGCTATGGGGCGGTCGGGAAGGCCACCCTGACTTTACTGCATGAATGGACGACAAGATGAGTGAAGGACAACTCGCCGCCCTCCTGATCTGGCTGGTACTGCTGGCGTTCAGCCTGCGCAGCTCCCTGTGGCAGACCCTCCATGACAACCCCCTCTATCAGCACCTGTTGCTGGGGAGTGCCATCGCGCTGGTGCCGCTCTGGTATCTAAGGGCCGGTCTGCATGAGGGGCTGGAGGTCCATTTTCTCGGGCTCACCACCCTCACCCTGCTGCTGGGCTGGCGGCTGGCACTGCTCGCCCCCTGTCTGACCCTGCTGGTGCTCGGTTACTTCGGTGTCACCAATATGGCCGATTTTGGCTGGCAGGCACTGGTGGGCATCGCCCTGCCGGTGGCCACCAGCTGGCTGCTGTTTCTGGCCAGCTGGGCCTGGCTGCCACGCCATCTCTTTGTCTATATCTTCGTGGCCGCCTTTCTCGGCGGCGCCCTCACCATCTCGGTCAAGGTGGTAGCCAGTGCGTTGCTGATGGGGCTGAGTCACAGCTACCCCTGGCACACCATCACGGCGGATTACCTCTCCATCTGGCCACTGCTGCTGTTCCCCGAAGCCCTGCTCAACGGCATGGCGATGACGGTGCTGGCCATCTACCGCCCTCACTGGGTCAATACCTTCTTCGACCGCACCTATCTGGGCAAGTAACGCTCTCTTTCCTGATCTGCGCCCATAAAAAAGGAGAGGCCATCGCCTCTCCTTTTGGTATTCAACATGGTGCCAAATCCCGGCTTAGTGCAGCTTCAGGGTCGGGCGCAGTACCCGGTTGATGCGACCCACCAGCATGATGAGGCCGGTCTTGACGTAGCCGTGCAGGGCGATCTGATGCATCCGGTAGAGGGAGATGTAAACCAGACGGGCGATGTAGCCTTCCACCATCATGGATCCGCGCATCAGGTTACCCATCAGGCTGCCCACGGTGGAGAAGCGGCTGAGGGAGACCAGCGAACCGTGGTCGTGGTAGAGGTAGGGCTTCATCTCGCCGCCGTTCATCTTGGCCAGAATGTTCTTGAACGCCTGGCTGGCCATCTGGTGGGCAGACTGGGCGCGCGGCGGCACGAACTTGCCATCCGGCTGCGGGCAGGCGGCGCAGTCACCGATAACGAAGATGTTCTCATCACGGGTAGTCTGCAGGGTCTCTTTCACCACCAGCTGGTTGATGCGGTTGGTCTCAAGGCCGGCGATATCCTTCATAAAGTCAGGTGCCTTGATACCGGCCGCCCACACCATCAGGTCAGCTTCAATCAGCTCGCCATCCTTGGTGTGCAGACCGTCGCTGGTCGCTTCGGTGATCATGGTGGCGGTACGCACGTCCACACCCAGCTTGACCAGTTCCTGATGAGCGGCGCCGCTGATGCGCTCCGGCAGAGCCGGCAGAATGCGCGGACCCGCTTCCACCAGGGTCACCTTCAGGCTGTCGGTGGTGAGGTTCTTGAAGCCGTAGGCGTAGAGCTGCTCGACAGCATTGTAGAGCTCGGCAGAGAGCTCGACGCCGGTGGCGCCGCCGCCGACGATGGCAATCTTCACCTTGTCGCCCGGCTTATATTCGGTGGCGAACTGCAGGAAGCGGTTCATCATGCTGTTGTGGAAACGGTGCGCCTGGGAGGGGCTATCGAGGAAAATACAGTTATCCTTGATGCCCTTGGTGTTGAAGTCGTTGGAGACAGAACCGATGGCCATCACCAGATAGTCGTAGGGCAGCTCGCGCTCGTTGACCACGATGTCGCCATTGTCGTCGTGGATCGGGGCCAGCACGATGCGTTTATCGTCACGCTTGATGTCGGTCAGGGTGCCGAGCTGGAAGTCGAAACCGTGGTTCTTGGCGTGAGACTGGTAGCTCAGAGCATCGATGCCCGCGTCCATGGAGCCGGTGGCTACTTCGTGCAGCAGGGGTTTCCACAGGTGGGTGCGGTTGCGATCGACCAGAGTGATCTTGGCCTTGTTCTTCTTGCCAAGCTTGCGACCCAGACTGGTGGCCAGCTCCAGGCCACCGGCGCCGCCGCCTACAACGACAATATTCATCATGATGATTTTCCTCGGTTCCTCAAAACGAAAGGGAGCCATTGGCTCCCTAAAACGAAATCGGTCGACGTGATGGATCAGGCTTCTTTGAAGGCCTTCATCCGCTGCAGATGATGCGAGATATTTTTGAACTTATGAGTCTCGCGCTCATCCCACACGATGTCGTAATAGTTCTTCAATTCACGTTCAGTGTCCCGATTATCGCGCACTTCATCCTGAACGGAAAGGATACACAGGCAGTTTCCTGAATTTTTCTTACGAAATTCAGTTACACACTTGGTACCGATATCGTCATATTCTTCCGGCCGGTCGATCTTGCCCTGCATGTTCTCTTCCGGATGGAGGTTGGGGTTGAAGATCACCTGGCGAATGCCGCACAGAAAGCCGATCCGCTCGCTCCAGTAGCCACCAAGACCCACGCCGCAGATCAGCGGTTTGGGATCGGTACTCATATCGAGCTGTTTTTTCACTTCCTTGAGCAGATGGCTCATATCATGACGGGGGTGAACCGTGCTGTAGTGCACGAAACGCACATCATCATCAATAAACTGCAACTGCAGCACTTTCTCGTGATTGCCTAGGCTGGTGGCATCAAAGCCATGCAGATAGATGATCATGGATAAGACCTCAGGATCTGTGTCGGTTTTATCGAAACTACCCCAGCGGCGGCCCCGTGCGCCACCAAAACATCCAACTTTCTTGCTTTGGATCACGCCCCCGCCCCCGATTGCGCCCAGCAGCCCGCGAGCGCCGTCACATGCAGAGGGGCGCATTGCGAGCAACCCTCTGGTGCCCGGCTATCAAAGTGAGATCGCCAGACCGATAATGATAAACCCCTTACCAATCTGAGATGCCCCCACCTCCTTCCCCTGCCAGCAGCCGGACACTTATCTGGCCGGTATGTGACTCATCCCGCAAAAACAAGGCGTTATCGCCAAACGTTTTCGCTCATGAGCGGCATTGTGCATGTTTTGTGCACTGACCCGTGCTGCACCGGCTCCCTCTCACTACTGCCGAGGGATCTGGCACCTCTGTCAATACACGAGATCAATGACCGGGAAAGCTGCGGCTTTCACTATCTTGCCTGTAGCAGTTGCGCGGGCTTCAAGGAGTGATCTGTTCATGAACGAGACCAATCCCCCCTCCCCCCGACCGGGTGCGCGCAAGCGCCCGGTGGATGAAGTGGAGCGCATGCTCCCCATGGGCCAACTCTTTACCCTGGGCCTGCAACATGTGCTGGTGATGTACGCCGGCGCCGTGGCGGTGCCACTGGTGATTGGCGGCAGTCTGGGGCTGCCCAAGGAGCAGATCTCCTACCTTATCAGTTCGGATCTCTTCTGCTGCGGCATCGTCACCCTGCTGCAATGTGTCGGGATTGGCCGCTTTGCCGGGATCCGGTTGCCGGTCATCATGTCGGTCACCTTTGCCGCCGTGATGCCCATGCTGGCCATCGGAGCCAACCCGGATCTGGGGCTGACGGGCATCTTCGGCGCCACCATTGCCGCCGGTATCATCTCGACCCTGCTGGTGCCGCTGATAGGTCGGCTGATGCCGCTCTTCCCGACCGTCGTGACCGGGGTGGTTATCACCTCCATCGGGATCAGCATCATGCAGGTGGGGATCGACTGGATGGCGGGGGGCAAGGGCAATCCGGAATATGGCAGCCTGCGCTACATCGGCACCAGCTTTCTGGTGCTCGTCCTTATCCTGCTGGTGACCCGCTTCACCAAGGGCTTTTTCAGCAATATCTCGGTGCTGCTCGGGATCATCTTCGGTTTCGTGGTGGCCATCGCCATGGGCGAAGTAAGCCTCGATGGCCTTGGCGAGGCAGCCTGGTTTGCCCCCATAGTGCCCTTCGCCTTCGGCTGGCCCACCTTCGATCCCATCTCCATCGCCACCCTGACGGTGATCATGCTCATCACCTTTATCGAATCCATGGGGATGTTTCTGGCCCTTGGCGACATCGTCGGCCATCCGGCCAGGCGCGGTGATATCGTGCGCGGGCTGCGGGTGGATGGCATCGGCACCATTATTGGTGGGATATTCAACAGCTTCCCCCACACCTCCTTCTCCCAGAATATCGGTCTGGTGAGCGTGACCGGGGTATCGAGTCGCTGGGTCTGCGTGATGTCGGGGGGGATCCTGCTCGCCTTTGGCCTCATCCCCAAGATGTCGGTGCTAGTCGCCTCCATCCCGCCCTTCGTACTGGGGGGCGCTGGCATCGTGATGTTCGGCATGGTGCTGGCCACCGGGATCCGCATCCTGGCGCGCACCGATTACAACAGCAACCGTCACAACCTCTATATCGTCGCCATCAGTCTCGGAATTGGCATGATCCCGACGGTCTCCGGGAATTTTTTCCAACAGCTTCCGGCGCAGCTACAACCGCTTTTTCATAGCGGTATCCTGCTGGCCACCATCAGTTCGGTGCTACTCAACCTCTTCTTCAACGGCTATCAGCCGGACCTGACTCACCAGACCCGCCCTCTGTTCGTTGGTCCCATCAAACCGCAGCAAAAACAGGCATAACAAACAGGCATAACAAACAGGCCCCCGGACAGCGAGACTGTCCGGGGGCCTGTTGTTCATATCACCGCTGACCCAATCAGGCAGGCAACTGCGCGAAGCGCTCTACCGCCTGCGCTACTTGTGCCAGACTCCCCTGCCAGAAGGCGGCCTCACGGATATCCTGCCCCAGATGCTTGGCTACCAGCTCTTCGGCGCTCATGCGGCCGGTATCGCGCAACAAGGCGCGATACGCCTCGGCCACGCCCTCTTCCCCCGCCGCCTTGCGGCTCATCAACTGCTGATAGACCCCGAGGCTGAACAGATAACCGAACAGATAGGGGTAGTTGTAAAAGCCAAACCCGGCGATGGAGAAGTGCGCCTTGGCCGCCCAGAACATGGGGTGATAGCGGGTCAGACTCCCCTCATACCAACGCCCCCATGCCTCGTCAGTCAGCGCCTTGAGCCGCTCTGCCGGCACATAACCCTGCGCCCGCTCTGCCACCAAGGCCTGCTCGAAATCGAAGCGGGCCGGGATATTGACCAAGAAGGTGGCAGCGCCATCGGCTTCGGCCCAAGCGATGGCCAACTGCTCTTCGGGACTTTCTGCCTGCTCGAACAGGGCGCTGCGCACCAGGGTTTCGGCGAAGATGGAGGCCGTTTCGGCCAGCGTCATGGGATAGCTGCGCTGACTCATCGGCAGATCGCGGATCACCCAGTTGTGCCAGGCGTGACCCAGCTCATGGGCCAGAGTGATGACGTTGTCCATGGTGCCGGCATAGGTGACGAAGAGCCGCGGCTCGACCGGTTCGGCAAACTTGGTGCAGTAGGCGCCGGTGCGGCGATTTGGCGTGGGCGCCGCATCAATCCACCCCTTCTCGGCCATCATGCGGGCAAACGCCCCCATCTCGGGATCGAAACGGCTAAAGGCATCGGCAATCAACTCAATCGCCTCCTCGAACGGGGTCTCGCGGCTGCTGACGGCCGGAGGCGGCGCAAAGAGATCCTCCGGCCCCAGATCATCGAGACCAAGGCGCTCGGCCATCAGCTCCAGCGCACGCTGGCCCAACCCACGGGCTCGCCAGGTTTCGCTCATCAGGGCATCGAGGGTGGCACGCTCGATATGGCTCTGATGGCAGGAGAGATCCAGCGCATCGAGCACACGGGTGTTGCCACGCTGACGGGCCAGCTCCAGCCGCCAGCCGTTGAGGGCATTGAGGATAGCGGCAACCGTCTCCTGCTCACCTTCCCAACCGGCGCTGATGGCATCGAACGCCTCAAGGCGCAGGGCACGCACCGGACTGGAGAGCAGATTGCTCACCTCGGCCAACCCCATCTCGCGGCCATCAATGGTTAACCGGATCTTGCCCACCAGATCGTTATAGAGGTTGCCCCAGGCGTGCAGACCATCGGTGCCCAAACCGATCACCAGTTGCTCCGCCTCCACCGGCAGGCGCTGATCCTGCAAGCGACGCTCGTGGCGCAGGCGGTACGCCTCTTCACCGAGCAGCGGATCCCTCATCAGCGCGGCAAATTCCTCTTCCGGCAACGCCAGCATCAGATCTTCCACCGGCGCCAGTGTCTTGAACAGATCGGCGTTGAGGGCGCGAGCGCGGGACGCCAGCTGTTTGGCCTGCGGATCCCGCGCATCCTGACTGCCACGGCAGGCGGCCAGAATGGCGACGTTCCAGCCGATATGACGAATATCACGGGCGCGCAGCCGCACTTCCCGCAAGAAATCCAGCAGTGCAGCGTCATCACCGCGCACCATGTCCAGACCCGCCATATAGCTGGTCAGCTCCTCCAGCGCGTGGCGGGCTGCGCGCATGTCCGCTTCCAGCTCGGGACTGTCGAGGCCCGGGTAGATATGGTCGTTATTCCACTGTTGTTGATACATAGCTTCTCGCAAAGGCCTTTATCGGGAGGTGCAACAGACCTGCGGGCAGCAAGTCCGACACCGGGCAACCCGAAGGCCAATAAATGAAGAGAGGAAAAAAGAGACAATGGCCCGCAGGCTCGCTTATCCCTTGGTTGGGGCAAGACGGCTCACCAGCGTCATCACGGCAACCAGCAGCAGACCCGCCACCACACCGGCCACGGCGTTAAGCAGAGTCGGCGTCACCGCCGCCAGTACGGCCCCTACTGTGGGCAGGGTGGCGACAACAGCGGCTGCGCCTTCAATCAGGTGATGGGCAAAGGGCCAGCCATGCACCAGAATGCCGCCGCCCACCATAAACATGGCGATGGTGCCGACCAGTGCCAGCAGGTGCATCAGACGAGGAGCCGTCACCAACAGTCCCTGCCCCACCGCGCGGCGCAGGGCGCTGCCATCGTGCTTTTGCAGCAGATGCAGACCGATGTCATCGAGCTTGACTATCAGCCCCACCAACCCGTAGACCCCGATGGTCATCAGCAGGGCGATGCCAGCCACCACCGAGAGCTGCAGCGCGAGGCTTGCACCCTGTACCGTGCCAAGGGCGATGACGATGATCTCGGCAGAGAGAATAAAATCGGTGCGGATCGCTCCCTTCACCTTCTGCTGCTCGAAGGCCACCAGATCATCGGGAATAGGAGCAGTGTGTGCCTCACCCTCGCTCACTTCATGAGGCAGGAACTTGTGGGCCAGCTTCTCGGCCCCTTCAAAGCAGAGGTAAGCGCCTCCCAGCATCAAGAGAGGCGTGATAAGCCAGGGCACCAGCGCACTGATGGCGATGGCTGCGGGCACCAGAATCAGCTTGTTGCGAAATGAGCCCTTGGCCACCGCCCACACCACCGGCAGCTCCCGCTCGGCACGCACCCCGGAGACCTGCTCCGCGTTGAGGGCCAGATCATCCCCCAACACCCCGGCGGTCTTCTTCGCCGCCATCTTGGTCATCAGCGCCACGTCATCAAGCACGCTGGCGATATCATCGAGCAGGGCCAACAAACTGGTTCCAGCCATATCAAAGATCCCTTATATCAGTGAGAAACGTCTTCCCGAAAAATGTCTCGCGCTTGTTCACCACGACCTTGG